>NZ_SMLB01000100.1 GCF_004349105.1 Jiangella aurantiaca
GAACTCCTCCCATGTGGCCCAGTCGCCGACCAGGTTGGAGTTGGCGATCAACACCCGCGGCGCCCACTCGTGGGTCCGCAGCACCCCGACCGGACGGCCGGACTGCACCAGCATGGTCTCGTCCCCGGCCAACGACGTGAGCGTGCGCACCAGCGCGTCGAACGACGGCCAATCCCGGGCGGCCTTGCCGGTACCGCCGTAGACGACCAGCTCGTCGGGGTGCTCGGCCACCTCGGGATCGAGGTTGTTCTGCAGCATCCGCAGCGCGGCCTCCTGCGGCCAGCCCAGCGCGGTGAGCTGGCGTCCCCGCGGAGCGCGGACGGGTCGGGGTCCGGACGTCATCGGCAGCACCTCCGCGGAAATCCTTTCACGAACGGAGCGGCCCGCCGGAGCATGGCCCTCGGTCGCACTTCCGGCATCCCGGTCTGCTGGTGAAGACCGTGACCACCCTCGACGTGCTGCGCTCGCGCTGCGACGAGGCCGCCCCCGTTGATCTTGGAGAAAGTGGGGAATTGTGGTCCGATATGCCCGATTGATACCCGCATTACTCCAAGATCAACGTGGGGCCGGGGCGGGGGGTGCGCTCTCAGCGGAGCTCGCCCACCGCATCGGCCGCGGCCCGGGTGATGGCGCCGGAACGGACGAGGCCGAGGACGGCGTCGATCTCCGGGGCGAGGTGGCGGTCCGGGCCGGGCCCGGCGACGTGCTCGCGGATGAGGTCGCGGACGGTGCCGGTGCCGGCCGCCGGGTCGAGCGGCGCGCGCAGGTCCAGCGCCCGGGCCGCCGTCAGCAGCTCGACCGCGAGCACCCGGGCGACGCCGTCGAGCGCGCGGCGCAGCTTGCGCCCGGCCGCCCAGCCCATCGAGACGTGGTCCTC
>NZ_SMLB01000101.1 GCF_004349105.1 Jiangella aurantiaca
GACGCGCTGTCGGTGCTGGTGGTCATGCTGGCTCACGCCTTCTCGTAGACGGACACGTGCTGGGGGCTCTCAGCGGTGAACGGGCGGCGGTCCCAGCCGGCCCAGCGGTCGCGCAGCCGCAGTCCGGCGATGCGGGCCATCAGGTCCAGCTCGGCCGGCCACGCGTAGCGGGAGGCGGCGGGCCGCAGTTTGGCGGTGCCGTCGGCGGCGATGGTGAAGTGGCACATCCGCATCTGCTGGGTCAGCGGGTTGGCGGCGGAGACGAACAGCGTGACGGAGTCGGTCTCGACACCGGTGGTCCAGGCGCGGCCGTTCTCCAGGGCGGTGCCGTGCGGCGACATGACTTCGATCGCGAACACGCCGCCGGTGACGAGGTGCGCTGCGGCGTTCTCGAAGCAGCGCACCTGCTCGTCCTGGGAGGTGAGCGCGAAGAGGGCGTGCCGGGAGATGAACACCAGGCCGAACTCGCCGTCCACGCGTGTGGTGGCGAAGTCGCCCTGGACGGTCTGGGTCTCCGGTCCGCGGGGTTTGGCGTTGAGCTGTTCGATCATCGACGGGGAGTTGTCGAGGCCGCGGACGGTGAGTCCCTTCTCGACCAGCGGCAGGGCCAGCCGGCCGGTGCCGATGCCGAACTCGAGCACCGGGCGGCCGGCGGCGAGGTCGGCGAGGCAGTTGACGGCGTCATGGGTGTCGGGCAGGTCGCCGAACTCGGCGTCCCAACGGGCGGCCCATTCGGGTCCGTAGCTGGCGGCGTTGAGGGTGGCGGCGTCGGCCATTGGGTCCTCCTGCGGTTCGGGCGGGCGGGGTCAGGCGTGGGGG
>NZ_SMLB01000102.1 GCF_004349105.1 Jiangella aurantiaca
GAACTCCTCCCATGTGGCCCAGTCGCCGACCAGGTTGGAGTTGGCGATCAACACCCGCGGCGCCCACTCGTGGGTCCGCAGCACCCCGACCGGACGGCCGGACTGCACCAGCATGGTCTCGTCCCCGCCCAGCGTGGTCAGCGTACGCACCAGCGCGTCGAACGACGGCCAATCCCGGGCGGCCTTGCCGGTACCGCCGTAGACGACCAGCTCGTCGGGGTGCTCGGCCACCTCGGGATCGAGGTTGTTCTGCAGCATCCGCAGCGCCGCCTCCTGCGGCCAGCCCAGCGCGGTGAGCTGGCGTCCCCGCGGAGCGCGGACGGGTCGGGGTCCAGACATGAGCGGTTCCCTTCTAACGCAGCGGGCCGGTGGCCGCCTCGGCGGCGGCGACGATCCGGCCGGTCGTGACGAGGCCGAGGACGGCGTCGATCTCCGGGGCGAGGTGGCGGTCCGGGCCGGGCCCGGCGACGTGCTCGCGGATGAGGTCGCGGACGGTGCCGGTGCCGGCCGCGGGGGCGAGCGGCGCGCGCAGGTCCAGCGCCCGGGCCGCCGTCAGCAGCTCGACCGCGAGCACCCGGGCGACGCCGTCGAGCGCGCGGCGCAGCTTGCGCCCGGCCGCCCAGCCCATCGAGACGTGGTCCTC
>NZ_SMLB01000010.1 GCF_004349105.1 Jiangella aurantiaca
GGTGGGCGGGCACCACCTGGCCGTCACGGTGACCGTCGTCGATGGACGGGTGGTGGGGACTCCGCAGTTCTTCGGCGCCAACCCGGCCACCGTTCCCGACGGCTACCCGGGCGCCGGACGGCGGACGCTCGCGGCCGAGCAGGATCTCGCCCGGGCGCTGGTGACGTCGCTGCCGCCGGCGGAGCGGGCCGCCGCCGTCACGTCACCGGAGGCACCACGCGACATCCTGACCCGCGACGACCCCGTCGCCGACGCGGGCCGGATCGCGCCGGGGCTGGCCTACGGCGACATGCCCCCGGACGGGCGCGAGCTGCTGGAGCGGCTGGTCCGGCAGTACCTCGGCCGGGTGACGGCGGCCGCCGCGGAGCCGGCCTGGGCCGAGATCGCCGACGCCGGGCTGGAGCGCGTCACGTTCCGTTGGGCCGGCCCGGTCGAGCCCGGCCATGGCCACTACTACGCCGTCCTGGGCCCGACGTTCCTGCTCGAGTACGACAACACCCAGCACGACGCGAACCACGTCCACTCGGTCTGGCGCGACCTGCGCCACGACTGGGGCGACGACCTGCTGGCCGCCCACCACGCGGCCCACCACATCTGAGCGGCGCTAGCGCATCAGCACCCGCGCGACCAGGAAGTCGCGGACCACCTGCTGGAACCGCTCCGGTTCCTCCATCGGCGGCGAGTGGCCGGACTTCTCGAACACCACCAGCTCCGCGTCCCGGATCAGCGACGCGATCGTCTCGCTGCACTCCACCGGCGTGATCCAGTCGCTGCGGCCCACCGTCACCAGCGTCGGGCAGGCCACCGACGGCAGGCCCGGCTTGACGTCGTAGCTCAGCTGGTTCACCGAGAAGGCGTGGTTGTGCGTGGCGTAGTGGTAATCGACGGAGTCGACGCGCGCCGCGATGGACGCCGGGTCGTACTCGTGGTCGTAGAGCGGCAGGATCGACGCCCAGCAGTCGCGGAAGTCGTCGTTGTCGCGAATCCGGCCTTCCATGATGCGGGTGAGCTTGTCCTCGTCGACCTCGATGCGCGACGAGGCGCGGGCGTTCGCCATCGCGGCCTCCTCGTGCGAGTGGTCCGGCGCGGTGTCGCGCAGGACCAGGGCCAGCACGCGATCCGGGTGGGCGATCGCGTACTCCATCGCGAGGAAGCCGCCGTACGACCCGCCGGCCATGACCAGCGACTCCGCGCCGGCCCAGGCCCGCAGCGCGTCGATGTCGGCGACCCACTGCTCGTGCGTGAACGGCGGGACGTCGCCGCTCTTGCCGCTGCCACGCGCGTCGAAGACCAGCACCCGGAACAGGTCGGACAGGTGGCCGAACGCCGCCGTCGGCTCCTTCCGGGACCCGAGGCCGGGCGCGCCGTGGTGCGCGATGAGCAGCGGCTTGCCCGGGTCGTCGCCGCCGAGCAGCTCGACGTCGAGCGGGTTGCCGTTGATCTCCACGATCATGAAATGCGCTCCTGCCCTTCAGTCAGAGGTCGATGACGACGTCGTCGAGGTCGCGGGGGAAGGCGGTCAGCCGCTCCGGTCCCTGCTCGGTGACGAGCACGGTGTCCGAGATCCGGTAGCCGGCGTGGCCGGGCACGTAGATCCCGGGCTCGCTGGACACGACCATGCCGGGCGCCAGCTCCGTGTCGTCGCCGTCGGACAGCCACGGCGGCTCGTGGAAGTCCAGGCCGATCCCGTGTCCCTGCCGGTGCCGCAGGTAGCCGCCGTAGCCGGCCTCGCGGATGACGTCGAGGCAGGCCCGGTTGACGTCCTGGCAGCGCGCCCCTGCCCGCAGCGCCCGGGTGCCGACCCCCTGCGCCCGGTGGTCGGCGGCGAAGTAGGCCGCCTGCTCCTCGGTCGGCTCGCCGAGGAAGAAGGTCCGCTCGCTCTCGGCGTACCGCCCCCCGACGGCGCCGCCCAGCGACAGGATGAACGTGTCGCCGGGGCGCAGCCGGTACGACGACGGCAGCCCGTGCGGATACGCGGAGTTGGCGCCGCCGTACACGAGCCCGCCGGTGAGCATCGGCACCACGACGACGTCGGAGTGCGTCCCGTACATCCACCGGGACCCGGCGCGGACGACGTGATCGGCCAGCTCCGCCTCGGTGGGCAGTTCGCCACCGGCGGCGGCGGCCGCGATCAGCTCGACGCCGGCGGCCAGCATGACGTCGCCGAGCCGGCCGGCCTGCCGGTGCAGCTCGACCTCCGCCGGCTGCTTCACCAGCCGCAGCTCGTCGACCAGCGCCGACATCCGCCACGTCACGCCGCCGAACACCGTCTCCAGCTGGGCCAGCCGGCCCGTCGACAGCGCCGGCGAGTGCCCCCACTCGCCGCTCGACGGCACCGCCTTCGCCAGCGCGGCGAACGGGCTGTCGACACCGGGGAACTCCTCGAACGCCACCAGCTCGTCCACGACCGCGCCCTGATACTCCGGCAACTGGGACATGGAGAACTGGACCTCGGCGTGCTCGCGCTCCAGCTCGGGCACCAGCAGGACGACGCGGTCCGGGCCGATCCAGACCACGGCCGGCCGCTCGTTCGGGTGGTGGAAGAAGCCGGTCAGGTAAGCGACGTCGTGCCAGTCGTCGACGACGACGGCGTCGAGCCCGGCGGTCTCCATGCGCGCCCGCAGCCGGGCGTGGACGTCGCGGTAGAACGAAGCGGGCAGCCGCTGGGAGAAGGTCATCGGGTGCCGTCCTGTCGGGTTCGCGGGTTGCGGGCGTCGTTGTAGGCCAGCGCGACCAGGGTGGCCGCGACGACCAGCAGCAGGATGGCCAGGGACGGGAAGAACGCCGTCCACCACGAGGAGCTGAGCGCGCCGGAGCGCTGGGCGTTGTAGAGGATGGTCCCCCACGACCAGCTGGACGGGTCGCCCAGACCCAGGAACGCCAGGCCGGCCTCGCTGAGCACCGCGCGCGACGCCGTCACCACCACCGACACCGCGATCACCGGTGACACCGCCGGCAGCACGTGCCGCACCAGCACCCAGCGGTTCGGCGCCCCCATCACGTGCGCGGCGTCCACGTAGGACAGCGTCACGATCGGCAGCGCCTGCGAGCGGACCACCCGGGCCACCTCGGGCCAGGAGAACACCGCGATGACGACGACCAGGGTCGAGACGCTGGGCCCGGCCAGTGCCGCCACCAGAATCATCAGCGGCAGCACCGGCAGCGACAGCATCACGTCGACGAACAGCCCGAGCACGCCGTCCAGTCGCTTGAAGTACGCGCCGCCGACGCCGACCGCCACGCCGACCACGATGGCCAGCGCCGAGGCGCCGAGGCCCACCGCCATGCTCGTCCGCGTCCCCCAGACGACCTGGGCGAAGATGTCGCGGCCGAGGTGGTCGGTGCCGAACCAGTGCGCCGCCGACGGCCCGACGAGCACGTCCTCGCCGTACCCGCGCGGGTAGTCGGCGATCAGCGGGGCGGCCAGCGCGACCAGAACCAGCAGCACCAGCAGCCCGGCCGCGACCAGGCCGAGCGGATTGCGCCGGAACGCCCGCCACGTGCGGCTGGCCGGCGTCGGCTCTGCCGCGACCGCCGTCAGTTCCTCGCTGAGTCCGCTCATGCCGCACGCACCCGCGGGTCGAGGAGGCCGTAGGCGAGGTCGGTCAGCAGGTTCGCCACCACGACCGCGGCCGCCAGGAGCACGAACGCTCCCTGCAGGACCGGGAAGTCGAGCTGCCCGACGGACTCGTAGATCGCCCGCCCGACGCCAGGGTAGGCGAAGATCGTCTCGGTCAGGACCGCGCCGCCCACCAGGAAGCCGAGCTGCAGCCCGACCAACGTCGTGGTGGGCAGCAGCGCGTTGCGCAGCGCGTGCTTCCAGACCACCCGCCGCTCCGGTGCGCCCTTGGCCCGCGCCACCGTGCAGTACTCCTCGCCGAGCGCGTCGATGAGGTTCGTCCGCAGCGTGAGCACGTAGGCGCCGATCTGCAGCACGACCAAGCTCAGGCACGGCAGCACGAGGTGCCGCAGCATGCTCGCGTACGCCTCCAGCCCGTACACGTCGTCGTCGATGGCGCCGCCGATCGGGAACCAGCCGAGCCAGAGCCCGAACGTGTAGAGCAGCGCGATGCCCACCGTCGGGACGAACAGCGACTGCCCGACCACGCCGCCGACCTGGATGAAGCGGTCGAGGGCGCCGCCGCGGTGGGTCGCCGCCAGCACCCCCAGCGGCAGCCCGATGAGGAGCGTCACCACCAGCGCGCTGCCGGTGAGGATGAGCGTCCAGGGCAGCCGTTCCAGCAGCACGTCCGCGACCGGGATCGACTGCCGGAACGACACGCCGAGGTTGCCCTGCAGCAGCTCACCGAGGTAGGCCACGTACTGCACCGCGAGTGGCCGGTCGAGCCCGAAGTCGGCGAGGATCTGCTCGCGCTGGTCCTCGCCCATGGTCGGGCTCGCGATGGCCAGCGCCGGGTCGCCCGGCAGCAGCCGCACGAGGAAGAACGTGACGCTGACCGCGAACCAGAGCGTGAGCAGGCCGCGGAGCAGCCGCAGTGAAGCGAACCGGAGCAGGGCCATGAGCGCTCAGTCCGCCGCCCGCACCGACGCCAGGGACTGCGGGTTGACCACCGAGAGCAGCTCGCTGGGCTTGGGCTGGAAGCCGGTCCACTCGCTCGAGGCCGCGAAGGTGAACTGCTCGACGTACATCACGTTGTCGTAGACCTGGTCGGTGACGATGCGGGCCAGTTCCTGCAGTGGCCCGCGCGCGTCCTCGACGGTCAGCGCCGACGACGCCTCCGCCAGCAGCCGGTCGATCTCGGGGTCGTTCACGCCGGCGTAGTTGATGAAGCCGTCGGGCGAGAACAACAGGCCGAAGTTCGACTGCGGCTCGTCGATGATCGCCCAGGAGCCGGCGTAGATGTCGAAGTCGCGCTCGTTGGTGCGGGCCAGGTACGTGTTGCGCTCCAGCCCGGCCAGCGTGATGGTGATGCCGGCCTCGGCCGCCTGGTCGCGCACCAGCTCCGCCCACGAGGAGATGTTCGGGTCGCCGGCGTCGTAGATCATCTCCAGCTCGAGGTTCTCGACACCGGCCTGCGCCAGCAGGTCGCGGGAGAGCTCCGGGTCGTACTCGTACTCCTCGGCCGTCTCGTCCACCCACTGGCTGAACGTCGGCGTCAGGACGCTGGAGTTCGACGACACAGCGTTGCCGCCCAACACGACCTCGCGGATGGCCTCGTAGTCGACGGCGTGCGCGAGCGCCTGGCGGACCTCGACCCGGTCCAGCGGCGGGCGGCGCATGTTGTACTGCATGTGCGCCCAGCCCAGCGACGGGACGCTGAACGTCTGCAGCGAGTCGTCACCGGAGACGTCGCGGGCCACCGACGGCGGCAGCGCGTTCCCGATGAGGTCGATCTCGCCGGAGCGCAGCGCCAGCACCTCGGTGTTGACGTCGGGGTAGACGCGGAACACCACCCGGTCCAGCGCGGCCCGGCCGCCCTCAGCCAGGGGGTAGTCGTCCACCGCCTCCAGGACGTAGCGCTGGCCGCGTTCGACCTGGGTGAGCACGAACGGACCGGCCGACACCCAGTTGGAGTCGTTGGCGAAGTCGGCCACCGTCGGTGCCTGCCCGAACACGTGCGCCGGGACGATGGGCATCCAGAACCCGATGCTGCTGAGGAACGCGCCGTCCGGCCGGTTCAGGGTGAACTCGATCCGGGTGTCCGAGACGGCTGTCGCGGACTCGTACGCGCCGATCATGCCGGAGACGGTGCCCAGCTGCTCGGCCTTGACAGCGTCGATGGTGAAGACGACGTCCTCGGCGGTCAGCGGCTCGCCGTCGGACCACTCCATGTCGTCGCGGAGCTCGATCCACGCGCTCAGCCCGTCGTCGCCGTAGCCCCACTCCGTCGCCAGCGCCGGCACCTTCGCGCCCTCGTCGTCGATGGTCATCATCGCCGGGTATATCAGGTTCGTGACCCAGCTGTCGGTGCGGCTGTTGCCGACCAGCGGGTTGAAGTTCACGACGTCCGCGGTGGTGCCGATGGCCAGCTCGCCGCCGGCATCGCCTCCGCCGGAGGAGTCGCCGGACTCCTCGGACTCGCCGCCCGACGCACCGTCGGGCTCGGACGGGACACAGGCAACCAGAGTGAGGGCCACCGCCGCGCCCAGCGCGACGCGCCGGCCCAGACCGCGCGTAGTGCTCATCTCTCCCAGACCTCCTCGATGACACGCATGGCGTTGCCGCCGATGACGGCGCGGATCTCGTCGTCGGAGTAGTCGTGAGTGACCAGCCAGCCGACGATGTTCCAGAAGCACTCGGCCGGATTCTCCAGGCCGTCGACGTACTCGACCTCGTCGTACTCGACCGCTCCGTGGGCCTCGCCGAGCGAGAGGTGACCGGAGAAGAGGTGGTGGAGCCCGACGTGGTCGCCGAACAGCGTGTCCGGCCCGAACCCGACGTGCTCGATGCCGACCAGGTCGACGCAGTACACGAAGTGGTCCATCACCGACTCGAGGTTGTGCCGCGGGTGCTGCGGCGACAGCGTCGTGTGCGGTGCCGCCTCCAGGCCGATGACCCCGCCCCGCTCCGCGCACGCCCGGATGACCTCGTCCGGCTTCATCCGGTTGGTCGGCCATACGGCACGAGCGCCGGCATGCGTGATGATGATCGGCTTCGTCGAGTGCTCGATCACCTCCAGCGAGGTGATGTCGCCCGAGTGCGAGACGTCGACGACGATGCCCAGCTTGTTCATGCGCTCCACGGCCTTACGCCCGAACGCGGTGAGCCCGCCGTCGCGGCGCTCCTTCAACCCGCTGCCGAGGGTGTTGGCCTCGCTGTAGGCGATGCCGAGCTGGCGGATCCCGAAGCCGTAGAGGATGTCGATGCGGTCCAGCTCGTTCTCGATCGGGGTCGACGCCTCCAGCCCGGCGATGAGGGCGATGCGGCCCGTCTCGTGCGCCCGCCGGATGTCGGCCAGTGTCTCGGCCTTGATGACGAAGTCCTGGTGCGCGAGGTCGGAGAAGCGCATGCCGAGATCGGCGATGATGTCGGTCCACTTCCAGCCGGCGTGGCTGGTCACGCACGCCGTGCCGTCCATGAAGTTGTCGATGACCGCGGTGAGGCCGGACCGCGCCAGGCCCTCGTAGCCGGTGCGGTGCCGTCCGTGCCGGTTGTAGTCGATGGTCTCGGTGATGTCGTCGGGGAACATCGTCGGGTGCTCATGGGTGGACACGACGACGCTGTCCGCCAGCAGCCGGGTCACCCGCTCGCGCTGGGCGTCGGACAGGTCCAGCCCGCCGTATTCCGGCACCCGGCCCAGCTCGGGCGCCAGGTCGAACGCCTTGTAGTCGACGCCTTCACGCAAGTAGCTGTACGAGCGGTACCCGTCGTAGCGCTTCGCGGGTTCGAGCACGGCAGACCTCCCGGAATCCTTCATCAACGCCCTCGACGATGGCAGATATCGGCATCCAGAGCAAGTGTGACGACGGAGACCGGCGTAACATTCATGTTGCGCGCTGGATTTCGGCGCCACGTCCGATACGATGGCGGCCATGACGGACGTGACCGTGCTCGACGACCTCGACCGGCGCATCGTCGCCGCGCTGCAGACGCACGGCCGGGCGACATGGCAGCAGCTCGCGCGGGCCGTCGGCACGTCGGACACCACAGCCGCGCGGCGCGCGCAGCGGCTGTTCGGCTCCGGGCTCGTGCGCGTCGTCGCGTCCACGGACCCGCTGCGCAGCGTCGGCGGCTATCCGGTCCTCGTCCAGGTCACCTGCCGCGTCGGCCAGGCGCCGCGGGTCGCCGCCGAGCTGGCCGCCCGGCCGGACGTGCGGTTCGCTGCCCTCATCACCGGGACGTTCGACCTCATCGTCGAGCTGATCGTGCCCTCCCAGCGGGCGCTGGCCCGGGTGCTGTTCGAGGAGATCGAGCAGGTCGACGGCATCCTGTCGACCGTCACCGAGACCGTCATCGCCCAGCACAAGGTCGCCAACGTGTGGGCGCACGGGACGCTGTCTCCGGAGGCCATCGCGACGCTCGAGGCCGAGCGCGGGCCGATCGAGCAGCGCGACCCGAAACCGCTCGACGACCGCGACAGCGCCCTCGTCGGGCTGCTCGCCAAGGACGCCCGGCTCAGCTTCGCGGAACTGGCCGTCCGGCTCGACATGAGCGAGTCGATGGTCAAGCGCCGGCTCGACACGCTGACCCGCGACGGGCGCGTCCGCTACACGACGATCGTCCGGCCGGAGCTGCTCGGCTACGGCGTCGAGGTGTTCTACTGGCTCGCCGTCGACCTGCGCCACCTCGACGAGACCACCAAGGCGCTGGGCGGGCGCCCCGAGGTGCGCTACCTCTCCTCCACCGCCGGCTACAGCGACCTGACCTGCGAGGTCGTTCTCCGCCACCAGGACGACCTGCTGACCTTCAACACCCGCGTGCTCGGCGAGCTGCCCGGCATCCGCCGGGTCGAGATCGGCCTCGAGCTGATCACCGTCAAGCGCGCCTTCACCCTCGTCGAAGGGGGCGCCCTGTGACCACACCCGCTCTGGCGATCCACCGCCTCGGCGTCGAGTTCCGCACCGGCGACGGCACCACGACGGCCGCCCGCGACGTCAGCATCGAGGTCCGGCCCGGCGAGATCCTCGCGCTGGTCGGCGAGTCCGGCTCGGGCAAGAGCGTCAGCGCGCTCTCCGTGCTGGGGCTGCTGCCGCCGACCGCCGTCCGCACCGGGCGCATCGAGGTCGGCGGCCGCGACGTCACCACGCCGGACGGGCCGACCCTGCGGCGGCTGCGCGGCCAGGACGTCGCCATGGTGTTCCAAGACCCGATGACGGCGCTCAACCCGGTCTTCACCGTCGGCTCGCAGATCGTCGAGGCGCTCCGGCTGCACGCGGACCACCACCCGCTGCGCGCCGGTCCTGACGCCGCCGCACGCGCCTCTCTGAGCCGGCGGCAGGCCCGCGCCCGCGCCGTCGAGCTGCTCGGCTTGGTCGGACTGCCTGACCCGGAGCAGCGGTTCGGGTACTACCCGCACCAGCTCTCCGGCGGGCAACGGCAGCGAGCCATGATCGCGATGGCCATCTCGTGCGATCCGGCCGTCCTCATCGCCGACGAGCCCACGACCGCTCTCGACGTCACCGTCCAGGCGGAGATCCTCTCGCTGCTGCGCAGCCTGCGCGACCGGCTGGACTCGGCCATCCTCATCATCACGCACGACATGGGCGTGGTGGCCGACATCGCCGATCGCGTCGTCGTCATGCGGGCCGGTGAGATCGTCGAGGAGGCGCCGGTCGACCAGCTGTTCGCGCGGCCGGCCGAGTCGTACACCCGCGAGCTGCTGGCCGCCGTGCCACACCTGGGACGGCAGGAGGTCCGCCAGGTCGCCCCGCCGGCCTCGGCCGACGACGCTTCTCGTACCGCGCTCGAGCTGCACGACGTCGTCGTCGAGTATCCCGGCGGGATCGGGCGTGCGGCCTTCCGCGCCGTCGACGGGGTGTCGCTCACCATCCCGCGTGGGCAGGTCCTCGGCTTGGTCGGCGAGTCCGGATCGGGCAAGTCCACGATCGGCCGCTGCGTCGTCGGCCTGCTGCGGGCGACCGCCGGCCGGGTGGTCGTCGACGGCCAGGACGTGACGAAGGCGTCGCGCGGGCAGCTGCGCGCGCTGCGGCGCACGGTCGGCATGGTCTTCCAGGACCCCGCGTCGTCGCTGAACCCTCGCTACACCATCGGCGACAGCATCGGTGAGCCGCTGCGGCTGCACGGCCGGCCCAAGTCCGAGGTCGCGCGGCGGGTCGCCGAGCTCCTCGACAGCGTCGAACTGCCGGTGGCCTGGCGCAACCGCTACCCGCACGAGCTCTCCGGCGGCCAGCGGCAGCGGGTCGGCATCGCCCGGGCCGTGGCGCTCGACCCCGTCCTGCTGGTCGCCGACGAACCGACCAGCGCCCTGGACGTGTCCGTGCAGGCGCGCGTGCTCGAGCTGCTCATGGACCTGCAGGCGCGGCTCGGCTTCTCGTGCCTGTTCATCAGCCACGACCTCGCCGTGGTCGAGCTGCTGGCCGACAGCATCGCCGTCATGCACCAGGGCCGCATCGTCGAGCAGGGCAGCAGCGCGGACGTGCTGTCCGCTCCCCGCGACGACTACACCCGGCGGCTGCTGGCCGCCGCGCCCGTTCCGGACCCGGTGGAGCAGCGCCGGCGACGGGCCGAGCGCGAGCAGGGCGCGGCGCTCGCCTGATCGGTCAGGGGTAGTCGATGCCGGCGCGGTCGAGGATGTCGGTGAGGCCGACCCCGAGGGCGCGGGCGTAGCGGGTCAGCTCGATGACGTCGATGCGACGGTCGCCGGACTCGAACAGCGACACCTTGCGCTGCGTGAGACCGAGCCGCTCGCCGAGCTGAGTCTGCGTGAGATCGCGCTCTTCCCGCAGCTGCCGGAGCGTGGCGTACAGCCGCTGGTACTCAGGAGCCCGGCTGTCGACCACCTGCCCATCCGACCGTCGTTGATCGAATAGCCAAAGTTTAGCTGTCGATATATCGTTCGGCTGTGGCCCAGTCGAACACCCCCGCCCGGTACCGCGCGCGCTGCCCGGCCTGCCCATGGACGGGACGTGAGTTCACCCGGTACTCGCACGCCGAAGAAGCCGCCCGCGACCACGCCAAACGTCATTTCCACGACACCCACGTCATCGATCACTACGGTCTGCGGATCGCCGGATCGACCATCCGGCCGGCCGAGGCAGACTCCTGAGCGTTCCGTGTCGACCACTGCGGACCACGTCGCCACATGGCCGAGGTACGGGTGTAGCGTGTCCCCGGCAGGCGCGCGCCGCGCGAGCTCCCGGGGGGCTCCACCTGCGCATACGGTTCGCCAACGGAGGTGCCTATGCGGAGAGTGTTCTCGTCGCGCCGGAGGTGACGCTCGCGATCGGCGGCCACGGCCGCTCCCGAGATGGCGGCTGAGCGGGCACGTTCCCGCGTTCATCGGCATGAGCCGGGGTTCTCGATGCCATCGAGCGGCCACGATCACCACCGCTTCAGCGAGCCCAGCGCAAGCCGACTGCCGGCGCCCAGGACCACCTAGCGCAAGGAGCCGCCTATGACGTGACCCCTGACGCCGCGACCTCGGCGGCGAACCCACCCCGTTCCGTCCGCCGAAGTGAACCGTGCTTCTGCCCACAAGCGGAGGTTCGTCGCGGCACATGTTTCAGCCGGCCTGGCGGCAGATCGCCCGGGGGGTGGCTCGCGGTGAGCACGTCAGGCTCACCACCACTGGAGGTTTGGCATGCGAAGAGCATTCCTCCTTGTCCTCGCGGCGCTACTCGCGCTCGGAACGCTGTCCTTCCCCGCAAGCGCGTCGCACAACGCCGACCAGCACAAGAAGATGGATCTCCTGTTCACGTCCCCGAACTCCGCGATCAACTCCGATCTCGCGTTCTGGGGTGACCATGCGTTCATCGGCTACTACCGCAACGACCGCGCGGTCGGAGGCGTCCGGATCTTCGACATCTCCAACCCTGCCGGTCCGCGCCTGGTACGGGACTTCTCGTGTGACGGGCTGCAGAACGACCCCATCGTCTGGGACCGTGACGGGAACGGCGTCGCCGATCTGATGCTGTTGGCCGTGGACCGCACCATGGTGGCGCCCGAGTGCGGAGCCGCGCGGTCGGTGAACCACGGTGATCCGACGGGCTGGGAAGGCGTCCGGGTCTTCGAGATGAGCGACGACCCCGCGAACCCCTTCGCCGAGATCACACAGGTCAAGGCGGTGTACACCGACTGCGGCGCGCACACCATCACGTTGTGGCCCGGCGAGGTGGACGACACCGGCAATCTCCTCGTCTACGTCTCGTCCTACCCACTGCGAGCGGGGCCGACCTGCGGTGACACCGAGTTCCTGAACGCGGCGAACCCGTACGACGAGGACCCGGGAAGCCCGGCCAACCCGCTCCACGGCGTGATCCAGGTCATCGAGGTGCCGCTCGACGATCCGTCGGCGGCCAACGAGCTGCCGGTCCAGCCGGCGATCAGCTACCCCGGTGACCCGGACGGGATCAACGACTGGTGCGAGCGGTCGGTCACCGGCCCTGGCCAGCCGTGCCCCGGTCCGTTCGAGCCGGCCGCGGTGGCCTGCCACGACATCGTCGTTCATGTCGAGACTCGCCTGGCCGGAGGCGCTTGCGCCGAACAGGGCCAGGTGTGGGAGATCGACGACAACGGGATTCCCGACACGGCCAACCCGGTCCTCGTCAGCGACGACGAGCTCAGCTCGGGCGGCACTGGCAACATCCCCGGAGCGATCGACTTCTTCCACTCCGCCATGTTCGACAACGACGCGACGGTCGTGAACTGGGTCGACGAGTCCTTCGGCAGCGGCTGCCCGCCGATGACGACGTGGCAGGCGCGGCCGTGGCACCCGGCAGGAGAGCACAAGACCGGGAAGATGTTCTTCTCCGACGTCGCCACAGGTGCCTTCCTCAGCGAGTTCCAGGTCGGTGATCTGCGGCCCGACCCGGCACCGACCGCCTACTGCTCGGCCCACATGGGCATGTCCGTCAAGGGCATCCAGCGGGACCTGCTGGTCAACGCCTGGTACACCGGCGGGGTCGACGTGATCGACTTCAGCAAGCCGACAAGACTGAAGGAGATCGCGTACTACGACATCGCCGGCCCAGGCCCGCAGGGCTCGGACAACTGGTCGGCCTACCCCTACACCGGACCGCTGTTCGAGCGTGGGCCCGGGATCCCCGTCTACGCCTCGGACGGCGTGCACACGCCTGACTCCGCAAGGGGCATGGTGGTGTTCCGCACGATCATCGAGAAGCCCGGTCAGGCAGGCATCGTGGACCACTTGAACCCGCAGACGATGGACTAGCGGTGCACGGCGTACCGCAGACGCCCGGAGAGCCGGGGCACCTCGCGGTGCTCCGGCCCTCGTCCGTCCAGACCCGGTGACAACAGCTGGGCTGCAGCTTCACGGTCGGAGCCGCGCATCGACGTCGAGTATCGACCTATTTACGAGATTGAGGATGTTCACAGCGATTTCGTATGTGATATACCTCCTGCAGCAGTTTGCACCATTCCATAGTCCAATGCAGGAACTGCCCCCTCCAGATGCCGGGGGGTAGTATGTCCAACCGCCACCGTCCGCGGCGCGTACGCCGCGGACGTGACGTCCCACACTTCCGGCCCCGCCCCGCGGTGGCCATCCTCGCGAGTCACGCCTGTGCCGGATCCGGGACGGCCCGATGATCCGCCGTCGCGCCCTTCTGACGGCGGGCGTCGCCATCGCGGCGGGCGCGGCGTGGCCGTCGGAACCGGCGACCGCCCAAACGACACGGACCGTGGTCGCGGTGCCGCCGCCGACCGGTCGGCCGGTGATCTTCTACACTCCGCACCAGGACGACGAGACCCTCTTCATGGGTCAGATCATCGCCAGGCACGCACTCGCCGGGCGCGAGGTCCACGTCGTCCTCGTCACCGATGGCCGCGCGTCCACCGCCCGCAACGCGATCAACGGGCTGACGAGCAACGGCTGGTGGCAGGACCACCACCAGCCCGAGCGCGAGGGCTACGCGCCACTCACGCAGCAGCAGCTCTCCGAGGCGCGGAACCGTGAGTTCGTCTCCGCGTGCGGACAGCTCGGCGTCTGGCCGGCGAACATCCACCTCGAGGGCTTCAGGGACGGCACGCTCACTCTGACCCAGGCGACCGGCGTGTTGGAGAAGTACGACGCCCTCTTCCCGACGGCCGGCCACTACACCATGTCGTGGGACGATGCCACGTCCGACCACTCGATACTCGGTCAGGCACTGCGCACTCTCGCCCTCGCCGACCGGACCAAGTGGAACGACGTCCGCTGGACGATCAAGCCGGAGAACGCTCACCGAGTGCCCGGCGCCAAGGCGTACACGATGCCCCGCGATGTCCTCCCCCTGGCGCAGGAGCTGGCGCGGCGCGCTGCGCGACCGTACGCGGCGTGGTGTCCGGCGGCCGGCGCGTTCGCCGTGGGCTACCACTCGGTGGGGCCGACGTACTTCCCGCGGGTCGAGAAGGGTGAACTGAACTGGAGCCACGGGCTGTGAGCGGGGTCCACGACATCGCGAAGGGGTGGAGCCGCCTGTCGGAATCGAACCGACGACCTATTCATTACGAGTGAATCGCTCTACCGACTGAGCTAAGGCGGCGCGTGCCCGGCGAACCGGGCACGGTGCATGAGTATAGGGCGTGCAGTGCCCCGGAACCCAATCGGGCCGGAGGCGCCCGCAACGTCAGAGCGCGTCGGTGGTGATGGACGCGCCGAGGGCGGAGCCGGCCACGTACTGGTCCCAGCCGAGGTTCCAGTCGGCCATGCCGGGGTCGCCGCGCTGGATGAGGTCTTCGGGGCCGCGGGTGGAGTTGGCGACGGTGACGATGTCGCCGTACTGGGCCAGCTGGAAGAACGTGGCGCCGTTGGCCGCGCTGAGGTTGATGCACCCGTGCGACACGTTCTCCGAGCCCTGCGATCCCTCGGACCACGACGCCGAGTGGACGAACGTGCCGCTCCAGGTCAGGCGGACGGAGTTGGGCACCTCGAGGTCGTAGTAGTCGGGGCTGTTCGGGTCGCAGGTGATGTTCGCGTTGCACGACGTCATCTGCCGCGTCTCGAACTTCTCCAGCACGATGTAGGTGCCGTTGCGGGTGGCGAACTCGGGCGCGCCGAGACTGGTGTCCCACGTGGCCGCGGTGACGCCGTCGACGGTGTAGGTCACGGTGTGGCTGGCGGCGTCGACGGTGGCGATCTGCGCCTTGCCGACGGTGAAGTCGAGGTCGTAGGAGCGGCCGCCCCAGAGGTCGTCGCCGGCCTGGACGCCGTTGAGGTCGAGGTTCAGCCGCACCTGGGTGCCCGACGGCCAGTACTCCTTGGGCCGGAAGTGCACCTCCTGCGAGCTCACCCAGTGCCATGTCCCCTCGACCTGCGGGTTCGACGCGACGTGCATGGCCTGCTCGACGGTCTCGCGCTCGGTGACCTCCTGGTCGAACCGGACGGTGATCGGCGCGCCCACGCCGACGACGGCGCCATCGGTGGGCTGCATGCTCAGCGTGAGGCGGTTGCCCTCGGGCACGCCGCCGACGGCGAAGGAGTCGGTCAGCGTGTGCTCCATGCCGAGCCGGTCGGACGCGACGACGGTGACGGCGTAGGAGGCGCCGGGCTCGAGCGGCGCTGCGCTCTGCCAGCTGCTGCCGTCGTCGCCGACCTGGCCCTCGACCGGCTCGCCGCCCTCGGGCGCGACCTCGACGGAGTCGATCTGGCCGTGGGGGACGGTGAACTCCAGCGGTGTGCCGAACGCCACTTCGTCGGTGATGCCGTCGAGGCGCAACGGGACGCGCTGGGCCTTGGGGCCCTCCGCCTGCGCGGTGGGGCCGTCGGTGCCCCCGGACCCGGAGTCGTCGGAGCCGCTGCAGGAGGTCAGCAGCACCGCCGCGCTCAGGACGAGCGCGACCCGGTGGAGCGTCGGACGCAGGCGCATCGTTCCATTATCCGCATACTTCGCCCCGCTTCACGCCGCGCAGGTGCTGCCCTCGTCCGGCACCGTCCCGGCCAGCAGGTACGCGTCGACGGCGTCGTCGATGCAGCTGCTGCCCGCGAGGTAGGCCGTGTGCACCGTGGAGTCGTAGGTGAGCAGCACGCCGGACGACAGCTGCTCGCTCAGCGACTGCGCCCACTCGTACGGCGTGGCGGGGTCGCCCGTGGTGCCGACGACGAGGATCGGGTCGGCACCCGGCGCGGTGACCGGCGGGTGCGGCGCGGGGGGCGCGGTGGACGTGGCGGTGGGGTCGTCCCCGCCGACGTCGGCCTCGGCCAGGCCGTCGGCCAGCGCCGAGCAGCCGAACCCGCCCCAGGCGAGGAACGGCCCGAACACCTGGGACACCGCGGTGAACTCGGACAGCGCGGCCCGCGCCTCGTCGGCCGTGGCGGACTCCGGGTGGTCCATGCAGTTGACGAGGCTGATCACCTCGTTGGCGTTGCCGTTGTAGGTGCCGTCGCTGTTGCGTTCGAGGTAGAGGTCGGCGAACGTCATCAGCAGCGTGCCGTCGCCCTCGGTCAGCGCGAGGTCGAGCGCCTCGTTGAGCGGCTCGTAGCCCTCGTCGGCGGTGAGGTACAGCGGCAGGACGATGCCGTAGAACGCCAGCGACTCGGTGAGCGGCCGGTTCTCGTCGTCGGTGACCAGCGGCTGCTGGTCGGCCTGCTGCAGCAGCCCCGCGAGCGTGGCGCGGGCTTCGTCCTCCGACGAGCCGAGCGCGCAGTCGCCCTGGTCGAAGCACCAGGTCAGGAACGCCGACAGCGCCCGCTCGAAACCGCGCGCCTGGCCGAGGCCGAGGTCGTCGCCGGACAGCGTCGGATCGATGGCGCCGTCGAGGACCAGCCGGCCGACGCGGTCGGGGAACTGGTCGGCGTAGAGGGCGCCGATGAACGTCCCGTACGACTTGCCGAGGTAGTTGAGCTTCTCGTCGCCCAGCGCGGCGCGTAGCACGTCGAGGTCGCGGGCGACGTCGGCGGTGCCGATGTGCGGGACCAGCTCGCCGGAGTTCGTCGCGCAGCCGGCGGCGAGGTCGTGGATCGACTCCTCCATCTCGGTGATCTCGGCGTCGTCGTCAGGGGTGGCGTCGGCGGCGAGGTACTCGTCCAGCTCGGCGTCGTCGACGCAGTCGACCGGGGTGGACTCGGCGACGCCGCGCGGGTCGAAGCCGACGATGTCGTAGCGCTCACGCACCTGCTCGGTGACGACGGAGCCGGCCAGCTGGGCGTACTCGACGCCGGACGCGCCCGGCCCGCCCGGGTTGACCAGCAGCGAGCCGAGGCGCTGGTCGCCCGTCGCCGGCGCCCGCAGCAGCGCCAGCTCGAGAGTGTCGCCGCCCGGGTCGGCGTAGTCGACCGGGACGGTGGCCGTCGAGCACTGATACCCCTCGCCGCAGTCGCGCCACTCCAGCTCCTGCGTGTAGAACTGCGCGAGCTCGGGGTCGATCCCCTCGGTGGCGTCGGGCGCCGGCGTCGACCGGTCCGGCACGTCGGCCGGCTGGCCGTCGCGCGCCGGTTCGGCCGAGCAGCCCGCGGCGGCCACGACGGCGGCGACCGCCAGGCCGGCCAGGGCACGGAGTCTCACAGGTGCTCCCCGTCGTCCTCGTACACGTCGTCCTCGATGTCGGGCGTACGGCGGGCGCCCTGAGCGACCGCGCCCTCGTATGCCTGCCGGGACCCGCAGACGCTGGCCTTCGGGCAGGCGACCCGGCGGCCGGTATCGCGGTCGCGGATGTACACCGTCTCGGCCGGGACGTTGTAGGCGACGACGGTGCCCTCGACGCCGTCATCGGTGGTGACGTCGCAGCCGACGGTCGGCACGCTGCGCTTGAAGTCCTGGTAGAGCGGGTGCTCGTACTTCAGGCAGCACATCAGCCGCCCGCACGCCCCGGAGATCTTCAGCGGGTTGAGCGGGAGATCCTGGTCCTTCGCCATGCGCACGCTGACCGGCTCGAAGTCGGTGAGGAACGTCGAGCAGCAGGTGTCGCGGCCGCACGGCCCGATGCCGCCCTGCACGCGGGCTTCGTCGCGGGCGCCGAGCTGGCGCAGGTCGATGCGAGCCCGCAGGGTACGGGCGAGGTCGCGCACCAGCTCGCGGAAGTCGACCCGGTGTGGCGCACTGAAGTAGATGGTGACCAGCTGGTCGACGTCGGGACGGGTGTCGACGTAGTCGACGCCGACGATCTTCATCGGGAGGTCGTGGTGGCGGATTAGCCGGCGCGCGGCCACCCGGATCTCGGCCCGGCGGCGGCGGTTGCGCTCCTCGCGCTGCAGGTGCTTCTCGGTGGCCGGCCCCTCGCATACCGGCAGGCCACCGATGTCTTCGCTGACCCACTGCGGCGCCCAGACGCACTCGGCGACCTCGGGGCCGTCGTCTGTGGGGACGAGGACCTTGTCGCCGACGCGTGGACTGTGCTCACCCGGGTCGAGGTAGTAGAGCCTCCCGTACCGGGTGAAGGCCACTGCCATCACCATGCCCACGCGTCCACCCTAAGGTGTCGGGCCGCCGGGAACGGCATCGCCGCGACGCGGACGACGGTGTGAGGTCGCTGCGGGCCGACAGTGTGGACGATGGCGGGCGGTCCAATGGCGCCCTGGGCCGACTGATCCGCCCGTCATCAGGTCTATGACGCGGGTGTCCGGAAGGCGTCCGGACGGTGTACGGCGTCAGGCCGCGGCGAGCCGGCGCAGCGCCTCGGCCCGGACGCCGTCGACGGCGTGCGGCGCGGCCAGCGGCTCCAGCACGTCGCCGAGCGCCCGCGCCGCGGCGAGGACGGCGGCCGGCTCGGCGGCGGCCGGCAGCGTCGCGGCCAGCCCGGCCGGCTCGGGCAGGTCGGCGTTCTGCACGCTGACCGCGCCGAACACCGGGTAGTCGACGCCCAGCTCGGCCGCATGCAGCCGCCAGACGAACGTCCGCACCTCGTGCAGCGACTCCAGCGCCCGCCAGACCCGGCCGCGCGCGGCGTGCTTGGCGACGTCGGCCAGGCCCCACCAGCCGAGGAACGCCCACTCGCGCCGCAGCTCGGCGGTGGCGTGCAGGGTGGAGGGCGCGAACGGCTCGGCCAGCCGGCCGGAGCGGTCGAACACCGGCCGCGACCCCGGCGCGAGTCCCGGCCGGCTGTCGGCCGTCATGACGACGAGGCTGAGCTGGCGGCCGTCGGCGTACTGCAGCACCAGATGATCGGCCGGCTTCTCCGGGCTGCCGAGATGCTGGATCAGCTCGTCGGCGACGACGGCGTACCCGCGCGCGGCGGCCAGCGTGGCGTCGCGGCGCTCGTCGTACGTGGCGCCGTCGAGCACGACGCCCAGGCCGGCGTCGACGTCGGAGACGCGGTCACCGGCGCCGCGTCCCAGCGACCCGGCCAGTTCGATCCAGTCACACCACGGCGTGCGCTCGGCCCACGCCGTCAGCGCGTCGACGATCTCCCAGGGATCTCCGGCGGCGTCCATCCGACGACCCTAGTTCCTTCTCGCTCGTGGGACTCGCCGCCATCAGCCCTCGCGCAGGGCCAGCGCCATGGACTCGAGCTGGAGCAGCGGCAGGGCGTTGGCCTGCAACGCCTCGCGCGCGGCGACCACGGCCTCCATGCGGCGCAACGTGGCCGCGGGAGTGCCGGAGCGGGCCAGCCGATCGATGGACGGGCGCATCTCCTCGTTGACCAGCTCGGTGCCCACGCCCAGCTGCAGCATCATGACGTCGCGGTAGAGCGCCAGGACGTCGACCAGCGCGCGGTCGATGGAGTCGCGCTGCACGCGGGTGCGGCGCAGCTTCTGCTCGCGCTCCAGTTCCTTCACCGCGGCCTCGATGTTGCGCGGCTTGCGGCCGGTGGTGCCGGCGCCGAGCGCCTTGCGCAGCTCCTCGACCTCGCGTTCGTCGAGGGCGTCGCAGTGTTTCTCGGCGTCGGCCCTGGCCGCCTCGACGAGGTTGGCGGCGGCGTCGAGGCACTGGCGGATATCGGCGAGGTCGAACGGCAGCCGCAGCACCTCGGCGCGGCGGGCACGGACCTCGGCGTCGGTGGCCAGCGCGCGGGCCCGGCCGACGTGGCCCTGCGACGCGCGGGCGGCGAACTCGCCCAGTTCCTGCTCGACGCCCTCGGTGGCGACGAGGTGCTGGGCGACGTCGGCGTACGGCGGGGTGCGCAGGTTGACGACGCGGCAGCGCGACCGGATGGTGGGCACGATGTCCTCGGCCGTGGGCGCGCACAGCATCCACACCGTCCGCTCCGGCGGCTCCTCGACCGACAGCAGCAGCGCGTCGGCGGCGTCCTCGCCGAGCCGGTCGGCGTCCTCGACGATGACGACCTGCCAGCGGCCGCGGGCCGGGCGCAGCGCCGCCCGCGGAACCAGCTCGCGGACCTGGCTGATGCGGATGTTCAAGCCCTGAGTGACCAGCGACGCGACGTCGGGATGGGTGCGGGCGCGCACGTCGGCGCACTGGGAGCACTGACCGCAGCCACGGTTGGGGCACTGCAGCGCGGCCGCGAACGCCCGGGCGACGACCGACCGGCCGGACCCGGGCGGCCCGGTGAACAGCCAGGCATGCGTCATGGCGCCGCGCGGCCCGCCGTCGAGATATGCGGCGGCGTCGGCGACGGTGCGCTGCAGGGCGGGCACGACGGTCTGCCCGACGACGGGGTCCCAGACGCTCATCCCTCGATCACCTTGTCCACGGCGACGGCGATGTCGGCGGCGATCTCCTCGGGCGTCCGGGCGGCGTCGACGACGAGATAGCGGTCGGGTGCGGCCGCGGCCAGCTCGAGGAACGCCTGCCGGACACGCTCGTGCAGGTGGTCGGGCTCGCGCTCGATGCGGTCGACGTAGCTCTGCCGGCGCACCCGCTCGGCCCGCGCCGCCTCGTCGAGGTCGAGTACGACCGTGAGGTGGGGCAGCAGGCCCTGCGTGGCGAACCGGGAGATGGCGGCGATCTGCTCGCGGCCCAGCCCGCGGCCCTCGCCCTGATACGTGACGGAGGAGTCGACGTAGCGGTCGACCAGCACCACGGCGCCGCGCTCGAGCGCCGGCCGGATGACGTGTGCGACGTGGTCGGCGCGGTCGGCGGCGAACAGCAGCGCCTCGGCGCGAGGGTCGAGCTCGCCGCCGTCGAGCACGATGGCGCGCACCTGCTGCCCGATGCGGGAGTCGCCCGGCTCGCGGGTGACGACGACGTCGCGGCCCCGGGCGCGCAGGCGTTCGGCCAGCAGCGCCTGCTGGGTGGTCTTGCCGACGCCGTCGCCGCCCTCGAAGGCGACGAACAGCCCTCGCGGTCCGGTCACGCCGTCAGCCTAGTGAATGACACCGACAACGTGGGCGTACGCCCTAAGACTGGGGTCTGCCCTACTACCGTCCCTGACTCCGTCCCTGAGAGATCCCTGAGTTCGGCTCCACACCATTGCCCCGGCACCGGTAGGAACCGAGTGTGGAGTCCATGGACCTGCTGTCGTTCGTGGCCGTGCCCGCGCTCGCCTACCTCGTCATCGCGGCGTTCGTGGCCATCGACGCGGTCGTGCCGGCGTTTCCCGGCGAGGTGCTCGTGGTGTCGTCCGGCGCTCTGGCGGCGGCCGGGCATCTCAACGTCGGCTGGTCGATCGCCGCGGCGACGCTCGGCGCGGTGACGGGCGACCTCGCGGTCCATGGGATGAGCCGGCGGGCGCTGCCCGGCGCGCTCGAACGCACCCGGCTCGGCCGGCGACTGAAGGCGAAGATCGCCCGCGCCCACGAACGCATGGGGTCCACCAGCGCGGCGGCCATCATCGCCGCACGGTTCGTCCCGCTCGGCCGGACGACGATCGCTGCGGCGGCGGGTGTGGCGGGCATCCCGCCGCGCCGGTTCGCGGTGTTCGCGTTCGCCGGCGGGCTGCTGTGGGCGAGCTGGACGGTCGGGCTCGGCTACGTCACGGGTACGGTCACCGACGCGCCGCTGTGGCTGCAGGTGGCGATCGGCGCGGCCGTCGGCGTCCTGGTGGGCGTCTGGGCCGGCGCCGCGCACACCGTCATCCGGACCCGGCGCCGGATGACCGACCGCGCCCGCGCCGCCGAAGCCGCGGCCACCGATTGCGACGAGCCGTCGCCGTCACGAACCCCCGAACTGGTCGCCTGAGCTCACTCGGCCGTGTGCCGCGGGAGGCGGTCGCGCATCACCCCGGGCTGCGGCCGTTCCCGCTGCGATGCCCCCGACCAGTCCTCCGGCGAGTCGACCCAGCCGGCGAAGAGCACCAGGCCGCTGTCGCGGTGCACGGCGAGGAAGCCGAACGGACGGTCGTAGCTGACGGCGACCGCGCGGGCGCGGTACACCGGCATCGACACCGCCCGCAGCCCGATGGCGGTGACGGCGGCCGCCTCGAAGCCGGTCGCGCTGAAGATCGCGACGGCGGCCTGCCGCGCCTGGTCGACGCGCAACGGCACCGGGCCGATGGCCGGGAAGTGGTCGCGATCACCCGTGCTGACCGCGCGCAGCCCGAACACGTCGGCCTGGCGGAGCAGGTCGTGCAGGGACCGGACGGTGAACCGGGCGGTCTTGAGCACCAGGCCGGGGCGCTGCGCGGACACCGTCGACACCCCAGGCCAGCGCGCGACGTCGCCACACTCCAGCAGCGCCGCCCCACCGGTCACCGCAGCGTCGTCGGCCACCAGCGGGACCGCCGCCGCGAGCACGTCGCCGGAGGCCCGGTCCTCCTCGCCGAGCACGAGGTGCACGTCGAGACCGTTGTCGCCGGCCACGCGGGTCAGCGTCAGCGGGCCGGTGGCGGAGTCGGCGACGCGCAGGTCGTCGGCGTCGGGCGTGGTGCGCTCGAGCCCGGCCAGCCGTCGTCCGGCCCAGGCGCCGCCGGAGACCGGCCACGGCTCGTCGGAGAACCTGCGCTGCCAGGTCGTGTGCAGGGCGAGCGCCGTCGCGAGGGTCAGCATCAGCTCCGGACCGGCATTGACGGGGAACCGCTCGATCAGCCCGTGGGTGCGCTCGCGCGCCCACTCGTCGAGGACCGGCTGGTCGACGGCGGCGTCGCCGGTGAGCTCGCCGAACGTGCCGGACGGCAGGGTGTCGCGCCACTCCGGGCGGACCTGCGCCGCCTGCTGCGCCCACAGCCCGAGGGCGGCGTCGACGCCGTCGAGGTCGGCCAGCGCCTTCAGCACGTCACGCGCGGCGTCCATGGACTCGTCGGCGGACAGCCCGACGGCGGCGGCCAGTTCGTCGCGCCCGGGCTCGTCGGCGGACGACGCCAGCACGGCCAGCAGCGGCCACAGGCCGGCGCCGGACAGGACGCCGGCGCCCTGCGTGCGCCGCAGCCACGCGGCGGTGAGCTGGTTGACCTCGGTGGCATGCAGGCTCATGGCACCGAGCCTAGGCGCTCGGCCGTCACCACACGACGAGCCAGGCGACACCGCCGGTGATGAGTACGGAGCCGAGCACCGTCACACCGGTCACCGCCTCTCGGATGCGCAACACGGTCAGCGCGCCGCCGACCACGACATTCGTCACCGACGAGACGAGGGAACCCGAGCCCCTGCTCCAAGCGGCGACTGACCGCGCGCACGACGAACGCGTTGGCACACGAACAGCAGGAGCGCGACGAGCGCCTGGGCCTCACCCATCCGAGCCATCGAGCACGACGAGGGTGACATCGTGGAACTGACCAAGCAGAAGATGAGTGCGGAGTTCGAGGACGAGCCGCACTCTGTCCTGACGATCAGGGACGGCGACCTCGACCCCGCCACCGACGGGGAGCTGATCGGCCCCTCGAGCCTGACAGCGTACGTCCGGCCGGAGCGCTGAGCCCCTGCGGCGACGATCAGCGGGCGCCGGCCGCCGCGGGGTCGTTCTCGGAGACCAGCTTCTGCAGCTCCTCGGACACATGCGACAGGTGGTCGCGCAGCCACGTCTTGCCGCCCTCGAGGTCGCCCTTCTCCAGGTGCGACAGCAGCCCGAGGTGGCCGCCGTGCTCCTCGGTGACCCGCAGCAGCAGGAGGTACCGGCCGACGGAGCCGCGCAGGTGCTTGGCCTCGGCGAGCGCGCGCGGCCGCTCGGCCAGCGCGTAGAGCTTCTCGTAGAAGCCCTTGCGGATCTCGAGGCCGTCGGCGAGGTCGTCGGCGGCCTCCATGGCCTCGGCGGACTTGCGCAGGTCGCGCAGAATCTCCTCGGTGAGGTGGGGCATCGCTCGCTCGAGCAGGTACGTCTCGAGCAGGATGCGCAGCTCGTAGATCTCCGCGATCTCGTCGGGCTGCAGGACGGAGACGGTGACGCCGCGATGCGCGTGGATGCGGACCAGGCCCTCACCCTCCAATTGGCGCAGGCTGGCCCGGACCGGCATGCGGCTGACACCGAGCGTCGCGGCGATGTTGTCGAGGTTCAGCCGCTGCCCAGGAGGGAAGTGTCCCTGCAGGATCGCCTCACGGATGAACGTCTGCGTCATGTCTTCGACGGTCTGGAAGGTGCCCCGCACGGACTGGGCGAGCTGGTCGAGAACCTCCTTCCCCGCCGCCGAATGACTGTTGTCCGCTGCGGCGCACTTCGCCTTCGCCATGATCGTTCCCCTGCCTCCGATATTTCTGGAAGATACATTAGTCAATCGCTGCTCATCAGGCGCCACACGCGCTCAGGAGTGAGTGGGAGACGGTCGGGCCACCGGCCGACGGCGCGCGCCACGGCCGCCGCGACCGCCCCGCCGATCGGGGTGAGCGTGCCCTCCCCAGCTCCTTTGGCGCCATACGGTCCCACACCGTCCCTGCGCTCGGCAATCACGAGGTCGATCTTGCGTGGCAGGTCGGACACGCGCGGTACGCGGTAGTCGACGACGTTCGCGTTGGCCAGCTGCGCGCCGTCGTAGACCAGCTCCTCGCGCAGCGCGCTGCCCAGGCCCTGCGTGGCCGCGCCGAGGTCCTGTCCCTCGACGGCGCGCGGGTTGATGGCGAAGCCGACGTCGGCGACGGTGACCAGCTGGTCGACGGCGACGACACCGGTCTCGGGGTCGATCTCCACCGGGACGCCGACCATGCCGACCACCCAGAACGGCGGCATCTTCTGGGTCGCACCGTCGCGGCGGAGCAGCCCGAGGCCGGTGACCTCGCCCGACGACCACCATCTCCAGATCGGCCGGGATGTCGGCGTCGATGCCGCGCTTGCCGGGCAGGATCTCCTCGCCCTTGCGCACGAGGTTGCGTCGGCGGATGTCCGCACCGTCGAGGCCCACCCGCTCGGCCGCCTGGTCGAGGTTGGTCTCACATACGCGGCACGCAGCCCGTGGCCCAGCGGGATCGGACGTCGACGAGCAGCTCGTCGGGTTCCTTCTCCGCGTACTACGGGCCCTGACGGCTCACCCGGGCGTTGCCGATGTGCTTCTCCATGCGGGCGTCGACCAGTGCGTCGGGCCGGTGCAGGCCGACCCGCATCGCAAGCAGAGCTCGGTGCCGCCGCAATACGGCACCACGTCCTCGGACAGCTCGCGCAGCGCCTCGTCGAGCGTGGTGGGTCGCAGCAGCGCGAACGACGGCAGCGTCATGCGGCGCCCAGCACCTTCCCGGCGTTGGAGAAGAACTCGGCGATGATCTTCTCCGCCTTCCTGTTGATGGTGCCGCCGCCCATGGCCGCGACCTTGCCGCTCACCTCGTACACGCCGGCGACACGCACCGTCGTCCAGCCGTCATCCGTCGGCTCGAGGTCGAGCGTCGCGTCGACGACGAGCCGGGAGCCGACCTGACGGTCCTCGCCCTCGGCGTGCACCGTCACGTGCTCCTCGATGCGCACGTCGCTCAGCGTGATGGCGAGGTCGGCGCGCAGCTTGAACGGGCCGAGCCGGTCCAGCAGCACCGCCGTGTACCGCTCCAGGTGCGCCAGTTCCTCGGCCTGTTCGAGCACGCTGATCCACGACACCAGCACCGGCACGTCGGTCAGCGTGGCCCACGCCCGCGCTGGCGGCGCGGACACCGTCAGTTCGCAGCCGAACTCGTTTCGAGGCATGCGGGTCGCCTTTCGTTTCAGCCCTTCAGCTTGGGCAGGACCTCGGTGCCGAGCAGCTCGATCTGGTCGAACCACTTGTCGAACTTGAAGCGGAAGTCGAAGACCAGGTGCTCGACGCCGGCTGCCTCGAACTTACGGCACTCCTCGACGGCGCCGTCGACGTCGCCGGCGATCAGCTGACCTTCCAGGTCCTCGACCGTCTCGAAGCTGCCCGACGGCGGCTTGACCGCCCACTTCGACTTGTTCGCCCAGGCCAGCAGGCCGGGGACGTTGACGTGCCGAACCCCCCGGTAGTCGAAGATCAGCACGCCGAACCTGATCGGACAAGACGCGCCAGGTGGCGATGGCGTCGAGGATCGGCTCCGGCTCGTCGCCGACCGCCTTGCGGTAGTTGTCGACCGAGAGCACCACAGCGCGGCGGCCGATGCCGTACGACCTGGTCGGCGGCGTCGGCCGCTCCGAGGTCCAGGGCGTCAAGTACCCGTGGGAGCAGGCGACTTCCTCTTCATCCCGACCATGCAGTGGCACACGCACGTGAACTCCGGCGACGAGCCGGTGCTCTACTTGGGGATCACGAACAAGCGCATGCTCGACCGGCTCGGCCCGGACCGCAAGATCGAGGCCGGCAAGCACGTCCCGATGGAGGAGGTCGAGCGGGAGATCGCGTCGGGGGACTTCTCGCCGTACTCCCAATACTCGATCGACCCGGAGACCGGGGTCCGCTTCGGCCCGCCCGGGTTCATCACCCGCGGCGACTGACGCCGCCGCGGGCGCCCGGCGTCAGCCGCGCGACCGGGCGCGCGTGGGCCGCTTGCGCGGCGCCGGGCCCTTGGACCGCTTCTCCGCGATCAGCTCGACCGCCCGCTCGTGCGTCAGCTGCTCGATGTCCGTCCCCCTGGGCACCGTCACGTTCGTCTCGCCGTCGGTGATGTACGGGCCGAACCGGCCGTCCTTGACGACCAGGGGCTTGCCCGACGCGGGGTCGGTACCCAGCTCGCGCAGCGGCGGGGTGGCCGCCCGGGCGCCGCGGCGGCCCTTCGGCTGCGCGAACAGCTTCTCGGCCTCCTCGACGGTGACCGTGAACAGCGACGCCTCGTCGGGCAGCGACCGGGTGTCGGAGCCCTTCTTCACGTACGGTCCGTAGCGGCCGTTGCTGGCGATGATCTCGGCGCCCTCGGCGTCGGTGCCGACCACGCGCGGCAGCGTCAGCAGCTCGAGCGCCTCGTCCAGCGTCACGGTGTCGACCGACATGCTGCTGAACAGCGACGCCGTGGGCGGCCGATCGCTCTTCGGGGCGTCGTCGGGGAGCACCTCGGTGACGTACGGGCCGTAGCGGCCGGACTTCGCGACGACGGTGCGCCCGGTGGCCGGGTTGACGCCGAGCTCGCGGTCGCCGTTGCCGCGGCTGACCAGCTCGCGCGCCTTCTCGACGTCGAGCTCGTCGGGTGGGAGGTCCTCGGGGATGCTGCCGCGGTTGCCCTCGGGGTCCTCGAGGTACGGCCCGTAGCGGCCGACCCGCACCGTGAAGCCGTCGCCGATGGGGAACGAGGAGATCTCTCGGGCGTCGATCTCGCCGAGGTTGTCGGCGAGCTTCTTCAGCCCTTCGACGCTGGAGTCGCCGTGCCAGAACTGCGCCAGCTCGGCGGCACGGTCGGCCCGGCCGGCGGCGATGTCGTCGAGGACGTCCTCCATCTTGGCAGTGAACTCGTAGTCGACCAGCCGGGTGAAGTGCTCCTCGAGCAGCCGGACCACGGCGAAGGCCAGCCAGGCCGGCACCAGCGCGGTGCCGCGCTTGAACACGTAGCCGCGGTCGAGGATGGTGCGGATGATCGACGCGTACGTGGACGGGCGGCCGATCTCGCGGTCTTCCAGCTCCTTGACCAGCGTGGCCTCGGTGTAGCGGGCCGGCGGCTTGGTGCTGTGGCCCTCGGGCTCGACGCCGGCCGCCGTCAGCCCCTGCCCCTCGGTGAGGTGCGGGAGCCGGCGCTCGCGGTCGTCGAGCTCGGCCTCGGGGTCGTCGGCGCCCTCGACGTAGGCCTTGAGGAAGCCGTGGAAGGTGATGGTGCGGCCGGACGCGGTGAGTTCGACGTCCTCACCGGTGGCGGCGGTGGCACCGACCCGGACGGTGAGCGTCTCGCCCTTGGCGTCGCGCATCTGCGAGGCGACGGTGCGCATCCAGATCAGCTCGTACAGCCGATACTCGTCGTCGCGCAGACCGGTCTCGGCCGGCGTGCGGAAGGTGTCACCGGCCGGGCGGATCGCCTCGTGCGCCTCCTGCGCGTTCTTCACCTTGCTGGTGTACTTGCGCGGCGCGTCGGGCAGGTACTCGGCGCCGTACAGCTCCGCCACCTGCGCCCGGGCCGCGTTCAGTGCGGAGTCCGACAGCGTGATGGAGTCGGTACGCATATAGGTGATGTAGCCGTTCTCGTACAGCCGCTGCGCCACCTGCATGGTGCGGGCCGCGCCGTAGCCCAGCTTGCGCGAGGCCTCCTGCTGCAGCGTGGTGGTGCGGAAGGGCGCGTACGGCTTGCGGGTGTACGGCTTGGCCTCGACCGAGCGGACGGTGTAGTCGACGTCGCCGAGCGCGGCGGCCAGGGCGCGGGCGCGCTGCTCGTCGAGCACCGCGACGTCGCGGCTCTTGACCTCGCCGCGGGCGTCGAAGTCGCGGCCGGTGGCGACCTTCGTGCCGTTCACCGTGGCCAGCCGGGCCTCGAACGCGTGCGGATCGTCGGACGTGCCGGTGTCGAGCGTCGCGGTGAGGTCCCAGTACTCCGCCGACCGGAACGCCATGCGCTCGCGCTCGCGGTCGACGACGAGGCGCGTGGCCACGCTCTGGACCCGACCAGCCGACAGGCCCTGCATGACCTTTCGCCACAGCACCGGGGAGACCTGGTAGCCGTAGAGGCGGTCGACGATGCGCCGCGTCTCCTGGGCGTCGACGAGGTCCTCGTCGATGTCGCGGGGGTTCTCGACGGCGGCCCGGATGGCGTCGCGGGTGATCTCGTGGAAGACCATGCGGCGCACCGGGACCTTCGGCTTCAGCTCCTCGCGCAAGTGCCACGCGATGGCCTCGCCCTCGCGGTCCTCATCGGTCGCGAGCAGCAGCTCGTCGGCCTCCTTGAGCATGGTCTTGAGCTTCTTCACCTGGTCCTTGGCCCGGCCCGGCGGCACGATGTACAGCGGCTCGAACCCGCCCTCGACGTCGACGCCGACGGGGTTGCCGTACCGCTCGCGCTCGGCCGCGGGGACCTCCGTCTTCTTGGACGGCAGGTCGCGGATGTGGCCGAACGACGACTCGACCATGTAACCGTCACCAAGGTAGCCGGCGATGGTCTTGGCCTTCGCCGGCGACTCCACGACGACGAGACGGCGGCGGGCCGTGCCGTTCGTGGATCGGGCCATGAATGCTCCTCACTCCCCGGGCACGGTGAACCGACCCCTTCGGTTCACGAATACTCCCTGCGACAACGCACGGTATCCGACGTTGTTCCCGAGACGCGAAGAGGATAACCGGACGGCGATCGCGGCGCCCAATGATCAACACCGTCTGTCTGCTGCGATGTCAGGCCGGCTGCGGCCGCGGGCCGAACACCGCCGAGCCGACCCGGACCATCGTCGCGCCCTCGGCGACCGCGGCCTCGAGATCGCCGCTCATCCCCATCGAGAGCACCGGCAACGCGGCGGCGTCGGCCGCACGGTCGCGCAGCTCGCGCAGAGCGCGGTAGGACGCCCGCACCGCGGCCTCGTCCGGCGACTGCAGCCCGACCGTCATCAGCCCGCGGACCCGCAGCCGGTCGCGTTCGGCCACCTCCCGGACGACGGCGACGGCCTCGTCCGGCGCGACCCCGGACTTGCTCGCCTCGCCGGAGGTGTTCACCTGCACCAGCACGTCGAGCGTGCGGTCCAGCGTCTCGAGCCGGCGCTGCAGCCGGTCGGCCAGCTCGACGCCGTCGACGGACTGCACGCAGCTCACGTAGCGGAGCACCTGGTTGACCTTGTTCGACTGGAGATGGCCGATGAAGTGCCGCTCGTACGGCAGCCCGTCCACCAGTGCCGTCAGCTCGGTGTCCTTCGCGGCCAGCTCCTGGACGCGGTTCTCCCCGATCAGCCGGGCGCCGGCGGCGACGGCCGCGGCGATGCGGCCGGCCGGCTGGGTCTTCGTGGCGAGCAGCACCTCGACCTCGTCAGAGGCCCGGCCGGCCGCCACGCACGCGGCGTGGACCCGTTCCCTCACCGCCGCCAGGTTGGCCCGGATGTCCGCGTCGGCCGGCATCGATCCCCTTCCAGGTCGGCCTTTAGAGTCCCTGTCGTGACGGTACTGGTCGGCTGGATCCTCGCGCTCGGGATGGTCGTCGTGGTGCCTCTCGGGCTGCGGCTGATCGACGATGACCGGCAACGGCTCGGGCCGGTCGGCCAGGTGTGGCCGTTCGCCGGGCTGCTCGGCGGTCTGTCGCTGCTGCTGGACCGCGGCGACGCGTTCGCCGTCATGCTGGCCTGCTGCTACGCCGCCGTGACGGCGTGGCTCGCGGTGCTGGCGCTGGTGCGGCTGCGGCGCCGCCGGTCGCTGGTCCCGGTCGAGATCGCCGTGCTGACCGCGATGGTCGCGCCGGCCATCGCGGCCAGCTCTCTGATCGCGGAGCGCGGCGGCTGGGAGCTGCTCGGCTTCGGCATGACGACGCAGTTGCTGACGGTGGCGCACTTCCACTACGCCGGCTTCGCGGCGGCGCTCGTCGCCGGGCTGACCGCGAGCCGCGCGCCGTCGCCGTCGTCGTCCATCGCGGCGCTGACCGTGCCGGGCGGCGTCGCGCTGGTGTTCCTCGGCTACTTCACCGGCGACGGCGTCGAGCTGGCCGGCGCCGTCGTGCTGACCGCCGGCATGTGGCTGCTGGGCTGGACCGTCTGGCGCGACGTCGCACCGTCGGCTCGCGGCCGGCTGACCCGGGCGCTGTTCGGCGTGAGCGCCGCGGTGCTGGCCGCGACCATGCTGCTGGCGCTGAGCTGGGCCGCGGGGCACGTCTGGGACGCCGTCCCGCACCTGTCCCTCACCTGGATGGCGGCGACCCACGGCCTGGCCAACGCGGTGGGCTTCGCGGTGTGCGGGCTGTTCGCCTGGCGCCGCCTTCAACGCACGCCGTCGCCCGTCCTCCCGGAAGGAGCCCTCGATGAGCACTGACGACCGGCCCGTGGCGGCCGAGCCCGCGGATCTCGAACGCCTCTTCGTCCAGCGCGTCAATGACCGTGACGTCGACGGCCTGGTCGCGCTGTTCGAGGACGATGCGGCGATAGCCGTCTCACCCGGGCAGACTGTCGCAGGCGGCGCCGCCATCCGCCGGTTCTTCGAGGAGTACGTGGCCTCCGGCGTCACCCTGACCCTCGGCGACCAGCAGCCCGTCCTGCGCACCGGCGACATCGCGCTGACGTCGACCCGGCTGGCCGACGGCGGCGTGACCGCCGAGGTGGCGCGCCGGCAGCCGGACGGCAGCTGGCGCTGGGCCCTCGATCAGTGGAACGTGCTGGCCTGAGCCGGCCGGGAGGATCCGCGGCGGAACCGGCGGCTCACGGAGCGGCGGTGCCGCCGTACTTCGCGATCTTGTAGTCGACGACGCCGAGGGCGACGCGCAATGCCTCCATGCGGACCCGGACGGCCTCGCGGTGCTTCACCAGCAGCGCCAGCCGGTCCGGCTCCGTCTGCGGACCGGCCGCGACCAGCTCGAAGTACCGCTGGATGTCGCGGATCGGCATGTCGAGCTGGCGCAGCCGCGTGATGAACACGACGCGGTCGACATCGTCAGGGGTGTAGTTCCGGCGCCCAGCGCTGTCGCGCGGGACGTCGAGCAGGCCGATGCGTTCGTAATAGCGCAGCGTGTGGGCCGTCACGCCGGTGCGCTCGGCCACCTCGGAGATGGTCTCGGTGGGCGGGGCCGCCGACTGGGTCGGCGGTCGGGTGATCGGGGTGTCGCGCAGATCGAGCGTCGTCACACCATTGACGGTAGGACTTCGAGCACACTCGAAGTCAAGTCATTCGTAGCCGAACATCTGTGTCCAGTACGGCCCGCCGTCGCTGTCCGCCGCGCCGACACCGATCGCCTGGAAGTCACAGTTCAGGATGTTCTCCCGGTGACCCTGACTGTCCATCCAGCCCTCGACGACGTCCTCGGCGCTCTGGTAGCCCCAGGCGATGTTCTCGCCGCCCCAGCTGTCGTAGCCGGCCCGCTCGGCCCGCTCTCCCGGTCCGACGCCCTCCGGCGTGACGTGGTCGAAGTAGTCGCGCTCGGCCATGTCCTCGCTGTGCAGGACGGCCGCCTCGTGCAGCCTGTCGTCTGCGTGCAGCGGGCCGCAGCCCTCGTCCGCCCGGATCTCGTTGGTGAGGTCGACGACCTCCTGCTCCCGCTCGGACACGCCCTCGGGATCCGGCTCGTCCGGCGGGTTCGGCGTGCCGACGTTGGTGGGCTCCGGCTCGGCCGGCTCCTCGGACTCGGGCGGCTCCTCCGTCGCGGTCGGCTCGGGCTCGGGCTCCTCCGTCGCGGTCGGCTCGTCGTCCGGCTCCGCGGTCTCCGTGGGCGTCGGCGACGCGGACGGCGTCGGGGTGGGGGTCGCGGTGGTGGCCGGGGTGGGCGGCGGCGAGGCCGACTCCAGCGGCACCAGCTCGACGCTCTCCGCCCGCGGGACGGCCACCGGGTCGTCGCCGCAGCCTGCCGTCGCGAGGACCGCGGCGACAGCCACGCAGGCAGCGGTACTCGCCCGCCTCGGCCGCATGCCGCCTCCTGTCCGCTCGACGGAGGGCATTCTTGCCCCGGCCCAGAGCGCACGAAACCTCCGGCTTCCGGATCAGAGCGTGCCGAGCCAGGCCCAGACGACGGCGCCGGCGCGGCCCAGCTGGGCCGGGTCGACGACCGCAGGCACGTCGCCCGGCGAGTGGTAGGCCTCGTACGGGATGCTGCCCAGCCGCGCCGACGGCAGGTCGCCCTTCTCGAACGACCAGTGGTCGCTGGACCGGTTCTCGCAGGTCCGCACCGGAACGGCGGCCGTCGCGGCGGCGGCCACGAGCGCGTCGCGCAGCGCCGTCGTGCCGCGGCCGCCGGTGCACACCGGCACGTGGTCGGCGGCGACGCCGACGCGGTCCAGCGACACCATGCCGGCCAGGGCCGCCGCCTGTGCCGCGGGCAGCTCGCGGACGTAGAACTGCGAGCCGAAGTGGTGCATGGAGTCGCCGTCACCGCGCGGCTCCTCGGAACCGAACGCGATGAACCGCACCGGCAGTCCCGGCGGTTGGGCGGCGGCCATCCGGGCCAGCTCGACCATGACCCCGATGCCGGACGCGTTGTCCTCGGCGCCGGGTGCCTGCGGGACGGTGTCGAGGTGCGCGCCGACGATGACGTGCGGCCGGGTGGGGTCGAACCCGGGCGGGTCGACGATGACGTTGCGCGAGGTACCCGCCTCGACGTCGACCCCCCAGGAGTTGCCGGCCGGCACCGGGAACGGCGTCGTGGTGACCTCGTACCCCAGCGCCGTCATGGTGTCGACGACGTACTGCGCGGCCTGCTGGAACCCCGGCGACGTCGCCTCGCGCGGCCCGATCGTCCCGGCCAGGTGCTCGACCACGGCGTACGCCGCGGCCGGGTCGAACGCCGGCGGCGGCATGGGAGTCGGGGTCGGGATGGTCGTCGGAGTCGCGGTGGGCGTCGGCGTCGGCGTCGGCGAGGTCGCGGTGGGTGCCGGTATCTGGCTCACCGACGGCGGCGGCGCCGACGCGGGCTCGTCAGCGCCACCGCTGCACGCCGTCGCCGTCAGGACGAGGGCAGCGGCCGCCGCGAGGCGGTGTCTGGCCACGCTGCATGGTACGTCGGCAGCTCGCGCCACTCGGCTGAGTCGGACTCTGTCGGTGGGGGTGGGTAAGATCGTTGGCATGTTCGAAGAAGCGCTGTTGACTGCTCCGCCGCCGGAGGTTGCTCCGCCGGTGGGGTGGGAGACGGAGCCGCCGTACGACGATCCGCGCGTGGACAGCATCGACGAAGACCTGTTGCGGGAGTTGTGCACCGGCGGTGAGGCCGCGCCGGCGGTCTGCGATATCGATCAGGCGCCGGTCGGGCCGGAGCTGGCCGCGCGGCTGGCCCGGCTGGATCCGGCGGTGGCCACCGCTGACGAGCTGGTCGAGGCGGTGGCCGCGTCGGCCCGGCTGGCCGCGTGGGTCGCCGGGGTCGAGGCCGGTGTGTCCGCCGAGCTGGCCTCCCGCGCCGAGATGCGGCCCGATGCGACGGGGTGTCGGTCGGTGAACCCCGTCACCAACACCGCGATGGCCGTTGCCGGACGGTGTCAGGTCACGGCCAAGCAGGCGCAGAACCAGGTCGGGCACGCCCTGCAGCTGGTGCTGGACTTCCCCGACACCCACGCCGCGTTGGCCTCGGGTGCGATTGATCTGCGGCGGGCCCGGGTGATCACCGACGAGCTCGGCGGCCAAGAACCGCACGTGCTGGTCCGCGTGGAGGCAGCGGTGCTCCCCAAGGCGCCCGGCCTGGATTCGGTCGCGCTACGGAAACTCATCAAACGGCTGCTGCACGAGCTGGCGCCGGTGGAGGCGGCGGACCGGTACGAGGCCGCCCGGGAGCGCCGCTACGTCGCGATCACCCCCGCATCGGATGGGATGGCGCACTTGGAGGCGCTGCTGCCCGCCGCGGACGCCGCCGCCATTGACACCGCGTTGAATGCCGCCGCGGCGGACGCCAAACGCGCCGACACCGCCGCCGGGCTCCCGGCGCGGACCAAGGACCAGCGCCGCGCCGACGCCCTCGCCGAGCTGGGTTGGGCCGCGCTCACCGCCTGCGCCGACGGCGCCACCGGCCCGCTGACCCGCACGGCCGGTTCTGCCGGCGGCCCTGCCCACCAGACGCCCGCCGCAATGGTCGGCGCACCGTCTGGTGCCGACACTGCTGCCGGGCAACCACCACCGACACCGTCCGGGAGTGGCGCGCCGCGGCGGCGTCCGATCAGCGTGCACATCACCGTCCCATTCGCCACCGCCGTCGGGCTCAGCGACCAGCCAGGCGAACTGGAGGGGTACGGGCCGATCCCCGCGCATGTCGCCAAGGTCCTCGCCGCCGAAGGCGTGTGGACGTGGTTGCGCACCGACGGCAGCGGACAGCTCCTCGACCTCGGCCGCACCCGATACCGCCCCACCAAGGCGCTCGCCGACTTCATCATCGCCCGCGACAAGACCTGCCGCGCACCGGGCTGCCACCGCCCGGCGATCGCCTGCGACCTGGACCACATCGTCCCGTTCGCCGCCGGCGGGACCACCAACCCCGACGACCTACAGGCGCTGTGCGCCACCCACCACAAGATCAAACACCACGGCCACTGGCGCGTCGAACGACACCCCGACGGCACCACCACCTGGACCAGCCCCAGCGGACATCGATACGAGAAACCACCCGACGGGGCCGGACCATGAGGACCGCCGCGTTCACTCCGCCGCGAGCGCCATCACCGGGAGACGTCCGGCCCGCCCGCGGTCTGCACGGTGGCGTCGTCGTTGTGACGCGGCCCTGGCCGCGTCACGCAACCGCACAGTCCGCGCCGACCAGACGGTCGTCGCGGCACGACCCCCTGCACTGCCGCAGGACCCACCGCCGGAGGCTAATCGCAGGGGCGGTCCGCCCTGACGGCGTACGTGCCGGTAGTGCCCTCCCGGACCAGCCGCTCGACCGCGGACAGCAGACGGTCGACGTCGGATGCGGTGGAGCCGAGGCCGATGCTGGCTCGCAACGCACCGTCGCCGGCGCCGAGCCGGCCGAGCAGCGGGTGCGCGCAGAACCGGCCGTCACGCACCCCGATGGCGTGCTCCGCGGACAGGTATTCCGCCACCTGCCGCGCGGAGTACCCGTCGACGGTGAACGCGACCACGCCGATCGCCGAGCCGCTGTCCGGCCACAGCCGCAGCGTGCGCACGCCGTCGATGCGGTCCAGCCCGGCCAGCAGCCGCCGGCGAAGCGCCGACTCGTGCACCTCGACGCAGCCCTCGGGCAGCGCCGCGATCGCCTCGCACGCACGCGCCAGCGCGGCCGCGCCGATGACGTTCGGCGAGCCGCCCTCGTGCCGGGCCGGCGCGGGCGCCCACCGGGTCGCCGCCGTCGTGACCTCGCGGACGGCCCCGCCGCCGGCCAGGTAGGGCGGTGCGGCGTCGAGCCAGTCGCGCCGGCCGACCAGCACGCCGGCGCCGAGCGGCGCGTAGAGCTTGTGCCCGGAGAACGCGACGTAGTCGAGCTCGCCGGCCACGACGTCGATGCGGCGGTGCGGCGCGAGCTGCGCGGCGTCGACGGCGATCCGTGCGCCATTGCGGTGCGCCAGCCCGGCCAGCGCACCGAGCGGCAACTGCTCGCCGGTCACGTTGGAGGCGCCGGTGACGGCGAGCAGCGCGGGCGGGCGCCGGGACAGCTCGACCTGGAGCCGGCTCAGGGTCTGCGCCAGCGTCGGCGCGGCCTCGACCACCCGGTGCGGCCCACGCTGCCAGGGCAGCAGGTTGGCGTGGTGCTCGAGGTCGAGGACCACCACCTCGCCGCCCTCGGGCACGCAGCCGGCCAGCAGGTTCAGCGCGTCGGTGGTGTTGCGGGCGAACACGACGACGTCGTCGGAGCGGGCGCCGACGAACCGGGCGACGGTGGCGCGGGCGTCCTCGTACCGCCGGGTCGAGAGCTGCGAGGCGTACCCGGCGCCGCGGTGCACGCTCGCGTACGTCGGCAGGATCTCGGCGACGTGGTCGGCGACGGCTCGCAGCGCCGGTGCGCTGGCGGCGTAGTCGAGGTTGACGTACCGGGCGTCGCCGCCGCCGGCGAGCGGCGCCCGCAGGTCCGCGCCGACGACCGGCAGCAACGGCTCGGTGGGCGCGGCGGGCAGTGGGGCGTGGACGCGGGGCAGATCGGTGACGGTCACAGGTCCTCCAGGTCTCCGGGACCCGGGCCACGGGTCCGCGCTTGCCGGCTCGGGGTCGAGCCGGCCAGGTCGTCACCCGGGGCACCCCACCGCGGAGGAGGGTTGCCGGCCAGCGAGCCGGGGCTTGGCACTGGCACTCATGACCTCGACGGCGAGCCTAACGGGCCGAGCGGCTGAGCGTCCACGTTTCGAGCCGGATCGTCCCGCATCGTGAGAATCACCCGGCGCGGCGGACCGGCTCGCGGCGGCCCGGCCCGGCGCGGCAGAATGCCGGAGACGTCCTGCCGAAGAGAGTGGAACCACGTGTCCAAGCCCGCCCTGCCGTCCGTCCAGCAGCGCATCACCGACGAGCTCGGCGTCCACGAGCACCAGGTCGGCGCCGCCGTCACCCTGCTCGACGAGGGCGCCACCGTCCCGTTCATCGCCCGGTACCGCAAGGAGCGCACCGGCGGGCTCGACGACACCCAGCTGCGCACGCTCGAGGAGCGGCTGCGCTACCTGCGCGAGCTGGAGGAGCGCCGGGCCGCCGTGCTCGAGTCGGTCCGCGAGCAGGGCAAGCTCGACGACGCCCTCGAGGCGCAGATCCTGCTGGCCGACACCAAGGCCCGGCTCGAGGACATCTACCTGCCGTACAAGCCCAAGCGGCGCACCAAGGCGCAGATCGCCCGCGAGGCCGGGCTGGAGCCGCTGGCCGACGGCCTGTTGTCCGACCCCACCCAGGACCCGCAGACCGTCGCAGCCGGCTACCTGAACCCGGAGGCCGGCGTCGAGGACGCCGCCGCGGCGCTGGCCGGCGCCCGGGCCATCCTGGTCGAACGTTTCACCGAGGACGCCGACCTCATCGGCACGCTGCGCGAGAGGGTGTGGACGGCCGGACGCATGACGGCGAAGGTGCGCGAGGGCAAGGAGCAGGCCGGCGCCAAGTTCGCCGACTACTTCGAGTTCGCCGAGCCACTGACGAAGCTGCCGTCGCACCGGGTGCTGGCGATGTTTCGCGGCGAGAAGGAGGAGATCCTCGACCTCACCGTCGACCCCACCGGCGACGACGGCTCCACAACGGCGTACGAGGCCGAGATCGCGCACCGGTTCGGCATCAGCGACCGGGGCCGGCCGGCCGACCCCTGGCTGGCCGAGACCGTCCGCTGGGCGTGGCGCACCCGGATCCTGCTCCGCCTCGACCTCGATCTGCGCACCCGGCTGCGCGAGGCGGCCGAGGAGGAGGCCATCCGGGTGTTCGCCACCAACCTGCGCGACCTGCTGCTGGCGGCACCCGCCGGCACCCGCGCCACACTGGGCCTCGATCCCGGGTTCCGCACCGGCGTCAAGGTCGCTGTCGTCGACGCCACCGGCAAGGTCGTCGCCACCGACACCATCTACCCGCACCAGCCGGCGAACCGGTGGAACGAGTCGCTGGCGACATTGGACCGACTCGCGCGCGAACATGATGTCGAACTGGTCGCCATCGGCAACGGCACTGCCTCCCGCGAGACCGACAAGCTGGCCGCCGACCTCGTCAAGCTGCGACCCGGGCTGACCAAGGTGATGGTCTCCGAGGCCGGCGCGTCGGTGTACTCCGCGTCGGCGTTCGCCTCCCAGGAGCTGCCCGGCCTGGACGTCTCGCTGCGCGGCGCGGTGTCCATCGCGCGACGGCTGCAGGACCCGCTGGCCGAGCTGGTGAAGATCGACCCGAAGTCCATCGGCGTCGGCCAGTACCAGCACGACCTCCCCGACTTCGCGCTGTCCCGCTCGCTCGACGCCGTCGTCGAGGACTGCGTCAACGCCGTCGGCGTCGACCTCAACACCGCGTCGACGCCGCTGCTCAGCCGGGTGTCCGGCATCACGCCCGGCCTGGCGGAGAACATCGTGACGCACCGCGAGAACCACGGCCCGTTCCGCACGCGCACCGCGCTCAAGGAGGTCGCCCGGCTCGGTCCGAAGGCGTTCGAGCAGTGCGCCGGCTTCCTGCGCATCCAGGGCGGCGACGACCCTCTCGACGCGTCCGGCGTGCATCCCGAGGCGTATCCGCTGGTCCGGCGCATCGTCGACACCTCGGGCCGCGACCTCAAAGGGCTGCTCGGCGACACCCGGACGCTGCGCGAGTTCCGCCCGGCCGACTTCGCCGACGAGGTGTTCGGCGTCCCGACGGTCACCGACGTGCTGCGCGAGCTCGAGAAGCCCGGCCGCGACCCGCGCCCGTCGTTCCAGACCGCCACGTTCAGCGACGGCGTCGAGAAGATCACCGACCTCGCGCCCGGCATGCGGCTGGAGGGCGTGGTCACCAACGTCGCGGCGTTCGGCGCGTTCGTCGACGTCGGCGTGCACCAGGACGGCCTGGTGCACGTCTCGGCGATGTCCAAGCGGTTCGTCTCCGACCCGCGCGAGGTGGTCAAGCCCGGCGACGTCGTGAAGGTCAAGGTGCTCGACGTCGACGTCGACCGCAGGCGCATCTCGCTGACGCTACGCCTGGACGACGAGCTGCCGGCGCCCGGCGCCGGTGGCCGCGGCGGGCAGTCGCGCGGCGGGCATGCCCGCAGTGGTGGGCAGCCCCGCAACGGCGGCGGCCGGCCGCAGCGCGAGCGCGACTCCGCGCCCGGCGGCGCCATCGCCGACGCGTTCCGCCGGGCCGGCTACGGCCGCTGACCCAGCCCTCAGGGGCGGGTGCCGAGCTTGGGGTCGAACCCCGTCACCCAGAACACCCCGTGCTCGGCGTCGTAGCCGTGGATCATCGCGGTGTTGCCCGGGCGCAGCTCCTCGATGCCGTCGTGGCGCACCTCGATGACGACGGGCGCGCCGTCGGCGCCGGTGATTTCGGCCTGGCCGGCGTCGGGGCCGACCTCGCCGGTGCGCACGACGCAGATGCTTCCGACCAGGCGGGCCGGATCGGCCGGCCCGGCGGGTCGCAGCGCGCGGCGGATCGGCCAGGCCAGCAGCGCGGTACCCAGCGCGGCGGCGGCCAGCGCCAGCACGACGATGACCACGGACGCCACCACGCCCGGCGGACGCACCGCGACGTCGCGGCCGTGCAGCGTGCCGGCCAGCGCCGCCAGCCAGCTGAGCAGGATGAACACCGATCCCGTCACGTTCAGCGGCACGCCGTCGCCGGCCACGGGCGAGGTACCTCCGACCATCACCAGCAGCCAGTAGGCGAGCACGGCGACGGTGAGGAACGTGAACGGCACCACCGGGAACGTCATGGCGGCGTCGAAGAGATCGTTGAGCGCCACCGTCCAGCCTTCCGAACACACAGGTGGTCGTCGTGACTATAGCGCCGCGGCCGTCCGGCACACCGGGGATTTTCCGTAGCCGTCTAGGGTCGACCCGTGGAGGGCCAGGCACACCGGCGGCGACTGGGGGCCGGAGGCTCCCACGAGTCGTCGGTCGAGGGCGTGAGGCGATCGGAGCGAGTGACGGCCGGTGCCTGGCCGGAGCATTGAGAGGTTGCCGTGCGCGCGATGGTGTACGAGAGATTTCGCGAACGGCCGGTCGTCCGCGACGTCCCCGCACCGGCCTGTCCGCCCGGCGGCGCCGTCATCCGGGTCGAGGCGACCGGCCTGTGCCGCAGCGACTGGCACGGCTGGATGGGCCACGACGACGATATCGAGGTGCCGCACGTGCCCGGGCACGAGCTGGCCGGCGTGCTGGAGGAGGTGGCGCCGGACGTCGCCGGCTGGCGGCCGGGCGAGCGGGTCACCGTCCCGTTCGTCTGCGCCTGTGGCGAGTGCGAGCAGTGCCGGGCCGGCGACCACCAGGTCTGCGAGCGCCAGACGCAGCCGGGCTTCACCCACTGGGGCTCGTTCGCCGAGTACGTGGCGATCGAGCACGCCGCGGTCAACCTGGTCCGGCTGCCCGACTCCGTCGACGCCGCCACCGCGGCCGGGCTGGGCTGCCGGTTCGCGACGGCATACCGCGCCGTCGTACAGCAGGGCCGGGTCGCCGCCGGCGAGTTCATGGCGGTGCACGGCTGCGGCGGGCTGGGGCTGTCCGCCGTCATGATCGCCGCGGCGCACGGGGCACGGGTGGTCGCGGTCGACGTGGCCGCACCGGCGCTGGAGCTGGCCCGTACCGCCGGCGCCGCGGTCACCGTCGACGCGAGCGGCGGGACCGATGTCGTGGCGGCCGTCCGCGACGCCACCGGAGGCGGAGCGCACCTCTCGCTCGACGCGCTGGGCAGCACGACGACGTTCCAGAACTCGGTGGGCGGGCTGCGCCGGCGCGGCCGGCACGTCCAGGCCGGGCTGCTGCTGGCCGAGCACGCGACCCAGGCGGTGGCGATGGGCCCGGTGGTCGGGACGGAGCTGGAGCTGCTGGGCAGCCACGGCATGGCGGCGCACCACTACCCCGCGATGCTGGCCGAGATCGCCGCCGGGACGCTCCGTCCGGAGCTGCTGCTCGGCCGCGAGCTGAGCCTGGAGCAGGGCGTGGACGCGCTGCTGGCGATGTCCGGCGGCTCGCCGACGGGCGTGACGATCCTTCGGCCGAACGGACCTGTCGCCGATTGCTGACGCAATGATATGACTGTCTCCATGACCCGGAGACGACAGTCGGTCATCACCGCCGCCTTCCTGTTCGCCGCCACCTCCGTCGCCGCCACCGCCCCGGTGAGCGCCACCGACGCGCCGCTCCCGGAATCCACCATCGCCACCGGCCTCGGCTTCGACACCTGCACCGCGCCGTCGGTCGCCGCGCTGGACGCGTGGTGGGGCACATCGCCGTACACCACGGTCAACATCTACTTCGGCGGCATCAACCGCGGCTGCCGCCAGCCGAATCTGACGCCGTCGTGGGTGCAGGCGGTGAGCGGCATGGGCTGGGGCCTGCTGCCGACGTACATGGGCCACCAGCCGAGCTGCATCCTCGGCACCAAGGAGCACCGGTTCACCGAGGCCGACGCCACCGCCGTCGGCACCGCGAACGCGCAGGACGCCATCGCGCAGGCGCGGCACCTCGGCCTGCTGCCGGGCAGCGCGCTGTACGCCGACGTCGAGCACTACGACCGCCGCGACACCTCCTGCGTCACGGCGGTCCGCCGCTACGTGTCCGCCTGGACGACGACGCTGCACGACGCCGGCTACCTGGCCGGGGTGTACGTGCATCAGGACTCGGGTCTGCGCGACCTGTCCGCCGTCTACGACTCCCCCGACTACGCCCGCCCGGACGCCGTCTGGATGGCGCGGTGGGACGGCAACCCGGCGCTCACCGGCTGGCCGACGGCGCCGGACAGCCAGTGGGCGAACCACCAGCGAGCCAAGCAGTATCTCGGCGATCACGACGAGACCCACGGCGGCGTCACATTGACCATCGACAGCGACTCCCTGGACGCTCCCGTCGCCACGGTTGCAGATCGATAACTTCGACGAAGCCCCTGTTCACAGCCGGTTTGCGGGAGCACACTCGAAGCGGAGTACAGGGGGTCACCATGAGCCGCTGGTCGGGCACAGTCAGCAGAGCGGCCGCGGTCGCCATCGGCGCGGTCCTCGTGGTCGCCACACTCACCACGCCGGCCGGCGGCTATCCGGCCACGCCGGGGAACTACCCGAGCGGGTCGTCGGCCACCATCGCCACCGGACGCGGCTTCGACACGTGCACCGCTCCGTCGCTGGCCGCCCTGCAGGCCTGGCGTGCGTCGTCGTACCGCACGGTCAACATCTACTTCGGCGGCGTGAACCGCGGCTGTACTCAACCCAACCTGACCGCCGCCTGGGTCCGCGACGCCACCGCGGCCGGCTGGAAGCTGCTCCCGACGTACTTCGGCCGCCAGCCGTTCTGCATGTTCGGCACGAAGCCGCACCGGTACACCGCGGGCACCGCGGGCTCGTACGCCGCCCAGGAAGCCCAGGACGCCGTGGCGAAGGCCCGTGCGCTGGGGGTGCTGCCCGGCAGTGCCCTCTACGCCGACGTCGAGCACTACGACCGCACCAACGCCGACTGCGTCCTCGCCGTCCGCCGCTACGTCTCGAACTGGACGGTTACGGTGCACCAGGCCGGATACCTCGCCGGCGTCTACGTTCACCAGGACTCCGGCCTGGCCGACCTGTCCGCGTCCTACAGCTCCGCCAGCTGGGCCCGGCCGGACGCCGTCTGGATGGCGCGCTGGGACGGCAATCCCGCGCTCACCGGCTGGCCGACCGCGCCGAACACCCAGTGGGCCAACCACCAGCGCGCGAAGCAGTACCGCGGCGACCACACCGAGACGTGGGGCGGCGTCACGCTGAACATCGACAGCGACGCGCTCGACGCCCCGGTGGCGACCGTCGCGCGGAACTTCCGGGTCACCAGCACGACCGCGCTCAACGCGCGTACCGGGCCGTCGACCGCCTACCCGGTGACACGCAGCATCGCCCCCGGCGCGACAGTCGCGGTGATCTGCCAGGGGCACGGCCAGCAGGTCGGCACCAGCGCGGTGTGGGATCGGCTGACCGACGGCAGCTGGGTGGCCGACTACTACATCTCGACGCCGTCGAACACCACCTTCTCCAGCATCCTGCCGCGGTGCACCTATCCCGGTCAGGTGACGAGCACGACGCCGCTGACGGCGCGCGTCGGGCCGGGCACGAACTACGCGGCCACCGGCGCACCCCTGCAGCCCGGCGCCTTGGCGTACGTCATGTGCCAGTCCCTCGGCTCGCTGGTGGGCACCAGCCGAGTCTGGAACCGGCTGCACGACGGACGCTGGGTCACGGACTACTACGTGGGCAACCAGTCCGCACACACCTGGAGCGCGCCCGTGCCGCGCTGCCCGTGAGACGAGACGGCGGCGGCTCTGCCCGGTTCGGGCGGCGGACGTCCTGCCCTGCCTCTACGCTTCTGCTGCCAGGCGTTCGTCGTCACAGGAAGGTTCATCGATGGCAGGGAAGTTCGAGCTCTACAAGGACAAGTCCGAGCAGTACCGCTTCCGCCTGAAGGCAGGCAACGGTGAGGTCATCGCCGTCGGCGAGGCATACACCAGCAAGAGCGGCGCTCTGAACGGCATCGACTCGATCCGCCGCAACGCGGCCGACGCGGTGATCGACGACCAGACCGACGACTGACGTCCGGACGTCTCGAGCGCCCCGGCCCGCCGCGTGCGGGCCGGGGCTCCGGTCGTCTAGCGTCAGGGCGCATGGCAGCGCTGAGCGAGATCGTCATCGACTGCGAACACGCGCCGAGCCTGGCCCGGTTCTGGGCCGCGGTGCTCGACGACTACGACGTCCTGCCCTACGACGCCGCCGAGATCGAACGGCTGGCGGCGCTCGGCCTCACCCCGGAGACCGACCCGACCGTGGCGGTCGGCGGTCCCGGCCCGACGCTGTACTTCCAGCAGGTGCCCGAGCGCAAGACGGTGAAGAACCGGGTGCACCTCGACGTCGAGGCGGCCGACCGGCGGGCCGAGGTGGACCGCCTGGTCGCCCTCGGGGCCAGCGTGCACAGCGTCCAGGAACGGTGGACGGTGCTGCTCGACCCCGAGGGCAACGAGTTCTGCGTCGCGCAGTCCGGCTGACAGCTCAGTCCGCCGTGGCAGCCGCCTGGGCCGCCCGCTGCCGCAGCACCTGCCAGGCCGGCAGCAGCGTCGCCGTTATCGTGAGACCCAGCGCGACGGCCACCACGCCCAGGTAGATCAGCGGCGAGCCCGACGGCGTCAGCTGGTCGGCCCGCGCGAGGCTGAACGGGACCAGCGTCGCGACCGACGCGAGCGTTCCGAGCACGATGCCGACGGCAGCCACCAGCACGCCCTCGGCGCCGACCATCCGCAGCACCTGGGCGCGGGTGGCGCCGGTCAGCCGCTGCAGCCCGAACTCGCGCCGCCGCGCGCCGGTGCTGGACGACAGCACGTTGATCACCGAGATCGCGGCGTACGCGACGATCATGATGACGACGGTGTAGTTGGCGAACGCCAGCGTGCGCTGCTGGTCGCCGTAGTCGTCGAAGAGCGCCGCGCGGTCGGCGACGGCCAGCCCGGGTGTCGCCGCGGCCAGGCCGCGCAGCTCGCCCACGACGGCGCCGGCGGTCGCGTCGTCGTCGGCCGCCACCAGGATCTCGTGCACCCCACCGGCGGTCGTGTGCGGCGCCAGCAGGTCCGCCGGGAGCAGCAGCGTGTCGTAGTCGGCGGCGGCGTCGAACGTCGCGGCCACCCGCACCGTCGCCGTCGCACCGTCGCCCAGCCGCAGCGTCAGCTCGTCGCCGATCCCGACCCCGAGCGACCGCGCGTGGTCCGCGGCCAGCGCGACGGTGTCGCCGGTGAGGTCGGTCAGCGCGCCGTCCACGGTCGTGACCGGGGTGGTCGCGGCCGCACCGGTGGCCGTGACGCCCTGCAGCGTCCAGCCCTCGTCGCTCTGGGAGTCGTCGTGCGGCGACTCGACGAAGCCGGCGCTGCGCACCAGCTCCGAGGCACCGCCCACGCCGGGGAGGGCAGCGATCCGGTCGACCAGCTCCGGGCCGGCGGGCGCGGACGACGTCACGACGGCGTCGGCGACCAGCCCGCGGGTGAACGTGTCGCGGTTGACCGCGTCCTCGGTCGCCTGCAGGTAGAGCGTGCCGGTGGCGATGCCGGTGAGCATGATGATCGGCGTGACGACGGCGGCCGTGCGGGCCGTGCGGCCGCGGGCGTTGAGCACCGCCAGGTGCCCGGAGACCCCGGCCACTGCCCGCACCGGCCACTGCAGCCCCGCGGTCATGGCGCGGGTCAGCGCGGGGCTGAGCAGCGCCAGCCCGATGGCCCACAGGAACACGGCGGGGCCGGCCGTGCTCGACGTGAGCGGTCCGCTCATCACCGTCACGGTCACCACGCCCAGCGCGATGCCGCCGCTCAGCGCCAGCAGACCGAACAGCCAGCGCCACGGGCTCATCGTCCGGGCGTCGAGGTCGGCCTCGGCCAGCGCCTGTACGGGCCGGACGGCGGCGGCCCGGCGGCCGGCGATCAGCGCCCCGCCCACCGCCGCGATGAGCGCCGCGCCCACCGCCGTCACGACCGGGATCCAGCCCTGCCGGAACTCCACCCCGGCCGGCACCACACCGGCGTCGGTCATCCGCTGGAACAGGAACTCGCCCAGGTACCGACCGGGGATCAGCGCGAGCGCGGTCGCGACCACGGACAGTGGCAGCGTCTCGCCGAGCACCATCCGCCGCAGCTGACCCGGCGTCGCGCCGGTCGCCCGCAGCAGCGCCAGCTCGCGGCCGCGCTGCTGGATGGACAGCGCCAGCATCGACGCCACGCCGAACATCGAGACCATCGTTGCCCAGCCGCCGAACACCCCGGCCAGCGAGATCAGGTCCTCGCTGCTGGCCCTGGCCTCGTGCAGCTCGGCCAGGCCGCGGTCGTCGCCGGTGAGCGTCGTCGTGGCCGTGCCGTCGAGCGCGGCGTCGATGCGCCCTCGCAGCTCGCCGGCGCTGACGCCCGGCGCGGCCGTCACCGCGATCGCGTCGACCGTTCCGGACGGCGCCGGCTCGTCCAGCACGCGTCCATCGGCCGTGGCCACGCCGTCGACGGCGGCGACCGTCGCGACCAGGTCGTCGTCGACGCGCACCCGCTCGGGCAGCACCGCCAACTCATCGGTGCGGGGAATGTCGTAGCGCTGCTCCCCCGCGACGACCACGTCCGCGCCGGCAAGCTGTTGCGGCGGCACCGCGGTACGGATGCCGGTCTCCATCAGCCCGCCGCAGGCCATCACGATCGCGGCGCCGAGCACCATCGCCACGAACGCCGCCACGAAGGCACCCTTGCGATATCGCAGGGTTCGTACCGCCAGACCGAACATCGGTTGCTCCCGAGGACACGTCGCGCCGGGTGCGCGACCTCGGAACCGACGCTACGGAGCCCACGGCGCCGCCCCCATGGCGGTGACCGGCCGCTTCAGCCGGGGGACAGCCCCACCTCAGACACCCCCTAGCCAGTCGGCGCGGAGCAGGCCCATCATGATGGTGTCGACCCGCTCACCGTCCCAGAGCAGCGACTCGCGCACCCGGCCCTCGACGACGAACCCGCACTTCTCGTACGACCGCTGCGCCCGCGGGTTGAACGCGTACACCTCGAGGCCGACCCGGTGCACGCCGACCTCCTCGAACAGGTGGCGCAGCATCAGCTCGATCGACTCCGGGCCGAGCCCGCGGCCGCGATACTTCTCGACGAGGTCGATGCGGAAGCCGGCGGTCTCGTTGTCGGCGTCGAGGTTGTTGACGGCCAACCCGCCGGCATACTCGCCCGAGGCGGCGTCCTCGATGGCCCAGTCGAGGCGGTCGTCTTGCTCCGCTCGACTGGCGCAGAACGCGTCGATGGCCTCGCGGGTGAACGTCTGGTGGGTGCCGGTGAGCCGGGCGGACTCGGGGTCGTGCAACGACTCGAACAGGGCGGCGGCGTGCTCCGGGCCGAGCGGGACCAGCCGGATGCGCTCGCCGGTCAGCGTGGGCGTGGTGGCCACGGCTGCTAGGTTGATCACGGGCTCTGTCTACCGGCCGGGCTGGACGTCCGGCAACAGGTTTTGCCGGCCAGCAAAGGCGAAGGCCCCTCGGAGTAAGGGTCCGAGGGGCCTTCTCTTTCGACCAGAACCATCACGGCCGGATGAACCGGCCGGATGCTCGCCACCTCCGATGACGGCGGCTCGAGCGGCGGAGCTCACGGTGACCCGTGGGTATCCACAGCCCTTCCGGTCTGCCGTCCGGCTCCGTCAGCCGCCCCGCCCATCGGTGTGCGGTTCGCCGGGTCACCCCGACGTGGCGAACTGCCGTTCTCCGTCCGGCCCGCCCTCGACTCCTCGGTGCCTTTGACCAGGTCACCCCGGTTTTCCGGCTCCGAACTCGTCGATGACGATGGAGCATTTCTAGTCCTGTCGCGGGGGCTGCACAAGGGGGTTCGGCGAAGATTTCCGGACCGGGCCGTCACCCACAAGGCTGTCCACAAGTGGCTGAGCGTGCGCCGCCAGTTACCCACACCCCTGTGTACAAAATTTGTGGACAACTCGGCCCACTCAGCGCCGGTTCAGCACCCGCGTGACGGCCGCGACGACCGTCGTGGCGAGCACCGCGCCGCAGAAGACGAGCCCGTACGCCACCACGAGGTCCAGCCCGCGCGGGTCCCAGGCGGAGTCCTGGCCGAGACTCAGGAGCGGGATCAGCAGGTCGAGGGCGTAGCCGAACGGGTTGAACGTCGGGTGGACGTTCACCTCGACCGGGTCCAGCTCCTTGGTCCAGAAGTACGCCGTCCCGAACGCCAGCAGGCCGACGAACCAGATCGCGGCCAGGCCGGGCCGATAGCCGAAGCCGACGGTGACGTCCTGCAGGTAGCCCCAGCCCTTCATCAGGAGCTGCCCGAACGTCGACGTGCCCAGCAGGTCGCGGCGGTGTCGCTGCCGGGCCAGCAGGACGGTGCGGGCGGCGGCGTCGTCGCCGGAGCGGCGGTAGTGGCTGGCCAGCTGCTCGTACACCTGGTGCTGGTAGCCGGTGGGGTCGCGGCGCAGCCAGGCCAGTGCGGTGTCGACGTCGGCGTCGCCGGGGTCGTCGAAGGTCAGGCCGGACAGCATGACCATCGACGTGTCGGTGGGGTCCATGACCAGGGTGCGGACCTCGGAGCCGCGCAGGTCGACGGCGATCTCGCCGGCCGGCAGCTCGACGGTGCCGGCCTGCAGCTCTGACAGGTCGATCAGCGCCCGGCCGCCGGTGGCTGTCGTGGTGGCGACACTCAGGTCGTTCATGAGGATCCGCCGGGCCACCACGGCTTCGTGCAACGAGACCAGCGGCCGCACCTGTTCGGTGCCGGCCGCGCGCGAGTCCGCGGCGTGGTCCTGGCTGATCGTCACCTCCTCGCAGGAGAGCTCGCCGATGTGCGCGCGGTCCAGCCGCACCTCGCCGACGATGGTCAGCGGGCCGTTCCCGGTCGACCGCCGCGAACCGAGCTCGACCGCCCCGGACACCTGCAGGTTCGGCGCGAACACCGCGGTCCGGCCCGGGTTCGTCAGCGTGGTGCGGCCGCGGACCAGCAGCCGGCCGGCCAGCACCGCCTCGGCCAGCGAGAACTGCCCGGTCAGCTCAACGTCGCGGCACTCCAGATTGCCCTCGACCTTGAGTCCGGAGGCCGCGACGATCTCCCCGACCGGGACGCGGCCGTCGTCCCGCTCGCCGGTCTCTCCGAGCAGCGCCGTCAGCACTACGCTGAAGCCCACCTCGGCCCGCCGCAGCGCCACGCCGCCGGTCAGCTCGGCATCGCGGACGAGGAACGACCCGCCGACCGCGACCTGGGCGGCGTCGACGGCGAACCGGCCCGGGTGGTGATAGCTGCCGCCGTCGACGACGATGTCGCCGCCCACTCGGGACCGCGCGACGATGACCGCGCCGTCGACGTCCAGCCCGGTCAGCCGGCACACGCCGCAGGTGACGTCGGGCAGCAGCAGCGCGGTCTGCCCGGGCGCGGCGAACTCGGCGTGCCGCAGGCTCAGCCCGGCCGAGAACGTCGACCCGGTGAGCCGCAGCGCACCGCGGAACACGCCGCCGTCGACCAGGAACTCGTCGGACATCGTCTGGATCGCACTGAACACGATCGGCCCGTCGGTCGACCCGATGCCGTGCCCGGCCAGCGTCGAGCCGCTGAGCACGAACCGGCGCCGCACGTGCGCCTGATCGAACGAGACGGTGCCCTCGATCTCGGCCTGCTCGAACGAGACCTTGCCGCCGACCTGCACGCCGGTGGCGTCGAGCGCCCGGTGGTCGGGTCGGTGCAGCACGGCGCCGTCGAGCACGAGGTCGCCGCCGACCTTGCCGTCGCGCATCACCACGCCGCCGTCGGCCCAGAAGCCGCCGAGGTCGGTCGAGTACGGGTCGTTGCCGACGACGAGGTCGCCACGGACCTCGATGCGCGGCGCGATGAGCGCGTTGCCGTCGGGGTTGTAGATCTGCGCGCCGGTGAGCACGACGCTGTCGGCGACCGCCGCGGTGAGCCGGACGGCGCCGTCGCAGACCAGGCCGCGGGCGGTGAACCGGCCGTCGACCCGCAGGCCGATGGCGTCGACGCCCATGCCGGACGCCTCGATGTAGGCTCCGCGCAACAGGACGTCGCTGCGGACCCGTGCCTGGAACAGCCGCAGCTGGCCCTGCACCCGCACGCCGTCCATGGCCAGGCTCTTGCCGAGGTCGGCGTGGGCGAGGTCGACGTCGCCGCGGCAGCGGAACCGGCGCCCGAGTACCAGCCGCTCGCCGATGACGGCCCGCGACGCGGCCAGCGCGCGGTAGCCGCCGTCGAGGTTGGCGCCGCTGAGGAAGACCGCCGCGCCGACGCGGATGCCCTTGATGTTCAGCCCGCCCATGGCGGACAGCCGCTCGAGGTTGAGGTCGCGCCGGACCGTCGCCGACTGCAGGCTCACCGCCCAGGAGTCGTCGGGGTTGGTGACCCGGGTGCCGACCAGCCGGACCGAGGTCGCCTCCATCTCGTCCAGCATCACCCGGCCGACCAGCCGGGCGCGGTCGGCGACCAGGGAGCCGACCGCGGCGCCGATGCCGACCATCGCGTACCCGCCGGGGTTGCTGATCTCGACGCCGCGCAGCGCGAGGGTGTCGCGGACGACGCCGCGCGGGATCAGCATGCGGCCGAGGATGCGGGTGCCGTTCTCGGCCTCCAGCCGGTCGGCCTCGATGTCGCTGGCGACGAGCGCGTCGCCGCCGGGGTTGGCCAGCACCGCGGCGTCGAACACGACGCTGCCGGCGATCGTCGCGTGGCCGAGGTCGACGGTGCCGCTGCAGCGCAGGCCGCGGCCCTGCACCCCGCCCGCCACCAGCCGGCGGGCGTCCAGCGCCACGCCGTGCCGGTTGCGCAGGACGGCGTCGGTGAGGTCGACCCGCCCGGCCACCGTCGCGCCGGACAGCACGATCGGGCCGCGGACGCGGGCACCGACCAGGCCGAGCCCGCCGTCGACCCGCAGCCGCTCGGCGTCGACGGCCTCGCCGGACGACGCGAACAGCCGCGCCCGGGTGAGCAGCAGGTCGCCGCCGACGCTGAGGTTGCGGGCGTGGAACAGCGTCGAGTGGCCGTGGAACCGGCTGTCCTCGAACGACGCCGACCGATGCACGTGGGTGTCGACCATGCTCACCGAGCCGACCAGGCACTCGCGCACGGCCAGCGCGTTCTGGACGTCGACGGACTCCGTGCGCAGGTCGGGCACCCGGCAGCGGACCAGTTCGACGCCGGCCGCGGTCAGGTCCGCGAGCACGAGGATGTCGTCGATCCAGCACATGTCCAGCCGCAGCGGCCGCTCCAGCCGCCCGTCGCGCAGCTGCAGGCCGCCGGTGATGCGCGCGCCGGTGAGCCGGACAGCGGCGCCGGGCACGCCGCCGGCGTCGCGGAGCAGCTCGTCGACGACGCGGGCGCGGACGGTGCGCGACTCGTCCCAGGCGTCGCCGGACTCGACCGAGCGGGGGTCGATGTCGCGCCCGAGGTCGGCCTCGCCGCCGCGCGCCACGGCCGACCGCAGCGCCGACTCGGCGCGGCTGAGCCTGTCGCGCACCCTGCCTCCCGGTCCGGCCATCTCACCCTCGCCGTTGTCGGTGATCAATGTAACGGCTGCGGCAAAGCGGTTGTATGCGGACAGACCAACTCGAACGGATCCCGGCGATACGCCGTGTCGTTACGCGGCGTTCATCCGCGCATGCGATAAGAATCGAGAAGACCCCTCGGGGTAAGGGTCCGAGGGGTCTTTCATCTGCGCCGACATCGACGCGGACGGGTCCATACGCACCGTGACCCACAGGTTGTGGATCAGTTGTGGAAAGCCGCGCCGAACCGTGACAAACGGCGCCGCCACTGTCAACCGGCCGACACCGCCTGCAACCCGGAACCGCTCGGCGCCTCCAGCGACAGCCGGTTGCTCGTGATGGAGAACCGGACCTCGCCGTCCAGCGCCGCCAGCACGACGTCCTCGACGTACGCCGCCGCGCCGTCGCAGGCCACCTCGGTCGTCACGAGGTCGGCGACCGTGAGGGTGTCGCCGTCGACCGTGACGATGCCGTTGATCTCATTGCAGCCGGTGTGGCCGGTGAGCGCGTCGCCGTCGATGCGCAGGAACGGCGCGATGCCGACCGGCACGGACGACGCCGTCTCGCCGTCGGTGAGCCCGTCGACGTCCCACCGCCGGCCGGTCAGGTCGACCGGCGGCTCCAGCACGTCGCGGTCGGTCAGCGACACCACCAAGTCGCCCGCGGTGAGGACGAGGGTGGCGTCATCGGCCAGCTCCCAGGCCGGTTCGGCGGCCAGCAGGTCGGTGAGCCAGGCGTCGGAGGCCATGACCTCCGGCTCGCAGCCCAGCTCCGTCAGCCCGAGGTCAGCGCCGACCAGGCGGCCACCCGACAGCTCGACCGGCCCGTTGGCGCTGTTGCAGCCCGCCGTGGCCAGCAGCCGGCCGTCGTCGGTGAAGTGGAGGTTCAGCGGCCCGCCGCCGGGGATGCCGACGTCCTCGGTGGAGACGAACGTGCGGCCGGCCAGCTCGGCGCCGTCGCCGTCAGTGTCGGTCGCATCGTCCGCGCCTGCGGCGGCATCGCCGCAGGCGGCCAGGAGCAGCACGACGCCCAGCAGGCCCAGGCCACCGGCCGGGCGTCGCATGTCAGAGGTCCGTGGACGGGGCGTCGGACATCACCATCGTCAGCGAGTTGCCGTCGGCGTTGGTCAGCGTCAGCGTGTCGCCGGACGCCTCGACCGTGACCTCGCCGCTGAGCACCTGCAGCATCGAGTTGTCGATCTGCCCGAGGTCGCCGGAGCAGCCGCGGCGGGTGGAGATGAGCGGCTGGAAGGTGATGCTGGAGTCGCCCACCTCGGCCGATCCGCTGAAGCCGTTGCATCCGGTGGAGCCGGTGACGTCGCCGTTCTCGTCGATCTCGAAGTAGGCCTCCGGGTCGGACGGGCCGGCGACCGTCGCGCCGGTGGCCTGCAGCTCCTCGAGCACCCACCGGCTGCCGACGATCGGCACGGCCGGCTCGGTGGAACCGTCGGATCCGGAGTCGCCAGGGACGGCGGTGGTGTCGTCGCCGCTGTCGTTGCCGCCGCAAGCCGCCAGCAGGGCGATGCCGGCCACCGCGGCGAGGGTTCCTAGTCGTCGCATAACCATGGGACGGGCGCGGGGCCTTCGCCGTTCCTGGGTTGCGCGAAGTTACCGACAAGTAGCACCATGGGGTTACCGGCTGGTAGCAACGGGCTGACGGAGGATGCGATGAGCCACTACAGGTCCAACCTGCGCGACATCGAGTTCGTGCTGTTCGACGTGTTCGGCAGCGACGCGCAGCTGGGCAACGGGCGCTACGAGGAGTTCGACACCGACACCGTGCGCAGCATCCTGGCCGAGGTCGACCGCATGAGCCGCGAGGACCTCGCCGCCTCGTACGCCGAATCCGACCGCACCCCGCCGGTCTACGACCCCGCCGCCCGCACCGTCACCATCCCTGAGTCGTTCAAGAAGAGCTTCGCCACGCTGATGGACTCCGAGTTGTGGCGCTTCGCGCTACCCGAGGGCCTCGGCGGCACGCCTCTGCCGCCGTCGGTGTTCTGGGGCGCCGCCGAGCTGATCCTCGGCTCCAACGCCGCCGCCTGGATGTACGCGTCCGGCCCGTCGTTCGCCAGCGTCATCTGGCGCAACGGCACCGACGCGCAGAAGCGCATCGCCGAGATCATGATCGACCGCCGGTGGGCGGCCACCATGGTGCTCACCGAGCCCGACGCCGGCTCCGACGTCGGCGCCGGCGCCACCAAGGCGCACCCGCAGCCCGACGGCACCTGGCACATCGAGGGCGTCAAGCGGTTCATCACGTCCGGCGAGCACGACATGAGCGAGAACATCGTCCACCTCGTGCTGGCCCGGCCGGTCGGCGTCGAGGGCGTCGGCGGCCCGGGCACCAAGGGGCTGTCGCTGTTCATCGTGCCGAAGTTCCGGTTCGACCCCGAGACCGGCGAGCTGGGCGGGCGCAACGGCGTCTACGCCACGAACGTCGAGAAGAAGATGGGCCTCAAGGTCTCGTCCACGTGCGAACTCACCTTCGGCGACGGCGAGCCGGCGACCGGCTGGCTGCTCGGCGACGTTCACGACGGCATCGCGCAGATGTTCCAGGTCATCGAGTACGCCCGCATGATGGTGGGCACGAAGGCCATCGCCACGCTCTCCTCCGGCTACCTCAACGCGCTCGACTACGCCAAGGAGCGGGTCCAGGGCGCCGACCTCACCCGGGCCACCGACAAGTCCGCGCCCCGGGTCACGATCACCCACCACCCAGACGTGCGCCGCTCGCTCATGACGCAGAAGGCGTACGCCGAAGGCATGCGGGCACTGGTGCTCTACACCGCCACCATGCAGGACGCCGTCGCGGCCGCGGCAGCGCGGGGCGAGACCGACGAGCATGCCGAGCGGGTCAACGACCTGCTGCTGCCGATCGTCAAGGGTTACGGGTCGGAGCGGTCCTGGGTGCTGCTCGGTTCGGAGTCGCTGCAGACCTTCGGCGGCTCGGGCTTCCTGCAGGACTACCCGCTCGAGCAGTACGTCCGCGACGCCAAGATCGACACCCTGTACGAGGGCACCACGGCCATCCAGGGCCAGGACTTCTTCTTCCGCAAGATCGTGCGCGACAACGGGCAGGCGATCGGCTGGCTGTCGCAGCAGATCCAGCAGACCGTCGACGACGAGCTCGGCGGCGGGCGGCTGAAGGTCGAGCGGGAGCAGCTGGCCAAGGCGCTCCAGGCCGTCCAGGGCATCCTCGGCACGATGGTCGGCTTCCTCATGTCGGCCGACGAGCGCGCGGAAGGCGGCGACGTCCGCAACGTCTACAAGGTCGGCCAGAACACCACCCGGCTGCTGCTCGCCGCCGGCGACCTCGTCGTCGCCTGGCTGCTGCTCCGCCAGGCGGCCGTGGCCCTGACCAAGCTGGACGGCGACGTACCGGCCAAGGACCAGGCGTTCTACGAGGGCAAGGTAGCGGCCGCGCAGTTCTTCGCCCGCCAGGTGCTGCCGCGGCTGGCGTCCGAGCGGGCCGTGGCCGAGGCCACCGACAACGCACTGATGGACCTCGACGAGGCCGCCTTCTGACCCGTCGGCCACGCGGCTGACCGCCGCCTCACTACGTCGGCCCTCGGACCGTTCCGCCCACGGTCCGGGGGCCGTCGCCGTAGCGGTTGACCGCCGCTCCGCCTCCCATTTATTCTGTTATACAGATAGCAACTTCCGAATAGTGGAAAACCAGGAGAGCGCGATGGCGGGTATCGAGGTCACCGGTCCGATGCACGAACGGTTCGACGAGGTGCTGACCCCTGCCGCGCTTGCCCTGATCGAGCGGCTGCACCGGGAGCTGAACCCGCGCCGGCTGGAGTTGCTGCGGCGGCGCGCCGAGCGGACCGCCGCCGTCGCGGCCGGCGCGGAGCTCGACTTCCTCGCCGAGACCAAGGACGTCCGCGAGGACGACACGTGGCGGGTCGCGCCGGCGGCGCCCGGCCTGGAGGACCGCCGGGTCGAGATCACCGGCCCCACCGACCGCAAGATGACCATCAACGCGCTCAACTCCGGCGCCAAGGTGTGGCTGGCCGACCAGGAGGACGCCAACACGCCGCTGTGGGAGAACGTCGTCCAGGGGCAGCTCAACCTGTTCGACGCCATCGACGGGACCATCGAGTTCACCAACCCCGACGGCAAGCACTACGCGCTGCGGACCGACCAGCCGCTGGTCACCATCGTCGTCCGGCCGCGCGGCTGGCACCTACCTGAGAAGCACATCATCGTCGACGGCGAGCCGACCTCGGGCGGCCTGGTCGACTTCGCGCTGTACCTCGCCACCAGCGGGCAGAAGCAGATCGACCGCGGCCAGGGCCCATACTTCTACCTGCCGAAGATGGAGAGCCATCTCGAGGCGCGGCTGTGGAACGACGCGTTCGTCATCGGCCAGGGGGCGCTGGGCATCCCGCGCGGCACCATCCGCGCGACCGTGCTCATCGAGACCTACCCGGCGGCCTTCGAGATGGAGGAGATCCTCTACGAGCTGCGCGAGCACTCCGCGGGCCTCAACGCCGGCCGCTGGGACTACATGTTCAGCGTCATCAAGAACTACCGCACGCGCGGCTCTGACTGGGTGCTCCCCGACCGCAACTCCGTCACCATGACGGTGCCGTTCATGCGCGCCTACACCGAGCTGCTCGTGCGCACCTGCCACAAGCGCGGCGCGCACGCCATCGGCGGCATGGCGGCGTTCATCCCCAGCCGCGACCCCGAGGTCAACGAGGCGGCGTTCGCCAAGGTCAAGGACGACAAGACACGCGAGGCCGGCGACGGCTTCGACGGCTCCTGGGTGGCGCACCCGGGCATGGTCGAGGTCTGCCGCGAGGCGTTCACCGCCGTCCTCGGCGACCGGCCGAACCAGATCGACCGCATCCGCGACGACGTCCATGTGACGGCGGCCGACCTTCTCGACGTCGCCTCGACGCCGGGCGAGGTCACCGAGACCGGCCTGCGCAGCAACATCTCGGTCGGCATCCAGTACCTCGCCGCCTGGCTGGGCGGCACCGGCGCCGTCGGCATCAACAACCTCATGGAGGACGCCGCCACCGCCGAGATCAGCCGCAGCCAGGTCTGGCAGTGGCTGCACAACGGCGTCGAACTGGCGGACGGCCAGCGGGTCACGCGCGAGCTGGTCGAGCGGCTGATCGACGAGGAGTGCGCAGCCATCGAGCAGCGCATCGGCGCCGCCGCCTTCGGCGGCGCCCACTTGGCCGAGGCCCGGGCCACCTTCACCGACCTCTCGCTCGCCGACGAGTATGTCGACTTCCTCACCCTGCCCGCCTACGAGCGCATGCCCTGACCGTCCGCCCCATGATCATAACCTTCTGTGCTGCCCTGACAGCTGTCGGAGCGACACAAGAGGTTGATGATCATGGGGCACAGCTCGGCGGTCAGCCGGCCTGGGCGGCGTGCTTGACGGCGGCGGCGACGGCCGGGGCGACCTCGGGGTCGAACACCGACGGGACGATGTAGCTGGCGTTCACCTGCTCCGGGCCGACGGCGTCGGCGATGGCGCGGGCGGCGGCGAGCATGGCGGCGTCGGTGATCTCGTGCGCTCCCGCGTCGAGCATGCCGCGGAAGAAGCCGGGGAAGGCGAGCACGTTGTTGATCTGGTTCGGGAAGTCCGATCGGCCGGTCGCGACGACGGCGGCGTGCTCGCGCGCGGCGATCGGGTGGACCTCGGGGTCGGGGTTGGCCAGCGCGAACACGATCGCGTCCGGCGCCATCGTCGCGATGTCCTCACCGGTGAGCAGGTTCGGCCCGGAGACGCCGATGAACACGTCCGCGCCGGCCAGCACCTCCTTGAGCGAGCCGGTGACGCCTCGCGGGTTGGTGTTCTGGGCGATCCAGCGGCGGAACTCGTCGCGGCCCTCGCCGTTCGGGTGGACGGCGCCGCGGCGGTCGCAGGCCACGATGTCGGTGACGCCCTGGGCGTGCAGCAGCCGGATGATCGCGTGCCCGGCCGCGCCGACGCCGCTCACGACGACGCGCACGCCGTCGAGCGGCTTCCCGACCACGCGCAGCGCGTTGTAGAGCGCGGCCAGCACCACGATCGCGGTGCCGTGCTGGTCGTCGTGGAAGACCGGGATGTCGAGCAGCTCGCGCAGCCGTGCCTCGATCTCGAAGCAGCGCGGTGCGGCGATGTCTTCGAGGTTGATGCCGCCGTACACCGGCGCCAAAGCTCGAACGATCTCGACAATGCTTTCTACGTTCTGGGTGTCGAGGCAGACCGGCCAGGCGTCGACGCCGGCGAACTGCTTGAACAGCGCCGCCTTGCCCTCCATGACGGGGAGCGCGGCGGCCGGGCCGATGTTGCCCAGCCCGAGCACGGCCGACCCGTCGGTGACAACGGCGACGGTGTTGCGCTTGATGGTGAGCCGGCGGGCGTCCTCGGGGTTCTCGGCGATCGCCAGGCACACCCGGGCGACGCCGGGCGTGTAGGCGCGGGAGAGGTCGTCGCGGTGCTTGAGCGGGACCTTCGGGTTGACCTCCAGCTTGCCGCCGAGGTGGATGAGGAACGTCCGGTCGCTCACCTTCCGGACGGTGACGCCGGCGACCTGCGTCAGCGCCTTGGTGATCGACTCGGCATGGTCGGAGTCGACGGCGTCGCAGGTGACGTCGACGACCAGGCGGTCGGCGAAGGACTCGACGACGTCGAGGGCGGTCAGCGCGCCCCCGGCCGTGCTGACGGCGGCGGCCAGGCCGCTGGTGGCCGTCGACGAGGACGGCGCCTCGACTCGGACGGTGATCGCGTATCCCGGGCTGGGCGTTGCCATGCTCTGATCTCCGTATTCGTATGGCGGACGTTAGTATCTGCTTTGTGGAAAACGACGCGTCGAGGGCTCGCTCGGGTGGCGTGCAGTCGGTCGAGCGCGCGTTCGGCCTGCTCGAGACCATGGCCGACCACGGCGGCAGCATGGGGTTGTCCCAGCTGGCCACGGCCTCGCAACTGCCACTGCCGACCATCCACCGCATCGTCCGTACCCTCGTCGACCTCGGCTACCTGCGTCAGGAGCCGTCGCGTCGCTACGCCCTCGGCCCGCGCCTGATCAGGCTCGGCGAGAGCTCCTCGACCATGCTCAGCACCTGGGCACGGCCGCAGCTCACCCATCTGGTCGACGAGCTGGGCGAGTCGGCGAACCTCGCGATGCTCGACGGTGACCAGATCGTATACGTGGCGCAGGTGCCCTCGCGCCATTCCATGCGGATGTTCACCGAGGTCGGCCGCCGGGTCTGGCCGCACTGCACCGCCGTCGGCAAGGCCGTGCTGGCCACCCTGCCGGCGCGGACGGTGCACGAGATGCTGCAGCGCACCGGCATGCCGCAGCAGACCGAGCACACCATCACCGACCCGGCCGAGTTCGGCCGCGAGCTCGCCCGCACGGCGGACCGCGGCTACGCCGTCGACGACGGCGAGCAGGAGATCGGCGTGCGGTGCGTCGCCGTCGCGGTGCCGGACGCGCCGTCGAAGCTGGGGCTGTCCATCTCCGGGCCGACGTCGCGGGTCACCGACGACCTCGTCGCCCGCGCCGTCCCGTTGCTGACCCGCGCCGCCCGCGACCTCTCCGAAGAGCTGAGCGGGCAGGCCCGGGCCTGACGCCGTCATCGTCGCGCCTTCTCCAGCGGGACACCGCGGATGGAGGCGTCGAGGATCTCGATCGGGTGCACGAGCGGGATGTCCGCGCTCAGGAACCGGCGCACCTGCAGCAGGCAGCCGGCGTTGGCGGTGGCGATGACGTCGGGCGTGGTGGACTCGATGTTCGCGGCCTTGCGCCGGCCGAGCTCCTCGGCGGTGCCGGGCTGGACCAGGTTGTAGATGCCGGCCGACCCGCAGCAGATGTCGGCCTCCGGGATGTCGGTGAGCTCGACGCCGGGGACGGAGCGCAGCAGGTCGCGCGGCTGCCGGCGGATCCGCTGGGCGTTCGCCAGGTGGCAGGCGTCGTGGTACGCGACCTTGGCCGCGATGAGGTGCCGGGGCGCCCGGGGTTCCAGCTCGGCGAGCAGCTCGTTGACGTCGCGGACGGACGCGGCGAACCGGGCGGCCCGCTCGGCGTACGCGGGGTCGTCGCGCAGGAGTAGCCCATACTCCTTCATGGACGAGCCGCAGCCCGCGACGTTGACGACGACGGCGTCGGCGTTCGCCTGCTCGAACGTGTCGATGAGCTTCCGTGCGCGGGCGGCGGCGTCGTCCTCCAGACCGGCGTGCAGGTTCAGCGCGCCGCAACACTGCTGGCCCTGCGGCACGACGACCTCGCAGCCCTCGGCCGCCAGCACCCGCATCGTCGCGGCGTTGACGTCGCCGAACAGCACCCGCTGCGCGCACCCCTCGAGCATCGCCACCCGCAGCCGCCGCTCTCCGACCGCCGCCGCGCCACGGTCCAGCCGGCGGAACAGCGACCGCACCGGCACCGGCGGCAGCAGGTCCTCGGCGGCGCGCAGCTGGGCCGGCATCCGGTTCATGATGCCGAGCCGGTGCGTCAGCCAGCGCAGCCCGAGCCGCCGGTAGAGCACGCCGAGCGCCGCGGCGGCCCGCATGCGCGCCGGGTACGGGAACACCGCGAAGATCGCCTTGCGGACCAGCCGGTCCAGGCGCGTGCGCGGGACGTGCCGCTCCAGTTGCGGGCGGGTCGCCTCGAGCAGCAGGTCGTACTGCACGCCCGATGGGCACGCCGTCACGCAGGCCAGGCATCCCAGGCACGAGTCGATGTGCCCGGCCATCGTGCGGTCGAGCGGGATCTCGCCGCGCTGGGCCAGGTCCATGAGGTAGATGCGGCCGCGCGGGGAGTCCATCTCCTCGCCGTCGACGAGGTACGTGGGGCAGGTCGGCAGGCAGAACCCGCAGTGCACGCAGTCGTCCAGCAGGTCACGCCGCGGCGGGTGGTGCGCGTCGAACGAGCCGGTGTCGCCCGGGGTCAGAACCATGGCGCGAATCTCCCCTTGCCGAGCCGATCGTTGGGATCGAAGGCGCGTTTGACCGCACGCAGGACGGCGACCGCCGGCGGCGGCTCGCCCCATGCGGGCAGCTGGTCGCGCAGGCCGGGTGTCCAGCGGCAGACGGTGGCCGCCGGCGCCGCGGCACGCAGGGCGGTCACGACGGCGGCATGCTGACTCGCTGTGCCACCGCGGAGCCGGACGGTGTGCGCGCCGGCGAACGGGCTGCTGGTCATCGCGGCGTCGACGTCGTGCGCGGCGGCCTCGCGGGCGACCAGGGCGGCCAGCGACGGGGTGCGGTCCGGCGCGGTGCCGAGGCGGACGACGGTGTCGCCCTCGGCGCCGCGGACGAGGTCGGCGACGGCCGCCCAGTGCGCGGCCGCCCGCTCGTCGTCGCCGGGCAGCCACTCCGCGCCGTCGCCGGCCAGCGCCATCGCGCGGCGGCCGCGGTCCTCGACGCCACCCGCGGTGCCGTCGAACCGGGCGAGCAGGACTCGCCCGCACCACTCCACCGCCACCGGCTCCAGCGAGCCGTGGATCAGCCGGCCGCCGAGGTCGAACGCCGCGGCCGCGTGGCACGGCACCGCCAGCGTCGCCGTCGCCGACGGACGTGGGTGCAGCCGGAGTACCACCTCGGCCAGCACGCCCAACGTGCCGAGCGAGCCGTGGAACAGCTTCGCGAGGTCGTAGCCGGCGACGTTCTTGATGACGTGGCCGCCCGAGCGTGCCACGGTCGCGTCGGCCAGCACCACCGTCACGCCGATGACGCTGTCGCGCGACGCGCCGAACGTGTGCCGCACCGGGCCGGCGTCGGCCGTGGCCACGAGCCCGCCAACGGTGGCGCCGGCGGCCGCGAGGGCCGGGTCGAGCGCCACCCACTGAGCGTTCCCGGCCAGCGTCTCCTGCAACGAACGCAACGGCATGCCGGCCTGCACGGCCACCGTCATGTCGGTGGGGTTGTAGCTGATCAGGCCGCTCATCGCGGTGGTGTCGAGGACGGCGTCGTGCTCGGGCGCGCCGCCCCACTCCACGGCGGTCCCGGCGCCGGCGACGGCCAGCCGCTCGCCGGCCCGGGCGCTCTCGGCCATCGCGTCGCGCAGGTCGGCGAGGGTGCTCGGCCGGTACGTGGTCACGGTGCTCATAGCCGCTCGATCACCCCGGCCTCCTCCAGCGGGTGCGGCCGGTAAGGGCCGGGCCGCTCGCCGCACAGCCGCGGCGTCGGGAACACCTTGCCGGGGTTGCACAGGCCGTCGGGGTCGAACGCCGAGCGCAGCCGGAGCATCGTCGCGAGGTCGTCCTGGCCGAACATCCGTGGCATCGAGCAGGCCTTGTCCGCACCGATGCCGTGCTCGCCCGACAGCGACCCGCCGAGCTCGACGCACAGCTCGGCGATCTGGGTCGACAGGTGCTCGGCACGGTCGTGCTGGCCCTCGCCCTCGCTGTAGAGGACCAGCGGGTGCAGGTTGCCGTCGCCGGCGTGGAAGACGTTCGCGACCCGGATGCCGGCGTCGTCGGCCATGGCGGCGATGCGGCCGAGCACCTCGGCCAGCCGGCCGCGCGGCACCACGCCGTCCTGCACGAAGTAGTTCGGGCTGATCCGCCCGACCGCGGCGAACGCCGCCTTGCGGCCCCTCCAGATCAGCGCGCGGTGCTCGGCGTCGGCGGCCACCATGATCTTCGTGCTGCCGTTCCGGCGGCAGATCTCCTGGACCTCGTCGAACTGCTCGGCGACGTCGTCGGGCGGGCCGTCCAGCTCGACGACCAGCGCGGCGGCGGTGTCCGGGGTGTAGACGCTCTCGGTGGACGCGGCGACCGCCTGGATCGCCAGGTTGTCGAGCATCTCGACGGCCGCCGGCACGATGCCCGCCGCGATGATCCCGGTGACCGCGTCGCCGGCGCCGGCCACAGTCGCGAAGTCGGCCACCATGGTGCGTATGGCGGCCGGCTTGGCCAGCAGCCGCACGGTGACCTGGGTGACGATGCCGAGCGTGCCCTCGGAGCCGATGAACGCGCCGAGCAGGTCGTAACCGGGCAGCTGCGGCGACTCGCCGCCCAGCCGGGTGACCGTGCCGTCGGCCAGCACGACCTCCGCGGCCAGCACGTGGTTGACCGTGAAGCCGTACTTCAGGCAGTGCGCGCCCCCGGAGTTCTCCGCGACGTTGCCGCCGATGGTGCAGACCTGCTGGCTGGATGGGTCCGGCGCGTAGTAGAGCCCGTACGGCGCGGCGGCCTTGCTGATGTCGAGGTTCGTGACGCCAGGCTCGACGACGGCACGCAGGTTGACCGGATCGACCTCCATGATGCGGCGCAGCCGCTGCAGCGAGATGACGATGCCGTCGGCCACCGGCAGCGCGCCGCCGGACAGCCCGGTGCCGGCGCCGCGGGCGACGAACGGGACACCGTGCCGAGCGCAGACCCGCACGGCGGCGGCGACCTCCCCGGCGGACCGGGGCAGCACCACCATCGCCGGCTGGACGCGATAGCCGGTGAGGCCGTCGCACTCATAGGTACGCAACCGGGCCGGATCGGTGATGACGTTCTCGCGACCCAGCGCCTCTACCAGCTCGGCAGACCAGCTCATATTCCACGATCCGGAATACAACACCTCGCCATACGGATACCTTAGGACCGCCCGATGGGCCGGTCAACCGGATCCATCGGGGCATCGTTCCGCCGCCGCCGCCGCTCGTGGCACAACCTATAGGATCACCGCCGCGTTTCTGTTGTGTTGCCTCGCCGTAAATCCGCTGGAACGGCACCTGATCTGCGTTGTTGTCCGTGCACGCGACTCGGAGTAGAGCGGTTGATCAGATAGGATCTCGCTGTTCGCGCGGAGGGAGTTGCATCGTGTCCACGGGCGCCGTGACCACCGGCATCGCCGGCCTCGCACCGCTGAATCGCATGCAACGCGCCGGACGCACCGCGCCGCACGTCCGCGACCTCCTGGAAGAGGCGATTCTGCAGGGTGTGCTGCTGCCCGGCGCCCACCTCAACGCCGACGGCCTGGCCAAGCAGCTCGGTATCAGCCACATCCCGGTCCGTGAGGCGCTGCGCGCCCTCGGCGTCGACGGGTGGATCGAGTTCCGGCCGCACCAGGGCGCGTTCGTCCGCGGCCGCAGCGAGCAGGAGCTGGCCGACCTGTTCGAGAGCCGAACCTTCCTCGAGGCGCAGGCCGCCGCCCTGGCCGCTGAGCGGCGCACCGGCGAGCAACTCGCCATCCTCGACGACATCCTCGCCCGGCAGCGGCAGTCCACCGACCCGATCGAGCTGGCCCGCATCAACGCGGAGTTCCACAGCGCCATGGCCGACTGCTCGCAGAACAACCTCCTGGCCGGGTTCGTGCGCATGCTGAGCATGCGGGCGCGGTTCTACTTCTCGACGGTCCCGCCGCAACGGCAGGACACCTCTCGGCGCCAGCACGAGGCTTTGGTCGACGCGATCCGGCGGCGCGACAGCGCGGCGGCCGGCCAGCTGGCCCGCGACCACGTCGCCGCCACCCGCCGCGACGTGCGGGCGGAGCTGCTCGCTCCCTGAGCCCGGGCCCGACTGCGTCCCCCGGTGTGAACACGGCCAGAATGGGTCGCACCAGCACCGAGGAGAATCCACGATGGCCAAGTACCTGCTGCTCAAGCACTACCGCGGCGCACCGGCGGCGGTCAACGACGTGCCGATGGACCAGTGGACGCCGGAGGAGATCTCCGCCCACGTGCAGTACATGCGCGACTTCGCCGCCCGGCTCGAGGAGACCGGTGAGTTCGTCGACCACCTGGCGCTTTCGCCGGAGGGCACCTTCGTCCGCTACGACGGCGAGGGCCGCCCGCCGGTCACCGATGGCCCGTTCGCCGAGACCAAGGACCTCATCGCCGGCTGGACGGTCATCGACGTCGACAGCTACGAGCGGGCGCTCGAGCTGGCCGGCGAGCTGTCGGCCGCCCCCGGCGCGGGCGGGAAGCCGATCCACGAGTGGCTGGAGGTGCGTCCGTTCCTGGCCGTGCCGCCCACCATCGCCGAGTGACCACGCCGGTGGACGAGGTCCTGCTGCGCAGCCTCACGCCGAACGTGCTGGCGATCCTCGTTCGCCGCGGAGCCGACTTCGCGACGGCCGAGGACGCCGTACAGGAGGCGCTGGTCGAGGCTGTGCGCGTCTGGCCGGACGGCCCGCCGCGGGACCCGAAGGGCTGGCTGGTCACCGTCGCCTGGCGCAAGTTCCTCGACGCGACCAGGGCGGCGGCGGCCCGCCGCCGGCGCGAGGACCTCGTCCAGGAGGAGCCGGCTCCCGGGCCCGCGCCCGCGGTGGACGACACCCTCCAGCTCTACTTCCTGTGCGCCCACCCCTCGCTGACGCCGTCGTCCGCGGTCGCGCTCACGCTGCGCGCCGTCGGCGGGCTGACCACCCGCCAGATCGCCGCTGCCTACCTGGTGCCCGAGGCGACCATGGCGCAGCGCATCAGCCGGGCCAAACGCACAGTGTCGGGCGTGCGGTTCGACCAGCCCGGCGACGTCGCCACCGTCCTGCGCGTCCTGTACCTGGTCTTCAACGAGGGCTACTCCGGCGACGTCGACCTCGCCGCCGAGGCCATCCGGCTCACCCGTCAGCTGGCGGCGGCGATCGACCATCCCGAGGTGTCCGGGCTGCTCGCCCTCATGCTGCTGCACCACGCCCGGCGTGCCGCCCGGACCGCGCCGGACGGCAGCCTGGTCCCGCTCGCCGAACAGGACCGCGGCCGGTGGGACACCGAGTCGATCGCCGAGGGCGTCCAGATCCTGCAGGCGGCCCTCGCGCGCGACCGGCTGGGCGAGTTCCAGGCCCAGGCCGCCATCGCGGCACTCCACGCCGACGCGCCCACCGCCGAGGAGACCGACTGGGTGCAGATCGTCGAGTGGTACGACGAGCTCGCGCGCCTGACCGACAGCCCGGTCGTCCGGCTCAACCGCGCGGTGGCCGTCGGCGAGGCGGACGGACCGCGCGCCGGCCTCGCGGCGCTCGCGGAGCTGGACGACTCGCTCCCCCGGCACGCCGCGGTGGCGGCGTACCTCCACGAGCGCGACGGGGACCTGGCGACGGCGGCACGGCTGTACGCCGAGGCGGCGCAGAAGGCGCCCAACCTCGCCGAGCGCGCCCACCTGACCCGTCAGGCCGCCCGGCTCAACGCCCGCCCGAGTTCTTGACGGCCCGGAGACGACGACGCGCCGCCGCGAACCCGGCGGGGGTCGCGGCGGCGCGCCTCGTGTCTGGTGCGGGCCGTCAGTCGCGGCGGCGGTAACCCGACGGGCGGCCGCGTCCGGCGCCGCCGCCCTTGTACGGACGACCGGAGCGGTTCGGGCGGCTGCCGTTGCCCGACGACCGCGGCCGCTCGCGCTCCTGCGCCATCGCCGGAGCGTCGGCGAGCGCCGTCGGCGTGATGGGTCCCTCGACGGCGCGGGCGTCGACGTTCTTGGCGGTGACGCCCGCGCGGCGGAGCAGGTCGCCCAGCCCGCGCACCTGCCGCGGGGTCGCGACGGTGACGACGGCGCCCGTGGCGCCCGCGCGGGCCGTACGGCCCGAACGGTGCAGGTATGACTTGGGCTCGCCGGCCGGGTCGAAGTGCACGACCATGCCGACGCCGTCGACGTGGATGCCGCGGGCGGCGACGTCGGTGGCGACGACCACCTTCGCCCGGCCGGACTTGAACCGGTCGAGGTTGCGCTCGCGGACCCGCTGCGACAGGTCGCCGTGCAGGTCGACCGCCGCGACGCCGGCGTCCTCGAGGTCCTCGGCCAGCCGGGTGGCGCCGTCCTTGGTGCGGGTGAAGACGATGCTGCGCGGGTTCGCCCGCATCAGCTCGGTCATGACGTCGAGCTTGTTGTGCGGGCCGACCACGAGCACGTGGTGGTCCATCGTCGTGACGGAGTTGGCGTCGGGGTCGATCTCGTGCTTGGCCGGGGCGTTGAGGTGCCGCCGGACCAGCTTGTCGACGTCGCCGTCGAGCGTGGCCGACAGCAGCATCCGCTGGCCGCCTGCGGGCGTGGCGGCGAGCAGCTCGTCGACGACCGGGAAGAACCCGAGGTCGCACAGGTGGTCGGCCTCGTCGAGCGCGACGACCTCGACGTCGTCGAGCTTGCACACGCCCTTCTCGATGAGGTCGCTGAGCCGGCCCGGGGTGGCGACGACGACGTCCGCGCCGCGGTCGAGCCGGCGGATCTGCCGGTCGTACGGCGCGCCGCCGTAGACGGTGACCATGCGCAGCCGCAGCGCCTCGGCCAGCGGCTCGAGCGCCGTGGTGACCTGGCCGGCCAGCTCGCGGGTCGGCACGACGATGAGCGCCCGCGGGCGGTTGGGCTCGCTGCGCGCGCCGTCGAGCCGGGCGAGGATCGGCAGGCCGAATGCCAGCGTCTTGCCGGAGCCCGTGCGGGCCCGGCCGAGCACGTCGCGGCCGGCGATGGCGTCGGGCATGACCGCCGCCTGGACGGGGGTCGGCTCGACGATGCCGTCGACGCCGAGGATCTTCACGACGCGGTCGGGCACCCCCATGCCGGAGAACGCCGAGCCGGCCGGGTCGAACGCCTCGATGGCGGCCCGGCGGGCGGGGTCGAAGGAGCGGCGGTCGTTGGGGCGGCCGCCCTGGCGGCGGTCGCCGCGGAACGGCCGGCGGCCGTCGCCGTCGCGGCGGAAGCCACCCTCACGGCGGAACCCGCCGTCGCGGCGGAAGCCACCCTCACGCCGGTGGCCGCCGTCTTCGCGCGGACCACCGCTGCGGTCGGATCGCGGGCGGTAGCCGGAGGAGGAACGGGAATCGGTGCCGGTAGAACTGCCGGCAGGGTCGTACGAAGTCACTGTGCTCCGAATCGGTAGAGCGCGGGGCGCGCACCCCAGCGCGTCCGCAAGCGGGCGGACGCACGGTGGGCCTTCGAGGGGCGCGGGGTACCCGACTTTCCCTCGACGTTCCACCGTCACAGAATTCGGGCACGAATCAGGCCCCGTAGATACACGAGGCCTTGGCTTGGTGTCAGTCTACCGGTTCGCGACCCGTCAGACACCTCGGACGACGGAGATGCTCATCACTCGCCGCAGGAATGCGACCGGCGGTGAGGTGCGTTGGTCGCGGACATGAGCGACGACTCCCTCCGCAAGCTCCTCGCCGCGCACCGCCTGGGCGTGCTGGCGACCGTGAAGCGCGACGGCCGGCCGCAGGTGTCGGTGGTGACCTACGTGTACGACCTCGGCCCGGACCTGATCCGCGTCTCGATCCGCGACCCGCTGGCCAAGACCCGCAACCTGCGTCGCGACTCGCGGGCGACGCTGCAGGTGACGGCGCCGGGCGGCGGCTCGTGGGTGGCGGCGGAAGGGCTGGCGGAGCTCACGCCGGTGGCCCGCGATCCGCACGACGACACCGTCGAGGCGCTGGTGGAGCACTACCGCGACGCTCGCGGCGAGCACCCGGACTGGGACGACTTCCGCGCCGCGATGGTTCGCGACGAGCGGGTGCTGCTGCGGCTGCCGGTCGATCATGTCTACGGCCGGGCCTGAGCCTCCACCGGCGCCGGGTCCGCGGCCGGAGCCGCCGCCGGCGCCGTCGACCGAAAGGCCGTGAGCAGCCCTGGCACCGCGCGGTCGGCGAGGTCGACCGCCTCGGCGGAGTCGACGTCGATGGCCTCGTAGGCGCCGTATCCGGCCGCCGTCGTCACCTGGACGGTGGCCAGGCCGAGCCGTCGCTGCAGCAGCGACTGCCTGAACGTGACGCCGACGACGGCGCGGCTCTGCAGCGCCGCGGTGCTGCGGCTCCAGGCGCCGGACCGCGTGACCAGGTAGCCGTCGGCGACGGTGTGCCCGAGCGACCGGTACGCCACCACGGCCAGCGCCAGCGTGATCGGCAGCAGCCCGAGCCCGGCCAGCCAGACGCCGTCCGGCATGGCGTCGATCAGCGTGGTGAGCCAGGCCAGCAGACCGGTGACGATCGCCGTCGCGATGAGCGCCCAGCCGACGCGGCGGCGCAGCGCCCGGCGCGGGTGCGGCCGCAGCGAGCGGTCGAGCGGGCTCTGGCCGGTCTCGAGCACCCGGGCGGCCACCCGGCGGGCGACGGAGACCGGCCCGCGCGGCAGAATCTGTGCCGACGGCGTCAGGCTCCAGATGCTGAGGCCGGTGGAGATCACCGTGGTGTCGGCCATGCCCATCCACCGCCAGAGCAGTGGCTCGTCGATCTGCACGCCGCGCAGGCGGTTGTCGTCGCGGTTGACCTCGCGCGTCTTGAACAGGCCCTGGGTCGTGCGCAGGACGGTGCCACGGTCGCCGGGGACCCGGGCCAGCACGAACCGCCAGTTCTCGGTGAAGAAGTTGATCGCCAGTCCGACGACCCCGATGACGCCCACCGTCGCCACCGCGACGACCACCGTCGACGCCGTGCCGATGGCGTCCCAGTCGGCCAGGCCGCGGACGAACCCGGCCGGGTCCAGGCCGAACAGCTGCAGCGCCCAGTAGGTGCCCCATAGCAGGCCGGCCGCCATGAGGAACGCCCAGAAGCTGAACATGTTGTAGACGACCCAGGACCGCTCCAGCCGGGCGAACACCTGCTCGTCGCGCGGCACCGGCGCCGCCTCGGCGACCACCTCGGGTTCCGCCGACCGCTCCGCCGGCCCGCCGGGGAGCAGCTCCTGCCGCAGCCTCTGCGCCGTCTCGACCCGGACTGCGTCGAGGGTAAGCGCCGCCTCGCCGGCGGCACTGTGCTGGCCGGCGCCGACCGTGATGACGCGCAGCCCGGTCAGCCGATGCCGGAACTTCGCCGACGTGTCGACGCTGCGGATGCGGTCGCGCCGGATCGATCGGTGCTGCCGGACCAGCAGCCCGGTGCGCCGTTCGACGTACTCGTCGGTGATGCGGTAGCGCGTCTTGACCCAGCGCAGCAGGTCGGCCAGCCCACCGAGCACGCCGACGCCCGTCGCGACGAGGATCGGGCCCATGGTGCCCCAGCTGATCTCGGCGTCGAAGAACGCGATGGCGACGCCGGCCGGGACCATCGACAGCACCGTCTTGGCGGAGTCGACCCAGACGACCCGGGTGTCCAGGCGCTGCCACGGCACCTCGTCGAGGGGCTCGGTGCTCATGTCGCGTCGCCTGGGGTGCGCTGGGTGATCCTGGCCAGCTCCGCGGCCACCTGAGCGGCGACCCTCGCGTCCATGCCGGGCACCTTGATCGGCCCGCGCGACGACGCCGTGGTCACCTCGAGCGTGGCAAGCTTCAGTGCCTGCTCGAGCGGGCCGCGGATGGTGTCGACGGTCTGGATGCGGGAGATCGGCGCCACCCGCCACTCGCGGACGACCCAGCCGGTGACGGCGTAGACGGCGTCCTCGGTGACCTCCCACCGGTGGACGGCGTAGCGCCACAGCGGCATGACCAGGGTGACGACGGCGCCCCAGATCGCGCCGACGAGGAGGATCGGGCCCAGCCACGACCGGGCCGAGTCGAAGATCAGGTACGCCCCCGCGAGCAGGCCGGCGAGGATGCCGAAGCCGAGTGCCGACTGCAGCGCCCACAGGCCGACGGCCCGGCGCTCGACCCGGTGCTCGGGCGGCCGCAGGGCGATCGGCTGCTCAGCCACGGCCGATCCGGCTCAGCCGGGACCGGCGCACGGCCAGGTCGTACGTCATGGACAGCTCCTTCGCGTACGCGTCGACGTCGGTCTCAGGATGGGCGAACAGCTCGCTCGGGATCGCCTCCAGGCTGCCGAGCAGCGTGACCGCCATGAACCGCGGCGAGAAGTCGCGGAACTCGCCGTGCTCCTGGCCCTCGCGCAGCAGCTGCTCGATCTGGCCGACGGAGGTCTCGCGCTGCGACCGGACCAGCTCGCGGTTCTCCTGCCCGCCCACGCCGGCGAGCACCTGGCCCAGCGCGAGCACGTGCCGGCGGTGCGTGTCGCAGAACGTCACGAACCCCTCGATCAGCCGCCGCAACGCCTCGCGGTAACTGGCGGCGTCACCGATGCGCTCGGTGAGCCAGGCGTCCATCAGCGCGTTGATGTCGGCCACGACCTGCTGGAAGAGCTCGGCCTTGTGGTCGAAGTGGTACGAGATGAGCCCAGCGCTGATGCCGGCCTGCTCGGCGATGCGTGCGAACGACGTCTTGGCATAACCGACGTCGGCCAGTGTCTCGATGGCCGCGGCGACGATCTGGTCGCGGCGGGCGGCCTCGATGAAGGACCGGCTCCTCTGGTCGGTCGCCTCATTTCTTGGTCGCATGACCAAAATTCTAGCGACACCTTCAGAAGTCGGCTAAGCGGCGAGCCACAGATGAGGCTCTTCGCCGGGGACGCAAGCGTTGGCGGGAGTCCACGTGGTGAGATCTGCCGGTGATTCGGGGGCCATCACCAGGACTTCTCCCGCATCACGAGGCCTGCATGCCTGGTGAAGCGGGAGAAGTCCTAGTGAGGTACGCGATCGCCCCGTCCCCTTGAACCGACGCGACCGGCCCACGGATCGGATCGAAGAGCCGAAAATGAGCACGTGAAGTAGGGGTGCACCCGCTCCACCAGGCATGCATTCCTCGGGAAGCGGGAGCACGCCTTTCCCGCGACGCTCGGAGACACGCTCGTCTCAGCCGGACAACACGAGCTCGATACGGCTGGTGCCGCCCTCGGCCAGGCGGACCGGGATGCCCCAGTCCTGCTGGTGGATGTGGCAGGCGGCGTTCTCGCCACCGTCGTCGCAGGACGCGGCCATGGCTGCGACGTGTAGCACGCCGGCGCCGGCGACGTCCGCCGCGATCGTCAGCCGGCGGGTGAGGGCTGTGTCCCGGCCCGCGCCGTCGGCCAGCAGCGGCGCCGGCGTCGACGACACCGTCAGCCGGGTGGCCGGGCCGTACCGCTCGTCCAGCTTCTGCCCCGGCGGCGGCTCGAACACGACGACCAGTTCGACCTCGCCCGGCGCGATGTCGAGGGCCGGCCGCTGGGTCCGGTGCGCCGAGCCGGACGCCGTCGCCGCCGCTCCCAGTGGGATGCGGGTGAGCCGGTGCGCGCCGGACTCGACCACCACCAGGTGCTGACCGTCGACGACCGCGCCGCTGGGCTCGCGCAGGCCGGTGGCGAGCGTGCTCACCGCGCCGGTCGCGGGGTCGTAGCGGCGGACGGCGTTGTTGTAGGTGTCGCTGATCGCGACCGAGCCGTCGGGCAGCGCCGTCACGCCGAGCGGGTGCTGCAGCAGTGCCTGCCCGGCCGGGCCATCGCGGAAGCCGAAGTCGAACAGCCCGGTGCCGACGGCCGTCTCGACGACGCCGTCGCGGATCGCCCGCAGGGCCGACGTCTCGGAGTCGGCCAGCCAGAGCGTGCGGTCCGCCGTCACCGTCAGCCCGGAGGTCTGCGCGAACCAGGCGTCCCGCAGCTTGCCGTCGACCAGCCCCTCGTTCGTGGTGCCGGCGAGCAGCCGGATGGACGGCTCGTTCGGGTCGAACGCCCAGAGCTGGTGGATGCCCGCCATCGCGACGACGACGGTCAGCAGCTCGGGCGACCAGACGACGTCCCATGGCGACGACATCGGGATCGCGCGCGGGTCGCCGCTGACGTCGTCGCCGTTGGGGTCGCCCTGCATCCACGGCGTGCCGGTGCCGGCGACGGTGGTGACGTGGCCGTCGGCCAGGCGGACCCCCCGCAGCACGTGGTTGACGCTGTCGGCGACCACCACGTCGTAGCCGACGTGCGGGCGCAGCTCCAGCGGCAGCAGCGTCAGGCCCTGCGGCTCGTTGAAGCGAGCCTCGCCCGGGCCGCCGTCGGCCAGACCGCGCTCGCCGGTGCCGATGCGTCGCACCACCGTCTCGAGGTCGTCGGCCAGCTCGACCAGGCTGTGGTTGCCGCTGTCGCTGACCAGGAACGTGCCGCCGGGCAGCGCGATCGCCTTGCCGGGGAATCGCAGCGTGGTGGGCTCCGGCTCCGGCGGGACGTAAGGCCCGTCGCCGCGGCGCAGCGTGCCCTTGGCCTCGTGCACCGGTATCAGCTCGTCGAGGATCGCGGTGAGTGCGTGCGCGTGCCCCTCGCCGGAGAACTGCGCCGCGATGTACCCCTCCGGATCCACCAGCGTCAGCGTCGGCCAGGCTCGGACGGCGTAGTTCTGCCACGTCGTCAGCTCGGGGTCGTCGAGGACCGGGTGGTGCACGCCGTAGCGCTCCACCGCCGCGACGACCGCCTCGTGGTCGGCCTCGTGCACGAACTTCGGCGAGTGCACCCCGACCACCGTCAGCACATCGCCGTAGCGCTCTTCGAGCGGCCGCAGCTCGTCGAGGACGTGCAGGCAGTTGATGCAGCAGAAGGTCCAGAAGTCGAGCAGCACGAAGCGGCCACGCAGCTCGGCGAGCGTCGGCGAGTTGTCGCCGGTGTTGAGCCAGCCGCCGCGTCCCACCAGCTCGGGGGCGCGGACCCGGGCCCGTCCAGTCGATGCCATGGGTCAATTCTGCGCGCTGAGGGTTGCGGGCCGGGTGAGAGCCTTGGCACACAACAGAGCCCCGGCCCCGTCGTGCGTCGCGGACGTCTTCACAGGAGCGTCGGGCGGGCGTCACCGGACGGCCCCTTGCCGCACACCTTGCCTCCCGAGAGTGGGTGGTTCACCCCCACCCATCAGGGAGCACCCCATGCCCAGCACCTGGAGGACGACGGCGGTCACAACGGCCGCCGTCGCGCTGACGGTGGCCGGCTTCGTCCGCACGGACGACCAAGCACCGCCGCCGAGCACTCCCGAGCAGACCGCCGCCCAGCCGCGCGACCCCGTCCGCGGGATCGACGCGATCCACGAGATGTACCTCGACCACGGGCCGGACGCCGGCGTCATGGTCATCGCGCACCGCGGCTACTGGCGCGGCGCGCCGGAGAACTCGATCGCCGCCATCGAGCAGGGCATCGAGCGCGGCGCGCACGTCGTCGAGATCGACGTGCAGCGGACGGCGGACGGCCACCTCGTGCTCATGCACGACACCACCGTGGACCGCACCACGAACGGCACCGGCGCGGTGTCGTCGCTCACCCTCGACCAGATCAAGGCGCTGCGGCTGAAGGAGCACCTCGGCGGCGCGCAGGCAGCCCTCACCGACCACCAGGTGCCGACCCTGGAGGAAGCGCTCGCGGTCGTGAAGGACCGGGCGATGGTGAACCTCGACAAGGGCTGGCCGTTCCGTGACCAGGAGTACGAGCTGCTGGTCGAGACCGGCACGCTGCGCAACGCGATCTTCAAGAGCAGCGCCCCGGTCGCCGAGGTCGAGCAGTTCCTGGCCCGTGACCCGGAGATCCTGTACACGCATGTCGTCAACGACGGCAACGCGTCATCGATCGGCGCGTTCACGGACGACGACGACCGGCCGCAGGCCTACGAGCTGGTCTTCGACCGGCTGACCGATCCGCAGATCCAGCCGGCCACGGTCGCGAACATCCGCGAGGACGCCCGGGTGTGGGTCAACACCATGTGGTACGGCCTGGCCGCCGGGTACACCGACGAGCGGTCGCTGCTCGACCCGGCCGGCGGCTGGCAGTCGGTCGTCGACCGGCACGGCGCCTCGATGATCCAGACCGACGACCAGGACGAGCTGGTCGACTGGCTGGCCGCGCGCGACGCCGGGCGCGACTGGCCGGTGTTTCCCCGCGACGTGCTGCGCGTCGAGGCCGAGGACTACTCGATCGACGGGCTCGGCGTCGGCTACTCCGACCAGGACGTCGAGAACCGCGGCGGCGCCGACCGCGAGTACGAGGGCGTCGACGTCTGCGACAACGGCGGCGCGATCGTCGTCTGCTGGATCCGCGGCGGCGAGTGGATCCGCTACTCCGTCGACGTGCGGGTGCCGGGCCGGTACGCCGTCACCGCGCGGGTGTCGTCGCCGTACCGCCCGGCCGGCCGGTTCACGCTCGAGTTCGGCGACGGCGACCGCCTGGGCCCGGTGGACGTGCGGACGACGACCGGCCACAACATCTTCATGACCCAGCCGGTCGGCGAGGTCGTGCTCGACCGAGGCACGCACCACTTCACGTTCCGGGTCGACCCGAACGCCTACCAGAACTTCAACCTCGACCGGATCGACGTCGAGCGAATCGGGAGCCGCTGATGCGCCGTCACACCGTCCTCACCGCGGCCGCCGCCGCCCTCGTCCTGGCGGGGTCGGCCGCGCCGGCCGCGACCGCGGACCATGCCGCTGCGGACACCGTCCCCGTCCAGTTGCTGTCGATCACCGACCTGCACGGCTACTTCGGCGAGTACACCGCGACCATCAGCGGCGCGCACGCCGGCGACCCGGCCCAGCGGGTCGGCGGCGGTGCATACCTCGCGACGCACCTGAAGCAGCTGGCCGCGGGCCAGCCGAACTCGATCCTGTTCTCCGCCGGCGACGACTTCTCCGGCTGGCCGGACGAGACCGAGTTCTTCTGGAACGAGCCGACCATCGAGTACCTCGACGCCATCGGGCTGGAGTTCAGCACCGTCGGCAACCACGAGATGGACCGCGGGTTCGCGTTCCTCGACCACATGATGAACGGCACCTGCGAGGGCCGCCCGGACGACGACCTGTGCTTCACCGACTCGACCGGGCGGGTCTTCGACGGCGCGGAGTTCGACTACTACTCGGCGAACCTCGTCGATCTCGCCACCGGCGAGCCCGCGCTGTCGCCGTCGCACATCGAGTACGTCGACGACGGCGCCGGCGGCACGCTGCCGATCGGGTTCGTGCACGCGACGACCTCGCTGACGTCGAGCGAGCAGATGTCGTACACCCCGGCGGGCTACGACTACGCGCCTGAGGTCGCCGCGATCAACGCCGCGACGGCGGAGCTGCGGGATCATGGCGTCGAGGCGATCGTCGTCGTGCTGCACGAGGGGTTCTCGCAGCAGGCGGGCACCGGCTACAACGACTGCGTCGCGCCGTTCGGCCCGGCCGTCGACTTCAACCGGGAGATCGACGGAGAGGTCGACGCGATCGTGACCGGGCACTGGCACGGCATGGTCAACTGCTTCCTGCCCGGTCCCGACGGCGTGCCGCGGCCGATCGTCCAGGGCGGCAACCACGGCCACCTGATCAGCGAGATCGGCCTCCAGCTGGACCCGGCCACCGGCGACGTCGTCCGCGACCGCACCACCTCGGTCCTGCACCCGAACACGCAGGACGTCGCGCCGGACCCGGAGGCGGCCCGGATCGCCGCCTACTGGCGGGCCGAGGTGGCCGAGCGCAACGCCACCGAGGTCGCCACCGTCTCTGGCGACATCCGGCGGGCGCCCGGCGACGCCGCCGAGTCGCCGGCCTACAACCTCGCCGCCGACGCGTTCCTGTGGGCGGCCAACCGGGACGGTCAGGCCGACCTCGCGGTGGCGATGCCCGGCATCCTGCGGGCCGACCTGAGCTACGCGCCGAACGCCGCGTTGACGGGTGACGCGCCCGGCCGGGTGCTGTTCCCGGAGCTCGCGGTCGGCCTCGTCTACGACTCCGGCATCGGCATCGGGCTCGTCCGCGGCACGGTCACTGGGCAGGACGTGCTCGACCTGCTGGAGAGCCAGTGGCAGGCGGGCCCGAACGGGACGGTCACGTTCCGGTCGATGGCGGTGTCGGGCAACGTGACGTACGCCTACGACACGGACCGGCCGGTCGGCCGGCGGATCGTGCCGGGCAGCGTCCGGATCGACGGCAGGCCGCTGCGGCCCGGCAGGGACTATCGGGTGGCGACGCTGGCGAACAACTTCTTCGCCAAGAACGCCACCCCCGGCTTCACCGCCCTGTTCGACGCCCGCGACCAGGACCGCAGCCTCTACAACGGCGGCGACGCGCTCTGGCGGTACGTCGAAGCGCACTCGCCGCTCGCCCCGCCCGCGGTAGGCAGGGCGAGCGCACGATGACGAACGGGGACGCCGGCGGTCAGACCAGGATCGCCGGCGTCTCCCAGTCCTTGCCGAGCACGTTGTGCGCCAGGAACGCGAACACCGTCTGGTACCAGACCTTCGCGTGCTGCGGGGTGAGGATCCAGTGGTTCTCGTCAGGGAAGTAGAGGAACTTGTGCGGGATCTCGCCGTCCTCGGCCTCGGCCCGGGAGGCGATCTCGAACCAGAGCCGCAGCGCCTCGCCGATGGGCACCCGGTAGTCGCGGTCGCCGTGGATGACCAGCATCGGCGTGGTGATGGAGTCGACGTGGTTGTGCGGCGAGTTGGCCGCCGCCATCTCGGCCGACATCTCCTTGACCCAGTAGAACGCGGCGTCGGTGGTCGGGCCGAACTGGTCCAGTGCCCAGAGGCTGGCGTGGGTGACGATGGCGCCGAAGCGGTCGGTGTTGCCGGCCACCCAGTTCGCCATGTAGCCGCCGAACGAGCCGCCCATGGCCGCGGTGCGGGTCTCGTCGATGTCGTCGCGGGCGACGGCGGCGTCGGTGATCGCCATGAGGTCGGTGAACGGCGCCTTGCCCCACGCGCCCCAGCCGCGGCGGATGAAGTCGAGGCCGTAGCCGGTCGACAGCGCCGGGTCGGGCAGCAGGACGGCGTAGCCCTGCGCGACCGCGAGCCACGGGTTCCACCGCCACGACCACGCGTTCCAGGAGCCGAGCGGGCCGCCGTGGATCCACAGCAGCAGCGGCGCCGGGCTGGTGGCCGACGCGCCGTCCGGCAGCGCGAGCCAGGCCCGCACGCGGACGCCGTCGGCCGCCGTCGTGTCGAGCTCGGTGAGGGTGCCGGGCAGGTTGGGCACCGGCGCCGGCGCCGGCAGCGGCTGCGACTCCTGCCGGGCGGTGATCGCGGACAGCCGGACCGGCCGAGGCGGCTCGAGGTACGACGTGCGCAGTGCGTAGACGGTCTGGCCGTCGGGCGAGACGACGAGGTCGGAGTAGGCGTAGTCGTCGGCGGTGAGCCGGGTGATCTCGCCGCTGGCGAGGTCGGCCCGGAAGACCGGGGAGCGGCCGTCGTCGTCGGCGGCGAAGAGGACCGCCGAGCCGTCCGGCGTCCACACCGGCGACCCCGGCCAGCGGTCCCAGTCGGCGGTGAGCGACCGGGTGGCGCCGTCGGCCACTGAGATGACCACCAGCTCCTGGTCGATCGGCTCGGTCGGCGTGGACCGCCGGCCCTTGATGGCCGCGACGCTGGCGCCGTCGGGGGCGAACTTCGGCGCCTCGAACTCGTAGTCAGGGTCGTCGGCCAGCACGCGCCGCTCGCCGGTGGCGACGTCGACCAGCATCAGCGACTGGCGGAATCCGCCGCGCTCGGGCAGGTTCCACACCGCGACGACGGCCGAGCCGTCGGGGCTGACGTCGAACGAGGTGGAGTCCAGCGAGCGGCCGGCGTCAGGGGTGAGGTCGCGCAGCTCGACCGCGGGGTCGTCGAGCGGCGACTCACCGTCCTGCAGCGCGCCGGCGAACAGCCGCGGCGCGTCGGGACCGAGGTCGTGGTCCCAGTACCGCACCGGGTAGCGCTCGTGCAGGATCGCGGCGACCTTGCGCTCCTTGCGCTCCTTGCGCTTCTTCTCCTCGGACTCCAGATCGGTCGACGAGGGGAAGGTGCTGGAGGCGACCACGATGGTCCCGGACTCGCGTGCGACGACCACGCCGCCCACGCCGCCGGGCCGCTTGGCGACGACGCGGGCCTCACCGCCCTCGGCCGGGAGCAGCCAGAGCAGCGGGACCTCGTCGTCCTCCTTCGCGGCCGGGTCGGGGCGGGCCGAGCCGAACAGCAGCGAGCCGTCGGGCAGGAACGCGGCGCCGCTCTCGCCCTTGGCGCTGCGGGTCAGCCGGCGGGCCGGACGCTGGCCGGCGGGGTCGACCTCCCAGAGCGCGGTGACGTACTTGGTGCTGTCGGGGCTCAGCGTGGACACGGCGGTCACCAGGCGGGTGCCGTCAGGTGACAGCGTCAACCCGCCGGTGCGCGGCAGTGCCACGTAGGCGTCCAGGTCGTGGAACGGAGTGGGTGGAATGTCCGGCGTCTCCGGCGTGGTGTCTGTCACGGTTTCTTACCTATCACGCGAACCAGACGACCGACGCTCAGCGGGGCGGTGCGGTACTGGTCCGGGCGATCAGCTCGGTCGGGACGGTGGTGATCGACGGCTCGGTGTCGATGCCGGAGCGCAGCCGCTCGACCAGGGCCATCGCCGCGAGGCGGCCCTCTTCGCGGACGTCCTGGGCGACGGTGCTGAGGCCGAACAGCCAGGACATGTCGTGGTCGTCGACGCCGATGACGGAGAGGTCCTCGGGCACCCGGACGCCGCGCTGCCGGGCCGCGTACATGACGCCCATGGCGACCTCGTCGGAGACCGCGAACAACGCCGTCGGCCGGACGTCGCGGGAGGCCAGCTCCTCGTATGCGGCGATGCCCGCCTCGACGGTGAACTTGGCCGGCACCGTGAGCCGCGGGTCGGGCTCGACGCCGGCCTCGCGGAGCACCTCGGCGTACCCGAGCCGGCGGTCCGGCGAGACCGGGAAGCCGAGGTGGTCGTCGGGGTCGCCGCCGGCGAAGGCGACGCTGCGGTGGCCCAGCTCGACGAGGTGCCGGGTCGCCTGCCGGCCCACCTCGACGTCGTCGACGCGGATGGTGGGGATGCCCGGCACGATCGGCCCGACCACCATGACCGGACGGTGCATGGCGTGCAGCGCCGCGACCTCGTCGGCGTCCAGCGGCAGGCTCATGATGAGCAGGCCGTCGGCCCGCTTGCGCAGCAGCTGGGTGTCGAAGACCTTGCGCCGGTTGGTCTCGACCTCGGACAGGTCGTATCGCAGGACGTCGTACCCGTGCTGCGCCAGCACCTCCTGCGCGCCCTCGAGCACCGCGGTGAAGTACCAGCCGCGGGCGATCGGCGACACGACGGCGACGGCGCCGGTGCGGCCGGTGGGCAGGCCGGCCGCGCTGGGCGACGCGACGTAGCCGAGCTCGGCCGCGATGTCCTGCACGAGCTGCCGGGTGGCGGCGGACACCCCCGGCAGCCCGCGCAGCGCCCGCGACACGGTCGCCACCGAGACCCCGGCCCGGGCGGCGACATCGACGATTCCGGTCATCGGACGCATCTCTTCGTCGGCGGTCCCGGGCGTCACCCCTTGACGCTGCCTGCGAGCAATCCGCGGACGAAGTAGCGCTGCAGGAACAAGAACACGATCACCGGGACCACGATCGACACGAACGCACCGGCGGACAGCAGGTGCCACGTGCTGCCACGGCTGCCGGACAGCTCGGCCAGCCGAGCCGTGAGCGGCTGGACGTCCTGGGCACCGGGCGTCATCGAGATGGCGACCAGCAGGTCGTTCCAGACCCAGAGGAACTGGAAGATCGTGAACGCGGCGATCGCCGGAGTGACCAGTGGCAGCATGATCCGCAGGAAGATCGTCACGTGGCCGGCGCCGTCGACCCGCGCCGCCTCCATCAGCTCGCCGGGAACCTCCTTGAAGAAGTTGTGCAGCAGGAAGATCGCCAGCGGCAGCGCGAAGATCGTGTGCGAGATCCACAGCGGCCAGAACGTCCCAGCGAGGTCCGCGTCGACGAACATCCGCAGCAGCGGTAACAGCGCCACCTGCAGCGGCACGATCTGCAGCGCGAACACCGCGACGAACAGCGTGTCGCGGAACGGGAACTTCATCCACGCGAACGCGTACGACGCCAGGCACGCGATGGACACCGGGATGACCACGGACGGAACCGTGATCACCAGCGAGTTGACGAAGTACGTGGACAACGACGTGCCGCCGTACAGCACCTCGTCGTAGTTGGCCAGCGTCAGCTCGGGGTCGCTGAACCAGTTCCACCAGCCGGAGGTCCGGATGTCCAGCTCGGGGCGGAACGACGTCAGCAGCAGGCCGAACGTCGGCAGCGTCCACAGCACGGCGATGATCAGCGCGATGAGTGACGCCCAGCGCGACGTGAGCCGCTTGCGGGTCCGGCCGGTGATGGTGGCCGGGGTGACGGTCGCCAGCTCCTCCTGGAGCGCGGGGGTGGGAATCGCGGCGGTCATCGCAGTTCCGCCTTTCGCAGCTGTCGGATGTTGTAGGCCACGATCGGGATCACCAGGATGAACAGGAGCACCGCGAGCGCGGACGCCAGACCCGTGTCACCCAGCTGGAAGCCCTGGGTGTAGAACTCGTTCGCGACGACGCTGGTGTCGAAGTTGCCGCCGGTCATGGTCCGGACGATGTCGAACACCTTGAGCGTGCCGATCGAGATGGTCGTCAGCACCACCACGAGCGCCGGCCTGATGCTCGGCACCGTGATGTAGCGGAACATCCGCACGCCGGTGAGGCCGTCGAGCTGGGCCGCCTCGGTGATGTCGGACGGGATGGCCTTGATGGCCGCCGCGAGCACGGTCATGGCGAACCCGGCCTGCACCCAGACCATGATGACGATGAGGAACAGCGTGTTCAGCGGCGAGTCGACGAGGAAGTGCCGCGGCTCCAGACCGATCCACACCAGCACCTGGTTCAACAGGCCCACCTGCTCGATGTTCTGCTGGTCCGGCCGGTACTCGTAGACGTAGCGCCAGATGATCGATGCGCCGACCAGCGAGATGGCCATCGGCATGAAGATGACCGCCTTGGCGAATGCCTCAACACGGGAGCGGTCGACCAGCACCGCGTACACCAGCCCGATGAACGTCGCCACCACCGGCGTCAGGATCACCCAGATCGCGGTGTTGCGCAGCACCGTCAGCATGTCGGAGTTCGTGAAGATCTCGGTGAAGTTGTCGATGCCGACGAACTCGTCGCTCGTGCGGTCGAAGAACGATAGGTACATCGTCCGGATGGCGGGATAGATCAGCCCGACGGCCAGCAGGAGCAACGCCGGCAGGACGAACGCGAGCGACTGCCACAGGTCGGCGCGCCGCCGGGCCCGGCCCACCACCAGCAGGATCGCGCCCATGACGCCGACGAACAGCGCCACGGCCAGCGCCATCTGCCCGAACTTCTCGAAAGTGTCCACGTCTCACCACCTAGGAGAGCGGAGCAGGGTGAGGTGGGGATGGCCGGAGGTCCCGATCATCCCCACCGTCTGCCCTACTGCGGCCAGGCCGCCTCGATCGCGTCGACGGTCTCCTGTGTCTCCGCACCGGTGACCCAGTCGACCATCCCCGTCCAGAACGCGACGGTCCCGACCTCGGCCGGCATCAGGTCCGACGCGTCGAACCGGAACACCGCCTCGGGGTCCTGAATGATCTCCGCCGAGAGCTGGTTGACCGGGCTCTCGTAGGCGTCGATCGGGACGGTCCGGTTGGCCGACACGAAGTTGCCGTGGCTGGCCCTCTCGGCGTGCCAGTGGTCGCTCGACAGGTACGTCTGGAAGGCCTGGACCTCCGGACGCTCGGCGAACGCGGCCACGAACTCGCCACCGCCGAGGACCGGGTTGCCGTGCTCCTCCTCGATGCCGGGGAGGTAGAACGCGAACACGTCGCCGTCCTCCGCGACCTCGACGCCCTCGCCCCAGTTGGCCTGGTAGAACGACGCCTGGTGGTGCATCCAGCAGTTGCCGTCGAGGATCGGCAGGCCGGCGTCCTCGAACCGCGTGGTGGCGATGCTGGCGACGTCGCCGAGGCCACCGTTGACGTACTCGTCGTTCTTCAGAATCTCGCCGACCGTGTCGAACGCCTCGACCACCTGTGGGTCGTTGAACGGGATCTCGTGCGAGAACCACTGGTCGTAGACGTCGGGACCGGCGGTGCGGAGCATGACCTCCTCGACCCAGTCGGTGCCCGGCCAGCCGGTGGCGTCACCGGAGCCGAAGCCGGCGCACCACGGGATGCTGCCGTCCTCGACGATCTGGTCCGAGAGCGCGATGAGGTCGTCCCACGTCTCCGGCACCTCGTAGCCGGCGCCCTCGAACGCCGACGGCGAGTACCAGACGAACGACTTCACGTTCGCGCCGAAGGGTGTGCCGTAATAGGTGCCGTCGACAGTGCCGTACTCGATCCACGACGGGTCGAAGGACGCCTCGACGTTGGCCCGGGCCTCGTCGGGCACCGGGATGACCGCGTCGTGGTCGCGCACCAGCGTGGCCAGCAGACCGGGCTGCGGGATGATCGCGAGGTCGGGCGGCGAACCCGCCTGGATGCGGATGGGCAGCTGGGCCTCGAACTCGTCGGAACCCTCGTAGTCCACCGTGACTCCGGTGCACTCCTCGAACTTGTCGAATGAGGCCTCCAGAGGTGCGTCCTCCGGCGGCACGATCGTGCTGTAGGCCGTCACCGTGCTGCCGCTGAGATCGCCGTAATCGGCTGCGAACTCGCAGTCGGTGTCGCCGCCCCCAGTCTCGCCGCCCCCCGCGGTCTCGTCGTCGCCGTCATCGCCACCGCATGCGGCAAGGACGAGCGACACGCTGGCAGCGAGGCCGACAGCTGCCCAGCCCCTGCGGGCGCTGCTCTTCGCCATGTGTCTGTCTCCCTCCCAGAAGGGATCGGTCCGAGCACCTGCCGCTCGAATCCCAGTGCATGAACGAAAACGTTTACGCTCGAAAATTGCAAGAGCCCATCGGCAACTTCGCCGTAACGATTGCGTCACGCCGTTCGGCGCATGTGAGATGTCACACGGGACCGGCTCAGGTGTGCCTCCGTGCGGCCACCACCCGGAACCGCGAAGCCACGAACGCGGCGTCGGTGAGGCACGCGTTCGCGGCCGGGTTGGCGCCGCTGCCGTGGAAGTCAGAGAACGCCGCCGACTGGTTGACGAAGACCCCGCCGGTCAGGTTGATCGACAGCGGGACGCCGGCCTCGACAGCGGCCTGCTCGGCGGCGTCCAGCACGGCCGGATCAGTGGAGTAGACCGACGCCGTCATGCCGCCGTGCTCGCGGACGGACGACGCGAACCGGTCCAGCGCCTGCGCGGTCGAGTCGGCGGCGATGAGGAACGACACCGGGCCGAAGCACTCGGCCGAGTAGCGGTCCTCGTCGGCGATGTCGACGGCGACGACGGCGGGCGTGCGGATGGTCGCGTCCGGCCAGGCCGGGTGCCGGATCGTGCGCGCGGCGAGGACGGTGCCGCCGTCGCCGGCGAGCGCGTCGACGCGGTCGCGGACGCCGTCGTTGACCACGGCGCCCAGGATCTCGACCGCCCGGGCGTCGTCGCCGAGCAGCTTGTCGATGGCGCCCGCGAGCGCCGCGCCGAACTCGTCGAACGTCACCCTGCCCTGGTCGGTGAGCACGCCGTCGCGCGGGACGAACACGTTCTGCGGCGCCGTGCACATCTGGCCGGTGTAGAGGCTGAGCGAGAACGCGAGGTTGTTCACCAGGCCCTGCAGGTCGTCGGTGGAGTCGACGACGACGGTGTTCAGCCCGGACTTCTCGGTGAACACGACGGCCTGGCGCGCGTGCTCCTCGAGCCAGGAGCCGAACGCCGTCGAGCCGGTGAAGTCGACGATGCGCACCTCGGGGCGGACGGCCAGCACGGCGGCCAGCCCGTCGGCCGGGTCCTCGGCCGCGAGCGTGACGAGGTCGGGGTCGAAGCCGTACTCGCCGAGCACCTCGCGGATCGTCTGCACGGTCATGGCCAGCGGCAGGACGGCCTTCGGGTGCGGCTTGACGACGACGGCGTTGCCGGTGGACAGCGACGCGAACAGACCCGGCCAGGAGTTCCAGGTCGGGAACGTGTTGCAGCCGACGACCAGCGCGACGCCGCAGGGCACCACGTGGAACGTCTTCGTCATGCGCAGTGGCGCGCCCTTTGCCGGCTTCTCCCACAGCACCTCGCCGGGGATCCGGGCCTGCTCGGCGTGCGCGTACGCGACCGCCTCGAGCGCGCGGTCCAGCGCGTGCGCGCCGCCGGCCTGGAAGGCCATGACGAACGCCTGGCCGGAGGTGTGCATGACCGCCTGAGCCAGCTCGAAGATGCGCCCGTGCAGCCGCGCCAGGACCTCGAGGCAGACCGCGGCGCGGCCGTCGGCACCGGCGTCGCGCCAGGCCGGGATGGCCGCCTGGGCCGCGGCCAGCAGGGCCGTGACCGCCTCGTCGGTGGCCGGCACCCGCGGGTAGCGAACGCCGAGCTCGGGCCCGAACGGGCTGGTCTCGGTGGCGACGGTGCCGTCGGCGCCGGGCGTCTCGAGGGGGAAGTCCGCGCCGAGGTGCGCCTCGTACGCGGCCTGGCCCTCGGCGGCGGCCGTGTCGCCGTAGACGCGCGGGCTGGGTGACTCCGGGTAGGCGGAGAAGTAGGTCCGCTCGCCGATGGCCGCCTCGGCCCGGCCGAGAAGGTCGCGGTGCCGATCGATCAGACTGCCCAGCGCCATCGCGGGACCTCCACTGGTCTTCTTTCCCTTGTGGGCTCGCCGCCGCTTGGGACCTCGCGGTCGGCCGCGGCAGGTGTATGACACACTAGCGCACAGTTGGCTCCACTCTGTCACAATGACCCGCCGCCCGTCCATGAGGGGAGGGACCAGCCCCACGCCGACCGCGAGGTCCCAGCCGCGGCGAGTCCCGGAAGCGAGAGGAAAATCGGACCATGGAGGCGATCGCTCGTTCGGTGCCGGTCGGCGTTGTCGGCGCCGGGACCATGGGCGCCGGCATCGCCCAGGTCGCCGCGGCCGCCGGGCACGAGGTGCGGGTGTACGACGCGGCCGATGGCGCCGCCGCGGCCGCCGTCGAGGCGATCTACCAGCGGCTGGCCCGCGCGGTCGACAAGGGCCGGCTGCTCGCGGAGGAGGCCGAGGACGCCGCCACCCGGCTGCACGCCGTCGCCGCGCTCGAGGACCTGGCCGGCTGCGGTCTGGTGATCGAGGCCGTCGTCGAGGACCTGGAGGTCAAGCGGGCGCTGTTCGCCGGGCTGGAGGCGGTCTGCGGTCCCGACGCGGTGCTCGCCACCAACACGTCGTCGCTGTCCGTCGACGCGATCGCCGGCGAGCTCGCGCAGGCGGGCCGGGTCGCGGGCCTGCACTTCTTCAACCCGGCGCCGGTGCTGCCGCTGGTCGAGGTGGTCAGCGGCGCACACACCGACGCCGCGGTCGCCGACCTGCTGGTGGCGACGGCTGCGGCCTGGGGCAAGACCCCGGTCCGCGCGGCGTCGACGCCCGGCTTCATCGTCAACCGGGTGGCCCGGCCGTTCTACGGCGAGGCGTTCCGGCTGCTGGAGTCCGGCCGGGTCGACGCCGCCACCGTCGACGCGCTGCTGTGCGAGTCCGGCGGGTTCCGCATGGGCGCGTTCGAACTGGCCGACCTCATCGGCCACGACGTCAACCTCGCGGTGAGCCGGTCGGTGTGGGAGGCGTTCGGCCGCGACCCGCGGTTCACACCGTCGGTGCTGCAGGAACGGCTGGTCGCCGACGGCCGGCTGGGCCGCAAGAGCGGCGGCGGCATCTACGCCGCGGACGCGCCCCGCCCGGAGCCGGCGACGGCCGACCCGACCGAGGCCAACCTGGGCCACTGGCTCGGCAGCGGCGACGGCGACGGCCCGCTGACGCGGGCGGGAGCGGCCGGGCGACCGTCCGGCACGGTGCACTGGCGGATCGACTCCGACGAGGTCTCGCTGCGGCCGACCGACGGCCGGACGGCGGCCCAGCACACCGGCGGCGGGCCGCGGACCGTCGTGCTGGTCGACCTCGCGCTGGACTATGCCAGCGCGACCCGGGTCGGCATCGCGGCGCCGGAGCACGCCCCGAAGGAGCACGTCGAAGCGGCGGTCGGGTTCCTGCAGGGGCTCGGGTACGTGGTGACGGTGCTGCCGGACCTCCCCGGCCTGGTGGTGGCCCGGACGGTGGCGACGCTCGCCGCAACGGCCGCCGACGCCGTCGACTCCGGCGTCGCGACGGCCGACGACGTCGACACCGCGATGCGCCTCGGCACGAGCTACCCGCGCGGCCCGTACGAGTGGGGAGCGGCGCTGGGCTGGAACTGGGTGACCGGCGTGCTCGACGCGCTGGCCGCCGCCGAGGACGCCGGCCGCTACCGGGTCTCGCGGCAGCTCCGGGAGCGTGCCGAGACCGACGACGGGTGGCGCGAGGACGACGAGGTGGCCGATCGCGACGACCTGGCCCGCCGTGCGTCCGAGGCGATGTGGGCGGCGGATACCGCGTCGCGGGCCCTCGGCATGACGATCGAGCAGGTCTCACCCGGCACCGCGGTGGTGAGCATGCGGGTCCGGCCTGACATGGTGAACGGTCACGGCGTGTGCCACGGCGGCCTGGTCTTCGCCCTGGCCGACAGCGCGTTCGCCGTCGCGGGCAACACCCACAACCGGCGCACGGTCGCGCAGGGCGCGGACATCACCTTCGTCGCGCCGGCCCGCGAGGGTGACCGGCTGCTCGCCGTCGCCCACGAGAAGTTCCGTGGCGGCCGGTCGGGCATCTGCGACGTCACCGTGTACCGCGACGACGACCGGGCCGGGCGCGCGACCATCGCGTTGTTCCGCGGCCGGTCGCGGGAGATCCCCGGCACTCTGGTGCCGGACGAGGAGGAGACATGAGCGAGGCGTTCCTGGTCGGCGGTGTGCGGACGCCGATCGGGCGGTACGGCGGCGTGCTGTCGGCCATGCGGCCCGATGACCTCGCCGCGCACGTGCTGCGCGAACTGCTGGTCCGCCATCCGCAGGTGCCGGCCGACGCCGTCGAGGAGGTCGTGCTGGGGTGCGCCAACCAGGCCGGCGAGGACAACCGCGACGTCGCCCGGATGGCCGTCCTGCTGGCCGGCTACCCGGCGTCGGTGCCGGGGGTGACGGTGAACCGGCTGTGCGGCTCCGGGCTGGACGCGCTGGCGTACGGCGCCCGGGCGGTGCGCACCGGCGAGGCCGACGTCGTCGTCGCGGGCGGGGTCGAGTCGATGTCGCGGGCGCCGCTGGTCATGCCGAAGGCGCAGACCGCGTTCGACCGCGGGCAGGCGCAGGTGTACGACTCCACCATCGGCTGGCGGTTCGTGAACCCGGCGCTGGCGGCGGCGTACGGCACCGACTCGATGCCGGAGACGGCGGAGAACGTCGCCGCTGAGCACGGGGTCAGCCGGGCCGACCAGGACGCGTTCGCACTGCGCAGCCAGCAGCGGGCGGCCGCCCGGCACAAGGAACTGGCGGCGGAGATCGTCCCCGCCACCGTGCCCCGTGAGCGGGGCGAGCCCGACGTCGTCGACACCGACGAACACCCCCGCGAGACCTCGCTCGAGGCGCTGGCGAGGCTACGGCCGATCGTCCGGCCGGACGGCACCGTCACTGCCGGCAATGCGTCCGGCGTCAACGACGGCGCCGCCGCGCTGCTGGTGATGAGCGCGGCCGCCGTCGACCGGTACGGCGTCGAGCCACTGGCCCGGGTCACCGGCGCGGCCACCGCCGGCGTCGAACCACGGGTCATGGGCCTCGGGCCGGTGCCGGCGACGCGCAAGCTGCTCACCCGGACCGGCGTCGCGCTGGCCGACGTCGGGAACGTCGAGCTCAACGAGGCGTTCGCCGCCCAGGCACTGGCGTGCCTGCGGCTGCTCGGCCTGCCCGACGACGCCGAGCACGTGAATCCGTGCGGCGGCGCGATCGCGCTCGGCCATCCGCTGGGCATGAGCGGCGCCCGGCTGGCGCTGTCGGCCGCGCTGGAGCTGCAGCGACGCGGGTCGCGGCACGCGCTGGCCACCATGTGCATCGGAGTGGGCCAGGGAATCGCGGTGCTGCTCTCGCGCCCGTAGCCGTGCTCGGGTCCCCGACCACAGGTATCCACAAGCGGCGCCCAGCAGGTCAACCCCAGACCAGGGCGTTGCCCGGGTCCTCGAGCAGCGCCGCGAGGTCGGCGAGGAACCGCGACCCCTGCTCGCCGTCGACCAGCCGGTGGTCGAACGACAGCGCCAGCGTGGTGACCCAGCGCGGCTTCACCTTGCCCTTGTGCACCCACGGCTGCCGGCGCACGGCGCCGAACGCGACGATCGCCGCCTCGCCGGGCGGCAGGATCGGCGTGCCGGTGTCGACGCCGAAGACGCCGACGTTGGTGATGGAGATGGTGCCGCCGAGCATGTCCTCGGGCGGCGTCTTCCCCTCGCGCGCCGTCGCGGCCAGCCGGTTGATCGCGACCGCCAGCTCGCGCAGCGGCAGCCGGTCGGCGTCCTTGACGTTCGGCACGACCAGCCCGCGCGGGGTGGCCGCGGCGATGCCGAGGTTCACGTAGCGCTGCACGACGATCTCGCCGGCGGCGTCGTCCCAGCGGGCGTTGACATCGGGCGTGCGACGGGCTGCGATGCAGACCGCCTTCGCCAGCACGGCCAGCGGCGACAGCTTGACGTCGCGGAACTCGCGGGAGTCGCGCAGCCGGTCGACCAGCTTCATCGTGCGGGTGACGTCGACGGTGACGAACTCGGTGACGTGCGGCGCGGTGAACGCCGACTTGGTCACCGCCTGTGCCGTGGCCTTCCGGACCGACCGGATCGCGACGCGCTCCTGCCGCGGCAGGCCGTCCCAGCCGGTGCCGGTCGGCGTCGCGGCGGGCGCCGCGGGCACGGCGGCGGGCGCGGCGGCCGCTGCCTGGACGTCGTCGCGGGTGATGGTGCCGTTGGGGCCGGTCGGGGTGACGGTGGCGAGGTCGACGCCGAGGTCCTTGGCGAGCTTGCGCACCGGGGGCTTGGCGAGCACCGACACCCGGGCGAGGGGTGCCTCGACGGCCGGCTCCGCGACCGGCGGAGCCGGCTCCGCGGCGACCTTGCGCTGCCGGCGCTTCGCCGCTGTCGTCCGCGGGCCGTACCCGACGAGAACGGCCTGCCGCTCCGCCTCGGGCACGGCCGCCGGAGCCGGCGGTGTGGGCACCATGTCCTCCGTCGGGCCACCGACCACTCCGGCCGACCCGGGAGCCGGCGACGACGGCGCGGCGGTGCCCTCCCCCGTCCGCACCGCGATGATCGGGGTGCCGACGTCGACCGTCTGACCCTCCTCGACCAGCAGCGTCTCGACCACGCCGGCGAACGGGCAGGGCAGCTCGACCAGGGACTTGGCCGTCTCGATCTCGACGATGACGTCGTTGACCTTCACGGCGTCACCGGGCTTGACCTTCCACGACACGATCTCCGCCTCGGTCAGCCCTTCGCCGACGTCGGGGAGGTTGAACTGCGACACGCTCATGCAGACCCTCCTCAGTAGGCGAACGTGCGGTCGACGGCGTCGAGCACGCGGTCGAGGTCGGGCAGGTACTCCTCCTCGACCCGGGCCGGCGGGTACGGGGTGTCGTAACCGGTGACCCGCTGGACCGGCGCCTCCAGCGAGTAGAAGCACTCCTCGGTGACCCGCGCGGCCACCTCGGCGCCGACGCCGAGCGTGCGGTGCGCCTCGTGGACGACGACCAGCCGGCCGGTGCGCCGGACGGAGTCGTAGACCGCGCGCAGGTCCAGCGGCGACAGCGAGCGCAGGTCGATGACCTCGAGCGACCGGCCGTCGTCGGAAGCGGCCGCGGCGGCGTCGAGGCAGGTCTTCACCATGGGGCCGTACGCCGCGACCGTCGCGTCGGTGCCCGGCAACGCCACCCTGGCCGACTCCAGCGGCAGGTCCGGCTCGCCGTCGACGTCGACCTCGGCCTTCTCGTAGTAGCGGCGCTTGGGCTCGAAGAACACCACCGGGTCGTCGAGCTGGATGGCCTGCTGGATCATCCAGTACGCGTCGAGCGGGTTGGAACAGGTGACCACCTTGAGGCCCGGGATGTGGGCGAAGGTCGCCTCCGGGCTCTCGCTGTGGTGCTCGACGGCGCCGATGCTGCCGCCGTAGGGGATGCGAATGACGATCGGCAAACGCAGCCGGCCGCCGGAGCGGAAGTGCATCTTCGCGACCTGGTTCACGATCTGGTCGTAGCCGGGGAAGACGAACCCGTCGAACTGGATCTCGCACACCGGGCGGTAGCCGCGCAGCGCCAGGCCGACGGCGGTGCCGATGATGCCCGACTCGGCCAGCGGGGTGTCGATGACGCGGTCCTCGCCGAAGTCCTTCTGCAGGCCGTCGGTGACCCGGAAGACGCCGCCGAGCTTGCCGACGTCCTCGCCCATGACCAGCACCTTGGCGTCGCTTTCCATGGACCGCCGCAGCCCGGCGTTGATCGCCTTGGTGATGTTGAGCGCCGTCATCGGGCCACCTCCTCGGCGAAGCTGTCGAGGTACGTCGTCATCGCCTCGCGCTGGGCGACGAGGTCCGGCGTCGGTTCGACGTAGACGTGGTCGAAGATCGACGTCGGCGCGGGGTCGGGCAGCGCGCGGCAGGCCGCCCGCAGGTTCACGGCCAGCTCCTCGGCATCCTGCTCGACGCTGTCGAAGAACGCCTGGTCGGCGAGGTCGCTGCGGACCATATGGGCCTTCACCCGCTCGATCGGGTCCTTGAGCTTCCAGTGCTCCAGTTCCGCGTTGAGGCGGTATCGGGTGGGGTCGTCGGTGGTGGTGTGCGCGCCCATGCGGTAGGTGAACGCCTCGACCAGCGTGGGCCCCTCGCCGTCACGGGCCCGTTGCAGCGCCTCGCGGCTGACGGCCAGGCAGGCGAGCACGTCGTTGCCGTCGACGCGGACGCCGGGGAAGCCGAATCCGGCGGCGCGGCGGTACAGCGGCACGCGGGTCTGCCGCTCCAGCGGCTCGGAGATGGCCCACTGGTTGTTCTGGCAGAAGAACACGACCGGGGCGTTGACGACGCTGGCCCAGATGAACGCCTCGTTGACGTCGCCCTGGCTGGTGGCACCGTCGCCGAAGTAGGCGATGACGGCGGTGTCGCGGTCGGGGTCGCCGGTGCCGATGGCGCCGTCGCGCTGGACGCCCATCGCGTAGCCGGTGGCGTGCAAGGTCTGTGCGCCGATGACGATCGTGTAGAGGTGGAACCGGGTCTCGTCGGGGTCCCAGCTGCCCTGGTCGACGCCGCGGAACAGCGCCAGCAGCTTCACCGGGTCGACGCCGCGGCACAGCGCGACCGCGTGCTCGCGGTAGGTCGGGAAGACGTGGTCCTGGGCGCGCAGCGCGCGGGCGGAACCGACCTGGGCGGCCTCCTGGCCCAGCAGGCTCGCCCACAGACCCAGCTCGCCCTGCCGCTGCAGCGCGACGGCCTCGCCGTCGACGCGCCGGCCCAGCACCAGGTCGCGGTACATGGCGCGGATGTCGTCGCCGGTGACGTCGGCGATGAGGGAGTCGTAGTGCTCGTGTGGAACCCGCTCGCCCTCGGGCGTGAGCAGCTGGACGAGCTCGGGTTCGGGCGGAGTCGCCTCGGCCGCCGTCTCGACAGTCATGTGTCTCCTTCACGTCGTCGGCTCCGCAGGATTGCCGCGGGAGCTTGCTCCTCGTGACCACCGGCGGCGTGGGGAGGACTATGGGTGGGTCCTCGCCCTCGCCGCGGTGCATGACCGTGACCGGAGTCACGACCTCGCTACCGCCACGGTACCCAGATCCGGGGTCGGACGGGTGCACCGAGGCGGCAGGTGGGGCTTCATCCTGCAGCACCTGGTGTCAGCCTGCCCGCTGGGGATCCCCCGAAGGGTCGTCGTTCCGGACAAACTTCCTCGCCGGGACGCTGCACTGACCACACAATTCCTCTGTCGTCCGACTAACCGCCGTCGCGGGCCAGGAACGACGCGAAGCCACGCGGTGCGCCCGTCCGGACGCTCCGCGCGGCTTCGGGTGTGGCCGCCCTACTCGGCGGCTCCGGCGAACCGGCGGCGCAGCAGGAACGCGGCCGCGGCCACCAGGCCCAGGCCGACCGCCAGCAGCAGCGTCGGCGAGGCGCCGGTGTCCGGCAGCTCCTCGTCCGGCGTCTCACTCGGCGACGGCGTCGGGCTCTCGCTCGGCGTCTCCGACGGGGTGTCGGACGGCGTCGGCGTGGGCGTCTCGGACGGGGTGTCGCTCGGTGTCGGCGTGGGCGACTCCGACGGCGTCTCGCTCGGCGTCGGGGTGGGCGTCTCGGCCGGCTCGGCGGTCCAGTCGACTGTGCCCTCGACGGATACCTCGACCTCATCGGAGTGGGCCAGGATCAGTGACTGCGACTTGTGCTTGTCGTAGTCGGCGGCGATGAACAGCCGGCCCGCGCTCAGGGACGCCTCGGCGGTCAGCTCGAACGAGCCGCCGCCGGCCGCCGCGTCGGCCGGCACGTCAACGCTGAACGTCGAGCCGTCGGTGATCTGGGCCGGCAGCGTCGTGCCCTCGGAGTCGACCAGCTCGACGCCCTCGGGCAGGTCGGCCGTCACGTCGACGACGTCCGCCGTGGTGGACACCTCGAAAGGCCCGATGACCGTGCCCGCCTCACCCGAGAGCGACGCCGGGGTCAGGCTCAGCTCCGGCTCGGGCTGGTCGCCGATGCCGACGTTCGCCTCGCCGGTGAGGTAGGTGTAGAGGGCCGCGGCGTCCTGCTCGGACTCGCTCCCCGCTTCCATGTATGCCACGTTCAGCGGCAGCTCGTCGCTCAGCAGCCAGATGGCCGCCTGAGTCCCGCCGATCGCCTCCTCGACGGACAGGCCGTCGTTGAACTCCCCGCCGGCGGCCGTCTCGACCTCGTTCAGGTCGAGCACGGGGTACGAGTTCTGCAGGATCCAGTGGATCTCGTCGCGGTTCTCGTGGAACGGCGAGTCAGGATCCGGGTACTCGTTCCACGGCACCTCGACCATCTGGGGCTCGTCGTAGTTGAGCGGCTCGAAGAACTGGACACAGTAGGCCCACAGGGCGGCGCCGTCGTCCTCGAGCCCGACCAGCCGGGTCTCGGTGCCGCTCGGAGGGACGTCCCGCTCGAGCATGACGTCGAGGCCGTCGACGTCGTTGGCCTGGTTCAGCTCGGCCCGCGGCGACACCGGCACGCCGGCCAGCGCGAACGCCGTCGCTGGGCCGAGCACCAGCAGGCCGGCCGCCAGCGCGCCGGCACCGAGACGGCGCCGGGTCGGATGAATGGACATGGATCTCCTTAGAGAATGTCAATGCTCACAGATGAGCGCGCCGATACGACAGCGCGAAATAGTCTCGAATCCACAAAAGCCCCCCAACGCGGGCATCCTAGTGGAAACGCCCATTCATCGGGAAGCTCGGACAATCACGACCTGCCGCCCCCTGTCGGTGCCAGGCGGAGTCGCATAGGGTCTTGACCCGTGCCTGACTTCGACGAAGCGTCGGCAACGCGCCGGGTGTCCCCCGGGCGGCACGAGGTCGACATCGACGGAACCTGGTCGGTCGGCGAGGTGCCGAACGGGGGCTACCTGCTGGCCCTGGTGCTGCGCGCCGTGCTGGCCGAGTCGACCCACCCGCATCCGGTGAGCACCGACGCGCACTTCGTGACCCCGCCCACCAGCGGCCCGGCGCACGTACAGGTCGATGTCGTGCGCACCGGGCGGACCATCGAGACGCTGCGGGCCACGCTGGTCCAGGAGGACGAGCCGAGGGTCGAGGCGACGGTCACCACCAGCAAACTGTCGCGTACCTCGCCGGTGGAGTGGGTCGGGCCGCCGCCGGAGCCGGTGGCGCCGGTCGACGAGTGCATCCGCGCGGTGGTCGACCTCCCCGACGGCACCCACGTCGGCCTGCTCGAACACGTCGATCTACGGCTGGATCCGCAGACCCTGGGCTGGTTTTCCGGCCGACCGGCCGGACAGCTGTCCATGCGCGGGCACGTGCGGCTGGCCGACGGCACCCAGCCCGACCCGGTCGTGCTGGCGCTGGCGGTCGACTCCCTGCCGCCGACGGTGTTCGGTCTGGGCCGGCTCGGCTGGGCGCCCACCGTCCAGCTGACAGTGCTGACGCGCAGCCTGCCCGCGCCGGGCTGGCTGACGGTGCACCTGCGCGGCCGGCTGGTCCGCGACGGCTGGTTCGACGAGGAGGCCGAGGTCTACGACGCCGACGGCGCCCTGGTCGCGCAGTCGCGGCAGCTGGCCCGGGTCCGGGTGACCTGAGCGGCGGGTACCGTCCCGTGAGCGCCATTGACTCCGCCGGCTCCGACCGACGGCTGCGCCGGGCCCGCTGGGTGGTGCTGCTGTTCGCGCTGGGCGCGGCCGTGGCGACGGCGTTCGTCGGCGGCGGCGTCGGGGTGCTGAGGGAGGACGACCCGGCCCGCGCCGTGCTGGGCGCACTCGGCGTTGCGCTGTTCTGCGCGACGCAGGCCGGCGCCCTGCACGCGGTGCTGACACCGTCGGTCGGCGAGCCGGCCCGGCGACGCTGGCTGGTCGCGTTTCTGCTCGCGGCGGCCGCGTCGGTGCCGCTGGCCGGGCCGGCCGACGGCGCCGAGTGGGAGACGTGGGCGTGGCTCGGCGGGCCGCTGGCCGGGGCGGCGCCGCTGCTGCTCGGCCGGGTCCCCGGCGTCGCGCTGGCCGCCCTCGCGGTCGGCGTCTCCGTGCTGGTCGGCTGGTGGGCCGGCGGATCGGTGCCGACGTACCTGCTGCTCACACTGATCAACGCGGTCATGGTCGCGTTGCTGTGCGGCGTGCCGATGTGGCTGTGGGACCTGCTGGTCGAGGCGCGGGAGGGCCGGCTTGCGCAAGCCCGGCTGGCCGCTACGGAGGAGCGGCTGCGGTTCGCCCGGGACGTGCACGACCTGCTCGGACACAACCTCTCGGTGATCGCGCTGAAGACCGAGTTGGCCGCCCGGCTGGCGACGGTGGACGGCGAGCGGGCCGGCCGCGAGGCGGAGGAGGCGCGCGCTCTCGCCGCGTCGGCGCTGACCGAGATGCGCCAGGTGGTGCACGGCTACCGGACGGTCGACCTCGCCGGCCAGCTGGACGCGGTCCGGCGGGTGCTGGAGTCGTCCGGCGTCCGCTGCGCAGTCACCGGACCGGCCGCGCCGCTGCCCGAGCAGGCGAGCGCGCTGCTGATCCCCGTCCTGCGCGAGGCGAGCACGAACGTGCTGCGGCACAGCCGGGCCCGATGGTGCACCATCGACATCGGGCGGGAGGGCGACAAGGTGCGCATGACAGTGGTCAACGACGGCGCGACGGGCGACGGCCCCGACGCGCACAGCTCCGGCCTGCGCGGCCTCGCCGACCGGCTGGCCGAGGCGGGCGGCACGCTGCGCTCGGGCCGCGACGGCGACACGTTCACCCTCGCGGTCACGCTGGCGGTGCGGCCGTGATCCGGGTGCTGCTGGCCGACGACGAGGAGCTGATCCGCACCGCCGTCGCCGCACTGCTGGACCTCGAGCCCGACCTCGAGGTGGTCGCGCAGGCGCCGGACGGCCGGGCCGCCGTCGACGCCGCCCTGGCGCACCGTCCCGACGTCGTCGTCGCCGACCTCGAGATGCCCGAGCTGACCGGCATGGAGCTGGCGGCCGAGCTGGCCACGGCGCTGCCGTCGTGCGTCGTCGTCATCCTCACCGGCCACGGCCGCCCGCCGCACCTGCAGCGCGCGCTGACGGCGGGCGCGAAGGGCTTCCTCCCGAAGGGGTCGCCGGGCGGGGCGCTGGCCGACGTCATCCGGCGCGTACATCGCGGCGAGCGGTACGTCGACCCGGCGCTTGCCGCCGACGCGCTGACCGCCCCGGTCAACCCGCTGACGCCGCGCGAGCTGGAGGTGCTGCGGCTGGCCGGCTACGACACCCCGGTGGCCGTCATCGCCCGGCGCACCCACCTGTCACCCGGAACCGTCCGCAACTACGTGGCCGCGGCCATCGCCAAGCTGGGCGCGTCGAGCCGGGCCGACGCCGTACGGATCGCCGACGAGAACGGCTGGCTCTGAGCGCTACCCCATGATGGTCAGCGTCAGCAGCGCGACGTTGAGGCTGACGACCACGACGCTGACCAGCACCGCGAGGGTCGTGGTCAGCCGCGAGTTGGCCCACCGGCCCATGATCGACGACTTCGCCGTGACGGCGACCAGCGGGATGATCGCGAACGGGATACCGAACGACAGCACCACCTGCGAGAGCACCAGCAGCCACGTCGGCTCCGCACCCGTCGTCAGGATCGCGACCGCCGGCACCAGCGTGACCAGCCGCCGGACCAGCAGCGGGATCCGCCGCAGCAGCAGGCCCTCCATGATCACCGCGCCCGCGTAGCAGCCCACCGACGTCGACGCCAGGCCGGACACCAGCAGGCCGACCGCGAACAGCGCACCGATCGCCGTCCCCAGTCCGGACTCGACGGCGGCGTGCGCTCCGGCGATGGTGTCGGTGCCGTCGACACCGCGCAGCGCGGCCGCCGCGACCAGCAGTAGCGCGATGTTCACGCTGCCGGCCACCAGCATCGCGACACCGACGTCGGCCCGGGTCGCGCGGAGCAGCCGGCCGACCAGGCCGGGCTCCGGCGTCGCACCGAACCGGTCGCGGGCGAGCGCCGAGTGCAGGTAGACCACGTGCGGCATGACCGTGGCGCCGAACATGCCGGCCGCCAGCAGCACCGTTTCCGTCCCGTCGAACCGCGGCACCAGCCCGTCGGCGATGCCGGCCGGGGACGGCGGCTGCACGAACAGCCCGGCGACGAACCCGACCGCGATGACCAGCAGCGCCGTCGTGACCACCCGCTCGAAGGCCCGCTGCCCGCGGCCGTTCTGCACCGTCAGCAGCGCCATCGACGCGACGCCGGTGATGATGCCGCCGAGCCACAGCGGGAGGCCGAACAGCAGGTTCAGCGCGATGGCGCCGCCGACCACCTCGGCGATGTCGGTGGCCATCGCGACCACCTCGGCCTGCAGCCAGTACGCCAGGCGGCCGCCGCGAGGCAGCCGGTCGCGCAGCACCTCGGGCAGCGACGAGCCGGTCACCACGCCCAACTTCGCCGACAGGTACTGCACCAGTCCGGCCATCGCCGTCGCCATGACCAGCACCCACACCAGCAGGTAGCCGTAGCCGGCGCCGGCCGAAAGGTTCGTGGCGACGTTGCCGGGGTCGACGTACGCCACGGCCGCGACGAACGCCGGACCCAGCAGGCCGAGACCGGCCCCGGGCAGCCGAGGCGCCGGCCCGTCCAGTCGCTCGGGACGGCGCCGGCGCACCCGTACGTACATCCGCTGCTCTCCTACCCGCCGCCGGCTCGGGCGTCGACCTCGTAGCTGGTGTTGATGGACTCGAAGAAGTTCACCAGTTGCAGGGTGTCATTGGCAGTCGCCATCCACTTCGCGGGATTCGCCACACGATAGTGCGGCTCGAAGCCGAGCTCCTCCAGGCGCCGGTCGGCCAGGTACTTCACGTACTGGTTGATGTAGTCGGCGTTCATGCCCAGGATGCCGGTGGGCAGCAGGTCGCGGTTGTACTGCTCCTCCATAGCGACGCCGTCGATGATCATCTGCTCGATCTCGGCGGCGAACTCCGGCGTCTGCAGCTCCGGGTTCTCGTCCAGTACGGTGAGTACGAGGTTGATGCCGAACTTCAGGTGCAGGCTCTCGTCGCGCACGATCCAGTCGATCAGCGACGCGAAGTTGCGCAGCAGGTTCCGCTGCCGGAAGCTCAGCGCCACCATGAACCCGCTGTAGAACCAGATGCCCTCCAGCACGATGTTGTAGGCGACCAGGTTCCGGACGAAGTCCTGCTTGCCCTCGACGGTGGTGACGTCCAGCGTCTGCTCGGTCATCCGCTTGATGTAGCGGACCTCGAACTCCTCCTTCGCCACCATCGACGGGACGGTGACGTGGGCGGCGTAGGCCTGCCCGCGGTCGATGGGGAACGTCTCGAGGACGTACTCGAAGGCCATCACGTGGTTGGCCTCCTCCCACATCTGCTTGGCGAGGTACAGATGCGCCTCGGCCGCGCTCAGGTACGGGTACACGCCGAACGCCAGCGCCTTGTTCACCAGCAGCTCGTTCGGGTTGAAGTAGCTCATCAGGAACGTCAGCGCGTGCCGCTCCTCGTCGGACATCTTCTTGAAGTCGGCCATGTCCTCGCCGAGTTGCACCTCGTGCGGGAACCAGGTGTTCGCGACGGCCTGGTTGTACAGCTCGTAGGCCCAGGGGTAGCGGACCGGCTTGAGCAGCAGGCCCTCCTGGATGCCGGTGCCGAGAATGCCCATCGAGGTTCGCTCCTCTCCGGTCACTGGCAGGACTCGCACTGCAGCCGCTCCTGGGGATCGACGGGGCAGGCGACCGTCTCCTCACCGGTGTCGACCACGTCGAGTTCGACGACGGCCACGGGAGCCGGCTCGGTCGCCGGTGCCGGAGCCGGGGCCGGCTTGACGCCCGCCCGGGCCGCGCCGAAGCCGCGCCGCGGGCCGCCGCTCGCCGAGGCCCCGGAGCCTGCCAGCGACTCGGCCTTGTTCACCCGGACGGTGCTCTGCTCGGCGGTGTGCCGCGGCTTGACGTGCAAGTAGTAGGTGGTCTTGACGCCCTTCGACCAGGCCGCCGAGTAGACGTCGACCATGTCGTCGATGTCGCGCGTCTCGAGGTACATGTTGCGACTGATCGCCTGGTCGATCCACTTCTGCGCCCGTGCCGCGACCTCGATGAACGCGTACGGCGAGAGCTGGAACGAGGTCTTGTAGATCGCCTTGAGGTCGGCCGGGACGGTGTCCAGCGCGGACACGTCGCCCTGCGCGCGCAGCAGGTCGTCGCGGACCTGCTCCCACAGCCTGCGCTCCTTGAGGTCGCTCACCAGGTTGCGGTTGACCTCGAGGAACTTGCCGGAGCTGGTAGCCCGGCTGAACAGCTGGGAGAACTGCGGGTCCAGGCCCGGCGTGGTGCCCGCGACCAGGCCGATGGACGCCGTCGGGGCGATGGCCATCAGGGTGGCGTTGCGCATGCCGCCCCGGACCTTGTCGCGCAGCACGTCCCAGTCCAGGCGGCTGGCCCGCGAGACGGTGATCGGCACGCCGCGGTCGCGCTCCGCGCGGTCGACGGTGTCGATCGGGACCAGGCCGCGGCTCCAGCCGGAGCCCTCGAAGTTGGGGTAGGCGCCGCGGTCGCGGGCGAGGTCGGCGCTCTGGTCGATGGCGTGGTAGCTGATGAACTCCATCAGCCGGTCGATGAGGTCGTAGGCCTGCTCGCTCTCGTACGACCAGCCCAGCCGCTCGACCACGTCCGTGAAGCCCATGACGCCGAGGCCGACGGCGCGGTTGAGCTCGTTGGACCGCTCGGACGCCGGCACCGACGAGACGGTGATGTCGATGAGGTTGTCGAGCTGGCGGACCGCGAGCCGGACGCTCTCGCGCAGCCGGTCCCACTCGATCCGGCCATCGACCAGGTGCGCGGACAGGTTGATCGACGCGAGGTTGCAGACGGCGATGTTGTCGCGGTCCTGCGGCAGCGTGATCTCGGTGCACAGGTTGGACAGGTGGATGGTGCCGGTGTTGTCGTTCAGCGCCCGGTTGTTGATGGTGTCCTTCCACGTCAGCCAGGGGTGTGACGTGGTCTGCAGGGCGACCAGGATGGCCCGGAACTGCTCCCGCGCCTTGATCCTGGTGAACGTCCGCAGCTCGCCGGCCTCGGCCGCGGCCACGTACTGCGCGTACCGCCGGCTGAACGCGGCGCCGTACAGCTCGGGCAGGTCGGGGACCTCGAGCGGGTCGAACAGGTACCAGTCGTCGTCGTTCGCGACCCGGGTCATGAACTCGTCGGAGATCCAGACCGCGGTGTTGGCGGTGCGCACCCGGCGGTACGGGTCGCCGGCGTTCTGCTTGAGGTCGAGGAACTGCGGGAAGTCGAGGTGCCAGTTCTCGATGTAGAAGGCCAGGGCGCCGAACTTCTTGCCGCCGCGCGACACCGCCCGCAGCGTCGAGTCGATCGTGTGCATGAACGGGATCGGGCCGGTCGAGACGGTGTTGTTGCTGCGGATCGGCGAGCCCTCGGCGCGCAGCTTCGTCACCGACAGCCCGATGCCGCCGGTCCCCTTGGTCAGCCACATGACATCGCGCACGCTCTTGGCGATGTGCTCGATGTCGTCCTGCATCTCCATGACGAAGCAGTTCGACAGCTGGGAGTACGCCGTTCCCGCGTTGACCAGGGTCGATCCGGCGGCCAGGTAGTCCAGTCTGGACATCTTGTCGTAGAACCCGATCGCCGCCGACGTCGGGTCGGCCTCGTTCAGCGACAGGCCCATCGAGACGCGCATCCAGAAGAACTGCGGCACCTCCAACCGGTGACCGTCGCGGTCGTTGATCATGTACCGGTTGCTCATGGTGACCGCGCCGATGTACCGCAGCAGGTCGTCGCGCGACGGGTCCAGCGCCCGCGCCAGCCGGTCGAGGTCGAAGTGGGTCGCGAGCCGTTCGTCGAGAAGCCCGGCGGCCACGCCCTCCGCCACGTAGCCGGGGAACCTCTCGCGATGCAGCTCGGCCAGCTGGTCCGGGGTCTCGTAGTCACCCAGCACCCGCTTGTACACCGTCTTCAGTAGCACCCGCGCCGCGACGGTGTCGAACGCGGGATCGTCGCGGACGTTCTGCAGGGCCACCTGGATGACAGCCTCGTCGAGCTGCTGGCTGGTGATGCCGTCGAACAAGGTGATCTCGAGTTCGGACTGCAGCTGCGTGACCCGGGCGACCTGGTTGTCCAGGCCCACGCTGGCGGCCTCGATGGCCCGGGCGATCTTGTAGCCGTCGTAGGGCTCCACCGACCCGTCGCGCTTGACGACGTTGACGCTCATGCTCTCTCCTCGCGAGCTCGGCTGGCTCGGCCCGCGGCACTGAGGTGGAGGCAAGGAGAGATGCGTCGCCGGCACCGCGCCGGTGGTACGCCCTGGTCGCGGCGGTGAGTACGTCGCCGTATCGTCCCCTGGCCCCTCCCTCGGGAGCCGCGGACCACCGCACGCGTAGGGCGTGCGGTGCGCTGGCAGGTCTTCGGACTCACGGGCGCGGAAGGCCACCTGGCTGGTGGCGTTCCATCTACTGGCCGTCGCTTCCCAGGCCTTCTCGCGGAAGGCCCAGTGCTTCGTTGACGGCGGTCGTTCCCGTTCACCGCTGCGGGGCAGTCCCGGACTCACACCGGGTTCCCTGTTGCCTCCACCGGTCTGGCTGACCGGTGGAACCAGCTGCATGAGCCACACTATCTGGTAGTTACAAAGATGCAAGTCATCTACATCTAGTGTCTCGCCAGTCGGTCGTCCACACCGGGACATATGCCCGCGCCGGCCTTGTCGCGATATCGCAGCGACCTGGCCGAAAGTCGCTGTCGCTCGTTGCCGGCGATCCGCCACAATGGGGCCCGTCAGTACTGATAGAGGGAGACACTCGTGACCCACGCTCCTGCGCGGCCGGCGATGATCTGGGCCGCGCTGATCGTCGTCTACGTGGTGTGGGGCTCGACGTATCTGGCCATCCGGGTGGTGGTCGAGGCCGACATCCCGCCGTTCCTCGGCATGGGGCTGCGCTTCCTGGTCGCCGGACTGCTCCTGCTCGGCTTCCTGCGGCTGCGGCACGGCCGCGAGCGGATCCGGGTGGGACGGCGGGAGCTGCGCGGCGCGGCGGTCATGGGGCTGCTGCTGCTGGTGCTCGGCAACGGAATGGTCGCGGTCGCGGAGCAGACGGTCCCCAGCGGCCTGGCCGCGCTGATCGTCGGCGCGATCTCACTGTGGTTCGTGCTCCTGCAGGTGGCCGGCGGAATCCGGCCGCCCGCGCTGACATGGGCCGGCGTCCTGATCGGCCTGGCCGGCGTCGCCGTCATCAGTCTGCCCCGCGGCGGCATCGAGGGCGTCGAGGCGTGGGGTGTGGGGATCCTGCTGCTCGCCACCATCTCGTGGGCGTTCGGGTCCTATTTCTCCCCGCGGCTGGGGCTGCCACGCAACGCGCTTGTGGCGTCGGCATACGAGATGCTGGCCGGCGGCGTGATGCTGCTGGTCATCTCCGCGGCGAGCGGGGAGCTCGGCCACGTCGACCCGGCGGCGGTGCCGGCCAGGGGCTGGCTGGCGCTGGCGTACCTCATCCTGCTGGGCTCGCTGCTGGGGTACACGGCGTACGGGTACCTGCTGGCGAACGCGCCTCTGTCGTTGATCGGGACCTACGCCTACGTGAACCCGGTGGTCGCGGTGATCCTCGGCTGGGCGATTCTCTCCGAGCCGGTGACCTCGATCATGATGATCGGTGGTGCGCTGGTCGTCGGCGGTGTCGTGCTGGTGGTCAACGGCGAACGCACGAGCGCGAAGAAGGAGCGCACCGAGGACTCCGCCGACCTCGCCCCGGACGAAGCCCTGGCCGGATGACTCCAAGACCATCACTCAGTCGCGCCGCGATGGGCGCGTGCGGCGGCCGACCCTGGACATCGCGAAGGCGTGAGCGGCGACGTTGCCGCTCACGCCTTCGCGACGTGCGCGAGTGCGTCAGGCGCCGGCCAGGGCCGAGCCGTTGGCGTTGATGCTGTCGCCGAGCATCTCGTCGACCAGGCCGACGCTGGCGCGCGGGACGACGCGGACCGAGCGGAGCGCGTTGTCGTACGCGTCGAGCGCCTCGTTGGTGCGGCCGAGGTCGCGGTAGAGGTCGGCCAGCTCGCGCCAGGCCGCCGCGGCGACCCGGGAGGCGCCCATGGACTCCAGCGCGGACGCGGCCAGCGCGGCCTCGCGGATGCTCTGGTCGAGGTCGCCCTGCGCTCGCAGGATGCGGGCCAGCGTGAGCCGGGCGTCGGCGCCACCGACGCGCGGCTGGTCGCCGACGTGGCGCAGAGCCTCCTGGACGGCGGCATGCGCGTCGTCGAGCCGGCCGAGCCGCAGCAGGGCCTGGGCCCGCTTGTTGTGGAAGCTCGCGATGTCGGTGGCGCTGCCGTGCTGGTTGATGGCGGCCTCGACGCCGTCGAGGATGTCCAGCGCCTCCTGCGCCCGGGGCTCGCTGCCCTGCAGCAGCAGCCAGGCATGCGCCAGCCTCAGCCGGGCGAGGTTGCGGAGGTCGTCGCCCTCGCCGAACATCGCCAGCGCGCGGTCGACCAGGTTCAGCGCCAGCGCCAGCTCGCCGCGGGACTCCGCGATGAGTGAGGCGTTCCAGTACGCCGCGCCGCGGGTGTGCGGCGTGCCGATGCGGTCGGCGGCGGCCACCAGCTCCCCCGCGAGCGCCTTGGACCGGACCATGTCGCCGCGGCCGGAGTAGGCGCCGAGCACCGTGCAGCCGAGGCGGATGTACTCGTCGGTGCTCTCCAGGCCGAGGTCGAAGGCCGCACGACGGGCCTCCTCGCCGATCTGGATGGCCATGTCGAAGTCGCCGGCGCGGTCGTAGCACCGGGTCAGCGCGATGGCGACGTCGAGCCAGGACTGCACCGCGGGCGTCTGCCGCGCCTCGTCGGCCAGCTCGCTGAGGATCTCGATGGCGCCCTCGAGGTCGCCCGTGCGCTCGCGCGCCAGCGCCCGGCCCAGCCGGGCAGCGCGGCTCTGCTCGTCGTTCAGACCAGGGTCCCCGACCAGCTCGGTGAACTGCTGGTACGCCTCTTCAGCCCGGCCCTCGCGCAGCGCCATCTCGGCGCGGCCCAGGGCGAGGCGAGCCTTGGTGCGGACGGACGCGTCGACGCCGTCGCGCAGATACTCGACGTCGATGCGCAGCCGCTCGGCGATGTGCGCGAGCGCCGAGGCGGCCGGCTGCCGGCGACCGCTCTCGACGAGCGAGACGTAGCTGGGGGACAGCATGCCCTCTGCGATCTCGGCCTGAGAGAGGCCGAGCTCCAACCGGCGGGATCGGATACGCTGCCCGACGGGCGTCGGAAGCGGCGCCTCGTCCACTGTTGCTGGCTGGTCTTCTGTCATGACAGTATTGGACTACAGTCAGTCACATTTTGCCAGTCCAAATGCCGACTTTAGGAGTTCGATCTAGATGGGGCGTGCCAAGCGAGTTGTGATCGCGGTTGTCGCATCGTTCGCACTCATGTTCACGGTGAGCACACCCGCGGTTGCCGCTTTCGCGCCGACTGCGAGCCCTGGAGATTTCTGCTGCTGACGCAGTAGCCATAGACCGCACGGACGGCGTCCGGCGTCTCGCCCCCCGAACGCAGGACGCCGTCCGTGCTTGTTCCCCAGCAACCGGGGATTCGTGCGCTGAGGCGGGCGTCAGCCTGCTCTCCATTCGCCGGCCAGTCGAATCAGCCTGTCGTTGGCCTCCGGCTCGGCGATCGTGACCCTGCAGCCCTCGCCGGCGAAAGGCCGCACGACCAGCCCCGCGGTCTCGCAGAAGCCGGCGAAGTCGAGAGTCCGCTCGCCCAGCGCGAGCCACACGAAGTTCGCCTCCGTGTGAGGAATCTCCCATCCCTGCGCCACCAGCGCGTCATATACTCGCGCCCGCTCGCCCACCAGGGCCTCGACCCGCTCGAGCAGCTCCGCCTCGCGGGCCAACGACTCGACAGCGGCCCTCTGGGCGACGCCGGAGACGCCGAAGGGCACCGCGGTCTTGCGCAGGGCGTCGGCCACTTCGTCGTGCGCGATCGCGAAGCCGACCCGCAGTCCGGCCAGGCCGTACGCCTTCGAGAACGTCCGCAGCACGCACACGTTGCGGTGCCGGCGGTAGAAGTCGATGCCCTCAACGGCCTCCGGGTCGCGGACGAACTCGCGGTACGCCTCGTCGACGACCACCAGGACGTCCTCGGGCACCCGGCGCAGGAACGCGGCCAGTTCGTCGCGCCGCACGACCGCGCCGGTCGGGTTGTTCGGCGTGCACACGAACACCAGGCGGGTGCGGTCGGTGATCGCCTCGGCCATGGCGGGCAGGTCGTGCCGCGCGCCGGGCGCCAGCGGCACCTGAACCGCCGTCGCACCGGAGATGCCCACCACGATGGGGTAGGCCTCGAACGACCGCCACGCGTAGACCACCTCGTCGCCCTCGGCGGCGGTGGCCTGAACGATCTGCTGCAGCACGCCGACGCTGCCGGTGCCGGTGGCCACGTGCGCCGGCGGGACGTCGAAGCGGTCGGCCAGGGCCGCCACGAGGCCGGTGGCGAACATGTCCGGGTAACGGTTCATCGTCCCCGCGGTCGCCGTGACGGCCTCGAGCACGCCGGGCAGCGGCGGGTAGGGGTTCTCGTTCGAGGAGATCTTGAACGCCTGCTCCGCACCCGGCGCCGGCGCGGCCGGACGGCCCGGGCGGTAGGACGGCAGGCCGTCCAGGGCCTTGCGGATGCGCACCGGGCCGCCTTCGGCCGCGGGCGTCCGATCACCACTCCGACTCTGCTCCGTCGCGCTCATGTTCGCACCTTCTCCTCGGAGACTGACGTCAGGCCACGCGGCCGGCTACCACGCTAGCCGCTCCCGCGGAGGGCCCTCGATGTGTACGCTCGGCAGCCGTGACGTCCTTCATCGTTCGGCTGCTCGTCAACGGTTTCGCCCTGTGGGTGGCGACCCGGATCGTCGACGGCGTGACCATCAGCTCTGACAGCACGTCAAGCGAGATCCTGACCTTGCTTGTCGTCGCCCTGATCTTCGGTCTCGTCAACGCGTTCATCAAACCAGTGGTCCAGTTGTTGTCGCTGCCGCTGCTGATCTTGACGCTCGGCCTGTTCACCTTGATCGTCAACGCGCTGATGTTCTGGCTGACCTCGTGGATCGCCGACGGACTGGACGTGCCCTTCCACGTCGACTCGTTCTTCTGGGCGGCGGTGCTCGGCGCGCTGGTGGTCTCGTTCGTCAGCTGGGTTTTGAATCTGTTGTTGCCGAACTGACGAACGGCGTAGTGACGGTCGTCCATCCGTCGTCGCGGCGTGGGCCCAAAGGCCACCTTGATCCGGCCTTCTTCCGCTGAGCCGATGTTTGACGTACCTTTGGCCTAGCATCCTCTGCACGACGGATAGGTGCCGTTTCCGGCGGCGCCACGGGGGTTCGTTGTGCCCTGAACTCAGTGTGGGCATGGTGAACATATGACGATCGGCTACGGCCCCGTCGGTTCGGTTCTGACCGAGCAACCTCCTTCGGGCCATCAGCGCGCCCGGCACCCGGAACGCGGCACGTCTCCGTCGCGGCCGGTACCTCTCGCGGTCACCACACCGCCCGGGTACCCGGAACCCGACACCAACCGGCACGCGCTGGTGGGCTCGATGGTCTACGAGGTCGTCTACGACGATCCGAACGGCAATCCGATGCTCGCCTTCGCCGACGGCCAGTGGTTCGACGTCACGTCCTTCGCGCCGCGCCCCGTGTCGGTCCGGCACGCGCTGCGCCGCGACCCTGCTTGGTCCGGTGCCGTCGTGCAGACCATCTGCCTGTGGATGCGCAGCAACCCCAACCACGAGCGGTCCTTCGATCTGGCCACCGAGCTCGCGTTGGCCGTCGGGGAGCTCGCGCGCCAGCGCCGCTGAGGCGCGCGAGCCGTGACCGACCCGAGCACCCCGTACCGCGTCTGCGTCGTCTGCGCCGGGAACATCTGCCGGTCGCCCATCGCCGAGTTCGTGCTGCGCCGGCGCCTCGAGGAGGCCGGCCTCGATGAGCTGGTCACCGTCGACTCCGCGGGCACCGGCGGCTGGCACGCCGGCCAGCAGGCCGACCCGCGCGCGCTCACCGCGCTGCTCGACCACGGCTACGACGGCAGCAGCCACCTGGCCCGGCAGTTCCGTCGCGAGTGGTTCGACGACGTCGACCTGGTGCTGGCCCTCGACCGCGAGAACTTCGCCGACCTCAGCATGCTGGCACCCGACGACGAAGCCCGCGCCAAGGTGCAGCTGCTGCGCAGCTACGACGCCGAGGCCGTGGCCGGCGACGACACCGATGTGCCCGACCCCTACTACGGCGACGGCGCGTCGTTCGAGCAGGTGCTGCTCATGATCGAGCGGGCCGCCGACGGCTTCGTCGCGGCGGTGCGCGAGGAGATCGAGCTGGACGTGCCGGGCGGTGAGCCCAGTCGACAGTGAGCATCTGCACACGCTGCTGGGTACCGCCGTCGAATCGTTCACCCCGGTCGGCGGCGGTTCCATCTGCGAGGCGCGCCGGGCGAGGCTCGACGACGGCCGCACCGTCTTCGTCAAGACCCGCGCCGGAGCGCCGCCCGGCTTCTTCCGAGCCGAGGCGATCGGCCTGGAACGGCTGGCGGCGGCCGGCGACGGCGTCCCAGTCCCGCAGGTGCTCGCGCACGACGAGCGCTGCCTGGTCCTCGAGTGGGTCACGACGGGCGTCCCGTCGGCGGCGGCCGCCGAGCGGTTCGGCCGGGCCCTCGCCGCCACGCACCGCGAGGGCGCCGACGTGTTCGGCTCGGCCGACGGCCCCGGCTGGATCGGCAGCCTCGACCTGCCGCAGGGGCCGTGGGAGCACTGGCCGGACCTGTGGGCGTACGGACGGCTGGAGCCGTACCTGCGCGCGGCCCGCAAGGCCGGCACCGTCGACAAGCGCACCGTCGCCGACGTCGAGAAGGTCATCGCCGAGCTGCCCCGGCTGGCCGGCCCGGCCGAGCCGCCCGCGCTGATCCACGGCGACCTCTGGGCCGGCAACGTGCTCTGGACCGAGACCGGCGCCTACCTCGTCGATCCCGCCGCGCACGGCGGGCACCGCGAGACCGACCTCGCCATGCTCACCCTGTTCGGGCTGCCGCACCTCGACCGCGTGCTCGCCGCGTACGACGAGGCCTGGCCGCTCGCGCCGGGCTGGCGCGAGCGGCTGCCGCTGCACCAGCTGCACCCGGTGCTCGTCCACGCAGTGCTGTTCGGCGGCTCGTACGGCGCCCAGGCCGGCCAGCTGGCCCGCCAGGCGCTGCGGCTGGCGTGAGCCGAGCCGGTTTGCCCTACTTGCCCTCCTCCTGAGGTCGGACACGCACGTTCGGCACCGCGAATGAGCTGGTCCCGGACCGCGACCCGATAGGTTCGCAGCGACCGACCACCCGGGAGAAGCATGATCACGGCTCGAGGGCTCTACAAGCGATACGGCGCGAAGGTCGCCGTCGACCATCTGTCGTTCGAGGTGCGGCCGGGCATGGTGACCGGCTTCCTCGGACCCAACGGCGCCGGCAAGTCCACCACGATGCGGCTGATGCTCGACCTGGACAACGGCGGCGGCGAGACGCTGTTCGACGGGCGCAAGTTCGGCACCATCCACCACCCGATGCGCGAGATCGGCGCGGTGCTGGAGGCCAAGGCGTTCCACCCGACCCGCACCGCGCGCAACCACCTGCGCATGCTGGCCGCCGGCAGCGGCATCCCGTTCTCCCGCGCCGACGAGGTGCTCGAGTTCGTGGGCCTGTCCGAGGTGAAGACCAAGAAGCCGAAGAGCTTCTCCCTCGGCATGGCGCAGCGACTCGGCCTGGCCCAGGCGCTGCTCGGCGACCCGACGACGCTGATCCTCGACGAGCCCGCCAACGGCCTGGACCCGCACGGCATCCACTGGCTGCGCGACGTGCTCAAGTCGCTGGCCCGCGAGGGCCGCACCATCTTCGTCTCCAGCCACCTGCTGTCGGAGATGTCGCTGATGGCCGACCAGCTGGTGGTCATCGGCCGCGGCACGATGATCTACAACGGCGACGTCGACGGCTTCGTCCAGCGGTTCACCCAGTCGAGCGTGCTGGTGCGCAGCCCGCAGGCCGCCCAGCTGGCCGAGGTGCTGCGCCGGGTCGACGGCGTCGCCGTCAGCCAGGCGCCGCAGGACGGGGCGCTGCAGGTCTCCGGCATCGCGACCGCCACGGTCGGCGAGCTCGCGTTCCAGCACAACGTCATGCTGCACGAGCTGGCCACCCAGACAGCGTCGCTCGAGGCTGCGTTCATGTCCGCCACCGGCGAGTCCGAGGAGTACGTCGCCCGCGAGCTGCTCGGCCCGCCCGGCGGCGAGCCCGCCCTCCAGCCCGGTGCGCCCGCCGAGCCCTCGGCCGGACCACCGGCGGCGCCACCCGTCCCGCCGTCCCAGCCCGGCGACACCACCCCCGGAGGTGCCGAATGAGCAGCGCCCTGCGCTTCGAGTGGGTGCGCCTGCGCACCCTGCGGTCGACCTACTGGCTGATCGGCCTCGGCCTGTTGCTCACGGCGGCCATCGCGTTCGGCGTGTCGTTCGCCACCCGCAACGACATCGTCACCGCCGAGGATGCCGGCATCATCGTCACCGGCGGTGCCGAGCTGGCGCCGTTCCTGGCGATCTTCCTGGCCATCATCGGGATCTTCGCCACCGGCCACGAGTACCGGCACGGCACCATCCAGCCGACGCTCACGGCCATCCCGCAGCGCAGCCAGCTGCTGCTGGCGAAGGTGCTCATGGTGGCGCTGACCGCGGCGGTCATCGCCGTCGTCTCGATGGCCATCAACATCGGCATCGGCAGCCTGTACTGGGGGTCGGGGCCCGACCTGGGCGCGGAGCCGCTGAACGAGGTGCTGCCCGGCTACGTCGTCTTCGTGGTGCTGTACGCCGTGCTGGGCGCCGCCCTCGGCCAGCTCTTCCGTGGCGTCCCGTCGGCGCTGGTCATCCTTCTGGTCACGCCGCTGATCGTCGAGACGCTGATCGCCGCGCTGTCGCTGTGGTCGGCCCTCGACTGGCTGCAGCCCGCGCTGAAGTTCCTGCCGTTCAGCGCCGGTGGACGGCTCATCGCCACCACGCCGTACGAGGCCAGCGGCGGCCCCGAGTTCGACTTCTTCGACCGCTGGGCCTCCGGCGGGGTGTTCGCGGCGTTCGTCGCGATCATCCTGGTCGTCGCCTGGTCGCTGTTCAAGAAGCGCGACGCCTGATCGGCGCGGTGGTCAGGCGGCGGTGAAGTCGGCGGTGACGGTCGCCGTCACCTCGATCTGCTCCGGGCGCATCGAGACGACGGGGCCGCCGCCGGAGAGGTCGACCGAGGCCGGGCGAGCGAACCGGACCACTCCGCCGCCCTCGAAGCCCTGCTCGTGCCGCCGCAGCCCGGGCTCGTACAGCGCGGTGACGGTGACGCCGGACAGGCCGAGGGCGGCGGCGTAGACGGCCGCGCGGTCCTGGGCGTCGCGCACGGCCTCGGCCCGCACCTCCCGCTCGACCTCGCGACGGTGCGCCTCGGTGAGCTCCCACTCGACGCCGTCGACGACCACGCCGTCGATGGTGCCCACCTCGGTGACCCAGGCCGACAGGGCGCCGAAGTCGGAGAACCGCACGGCCACGCCGGCCGCCGCCACCTGGAACGTCTCGCTGACGTCGGAGTCGCGCACGTACCGCTGGACGGTGGACACATACAGCTGGTCGGCCGACCACCGAGTGGCCGCTCCCGCCGTCACGTGCCGTTCGGCGTCGGCGGACAGCCGCGCGTGCAGCTCGGCGACCAGCGGGACGACGTCGGCGGACCGGCGCGCCTCGCGAGCGGCCCGCAGGTGGACGGTGCCGCGTTCGGCGGGCAGGAACCGCTGCGCCGTCCCGGCGACGGTGATGGTGACCATGGGGCTCAGACCGTGACCTCTCCGTGGTCGGTACGGAAGCGCACCGACCGCACGCCCGGGCCGCCGTTGGGCGGCAGCCAGCGCACGTCGACATCGTCGAGCGGGTGGTCCTCGGGCTCGCCCAGCCAGGCGGTGACGAAGTGCGGGTCGCCGGCGATGTCGAGGCTGAGCAACACGACGTCGTGGCCGCCCTTTGACGGGTGCTCGGCGGGGTTGGACTCCCAGTGGACGAAGAACGGCAACTGCGGGTCGTTCATCAGGCCCATGACGCCGATCTGCTTCCACACGAGGTCGAAGCCGTCGGGCCGCAGCCGGTGACCGTCGACGGCGGGGCGGCCCAGCCGCTCCTCGATGGGCGCGAGGTCGTCGACGGCGACCACCCAGCCGAGCCAGCCGCCGCCGGCCGCGGACCGGGCCTTGACCGCCTGCCCGAACGGCACCTTGTCGGCGGCGGGATGGTCCAGTGCCGCCACCACCTCGAGGTAGTGCCCACCGGCCAGCGGGAGCACCCGGTTGCGGGTGCCGAACCGTGGATGGATCCCTCCGTCGACGAGCTCCACTCCGAGCTCTGCGGCCAGCCGCTCCGCAGTGGCGTCGAGTCCGTCCGGTCCTGCGGCGTACGAGACGTGGTCCAGGCGCATTCGTGCATCGTGGCAGCCTCCGGACCGGTTTGGCGAGCTGAGCCCGTTCGGCCCGGCCGGCGGTGCGTTACGGTTGCAGATCGGTGATCACTGCGAATCGGGAAGATCGGCACGAAGGGTCACCGGCACCGGTAGAAATGATCAAGCACCATCTGTGGCATCGATCCAGCACCCCTGGAGGCGACTGCGCGTGAGCATCGAGATCACCAGGACCGCCCGCAGCTACGCCGCCTACCTGGACGGAATCCGGGTCGGCGAACTCATCTACACCCGCCGCGACCGCGAGATCGTGGCCCTGCACACCGTGGTCGAAGAGGCGGCCGAGGGCAAGGGGGTCGGCGGCGCGCTGGCTCGTGCCCTGCTCGACGACGCCCGCGAAGGCGGCCTGAAGGTCGTCGCACAGTGCCCGTTCGTGGCCGGCTTCCTCGACCGGCACCCCGAGTACGCAGACCTGCGGGCCGGCTGATCTCCCCTCCCTCGTGGGACTCACCGCCGCCTGGGACCTCGCGGTCGGCGTTGGGCTGAGCTAGTCCCCCAGCGCCGCCCTCAGACGGCGGGCGGCGCGCTGCGGGTCGGCCGCGGCGGTGATGGCCCGGACGACGACCACCCGGCGGGCGCCCGCGTCGACCACCTCGGCGACGGTGCGCTCGTCGATGCCGCCGATGGCGAACCACGGCGTGGCCGGCGCGGCCTCGGCGACCGCCCGGACGGTGTGGACGCCGACCGCCGGCCGGCCCTGCTTGGTGGGGGTCGGCCAGACCGGCCCGACGCAGAAGTAGTCGACGTCGGGGTCGGCCTCGGCGACCGCGGCCTGCTCGACGGAGTGCGTCGACCGTCCGAGCAGCACGTCCGGGCCGAGCAGCCGCCGGCTTGCCGCGACCGGGAGGTCCTCCTGGCCGGTGTGCAGGATCGCCGAGCCGGCCAGCTCCGCGAGATCGGCGCGGTCGTTGACGGCCACCAGGGCGCCGTAGTCCGCCGCGACCTTCGCCATGAGCGGCTGCAGCTCCAGCTCGGTCCGCGCGTCCAGCGTCTTGTCACGCAGTTGGACGATGTCGACGCCGCCGGACAGCGCCGCGTGCAGGAACCGCTCCAGGTCGCCGCGGTCGCGCCGGGCGTCTGTGCACAGGTACAGCCGGGCGTCGGCCAGCCGCCGGCGCCGCCGCGCCGCCGTCGTCGCATCGGGTGCCGTGGTCACAGCCGGAGTCTGCCACGGCCCGCTCAAGGTCGAGGAGTACGGTGGAGGGTGCACGGGAGCCCTGGCGGCAGGGCTGAGAGGGCCAGCAGGCCGACCGTAGAACCTGAACTGGGTCATGCCAGCGGAGGGAGCGCATCGTGAGTGTGGACGTGGCCGTGGTCGGCTGCGGCATCATCGGCGCCGCGGTCGCCTGGCGCCTGTCGCAGCTCGGCCTGACGGTCGTGTGTCTCGACCCGGCGCCGGGCGACGGCGCCACGTACGCGGCCGCGGGCATGCTGGCCGACGTCACCGAGGCGGAGTTCGGCGAAGACCACCTGACGGCGCTGAACGTTGCCTCGGCGCGGGCCTGGCCGGGCTTCGCCGCCGAGCTGAGCCTCGCCTCGGGCATGGACCTGGCGTTCCGCCGCACCGGCACGCTGACCGTCGCCTACGACTCCGGCGACCGGCAGCAGCTGCGCCGGCTGCTCGAGCTGCGCCGCGGCCTCGGGCTGCCGATCGAGGAGATCACGGTCGACGACGCCCGCGGGCTGGAGCCGCTGCTCGGCCCGCGGATCGCCGCCGCCACATGGACGCCGGACGAGCACCAGACCGACCCGCGCCGGGTGCACGCGGCGCTGCTGTCCGTCCTGGCGGACCGGGGCGTGGCGGTGGCCCACCGGCGGGTCGCCGAGCTGAGCCTCACCCCGTCGGGCACCGTCGACGGGGTGGTGGACGATCACGGCACCCGGCACCGCACCGGGTCGGTGGTGCTGGCGGCCGGCTGGGCCAGCCGCGAGCTGGCCCGCGCGCTGCCGGGCCTCGGCGGGGCCCCGACCCGGCCGGTCAAGGGGCAGGTGCTGCGGCTGGACGCGTCCGGACAACCGGGGTTCAGCCTGGGCCGGGTGGTCCGCGGCTTCGTGCAGGCCCGGCCGGTCTATCTCGTGCCGCGGCCGGACGGCGAGGTCGTCGTCGGCGCCACCAGCGAGGAGCAGCCCGACGACCGGCGGGTCACCGCGGGCGGGACGTTCGCGATCCTGCGCGACGCGCGGGCGCTGATCCCCGGCATCGACGAGCTGCCACTGACCGAGCTGACCGCGCGGGCCCGGCCGGGCAGCCCGGACAACCTGCCGCTGATCGGCGATTCCGGCATTCCGGGCCTGCTGCTGGCCACCGGCCACTACCGCAACGGCATCCTGCTCGCGCCGCTCACCGCGTCTGCGCTCGCCGCTCGGTACGGTGCGGGAACGGTGCCCGAGTGGGCGGCGGCCGCCGACCCACGCCGGTTCGCCGCGACTGTGACGGGAGGACCCACATGACCACGGTGGTGACGATCAACGGCGACGTCGTCGCGTTCGACACCGGCGCGACGCTGGGCGACGTCGTGCTGCGCACCATGACCAAACCCGACGGCACGTACAGCGACAGCGGCATCGCCGTCGCCGTCAACCAGATCGTCGTGCCCCGCTCCGACTGGGCAGCCACGCCGCTGCAGCCCGACGACAAGATCGAGATCATCTCCGCCGTCCAAGGAGGCTGACGTGTCCACCGACGACCCCCTCGTCATCGCCGGCGTCGAGCTGTCGTCGCGGCTGATCATGGGCACCGGTGGCGCGCCCAGCCTGCTCGGGCTGGAGGCCGCGCTGTTGGAGTCCGGGACGGAGCTGACGACGGTCGCGCTGCGGCGGGTGCAGGCCGGCGGCGAGGGGTCGGTCTGGGAGCTGCTGCGGCGCAACGGCATCCGCGCGCTGCCGAACACGGCCGGCTGCTTCTCCGCCGCCGAGGCGGTGCTGACGGCGAAGCTGGGCCGCGAGGCGTGCGAGACCGACTGGGTGAAGCTCGAGGTCATCGCCGACGACGTCACGCTGCTGCCGGACCCGGTCGAGCTGGTGTCGGCCGCACGGCAGCTGGTCGACGACGGTTTCACCGTGCTGCCGTACACCAACGACGACCCGATCCTCGCGCGCAAGCTGGCCGACGCAGGCTGCGCCGCGGTGATGCCGCTGGGCGCGCCGATCGGCACCGGTCTGGGGATCCTCAACCCGCGCAACATCGCCGCGATCGTCGCCGACGCGTCGGTGCCGGTGATCCTGGACGCCGGCATCGGCACCGCGTCCGACGCGGCACAGGCGATGGAGCTGGGCTGCGACGGCGTGCTGCTCGCCACGGCGGTCACCCGGGCCGCCGACCCGGTCCGGATGGCGCGGGCGATGCGGCTGGCGGTCGAGGCCGGGCGCGACGCCTACCGCGCCGGCCGGATCCCGCGCCGCGAGGACGCGCTGGCGTCGTCGCCGGTAGATGGCCGGGCCAACCTGGATCTGGCGATCTGACCGTCCCGGGGGTCGGAGTCCGGCTGTCGCCGGATGATCGTTCCTGGCACGATTCGTCCTCATGGGTCTGATCGACGTGCTCCTGCTCGACCTCGACGGCGTGGTACGCCACTACGAGCCCGCGGCGACGGAGGCGATCGAGAGGCGCTGCGGACTGCCACCGGGGAAACTGCACGAGACGGCGTTCGAGCCGCGGTTGCTCCAGTCGGTCGTCACCGGCGGCTTCACCCGCGCGCAGTGGGTCGACCGCGTCGCCCAGACCGTCGGCCCGGTCGCCGCCACCGCCTGGGCGACGCAGCGCCCGTCCGTCGACCGCGAGGTGCTCGGCCTCGTGCGCAGGCTGCGGGTGGCGGGCGTCCGAGTCGGCCTGCTCACCAACGGCACCGACCGCATCGCCGCCGAACTGGCCGAACTGCGCATCGCCGACGACTTCGACCAGGTGTTCAACTCCGCGCAGATCGGCGTGGCCAAACCCGACCTGCGAATCTTCATGCACGTGCTGCGCGTGCTGGGCGTCGAGCGGTCGTCCGTCCTGTTCCTCGACGACTCCGCGGCGAACGTGCGCGGGGCGGGGGCGGTGGGCATGCGGGCGCACCTGTTCACGTCGGCGAGCGACCTCACCGACGCCTGCAAGATGTATCGGCTGATCTGACCGCCGGTGTCGGTGGTGTCCGCTACGGTCTGACGCACGGGGGTGAGGCCCATGACAGACATCGACGGGGTGGTGCCGCTGACGCGGGTCGAGCCGCCGCTGCGGGCAGCCGAGAAGGACGCGCTGGTGCTGCGGCTGGACTTCCTGCGCGAGACGGTGGTCAACAAGGTGGCCGGGCTGAGCACCGCGCAGGCCACTACGGCCTCCGTCCCGCCGAGCACGCTCACCCCGGCCGGCATCGTCCGCCATCTCATGTGCGTGGAGCGGTGGTGGTTCGCGATCGACTTCGCCGCTCTGCCCGACGTGCCGGGGCCCTGGGGCGAGCACGACGCCGGGGGCTTCGACCTCGAGCCCGGCGAGACGCTGGCGTCGGTCGTTCGCACCTATCTCGCCGAGTGCGCCCGGTCCAACGAGGTCATCGCCGCCCACTCCTTCGACGACGTCGCGCGTGGCGAGGGCATGGACTTCGACCTGCGCTACGCCGTCGTCCACCTCATCGAGGAGACCGGGCGGCACTGCGGCCACCTCGACCTCCTCCGCGAGGCCATCGACGGTGCCGTCGGCGAGTGACCGTCAGCCCATGCCTAGATGTCCTGACACCGCCGAGGCGTAACCGACAGGTGTGTCGGTGACAGATCAGTCGACGAGCTTGAGGCGGATGCGGCGGAAGCCGCGGCCCTTGTTCTCGACCTTGGCCACCTCGATACGGCCGATCTGCTTGGTCGACGCGACGTGGGTGCCGCCGTCGGCCTGCAGGTCGAGGCCGCGGATGTCGACCAGGCGGATGTCCTGGAGGTCGGGCGGCAGCAGGTCGGTCGCCGTCTTGACGATGGGGCCGAGGGCGTAGGCCTCGGCGCGGGGCAGCACGCGGACGTCGATGACGCGGTCGGCGGCCACCTCGGCGTTGAGCTTCTCCGTCAGGCTGTCCTTGAACCCGGCCGGCACCTCGGCGAGGTCGAAGTCGAGACGAGCCTGGCCGGGCTCCATGTTGCCGCCGGTCACCGGCACCCCGAAGTCGCGGGCCATGACGCCGCAGAGCACGTGCAGCCCGGAGTGGGTGCGCATCAGCAGGCTGCGCCGCTCGTCGTCCACAGCGCCGCGGACCTGCGTCCCGAGCGGCGGCAGCGGGTCGTCCGGGTCGGGAACGAGCCACAGGTCGTCCCGCGGCCGGACGCCGACGATGCGGGTCCGGACGCCGCCCCAGATCAGGACGCCCTGGTCCGGCGGCTGGCCGCCGCCGCCCGGGTAGAAGGCGGACCGGTCGAGGACCAGGCCCTCCTCCGGATCGCTGGCGAGGACCGTGCAGTCCCACTCGCGCAGCGTCTGGTCGTCGAGCTCGAGCCGGTGAGTACGGCCGTGGTGATCGTGTCGCACCTTCGCGACCGTACTCCCAGCTCCGGACGTCAGGGAAGGCTGATCGCCACGTACTTGGTCTCGAGATACTCCTCGATCCCCTCGGCGCCGCCCTCGCGGCCGAAGCGGGCCTCAGAACTCGCGCGGAATGGGCGAGGCAGGCGTCGGCCCAGAGTCGTTGCACGGTTGCCTGCTGTGACAAGCGCGCTGGAGGTCGTGCGGCCCCGCCCCTTCGTTGATCTTGGAGTTGTTCGGCCATCTATCGGACATATCGCCCCGCAATGGCCGAACAACTCCAAGATCAACGGGGCGAGAGCGTGCAGCTCGCCGGCTCCGGACGTCAGGGAAGGCTGATCGCCACGTACTTGGTCTCGAGATACTCTTCGATCCCCTCGGCGCCGCCCTCGCGGCCGAAGCCGCTGGCCTTGACCCCGCCGAACGGGGCCGCCGGGTTCGAGACGATGCCGGCGTTGAGGCCGACCATGCCGGCCTCGAGGCCCTCGCTGACCCGCAGCGCCCGCTGCAGGTCGCGGGTGAACACGTAGGCGACCAGCCCGTACTCGGTGGCGTTGGCGCGCGCGACGGCCTCCTCGTCGGTGCGGAACGCGGCGACGGGCGCGACCGGGCCGAAGATCTCCTCGGCCAGCAGCCGGGCGTCGTCGGGGACGGCGGCGAGCACGGTGGGCTGGTAGAAGTAGCCGGCGTCGCCGGTGCGGCCGCCGCCAGTGACCACCTTCGCGCCGCGGTCGACGGCGTCGGCGACCAGCTCCTCGACGGTGCCGCGCTGTTTCGCACTGACCAGCGGGCCGACGTCGACGCCGTCGTCGGTGCCGCGGCCGACACGGAGGGCGGCCATGCGTTCGGCCAACCGGTCGGTGAACTCGGCGGCGACGGACTCGTGGACGTGGAAGCGGTTGGCCGCGGTGCACGCCTCGCCGACGTTGCGCATCTTGGCCAGCATGGCGCCGTCGACGGCGGCGTCGAGGTCGGCGTCCTCGAAGACCAGGAACGGCGCGTTACCGCCCAGCTCCATCGAGACGCGGAGCACCTGCTGCGCGGACTGCTCGATGAGCGTGCGGCCGACCGCGGTGGAGCCGGTGAACGAGAGCTTGCGCAGCCGCGGGTCGCGGATGATCGGCTCGGACACCTTGCCGCTGGAGGTGGTCGGGATGACGTTGAGGACGCCGTCGGGCAGGCCGGCCTCGCGCAGGATCTGCGCCAGCGCCAGCATCGACAGCGGCGTCTCGTGCGCCGGCTTGACGACCATGGTGCAGCCGGCCGCGATGGCCGGGGCGATCTTGCGCGTCCCCATGGCCATCGGGAAGTTCCACGGCGTGATGAAGAACGACGGCCCGACCGGCTGCTTCATGGTGAGCAACCGGCTGCCGCCCGCGGGCGCGACGGAGTAGCCGCCGCTGATGCGCACGGCCTCCTCGGAGAACCAGCGCAGGAACTCCGCGGCGTAGAGGATCTCGGCCTTGGACTCCTTGACCGCCTTGCCCATCTCCAGCGTCATGAGCAGCGCGAGGTCGTCGGCGCGCTGCGTGACGAGCTCGAACGCGCGGCGCAACAGTTCGCCGCGCTCGCGCGGCGGGGTGGCCGCCCACGAGGCCTGTGCCTCGGCGGCCGCCGCCAGCGCCGCCTGGCCGTCGTCGACGGTGGCGTCGGCGACGGTGGTGACGACCTCACCCGTGGACGGGTCCTCGACGTCGAACCGCTCGACGGACGACGCGGCCCGCCACTCGCCGCCGATCAGCAGGTCGGTCGGGACCTCGGACACCACGGCACGCTCTCTGTCCGCACTCATGCCTCCATTCCTACCCCGCGGACCGTGCCATGTCGCGGGTCGCGCACAGGTTGCCGCCATTGACGGCTACCCGACGGCGTGCGCCGCCCGGTACGCCGTCGGCGTGAGCCCGGTGTGCCGGCGGAAATGCTGCCGCAGGTTGGCGGCGGTGCCGAAGCCGGCCGCGCGCGCGACCTCGGCGACGTCCAGGCCGGTGGTCTCCAGCAGCGACCGGGCGTGGTCGATGCGCTCGTGGTGCAGCCAGCGCAGCGGGGTGGTGCCGGTTTCAGCGAGGAACCGGCGGTGGAACGTGCTCGGGCTCATCGCCGCCCGGCCCGCGAGCTGGGCGACGGTGAGCGGGCAGCCCAGGTGCGTGGACGCCCAGTCGAGCACGCCGGCCAGCGTCGCCTCGTCGGGCCGCGGCACGGGGCGCTCGATGAACTGCTGCTGGCCGCCCTCGCGGTGCGCGGGGAACACCAGCCGGCGGCTGACGGCGCTCGCGACGGCCGCGCCGTGGTCAGACCGGATGATGTGCAGGCACAGGTCCATCGCCGCCGCGCTGCCGGCCGCCGTCAGCACCTGGCCGTCGTCGACGAACAGCACGTTCGGCCGCAGGTCGACGGCCGGGAAGCGGCGGCGGAACCGGTCGGCCCAGCGCCAGTGGGTGGTGACGGTGTGCCCGTCGAGCACGCCGGCCTCGGCCAGGGTGAACGCGCCGGTGCAGAAGCTGACCATGCGTGCGCCGTTCGCGGCGGCGGCGCGCAGGGCGTGGAGGGTCTGGTCGCCGAAGCCCTGCTCCGGGTCTGGGCGGTTCGGCGCGATGACCGTGTCCGCCGTGGCGACGTCGTCGAGCGTGCCGGGGCAGCGCATCGTGAACAGGCCCTCGCGGACCTCGAGATTCTCGCCGGCGGAGCAGACCACGAGGTCGTACCAGTCGACGTCGAGGTCGGGACGGGCGATGCCGAAGAGCTCCATGCCGATCGCCATCTCCAGCGGGTTCGAGCCCGGCCCCACGACGAGGGCGACCCGGTGTCGTCGTTGAGAGGATCCTTGCGCCATGAGCCATTTCTACTCCTCGCTCGACCTGGCGCTCCGACGGCCCGAAGTCTTTCCGGCCGGCCGCCCGGGTGAGACACTCGTCACAGATCAGTGACACGGAGCCGGCCAGCGAAGGAAGTGGTGGCGGCGATGACGGTCACACGCACCAGATTCACCGAGCGGCGCGCACCATGCGGAAAGCTGCGGGGCGGTGAACACTACGAAACCCGGGACGACCAGGGCCTGACCAGCGACCAGATGCTGTTCGACTGCGGGTGCAAGGTCAGCCGCGAGGAGTATCACGACGGCAGCGTCGAGCACATCGCGGTCAGGCACGACGGCAGGCTGGTGAGCCACGAGACCATCGGCGAGCACGGGGCCTGACGTCACAGGGAGGCCCGATGACCACGGCGCACGATGTCGTTATCGTCGGTGGCGGCGGCGCCGGACTCCGTGCTGCGATCGCGATTGCCGAGGAGCACCCGGGTCTCGATGTCGCGATCGTGTCGAAGGTCTACCCGATGCGCAGCCACACCGTGTCGGCCGAGGGCGGCGCGGCCGGCGTCATCGGCGCTGACGACAGCGTCGACGAGCATGCTTACGACACAGTCTCCGGCAGCGACTGGCTCGCCGACCAGGACGCGGTCGAGCTGTTCGTTCACGAGGCACCACGCGAACTGCTCCGCCTCGAGCACTGGGGCTGCCCGTGGAGCCGCGAGCCCGACGGCCGCATCGCCGTCCGGTCGTTCGGCGGCATGAAGAAGAAGCGCACCTGGTTCGCCGCCGACAAGACCGGTTTCCACCTCCTCCACACGCTGTTCCAGACCTCGTTGAAGTACCCGGCCGTCCATCGCCACGACGAGTGGTTCGCGACGAAGCTATTGGTCGATGACGGCCGGGTGCAGGGCCTTGTCGCCATCGAGCTGGCGACCGGCCGGATCGAGACCGTGACCGCCAAGGCCGTGATCCTCGCCACCGGCGGCTGCGGGCGGGTCTTTCCGTTCACCACGAACGCCGCCATCAAGACCGGTGACGGCATGGCGCTGGCGTACCGCGCGGGCGCCGCGCTCAAGGACATGGAGTTCGTGCAGTACCACCCGACCGGGCTACCGTTCACCGGCATCCTGATCACGGAGGCCGCCCGCGCCGAAGGCGGCTGGCTGCTCAACGCCGACGGGTACAGATATCTGCAGGACTATGACCTCGGCAAGCCGGAGCCCACGCCGGTCCTGCGCAGCATGGAGCTCGGGCCGCGCGACCGGCTGTCGCAGGCGTTCGTCCATGAGGTGGAGAAGGGCCGCGCCATCGACACCCCGTACGGGCCGGTGGTCAACCTCGACCTGCGACACCTGGGGCCGAAGCTCATCGACACCAAGATCCCATTCGTTCGTGAGCTCTGCCGCAAGTATCAGAACGTCGACCCGGCGACCGATCTCGTCCAGGTCCGGCCCGTCGTCCACTACATGATGGGCGGCGTGCACACGGACCTTGACGGAGCAACGTCCGTGCGCGGGCTGTTCGCCGCCGGAGAGGTGGCGTGCGTGAGCATCAACGGCGCCAACCGGCTCGGCTCGAACTCGCTGCCGGAGCTGCTGGTCTTCGGCGCCCGAGCGGGACGGACGGCGGCCGAGTACGCCACGACCACGCCGGGGCCCACCCGCGCCGGTCTCGCCCAGGCTGACGACGAGCACAGGCGGATCTGGCGCGAGCTGCGGCGGCGCGAAGCCGGCACCGAACGGATCTCGGCGATCCGGGAGGAGATGCAGCACACGATGGAGGGCTCCGCCGGGATCTACCGATCCGGCGACTCGCTGACCAAGGCTGTGGACACGCTGCGCGGGCTGCAGGACCGGATGCGGCTGGTCACCCTCGAAGATCGCAGCCAGACGTTCAACACCGAGCTGCCGGCGTTCCTCGAGCTGTCCGCCATGCTCGATGTCGCGGAGGCGATCGTCCAGTCCGCACTGTGCCGCGAGGAGTCACGCGGCGCCCATCAGCGCACGGACTTCCCGGCGCGGGATGATGACCGCTTCCTGGCGCACTCCCTCGCCCGGCGGGCGGCCGACGGCTCGTGCGAGATCGACTACCTTCCCGTCACCATCAGGCGGTGGCCGGCGGGTGAACGCGTCTACGGGAGGTGACGGACGACGATGGCCGACACCATGACGATGCGGGTCACGCGCTACGAACCCGACCTCGACCACGAGCCGCGGACACAGGACTTCAGCATCCCACTGCGTGACAACTGGGTGGTGCTGGACGGCCTCAACTACATCAAGGACCAGCTGGACGGGACGCTGTCCTACCGCTGGTCGTGCCGGATGGGGATCTGCGGCAGCTGCGGCATGATGGTCGACGACGAACCCGTGTTGACTTGTGCGACGTTCCTCGTCGACTACGCGCCGGGGCCCATCCGCGTCGAACCGCTGGCCAACTTCCCAGTGGTTCGCGACCTCGTCGTCGACATCAGCGACTTCATCGAGAGGCTGCCGCGCGTCTCGCCGTGGCTCGTCCGGCACGAGGACGAGCCGGTCGACGATGGCGAGTATCTGCAGACGCCGGGCGAACTGGCCGAGTACGAGCAGTACAGCATGTGCATCAACTGCATGCTCTGCTACTCGGCGTGCCCGGTCTACGGGCTGGACCCCGGCTTCATCGGGCCCGCTGCGATCGCACTCGCGCAGCGGTACAACCTCGACTCGCGGGACCAGGGCGCGGCCGACCGGCTGGACGTCTTGATCCACCCGGACGGGTTGTGGGGATGCACGTTCGTGGGCGAGTGCACCACAGCGTGCCCGAAGGACGTCGATCCGGCCGGCGCCATCCAGCGCTACAAGCTGACAGCCGCCATCGAGACGCTCAAGTCCTACGTGGAGGGCCCGTCGTGACCGGCCCGGGTGCGCTGCCGCGGACTTATCGGCCGCGACCGTCGATCTGGTGGTGGGTCCGCAAGCGGTCCTACCTGTTGTTCGTCCTCCGTGAACTCTCCAGCGTCTTCGTCGCCTGGTTCGTGGCGCTCACCCTGGCGCTGGTGTGGTCGGTTGAGCGCGGGGCGGAACAGTACGAGCGACTCCTCGATGTCCTATCCAACCCGTTCGCCGTCGCGCTGAATGTGGTCGCCCTGGCCTTTCTGCTGCTCCACACGATCACCTGGTTCAACCTGACTCCGAAGGCGATGCCGATCCGGCTGTTCGGGGCTCGTGTGCCGCCCGTGGCCATCGTGGCCGCGCAGTGGGCGGCGTTCGCGGCAGTGTCCGCGTTCGTCATCTGGCTGGTGGTGGGATAGATGCCGCACCGCTCGGCCGAACCTCTCGCCTGGCTGGCCTTCAGCGCCGGCGGGGTGCTCGCAGCGGTGTTCGCCCCCGTCGTCCTGTTTCTGGCCGGGCTGGCGTTGCCGCTCGGTTGGATCTCGGCGGACCATGCGCACCTGGACGACGTCCTGAGCCACCTGCTGACCCGGATCGTGCTGCTCGGCATCTGCGTAGCGGCGCTCTTCCACTTCGCGCACCGGTTCCGGTACACGCTCTACGACGGGCTGCAACTCGCCCGATACGGCACTGTGATCACCGCGGGTTGCTACGGGCTGGCCATGCTCGGCTCGGCCGCCGCTGCGGCTGTTCTTCTGCTCAACCGCTAGCCGCGCCGAATGCGAGGATCCTTGCGGCATATGCCATTTCTCCTACTCACGGTCGTGCGCCATCCCGGGTGAGGCTGGTGCCATGACCCATGACGCCGTCAATCTCGACGCCGCTCTTGCCTCGTTCGACGACTTCTGGAGCCCGCGCATCGTCACGCGGGTCAACGACTACGACGTCCGGATCGCCAAGGTGGCCGGCGAGTTCGTCTGGCACGCGCACGAGGGCACCGACGAGTTCTTCCTGGCGCTGGACGGTGAACTCACGATCGCGCTGCGGGACGCCGCCGGGGCGGAGTCCACGGTGGTGCTGCGCCGCGGCGATGTCTTCGTCGTCCCCCGCGGGATGCAGCACCGCCCGTCGTCCGCCGACGGCGCGTCGATCCTCATGTTCGAGCCGACCGGCACTGTCAACACCGGCGACCATGAGAGCGACGTGCCCGCGCACATCACCCGCACCACGGGCCGTTCGTTGTAGGGCGTCGGGGAACGAGCGGCGTGCCCCAGCGGTCGAGGTAGCTGAGCTCCTCGACCGGCTGGCGGGTGCCGGGCTTGAAGTCCTGCGTCGTCGTGTAGGCGATCGGCAGCAGCCCGACCTGTGTGACGTCGTCGGGGATGCCGAGGATGCGGGCTGCCTCGGCCTCCTTCACCAGGTGGTACGACGTCAGCGTGGAGCCGAGCCCGCGGGAGCGCAGCGCCAGCTGGAAGCTCCACACCGCCGGGAAGATGCCGCCGTAGAACACCGAGTCGGCCGCGTTGTCGCCGTGCGGCCGGCCCTGCACGCACGGTATGACGAAGACCGGCACCCGCTCGATGACGTCGACGAGGTGCTGGCCGGACTCGAGGATCCGCTTCATCGGCTGCTGCTCGGCGGCCGGGCCGGCGGCCTCGCGGCGGCGGCGCATGTACTCGGAGCCGACCTCGCGGAAGATCGCGCCGAGCTGGTTGCGCAGCTCCTGGTCGCGCACGACCAGCCAGCGCCAGCTCTGCGCCGCACCCGGCGTGGGCGCCTGGACGGCGAGGCGCAGGCACTCGGTGATGACCTCGGGCTCCACCTCGCGGTCGAGGTCGAGCTTGCGCCGGACCGCGCGGGTCGTGCTGAGCAGGTGGTCGGTGACGGCGGTGTCCATCGGTGGGTGCCTCCTAGCTGACGGTGGCACCATCGTGCCGCGAGCCGTGCGAGGCGAACTCGATCAGGCGGCACAGCGTGTTGACGCCCTGGACCTGGTCGAGGCTGCGCACCGGCGCGCTCAGCAGGGCCGGGCTGCCGACCAGCACGGCCAGCGACCGGGACCGCGACACGGCGACGTTGAGGCGGTTGCGGTTGGCGACGAAGTCGACGCCGCGGGGGGCGTCGGCCGCCGAGGACGTGGTGAGGGAGACGATGACCACCGGCGCCTCCTGACCCTGGAACTTGTCGACCGTGCCGACCCGGGCCTGGCCGTCGAGCGCGCCGAGCAGCTGCCCGACCTGCGCGTTGTACGGCGCGACCACCAGGATGTCGGCCGGCCCGAGCACCTGGGTCGAGCCGTCGGCCGCCGTCCAGGTGCGCCCGGTCAGCGAATCGACGAGCTCGGCGACGACGGCGACCTCGGCGTCGCTGCGCACCGAACAGCCGGCGTGCTCGACCGGCACCCAGCGCACGCCGGCGCCGGCCAGCTCATCGTCGCCGCCGACCAGCTGCCGCTCCAGGCCTGTCCGCGGCACCAGCAGGGAGTCGTAGGACAGCTCGGACACCGGCGCGCACACGTCCGGATGCATGCGCCACGTGGTGTCGAGGAACAGGCCGCGCTCCGGCGGGACGGTGTCGTGCTCGCCCAGCACGTGGTCGAGCGCGGAGACGCCGGCGCCCTCGGGGTGGTTGCCCTTGGCCGGCTGCGGCAGCTGGCGGGGATCGCCGAGCAGGATGACGGAGTCGGCGGCGGCCCCGGCGGCGACGGTGTTGGCCAGCGAGAACTGCCCGGCCTCGTCGACCACGAGCACGTCGACGCGGATGTCGGGCCGGGCGAACAGCCAGCCGGTCCCGGCCACGAGATTGACGGTGCCGGCCGCGATGGCCGCCTCGACGTCGTCGTTGGAAGTCGTGACTGTGACCGCCGGGTGCCGGCTGGCGTTGCCGTCGTCGGCCTTCTGGATCGCCCGCACCAGCCGCCCGCCGAGCCGCAGGCCGTCGCCGTCATCGCCGGCAGCCCGCAGGATCGCGTCGAGCAGATGCGTGATGACCCGGTGGCTGAGCGCGGTGATGCCGACGGTCTTGCCCGCACGCAGCAGTTCGACGACCGCCTGCGAGCCGGCGTACGTCTTGCCCGCGCCCGGCGGACCCTGGACCGGCAGCGCGCCGCGGAGCGCCGGCGCCACCCGGCGCAGCGCGTCGGACCCGGACTCGCCGGCCAGCCGCAGCGGGACGCCGTCGGTCAGTCGCGGCGACCGGCCGGACAGCAGGTCGCGTACGCCCCGGAACGGGCCGTCGGCATCGAACCCGTGCTCGGCGACCCAGCCGCCGACCCGGACCAGCGCCTTCTCCTGAACGCCGGCTGGGATCGGGTCGGGTGGCAGCAGGGCGACCGGGTGCGGCTGCTCCTTGGCCAGCGCCCGCTTCAGCTCGACGACGCCGTTCTCGAGGTCGAGCCGCACGATCTTGCTGGTGCCGCCGTCGGGGCCGGCGTGACCGCACTGGTCGCCGGGGCGCAGCCGGCTCTCCTGCGGCGGGATGGCGTACCGCCACACGCCGGACCGCTTCTCGGTGCGCAGCAGCTCCGGCGAGTGCAGCCCGCCGAGCGTCGCGGGGTCGTCGACCAGCTCGTCGACGGCGAGCCGGCGGACCCGGAAGTACTCCCACCACTCAGCCCGGTTCTCGCGCCGGTGCCACTCCAGCAGGCCGGCCAGCAGCGCGTTGGCGCGCTGCGCCGGCGTGCGCGCCGCGGGGTCGGCCGGGATACCGTCGAGCAGCCGCGCCTCGATGGCGACCAGCTCGGGGTCGCGCTCCTTGAGGTGCTCCGCCTGCTCGTCGCCGATGTCGTCGGGCCGGGAGACGGCGTGCCCGGCGGCCACTGCCTCGGACCGGCGGTCCTCCAGCCAGTCGCGCAGCTGCCGGGTGCTGACGCAGTCGTCGCGGTTGTAGGCCTCGATGTCGTCGAGGATCTGCTGGTCGCGCTCGGCCAGCCAGCGCTCGTACTCGACGATGCTGGACCCGGCGTCCTTGACCGCGGCACCGGCCCGGCCGCCGGGCGAGTAGAACCGCTCCAGCGCCTTGATGGAGTACGACTCGGTCCCGATGAGCAGGCCCTGCTTGACGACGGCGTAGAGGTCGACGAGCCGTTCGCCCCGCAGCAGCGCGTCGACCTCGTCGACCCGGGTGCCGTACCGCTGCGACAGCCCCTTGAGCCGGCTCGGCTCGTACGGCGCGTAGTGGTAGACGTGCATGCCGGGCCGGGCCCGCCAGGCCGCCATGATGTGGTCGACGACCTGCTCGAACGCGCGCCGCTCGGCCGGCGGGTCGTGCGCCCACCAGGACGTGAACCCGTCGCGCGCGTCGGACACGCCCCACAGGTACTCCAGGCCGTGGTCGCCGAAGAACGGGTCGCCCTCGAGGTCGAGGAAGAGGTCGCCGTCGTCGGGCTCGGGCAGCAGCGCCAGCCCGCGGCGCACCTCGATCGGCGTGACCAGCTCGTACGGCGGCAGCTCCTGCGACCGCGCCCCGACCTGCAGCCGGGCCTGGGTGGCCAGCTTGCGCTTGGTGACTGGACCGATGCGCGCCACGGAGTGGAGCTCGCCCGGCGCCGTGGCGGCCAACTGCTCGACGGTGCCGATGCCGGCCGCCCGCAGGACGTCGCGCTGATCGCGCCGGAGGAATGGCACCAGCACGAGGTCGTCGTCGTCCTGCCACTGCTGCGCGCAGGTCGGCTTCCACGGGCAGATGGCGCAGTGACTGACCCGCAGCGGGTACGTCTCGGGCGGGTCGGCCAGCCATTGCCCGTACCGCCGCATGGCGTGCCGCGCGTACGCCGCGACGTCGACGTAGGGCACCGCGACCTGCTGGCGGTCGCCGAGGATGACGGTGAGGGTCTGCGGCGGCACGCCCTGCAGCTCTTCGAGCCGCTGGGCGTAGACGGCCATCTGCAGCAGCGCGGCGGCCTTGACGTGCCGCGCGAGCTTGGTGTCGGCGATGTCGTAGGACCAGGGGCCGAGATCGCTGGGGCGGTCGTCGTTGCGGATGAGGAAGTCGGCGTACCCGAGCCACCGGCCGTCGAAGAACGTGGCCTGGAAGATGCGGTCGGCGCCGTCCTTCATGGCCGCCAGCGTGCGGTCCTCGGCGTCGGCCGGGCCGGTGCCGCGGGCGATCTCGACCACCCGGTGCGCCGCGGTCATCTCGGCCAGCACGGCGGCCTCGTGCTCGTCGCCGCGACGGCGCACGACGTCGGCGCCCGGATCGTCGGCCGCCGGCCGCGGCCGCCGTCCCTCGGCCACCTCACGGTTCAGCGTGGTGAGGTGCGGGCACTCGAGGTGACCGACCAGGTCCGTCGGGCTCAGGACCAGGCGTCCGTCGCTGATGTACACGCCGCACCTCCTCTCGTCTGGTTCCAAGAGTGCCGCATGCCACCGACAGAATCGGGACGCGACATCAGCCGGCGAGTGAACGGACGATCAAGGCGATCGCCGAGAGTGCGCAGGCGACCATGACGCCCAGCCGCAACCGTCCGCCGTCGACCACCGCCCGTAGCCCCGACGCCGCCGCGAACCCGGCCGCGAGCAGCGGCGCGAGCCACAGGGCCGCCGTCGTCTGGGCCAGCGTCAGCTCGCCGACGATGCCCAACGCGGCCAGCGAGACCCCCGCGCCTACGAAGAAGTACATCCCGAGCGTCGAGCGCACTCGCGGCCCCAGCTCGCTCTGGTAGACCAGCGCCAGCGGCGGCCCGCCGATGGACGTCGCCGTCCCGGAGATGCCGGACACCGCGCCGGCCGCCACCAGCACGCCGCGCCGCATCGGCAACCGGATCGTCCGCACGGTGAGCACGACCGCGACCAGGATCACCAGGCCGACGCCCACGCTCAGCGCCCGCGGCGAGCTGACCGCGACGATCCACGCACCCAGTGCCGTGGCGGGGAAGCGGCCGAGGAACGCCCAGCGCAGTCCCCACCAGTCGACGTGCGCCCATTCCCGGGCCAGCGTGAACACCGGCAGCAGCATCGACAGCCACAGCAGCGTGCCGGGCAGCAGCTCCGGCGCGACCAGCGCCGCCACCGGCGCGGCGAGCAGGCCGAGCCCGAGACCGATGGCGCCCTGGACGGCGGCGCCGAGGAACACGGCGACCGCGAGCACGACCATGACCTCAAGCGGCGGCATCATGGGCTCCGTGACCGACACCTCGACCCTGCGCGGGCTGCACGACCGGCTGCTGCGCTTCGTCGCCGACCGTCAGTGGAAGTCCTTCCACACCCCGAAGAACCTCGCGATGGCGCCGGCCGGCGAGGCCGGCGAGCTGCTGGACGAGGTGGAGGTGCGCTACCCGCCCGGCGCCTGACGGCGTCACGCGTCGCTCTGGTCCGCGGCCACCGCGTCGGCGACGATCGCGACGTTCGCCCGCACCAGGTCCAGGCACTGCGCCGGCGTGGCCGTGCTGCGCGAGCTGATCTTGACGCCGACGTAGCGCAGACCGCCGGCGGCGTCGACGGCGGCAGCCACCTCGTCGGCCGTGAGCAGGCTGGTCGCGGCGTCTGCGGCGATCGGGGCGCCGGACCAGTCGCGGATCGGCAGGTGCAGGTCGGCCCACGCGGGACCGTCGAATGTGTCGGCGTCGGACACTCCGGAGAACACCAGCGCCTCCAGCCGGTCCGCGGCCGCCACGGCGGAGACGTGCTCACGCGCCGTGGCGGTGCTGCGGCCTTCGATGGCCGAACGGGCCCAGTTGACCGCTATTCCGATGCCACGTTCGGTGGCGATCGCGATCTCGTCGGCGAGCGTCAGGAACCCCTTGGCCGGCTCATGCGCGTCGCTGTGCGCGTCGGAGTGCTCGATCAGCAGCCGGACGCCGCCCCAGTCCCACGCCAGCACCTCGTCGAGCGACGCACGGAACGCGTCGGCTGAGGTGTACGGGTGCCGTGGCGCCGAGTGCAGCTCGACGGCGCCGAACCGCCCGCCCGGCCCCTCGTTGACGGCGGCGACGAACTCGAAGGCGCGGCGAAACTGCTCGACCGCCTGCTTCCGCCCGCCGTCGTCGGACGACGCGAGCCCCTGCGCCGGCGACCCGGCGAGCGCCATCATCGTCGCCGGGATCATCGTCAGAACGTGCTCGCCGCCCGGACCGGCCGCGTGCAGGTAGGCCGGGTCGTTCCAGGGCGCCCCGTTGTCCAGGAACGGCACCTCCAGCCCGTCGACCGCCGGCAGGGCCAGCACGTCGTCGACGTAGGTCCGGAACTGCGTGCCTGGCTCGAGACCTCGGGGTGCCGCCGCGTACGCACCGACGATGAAAGGCATGCCGAACTCCTCGCTGGCTGGTGGACTGGCCGCGCTCAGCGTAGGTCGGCCCCACGTGGAACGATGTGCCGGGTCCACCGTGGCGGCGGTCAGCGGCGGCGAACGGCGAGCAGGCCGAGACCGAACAGGACGACGGCGACCGCCGACACCAGCAGGCCGACGTCGTGTAGGCCGTCGGTGGAGAGGGCCTGCTCGAGAATGACGCCGAGCCCGCTGGTCGCGGCGATGGCGCCGAGGTAGCGGCTGACCAGCGCCACCGCGTCCCCGGGTCATGACACCGCGCCGTTCCGCGGCACCCAGCGGCCCATCAGCGCCGCGGCGACGAACGCGACGGCGCCGGCCGTAACGATGGCCGCGCCCAGCGTTGCGGCCGCCGTCACGACGCTGACGAGTACCGGGCCGACGCCGTTCCCGACGTCGGCGAACAGCCGCCACGCCCCCAGGAAGGCCGCCCGGCTTGCATCCGGTGAGGCGTCGGAGCCGATGGTCATGATGATGCCGCTGCCCAAGCCGTTGCCGAACCCCATCAGCAGCGCGACCGCGGTGTAGGTGCCGACGCCACTGGTCAGCGGCAGCAGCACGAGTGAGAGGCCGAGCAGCACCATCGACGGGACCACGATCCAGCGGCGGCCGAGGCGGTCCATCGCGTAGCCGGCCGGGTAGAAGATCAGCATCTCCATCGCGCCGGATACGCCGAACAGCAGACTCACCGTCGCCGGGTCCAGGCCGATGTGCTCGCCCCACAGCGGGATCGCCACCTGCCGCGACGCGCGGGCCGCCCCGACCAGCAGCGCGCCGACGCCTAGGGTGCGCAGGACCGGCAGGTGGCGGCGGATGATCCGGGCCGTGCCGTCCGGCCTCGCGGTGGGCCGGGCCGCGGCCCGGCCACTCGCCCCGTCGGGCACCGGCGGTTCGCGCACCACGACCAGCACGACGGCCGCCGCGACGGCGACCACCACGTGCACCCAGTAGCCGCCCGCGACACCGAGCCGGCTCATCGCCGCCGCGCCGAGGAACGGCCCGGCGAACAGGCCGATCCGCTGCATCCCGCCGAGCGTCGACAGCGCCCGGCCGCGCAGGTGGAACGGGATCGCCTCGGTGACGTACGCGTGCCTGGCCAGCCCGAACACCGATGACGCGATGCCGATCAGCACCACCGCCGCGGCCAATAGGTGCACCGACGGCGCCAGCAGGCAGGCGGTGAGCGCGGCCAGGACGACGCCGAGCGCCAGCAGCATCGCGCGCCGCTCCCCCAGCCGGACCGCCAGCGTGCCCGCCGGCAGGTCGCCGACGATCTTGCCGACGCCCAGCAGCGCGACCACCAGGCCGGCGGTCGCGACCGAGCCGCCCAGGTCACGGGCCGACAGCGGGATGACCGGCGCGATCGCGCCCTGGCCGATGCCGAACAGGAGCGACGGAAGGTATACCGACGGACCGATCGACCAGATGCCGACCTGCGAGCGGGCCGTCAACGCCGGTCCTGCACTGCCGCAGCCTCCCTGGCCCGGTCACGCGGGGCCGTGGCGCTCGTTCTGTCCGGGGTGTGTCGTACCGTCCTCTCGCTCTGGTCGACCTGCTCGGTCTTGGGGGTGCGGGCAGGTCGACCGGAGTCCAGCCGCGTGGTCACGCCGTGGCCGTGACACGGTGGATATTGTAGGCGCCGCACCGGCCGCGGCCGCCGATCGGGCCGGCGTCACACGTACAGGCCGGCCCCGGTCGCGGGTGACCAGCTGCCGTCGCCGGCGAACCGCGCCAGCGTCGCCGTCGTCACCGCGTCGCCGGCGGCCAGCACGGAGCGGCGCACCAGTTCGCGCAGGTCGGCGCCGGACGCGCCGTCAGTGGCGTCGGCGATCCTCCCGACCTCGACGGCGGCGGCCAGCGGCCCCAGGTAGCGGCGCAGGATGGCGCGCCGCTGCGCGCTGTCGGGCGGCGGCACCTCCACCGTCCGATCGAACCGCGCGGCCCGAACGGCGGCGTCGTCGAGCACCCGCGGGTCGTTGGTCGTGGCGACCGTGACGACGCCCTGGTGCCGGCTCATGGCGCCGTCGAGGGCGGCGAGGAACCCGTGCAGCCCGAGATCGTTGCCTTGGCGACGGCGGCCTATGACGAGGTCGAGGTCCTCCAGGACGACCAGCGCCGGCGAGAGCCTCGTCAGCTCCTCGTACACCGCCTCGATCGCGTCGGCGATGCTGCGCGCGTCGCAGAACACCACCGTGACGTCGCCGGCCAGCTCGGCGGCGAGCACCCGGCACAGCGCCGACTTGCCGGTGCCCGGCGGACCGTACAGCAGCAGCCCGCGGTTGGTGCCCAGGCCGAGCCGCTCCAGGAGGTCGCGGCGCCGGAACAGCCCGGCGACGTTGAGGTCGACGTCGGCCCAGACCGCCGCCGGCACGATGACGCCGGCCCGCGACTCGTCGGGCACCGGCACCGGCACCACCTCGAACCCGCCGCGGTCGGCGCGGATGTGCAGGCAGCGGCCCTTGAAGTAGTTCCGCGGCCCACGCGCCCGCGCGACGACGTCCTGCAGGTACCGCTCGGCCGCCTCGACGTCGGCCGCACGGGCGTGGACGATCAGCTCCTTGTCCGACCACCTCGCGTCAATGGCAACGACCAGCGGGGCGGCGGTCAGCATGCCCGGCGCGAACGCCGCCACCAGCGACGTCGGCACTGTTTCCACTGTGTCGTCGAGCTGCAGGCGGTCCCACCGCGGGCTCTCGTCGCTCTCCAGGCCGGCGAGGTCGGACGGCGGGTGCGCGCGCATGTCCTCGGCCAGCACCCGGGCCACCAGCGGCGCCGTGAACGGGCCGAGCCGCTCCCGCACCGCGATGATCCCTGGGTCATCGCCGGCCAGCTGCCGCCGGGCGAACTCGTCGTGGTCCTCGGCCGTCCGCAGCGGCAGCGTGGTGTCCAGCAGATGCGCCAGCCACGACAGCGTGTCCCGGACGCCGGCCGGCATCCGCCGAATCGCCTGCTCGGCGTCCGTGCGTGCCGGTTCCTGCTCGGCGTCCATCACCGTCACCTCCTCCGGCGTCGAAGCGCGACACCTCCTGTTGCGCGCTCCACCGTGAAGGCGCTGGTCGTGGTGGGGTCCGATCCCATCCCTCGACGATACGGGCGGCCACCGGCCGGACTCCATCGGATTTCCGCGCCCACCGCCGGCTGCGACCTCACCGCGCGCGTTGTGTCCGGGGTGCCTCCTAGGGTTGCGGCGACCTGTCGTCGGCGAAGGGGACGCATGCCAGGAGGACGTGACCAGCTCGGCCCGCTGGAGCGACTCACCCGGCTCCTGCTGGCGCTCGAGTCAGCCGAGCCGGCTGGCCTACCCGCGGGCCGGTTGGTGGCCATCGGCGAGTACGGCGCCGACTCCACTTACGACGCGCAGCGCCAGCTCAGCCGCGACGTCACCGCGCTCACCACGATCGGGTGGGACATCCGCAACGTCGCCGGTCCCGGCGTCGACGCGCACTACCGGCTGTACGCACGCGACACCCGGCTACGAGTGGAGCTTTCGCCGGACCAACAGGTCGAGCTGGTGCGGGCCGCACTGGTCGCGGGCGACCCCGGGTTTCGCGAGCGGCTCGGGGACGTTCCCGCACCGGTCGACGAGGACCTGGTCCGTTCGGGTGAGCCGCGGCGGGCGGCGCCCGATCCTCTCACCGAGGCCGCGTACGCCGTCGAGCAGCGCTGCCTCGTCCGCTTCACGTACAAGGGCCGGCCGCGGGTGGTGCGCCCGCAGCTCGTTCGTCCGGGCGCGTCCGGCTGGTACCTGTACGGCCACGAGACCGACTCCTCGGAGATGAAGTGGTTCGTCACCCATCGGATGTCCGACGTGGCACTCGGCGCGCCTGGCACTGCCGGCCCGGTCCGCGAGGTGACCGCCGACGAGCTGAACCCCATCACGTGGACCCGCGACCCACGTATCGACGTCGTCGTCGAGACGGCGTCCGAGCACGAGCCGGAGGTGACGACGATGCTGGGGACGCCGTCGGCGCGTGAGGCCGACGGGGAGGTCGTGCGGCTGACCGTGCCGGTGACGCACCGGGCGGCGTTCCGGGCCCGCCTCTACGAGCTCGGCCGCCGCGCCCGCGTGGTCGCGCCGCCCGAGTTCGTCGACGAGATCGTGGCCGATCTGCGCCGCTTCGTGAGCCCGCTGCGGTGAGGGCGTCGTGAGCACACCACAGTACGTCCGCCGATTCGACCGGGTGACGCGGGCGCTCAACGAGCTGTCGCTGCACGCCGGCGGCCTGCCGATCGCCGTCCTCGCCGAGCGCGTGGGCACCGACGCCCCGACGCTGCGGGCCGAGCTGCGCGCCTACTTCCGCGCCGATGTCGACCCGGCATTCAGCCCGAACGCGATCCGTCAGACGACGATCCGCTTCCACGACGCCGACGGGGTCGACGTCGAACCCGCGGAGGCCGAGTTCGTGTCCGCGTCGCCGCGGCCCACCGAGGAGGTCGGCGCCGACTACGTCACCGTCGGCGAGCTGGCCCGCATCTACCGTGCTGGGCAGGACCTCCTCGCCGTGGAACCGGCGAACGCCGCGCTCGAAGGCGCGCTCCAGGCGCTGACGGCGACCGTCCTGGCCGGCCTCGGCACCGGGCGATCCACCTGGCTGGCCGACCTCGCCGCATCACTCGGCGAGGCCTTGCGGTCCCGCCGCAGGGTCGAGCTCACCTACGCCCGCGCCTGGCAGCCCGGCGTCCGCTCACACGTCGTGGAGCCCTACCGGCTGGTCAAGACGCGCCGCGGCTGGGAGCTCGACGCCGGCTTCGTCGAGGACGACGCCTTCAGCGGCCGGGTCGGCACCTTCCTCCTGTCGGGCATCCGCGACGCCGTCGTCCTGCCGTCGACGTTCGAGCGCCCAGCGGACGTCGACGCCCGGATCGCCGCCAACCGCCACACGACGATGATCGACCTGGTCGCGCCCCAGGGCAGCCGCTGGGTGATCGAACGCTTCGCCGAGTCGGTCGAGGTGCTCGGCGAGGACGAGGACATGATCCGGATGCGGGCGCACCTGCTGCCCCCGGTGGAGCAGCGGCTCGGGCTGCTGCTCCTGGTCGCCGGACCCGACACGTGGGTCAACACGCCCACCACGTTGCGCGATGCCGGCACCGATCTCGCCCGCGACCTCCTCGCCCACTATGCCGACTGACGGGCGGCGAACTGTCCGAGGTCGTTGCTAGACATCGCCTGATCGAATACCCACGGTCGAGGAGGGCACGTCCGATGACCGACCACGACGCCCCTGACGACGGCTACGTCATCGGTGCCGTGCTGGAGCTGGCCGACGCCGACGACACGTTGACGGACGAGTCGACGGTGTTGGTCCTCGCCGCACTCGAGAGCGACGACGAACTCGCCGCCGCAGTGCGCACCGATCGCAGCGAGGGGTCTGTTCCACGCCCGCCGGCGCCACCGGAGTCCGCGCCGCCGGTGGGTGCCTTCGTGACCTCGATCCGTGTCGAAGGCTTCCGCGGCATCGGTCCCGCCGCAGAGTTGACGCTGCACCCGAGCCCAGGACTGACGGTGGTCGCCGGCCGGAACGGCTCGGGCAAGTCCAGCTTCTCCGAGGCGCTGGAACTTGCTCTCACCGGCAACAGCTACCGGTGGAGCAAGCGAACGGCAGTGTGGTCTGAGCACTGGCGCAACCTGCACCATTCGGCGAGCGCGAGCATCCTGGTCGGTCTGGCCGAGGAGGGCACGGGCACCACCACGGTCGGCGTCGACTGGGCCGACGGCGCCGGCCTCGGTGACCGGCAGGTGTGGGTCCAGCGGTCCGGCGGACGACGGGAGTCCGGCGCGACGAGTCTGGGCTGGAGCCGGCCGCTCGAGTTGTATCGGCCGATCCTGTCCTACGAAGAGCTCGGCGGAATCCTGCAGGAGGGCCCCAGTAGGCTGTTCGACGCCCTCGACGCGATCCTCGGCATCGAGCAGGCCACCGATGCGCTGCAGCGGCTGGCCGCCATTGCGAAGGAGCTGGATGCTCCGGCCAAGGCGGTGAAGGCAGAACGCACGGAGTTGAAGAAGCTGCTCGCGGCATCGACCGACGAGCGCGCGGCGCAGGCGCACGACCTGTTGCGCAGACACCGCCCCGACCTCGCAGCCGTCGAAGCGGTCGCCACCGGCCGGCAGGCGGCGCAGCCCTCCGGTGACCTCGCCCGGCTACGTGGGCTGACCCGGCTGATGGTACCGGCGCACGATGACGTTTCGGCCGCGGCCAGGGAGCTGCGCGCGGCCGCGGCGGAGTTCAAGGCGCTCGCCGCGGACGCGGCCGAGCTGGCGGCCCGCCGGGCCGCAGTTCTTCGGCAAGCCCTGGAGCTCCACCGAGACCACGGCGAAGTGCCCTGCCCGGTGTGTGGCGGCGGCACGCTCAACGCCGCATGGCAAGAGGACGCTGAGGCCGCACTCGCCGGGGCGTCGGCCGACGCGGAGGGGTACAGCAAGGCGTACCAGCGCCTCGATCTCGCCCGTGACCGGGCGCGCATGCTCGTGCGCGCTGTCGGCGAGCCGATCGCGGTCGAGCGCTTCGCCCTGCAGGCTCAGGCACCCGCGCTCGCGGCGTGGACGGTTTGGAGCCGCCCGGCCGCCGATGACGACGAGCTGGCCGCACGCCTGGACGCCGAGTACGACGGGTTGGCCGTCGCGTACGCGCGCCTCCGGGACGAGGCGGCCAAGGTCCTGTCCGAGCACGAGGACGCGTGGACGCCGGTCGCGCTCCGGCTCGCGACGTGGGTGGAGCAGGCGCGGAGCGTGCAGGCGGACGACCCGGCCCGCGAGCACGTCGATGCCGCCCACCGGTTCATGAAGGCTGCCGTCGACGAGCTCCGGACGCGTGAGTTCGACCGGCTGACCGACCGGGCCCGCGACATCTGGGCCGCCCTGCGCCAGAACAGCAACGTCGACCTCGGCGCCATCCGGCCGAGGGGTCAGGGCAACCGACGGCACATCGAGCTGGTGGCGGAGGTCGACGGCGAGGATGCCGGCGCACTCGGTGTGATGAGCCAGGGCGAGCTGCACGCCCTCGCACTCGCGCTGTTCATCCCCCGCGCCACGATGCCCGGCAGCCCGTTCCGCTTCATCGTGCTCGACGACCCGATCCAGGCGATGGACCCGGCCAAGGTCGACGGGTTCGTCCGGGTCCTGACCGAGCTGGCCGCCGACCGCCAGGTCGTCGTCCTATCGCACGACGATCGCCTCACCTCCGCGGTGCGGCAACTCGGCGTCGACGCCCGCATCCTGGAAGTCTCCAGAACCGGCCGTTCCGCCGTCGACGTACGACCCGGATCGGATCCGGCGCAGCGACACCTCGAGGACGCCTTCGCGATCGCCTGGGATCCGCAGGTCCCTGCCGACATCAAGCTGCGCGTGCTCCCGGGGCTGTGCCGAGCCGCCGTCGAGGCGGCCGCCCGCGACGTCTACTTCGCCGGCCGGATCCAGGCGGGTGCGCCTCGGACCGAGGTCGAGCAGGTCTGGCAGGACGCCCGGCGGACCCGGCAGCGGCTGGGACTCGCCTTGTCCGGTGACGCGGAAATGAACCTGTCGTCGTGGCGGGCGCGCAAGCCCTGGCGGCGGCCGGCCCTCGACGTCGTCGGTTCGGGCGCGCACGACGGTCTGCGCAGTGACCCCATCGGCGCCATCCGCGATGTCCAACGCCTGGTCCAGGAGCTACGTCGCCGATGACCAACGCCGATGAGGTCCTCCGCCAGGCACGCGGGGTCCTGGGCGGCACCCACGCCGTCCCGGCGGCACAGGTGTCTCGGGTGGCCGCGATCCTGGCCCGGCAAGCGCTCGAGGAGCTGATCGTGGAACGGCTCGCGCAGCTCGGCGCCCAAGCGCCCGGAGCCACGATGCGGTCCAAGCTCGTCTGCCTGCGCGGCCTGGGCGACGATGCGGCCGCTGAGAGCGCGATGATCGCGTGGGACGGTCTCAGCCGTGCCTGTCACCTGCATGCCTACGAGCTCATGTCGACGCCGGAGGAGGTCGGCTATCTGATCGGTCTCGTCGAGGCGTTGCTCGAGCCCTCCGAAGCGGGAACGTCGGCGGCAGGATGAGTCCGGGCGAGTTCCGCGGCGACGGGCACCAGCTCGGGCGGGCGGAGGTCGATCCTCGTCAGGTGGTCGACGGCGACGCGGCGGATCACCGTCACGACCCCCGATCATGTCAGTCCCGCCGCATAGCGTGACCCCATGAGCACGTCGCCGCCGCCGGTGCTGCGCGATCTGCTGGACCGCTATGCCGACGTGCGCGAGCAGCCCGCCCGCATCCGGCCGAGCACCTGGCAGAACGCGCTCATCCGCGTGCCCGAGTCGCTCGAGGTCACCAGGCTGCTGACCAGCCGCCGCTTCACCACGGCCGTCCCGGGGTCGAAGACGCACGACCACATGGTCAGCCGCGACGGCGTCCGCGCGGCCTGCGCCGCCATGAACGTCGACGACACGAAGGAGGTGCTGCGGACGTTCGTTCTGGCCATGGCGTGGGCCTCCGGGCTGGGTGGCGGGCGTTATCAGGCCAACACCGCGAGGGCGATCCTCGACCCGGCCCGGGCGTTCCGCGTGCTCAGCGACGCCGCGAAGGCGCTGCGCCACGCCGGGTCGATGCGCGACGGCGCGTTGGAAGAGGTGCACCGCTGGTGGTCGCTCCCGGGCGTCGGGCAGTCCTACGCCAGCAAGTGGTGGGCGCTCGCCGGACGCGCCGAGGGCCGCGACTGGCAGCCGCTGGTCCTGGACGACCGCGTCTACGCCACGCTCAACGACACCCTCCGCATCGGCGGGACGGCCCGGCTGGCCGGCTCACGGCGACGCGCCGACCGCTACCGCGCTTACGTCGAGACCGTCCACCGCTGGGCCGTCGACCTGCAGCTCGCCGGCCACGACGTCGACGCCGGGCGGATCGAGTTCGTGCTGTTCCACCACAACGGAGGTGCACCGCCCAGTCGATAAACCCCTGACCAACAGTCCACCCAAGGGCGTAATGTCCCGAATTGGAGACACAGCTGCCCACGGGGGGCGCCATGGTGCGCACGATCAGCGGCACGGGGCTGCCGGCCGGCTTGTCGGCGCTCGTCGACAAGTACCGCGACGTCCAGCCGCGGCCGGTCCGGTTCCGGCCGCCGAACTGGACGGCGGTGCTCTACCGCGTGCAGCCGCAGCTCGACGTCACGGCGTTGCTGCGCAGCCGCGTGTACACCGCGCCACTGGCCGGTTCCAAGGCGAAGGACCGCACCGTTACGTTCGCCAGCGTCCGGGCCGCCTGCGAGGCGATGGACGTCGGCAACGAGCGCGAGGTGCTGCAGGCGTTCGTGCTCACGATGGCCTGGGCGTCGGCGGGCGCCGTCAACGCGACGCTGCGATCGACGGCGCGGGCGCTGGGCGACCCCGACCGCGCGCACCGGATCCTCGGCGACTCGGTGCGCCGGCTTCGCTCGGGCCAGAGCCTGAACGACGGCGCCCTGGAAGCCAACTACCGGGCGTGGTCGCTGCGCGGCGTCGGCCAGTCGCCGGCCAGCCGCTGGTGGGCCGCGGCCGGCTACGTCGCCGGGCGCGGGTGGCAACCGCTGGTACTCGACGACCGGGTCTACGCGACCCTCAACCGCACGCTCCAGATCGGCGGCACAGCCCGGCTGGCCAGCTCGCGCAGCCGGGCGGCCCGCTACCGTGCCTACGTCGACGCGGTGCACCGGTGGGCCGTCGAGCTGCGGCTGGAGGGACGTGACGTCGACGCGGAGCGCATCGTGTTCGTGCTCGAGCAGCACGACGGCGGGGCGACTCCGTCGGGGTGACCAGGTCACTGGAAGGCATCTTTCCGGTCGTTCGCCTGACCCACGCGAGGATCTGCGCAATCATGGTCAAATACCGCAACGGCGCGGGAGGTTCCGCGGGGTAGGTCGCCAGCTGTCGACGTCGAACCCGGCACACCGTGGGGATGGAAGGACAGACGTGACGACACATCCTGCTCTCGACGACGAGCAGCAGCAGCTCGACCACTCGTACGCCCTTCTGGGTGACGGCGCGCCGGACCTGCCGCCGCTTTTCGGCCGGGTCGACGACGCCGGCGGTTCGCGCTACGTGGGTCACGCCGACGTCCGCGACGAATCCGGCGACACCGTCGTGGTCGCCTGGCACGCGCCCGAGGCCGGCGCCTTCTATCGGGCCTGCGCCACCGACCCGGCAGGCGTCACGCTCAAGCGGGTCGTCACCGTCAGCGGCCGCCAGGTCATCGCCGTGCACGACGAGATCGCCGACGGCGCCGCCGGCGACGTCAGCTCCGGGCGCGACCAGCGTCCCGTCGTCAGCAAGGTCGTCGTCGCGGCGCTCGAGCAGTTCCGCACCGGCGCGCTCGCCGAGGCCACCGCCACGCTGCGGCCCGAGCAGTACGACATCATCCGCCGGCCGGCGCGCGGCGTCCTCGTCATCCAGGGCGGCCCGGGCACCGGCAAGACGATCACCGCACTGCACCGCGCCGCCTGGCTGGCCGCCAACGACGACGCCGTCCGGGGCGGCGGTCTACTGGTCGTCGTCCCGACGCCGACGCTGCGGGGCTACGTCGCCGGCGCGCTGCCGCGGCTCCGCGCCGACGCGGTCATCACCGACATCGCCGCGCTGTACGACGGCCCGGCCCGCCTCCGCGGCCGCGACACCCGGCCGGAGGCGGCGCGGGTCAAGGGCTCGGCCGTCATGGCGATGGTGCTGCGCCGGCTGGTCGAGGCGACCGGCGAGCCGGCCACGCCCGAGGACCTGCTCCGCGGCCTGTATGCCGAGCCGACGCTGCTGGAGCAGCTGGCCGACGACCTCCTCAAGGCCGGCCAGCGCGACGTGCTGTACCGCGAGCCGGCCGCGTCCGCCGACGACGAGCCGTGGACCGTCGACGACCTCGTGCTGCTCGACGAACTGGCGCACCTGCTGGGCCGCACGGCGCCACGCTACGGGCACGCCGTCGTCGACGAGGCGCAGAACCTCTCGCCGATGCAAGCCCGCGCCATCGCCCGCCGCTGCCGCGACGTCACGCTGGCCGGCGGCCTCGAGTGCTCGACCGGCCCCGGTAAGCACGACGAGTGGAGCGAGCTGACCAGCTACTTCGGGTCCGAGTCGCACGAAGCCACGCTGAGCCTCGGCTACCGCGTCCCTCGCCCCGTCGTGGAGCTGTCGCGGCGGCAAGTGCCCGACGGTGGCCCGCTCGAACTCACGCGCTCGCTGCGCGACGGGCTCGGCATACCGCTGGTCCGCCGGGTCGATCCGGGCGACGAGGCAGCGGTGGCGCTGTCGGCCGGCGAGGCCGCGGCCGGGACGGGCTTCAAGGTCGGCGTAGTGGTGGCGCCGGCGCGGTACGACGAAGTGCTGCGGTACTGCCAGACGGCCGGGGTCAAGGTCGGCGACGGCCGCGACGGCGACCTCGCCCAGGCGGTCACGCTGCTCCCGGCCGACCTCGCCAACGGGCTCGAGTTCGACGCCATCGCGCTGGTCGAGCCGGCTGAGATCGCCGGCGGTACGGAGCTCGGCCGGCGGCTGCTCTACGTCGCGATGACCCGCTGCACGCAGTCGCTGGCGATCTTCCACTCCGCCCCGCTGCCTGCCGGCATGGAGCACCTGGAGCGCCCGGCGCCGCCGCCGCGCGAACCCGAGGTCGAGCACCGTCCCCGGCCCGCCCGCAGCGAAGACCTCTTCGACCTCTTCAAGCTCCTGCGCGACGACGACCGCATGCTCGTCGAGGTCCTCATCCGCCGCCTCCTCCGCGACTCCCTCGAGCGCGACGACTGAGTGCGGTCGGCGCACCCTCACAAAGGCGCCCATGGAATAGTTCACCTAGTGAAACTATCCCCACCTTGTGCCTAACGCATTCCAAGCGTTCTAGGGGAATTTAGCTACAATACACGCCAGGCAATTCTCCCCTATGAGAAATGACCAACTAGTCTGGCCTTTCTCATGACACGGGCATAGCATGATCGTCCGATGTTGCTGTGGAGGGGCGCCATGGCTGGTGGACGGGACCAACTCGGTCCTTTGGAGAGGGTGACGCGGGTGCTGGTCGCGCTGGCCGCGGCCGAGCCGAAGGGGATCCCTACGCCGCGATTGCTGAAGATCGCGGCCTTCGGCGGGGGAGAAGACCATCATGTACGGCAGTTGAAACGGCTGATCGAGGATCTCAACGGCGCAGGGTGGGACATCCGCAACACCGCGCCGCCCGGTCAGACCGCGGTCTATCGGGCGTTCGCCGGCGACAATCGGCTGCGGCTGAGCCTGACGCCGGAACAGCAGACCGAGCTGGCCCGGGCCGCGCTGGTCGCCGGGGATGCCGCGTTCGCCGCGCGCGCCGGCATCGCGGGCACCGAGGCGCCGCCGATCCCGGAACTGCGCACCGCGCCGCGGGCCGAGCGCAACGACGACGCGCTGAACAAGGTGCTCTACGCGCTCGAGCGGCATTGCCGGCTCCGGTTCGTCTACAAGCGGCGTGAGCGGGTCGTGCACCCGCACTTCGTCTATCCCGGCACCTCGGGCTGGCACCTGGTCGGCCACGAAGACGGCAGCGAGAAGGACAAGGAGTTCGTCACCGACCGCATCTCCCGCGTGCGGGTCGACCTGCCGCGCACCGCCGACCATCGGCACGAGCCGTACCGCGATGACGTCGACCCACTCACCTGGCCTGTCGACGAGCCGGTGGACGTCGCCGTCGAGACGACGCCGGCGCACCGCAACCAGGTCGAGACGCTGCTGGGCACGCCGTCGTACCACGAGATCGACGACGACGTCGTCCGGCTGACCATCCGGGTGACTCACCGGGCGGCGTTCCGCAGCCGCGTCTACGAGCTGGGGCCGCGCGTCCGCGTGCTGGGACCCGAGACCATCCGCCGCGAGCTCCGGCAGGAGCTGGAATCACTTCTGGACTGACCCATGAGCGTTCTTCCGCCCGTGTTCGTCCGCCGCTTCGAGCGGGTGACACACGCGCTTCGCATCCTCACCATGCACCCCGACGGCATCCCGCTCAGCCGGCTGGCGGCCGAGCTCGACGTCGACGAGCGGACCCTGCGCGACGAGCTCGTCTCGTTCTACTGCGCCGACAGCGCCGCGTTCGATCCCGGGCCACTGCGGCAGGTGCGCATCGAGTTCCTCGGCACCGGCGGCGAGTCGGACGACGTCGACCCGGCCGTCGCCGAGGTGGTGCGCGCCTCGACCGACGACCCGGCCGCGGAGATCGGCGTGCGGCACACGTCGCCGGCCGAGCTCGCGCACATCTACCGCGCCGGTCAGACGCTGCTGTCGCTGGAGCCGGAGAACGACGTGCTCGACGGCGCGCTCCGGGCGCTCGGCGAGACGATGCTGACGGGCATCCGCCCGGTCGACGACCATTGGAAGGCCGAGCTGGCCGGCATCCTCATCCACGCCATCCGGCAGCGGCGCTGGGTGCGGGTCGAGTACACACCGGTGTGGCGCGACGACAGCATGGAGCACCGCATCGCCCCGTACCGCCTGCTGCGCACCCGCCGCGGCTGGGAGGTCGACGCCGGCATGTCGGCCGACGGCCGGGTCGTCGGCAGCTTCCTGCTCACCGGTATCCGCGAGGCGACGGTGCTGGACGAGACGTTCGAGCGGCCGCCCGAGGTCGACGACCGGCTGGCCGGCCACCGGTACGAGCAGCAGATCGAGCTGGTCGTGCCGCAGGACGCCCGCTGGGCCGTGGACCGGTTCGCCGAGAGCTCCGAGCTGCTCGACGAGGACGAGGAGTCGGTGAAGCTGCGAGTACGGCTGCTGCCGCCGGTGGAGCGCCGGCTGGGCATCCTGCTGCTGACCGCGGGGCCGCTGGCATTCGTCACCGACCCGCCCGCGCTGGCCGACGCCGGGCGCGCGCTCGCCCGCGAGCTGCTGGAGCACCACGGCACGACCACCCGCTGACCGCCGGACGCCGCGTGTCAGGCTTTACCGCATGGCTGAGAACGCACGACGTACGGTGTCCCTGCGACGAGTCGGCGAGCGCCGCTACGTCGCGACCAATGTCCGCGGCGGCGAACTGACCTTCGGGCAGGGCGACGACGGCGACTTCACCCCGGTCGAGCTCTTGCTCACCGCCATTGCCGGGTGCTCGGCCATCGACATCGACCTCATCACGTCGCGCCGCGCGGAGCCCGAGACGTTCGAGATGGTGACCACCGCGAACAAGATCCGCGACGAGCAGGGCAACCGGCTCGAGGACATCGAGGTGTCGATCCGCATCCGGTTCCCCGACGGCGAGGACGGCGACGCCGCGCGCGATGTGCTGCCCGATGCCGCCAAGAAGTCGCACGACCGCCTGTGCACCGTGAGCCGTACCGTCGAGATCGGCGCCCCGATCGCCATGGATCTGGAGTAGCGGCCCGAGATGCCGTGGATCGGCCAAGGCGAACCGCTCGGCCGAGTTCGACACGTATCTCGCCGAGCTCCGCGACCGCTATCGGCGGCGTCGGCCGCTCGACGAAGAGCTGCGGCGATGCGGACTGTGACCGGCAGTCGTCAGCGCGGCGCGCCGGCCGCGATGCGGGCCTGGTAGCGGGCCCGCGCCTTGGCGGCCTCGATCTCGCGGTCGCGCGGCGGGGCGTTGGTGACCAGCGCGTCGAGGAGGTGCCGGGTGGAGTGCGCGATCTCCTCGACGGCACGGTCGAACGCATCGCGGTTGGCCTGCGACGGGCTGCGGGTGCCGGCGATCTTGCGCACGTACTGCAACGCGGCGTCGTACACCTCGTCGTTGCTGGCCGGCGGAGCGAGGTTGTTGAGAGGCTTGATGTTGCGGCACATGTCTCCGAGCCTAAGCGCAGCCGCCGGCGGAACGCACGCCTTCAGTCGCCGACCAGCACGTCGCCGCGGGTGCTGCGTTGGTAGCGGACCACCCGGCCGTCCCGGGCGCGGTGCACGAGCCCGGCCCGCAGCAGCACGCCGAGGTGGTGCGAGACGGTGGCCGCGGCCAGGCCGTGCCGCGCGCTGAGGTCGGCGGTGGACCGCGCCTCGCCGAGGTCGCACAGCAGTGCGCCGCGCGTGCTGCCGAGCAGTACGGACACCGCACGGCCACGGTGCCCGGCGGCCGACCCGGCGCCCAGTCCGTCGGCCGGATAGCAGAGCACCGCGTTGCCCGGCGCGCAGATCTGCACGCCCAACGCCGGCCAGCGCAGTGCGGAGGGCGCCAGCACCAGCTCGTCGTCGTGCAGCGTCAGCCGCTCGTGGTAGGGCTTGCGCACCTCCAGCCGGCCGCCGGCCCAGCTCAGGTCCCGGTGGAGCGAGGCGAGCACGGCGCCGACGCCGAACTCGGCGAGGCGGTGCGAGCGGGCCCGGATGTCGGCGTCGAGCGTGCCCTGCAGCGCGGCCCAGCCGTCGGCGAGCGTCGCCCGCCAGAACGTCCGCATCCCTTCGGCGACGCGGACGGCGAACGTGCCGGCGATCGCGGCGGAGCGCACCTCGTCCGGCAGTGACCGCTCCGCCGCACACCAGGCGAGCTGCTGGTCCACGACGGAGGCCGGGGTGGCGGCGACGGCGTCGAGCTGCGCCTCGAGCAGGCGGGCGCGCCGCCCGGCCGGCGGCTGCGGCGTCAGCAGGTCGGGGATGTACCCGCGCCCGCCGGCCGGCAGGACGGCCGCGACCAGGGCCGTCCGCGGATCGCGCAGCGCGGCCCGAGCGGCCGGACCGGGATCGCCGAAAACCGGGTGCCGGCGCCCCTGCGCGGCGAGCAGCAGCCAGCCGACCAGCTCGTAGGTCGGCGACGGGGTCAGCCGCACGCGCGCCAGGCTGGCGCTGTCGACGTCCACCACGATCACGGATGCACGATAGCCGGGGATCGCCGGATTCGACCCAGGTCGAATCTCTTCGCGACCCGCTCCGGGCGGCACTTGACTCGGCGCACCGTACCGAGAGGAGCAGTCATGAAGATCCGCGCTCGCGCCGCCCTGCCGCTCGTCGCCGTCCTCGCCGCCGCCGCGCTCCCCGCGGCGTCGCAGGCCGGCTCCGCCGCCGAGGCGTCACCCGCCGGGCTGCCGCAGCGGCTGTGCGCGAAGAGCTTCGACCGCGCCGTCGACGCCTACGTCCAGACCACCCACGACCGCGACGTCGACGGGTTCGCCGCCGTCCTGCACGAGGACGTCACCGCCGTCTTCGCCGACGGCGGCGTCCTCTACGGCAAGGACCAGACGATGGGCTTCATCGAGCGGTTCTTCGCCGCGCCCGGCTGGACCCAGACGTTCACCGAGCTGACCCGTGAAGTGCGCGGCTGCGGCACCGGCTTCGTCCTCTTCGACTCCGTCTACACGCCCGCCCCGGACGCCCCTGGTGAGCCGCTGGTCATCGGGGTGACGTTCGTGTTCGAGCGGGGCCGCTGGCTCGCGCTGCACAACCAGGACAGCATCGGCCCGGCCTCGGGGGCGCGCTGACCGTCAGCCGGCGAGCTCGCGTTCCAGGGGCGTCCGGAAGCTCGGGATGATCGACGAGCCGCCCAGCCGTGGTTCCAGCTCGGCGGCCGCGCGTTCCACCGCGGCGGCCGCCTCGGCGCCGGCGTCCTCGAGCAGCCGCCACCGGATGGCGCCACCGCGCATGCCCCAGCCGCCGACCACCCGCCCGCCCCACCAC
>NZ_SMLB01000011.1 GCF_004349105.1 Jiangella aurantiaca
CCCCGCACCCGTCCGGAGCCGTCCCGCCGCCCATCCCGCCGGACCTGGTGCCCGCGCACGTCGCCCTGGTCATGGACGGCAACGGCCGCTGGGCCAACGCCCGCGGACTGCCGCGCACCCGGGGCCACGAGGCCGGCGAGGCGGTCCTGCTCGACGTCATCCACGGCGCCATCGAGATCGGCGTGCGCTGCCTGTCCGTGTACGCCTTCTCCACCGAGAACTGGCGCCGCTCGCCCGAGGAGGTGCGCTTCCTCATGGGCTTCAACCGCACCGTCATCCACCGCCGGCGCGACGAGCTGGACGCCCTCGGCGTGCGGATCCGGTGGGCCGGCCGCCGCCCGCGGCTGTGGAAGAGCGTCATCAGCGAGCTGCAGGACGCCGAGCGGCGTACCCGCGACAACGACGTCATCACACTGCAGTTCTGCGTCAACTACGGCGGACGGGCCGAACTCGGCGACGCTGCCGCCGCGCTGGCCGCCGACGTCGCCGCCGGGCGGCTGCGGCCGGACAAGGTCAACGAGCGGACCCTCGGCCGCTACCTCTACAACCCCGACCTCCCCGACGTCGACCTGTTCGTCCGGCCGTCGGGAGAGCAGCGCACGTCGAACTTCATGCTCTGGCAGTCGGCGTACGCCGAGATGGTGTTCCTCGACACCCTGTGGCCCGACTTCGACCGGCGCCGGCTGTGGGAGGCGATCGAGATCTACGCCAAGCGCGACCGCCGGTACGGGGGAGCGGACCCGGCCGCACCCGCCGTCTGAGCCGGGTGCCGTCAGATGGGGCCCATGTCGCGCTCTTCGCGCCAGCCGAGGTTCGTGGCCATACGCGCCAGCACCTCGACGGCGGCGCGGTACTCGTCGTCGGTGATGCCCTCGGTGACCCGCTGCCGGTCGGTGGCGACCCGGGACTGGATGTCGCTGAGCGCCTTCACGCCGGTCTCGGTCAGCGCGACGCGGTCGGGCCCGACCGGGGTGGCCCAGCCGCGGTTGCAGAGGTCGTCGACCACGGGGCGGACGGTGGGCATGTGCGGCGCGAGGTAGAGCGCCGCCTCGTCGTCGATCTGGGCGTAGGTGGCCGGACCGGCCTCGAGCAGGTTGAGGATCTGCCAGTGCCGCGGCGTGACGGCGGCACTGCCCAGGACAGCGTCGAACCCCTGGTCGATCAGGCGATCGACCAGCTTGAGCCAGTACCCGATCGGGTGCCGCTCCGCGGGCCCCTCCGACGCGTTCATGACAGCTCCTCTGAGCACCGACAGCTCACTTGTACTCGTACAACCACCCGCCAATTAACAGGCATGTCCGCCAGCGCACCGGAGAATGATTCACTCGCCCCGATCGAACGCATCATGATAACGCTTCGGCAGGCCCATTCTCGCCGGCGACGGCGGCATTCCTCTGTCCAGATTATGTGCGCTCGGCCCGCTCTGTATCGGGTTGTCCGCGCGATTGACGCAGCAACCACCGACCGGCGCCCAGCAGCGGCGCGGCCACCGGATCGGCCGGCCGGACGGCGACCGGCGTACTTCGCGGGGCTGCCGAGCGCATTCGTGACGCGTAGCGGGAAACCACGGGCTGAAATAGGCGACCTCATTTCTGCTGCTATTGACGACGCTGATCATTCCGGTGCGCCGAGCCGGGCGGCCTTGTCTTCCAGGTAGCGCTGTTCGGGCAGGCTCGTGGTGCGTTGTGCGGCCAGCCGGTAGGCGGCCTGCGCAGCGTTGGTGTCGCCGGCCATCTCGAGCAGGTGCGCTCGCACCGCCTCCAGCCGATGGTGCTCGGCCAGCCGGCTGTCGCCGGCCAGCGTCTCGAGCAGCGCCAGCCCGGCCCGCGGACCGTCGACCATCGCGACCGCGACGGCGTAATTCAGCGTCACCATCGGGTTGGGGGAGAGCCGTTCCAGCACCTCGTAGAGCGCCACGATCTGCGGCCAGTCGGTGTCGTCGGAGGCCGGCGCCTCGTCGTGCACCGCCGCGATGGCCGCCTGCACCTGGTACGGCCCCAGCTCACCGTGCTTGAGTGCGTCGGTGACCAGCGCGACGCCTTCGTCGATGGCCGCCTTGTCCCAGCGGCCGCGGTCCTGCTCGGCCAGCGGCACCAGGCTGCCGTCGGGCCGGGTGCGCGCCGCCCGCCGCGCGTCGGTGAGCAGCATCAGCGCCAGCAGCCCGGTGACCTCGCCGTCCTTGGGGAGCCGCCGGTGCACCTGGCGGGTCAGGCGGATCGCCTCGGCGGTCAGCTCGACCCGGTGCAGGTCGGCGCCGGACGTGGCCGTGTAGCCCTCGTTGAAGATCAGATAGAGCACGTGCAGGACGGCGCGCAGCCGCTCGGCGCGGTCCTCCTCGGGCGGCAGGTCGAACCGGGCGCCGGCGGTCTTGATGCTCTGCTTGGCCCGGCTGATCCGCTGCCCCATGGTGGTCTCGGGCACCATGAACGCCCGCGCGATCTGCGTCGTCGTGAGGCCGCCGACGGCGCGCAGCGTCAGCGCCACCTGCGACGGCGCCGACAGCGCCGGGTGGCAGCACATGAACAGCAGCGTCAGCGTGTCGTCGGTGTCGGGCGGCTGCTCGTCGGCCGGTGGGGCGGCGAACTGCCCGTCGGACGGGGTCAGCGCGGCCGCCGTCTCCTCCCGCCGGCGCCGGGCCGACTCGCTGCGCAGCTGGTCGGTGAGCCGCCGCGAGGCGACGGTGATGAGCCAGGCGCGCGGATTGTCGGGCACGCCGTCGTCGGGCCACTGGACCGCGGCCGCCAGCAGCGCGTCCTGGACGGCGTCCTCGGCGGCGTCGAAGTGCCCGTAGCGGCGCACCAGCGCACCCAGCACCTGCGGCGCCTGCTCGCGCAGCAGGTCCTCGATTCCCCCGTCCATTCGCCCCATTGTGGGGCATGCCGCCGACAGCGTCCGGTCAATGCTCGTCGTAGTGGCGCCCGTGCGCGGCGTGCAGATGGCCGTCGTGCAGATAGTCGGTGTGGTCGTCGTGCTCGACGGCCGGGTGGCCGCACTCGGGGTCGTGCTGGTGCGGGTGCCGCTCGGCGGGGACGTGCGCTCCGGTGACCCGCGGGTCCTCGCCGTTGGCGGTGCTCGCGGCGCGCCGGCGCCGCAGCAGCGAGCCGACCGGCCAGGCCAGGATGAACCCGATCAGCGACGCGACGACGATGCTCGCGCCCGGCGCGACGTCGACGTAGTACGAGAACATCACGCCGGCCACCGACGGGACCAGGCCGAGCGCGAGCGCCAGCGCGAACGTCGTCCGGAAGCTGCGGGTGAGCTGTTGCGAGGTCGCCACCGGGACCACCATGAGCGCACTGACCAGCAGCAGCCCCACCGTCCGCATGGCGACGGTGACGGTGACCGCGGCCATGACGGCGATCAGCATGCTGTAGAGCCGCACCGGCAGGCCGCTGACCCGGGCGAACTCCTCGTCCTGGCAGACGGCGAACAGCTGCGGCGCCAGCCCCACCGCCAGCGCGATGACCACGACGGCCAGGACGGCGACCACCCACAGGTCGTCCGCGGACACCGTCGTGATCGAGCCGAACAGGTACGTGTTGAGCGTCGCCGCCGTGCTGCCGGCCAGCCCGGTGATGAGTACGCCACCGGCGATGCCGCCGTAGAACAGCATCGCCAGCGCGACGTCGGCCGACGCCCGGCCCTTGGCCCGCACGACGTCGATGGCCAGCGCGCCGAGCACGGCCACCGCGACCGACGTCCACACCGGCGCCCAGCCGGTCGCCAGGCCGATGGCGACACCGGTCAGCGCGACGTGCCCGAGGCCGTCGCCCATCAGCGCCAGCCGCCGCTGCACCAGGTAGGTGCCGACGGCGGGCGCGGCCAGGCCCGTGAGCACGGCCGCGACCAGCGCCCGCTGCATGAAGTCGTAGTCGAGGAAGCTCATCCGAACAGGCCCGCCCCGTAGTCCTCGCGGTGGTCGTCGTGGTGGTCCGGCGGGCCGGTCAGCGTCATCGACGGTGTCGGCAGCGGGCCGTCGTGGACGACCCGGCCGGAGTCGAGCACGACGCCGCGGTCGACCAGCGGCGCCAGCGGGCCCATGTCATGCAGCACCAGCAGCACCGTCCGGCCGGACGCGACGAAGGTCCGCAGCGCGCGGGCGAACGCCTCCTGGCTGCGGTGGTCGACGCCGGCGTTGGGCTCGTCGAGGACCAGCAGATCAGGCTCCGAGGCGGCGGCGCGGGCGATGAGCACCCGCTGCTGCTGCCCGCCGGAGAGGCTGGCGACGCTGCGGCCGGCGTGCTCGGACAGCCCGACGAGCTCGATCGCGTGGTCGACGGCCGCGCGGTCGGCCTTGCGGGCGGGCCGGAACAGCGTCCGGCGGGCGAGCCGTCCGGCGGCGACGACCTCGCGCACCGTCGCCGGGACCCCGGCCGCCGCCGTCGTGCGCTGCGGCACGTACCCGACCCGCCACCAGTCGCGGAAGGATCTCAGCGGCGTGCCGAACAGCCGCACCTCGCCGGCGACGGCCGGCACCAGGCCGACCGTCGTGCGGACCAGCGTCGACTTGCCCGATCCGTTGGCTCCCAGCAGGGTGACGACCTCGCCCTCGACGACCTTCAGGTCGACGCCGTGCAGCACCGGGCGGTCGTCGAGGTCGATCCGCAGCCCGCGGACGTCGACGACGGCTGCTCTCATGAGGTCACCGTACTCACGAACACCCGTTGGCGGTTCGCAGTGCCTCCAGGTTGCCTCGCATCAGGCTGAAGTAGTCCTGGTCGGCGGTGTCGTCGGTGAGCCCCTCGATCGGGTCGAGCACCGCCGTCTGGACGCCGAGGTCGCCGGCGAGCGTCTCGGCGACGTCCGGGCTGACCAGGCGCTCGTAGAAGATCGTGGTGACGCCCTCGGCCTGCACGACGTCCTGCACCTCGGCCAGCCGCTGCGGCGACGGCTCGGCCTCCGGGTCGAGGCCGGAGATGCCGACCTGCTCGAGGTCGTAGGCGGCGGCCAGATAGCCGAACGCCTCGTGCGAGGTGACGATCACCCGCTGCGTGCACTGCGCGAGGCCGGTCTCGAACTCGCCGTCCAGAGCTTGGAGGTCGGTCTTCAGGGCGTCGGCGTTGGCCCGGTAGTCGTCGGCGTGGTCCGGGTCGGCCTCGGCCAGCCGGTCGGCGACGGCGTCGGCGACCGACTCCAGGTTCGTCGGGTCGAGCCAGATGTGTGGGTCGCCGGCGAGCTCGCCGTGCTCGTGGCCCTCCTCTTCCTCGGCGTGCTCCTCCTCGGCGTGCTCCTCTTCAGTGTGCTCGCCCTCGCCCGCGTGCTCGCCCTCCGCGTGCTCGTCCTCGCCCGCCGGCTCGTCGAGCAGCTCGACCAGGCCCGCGACGTCGAGGGCACGGTCCTCGGCGTTCTGCTCGACCGCCTCGTCGACCGACGGCTGGAAGCCGGCCAGGTACACGACCAGGTCGGCGTCGGCGATCTGACCGACCTGCTGGCCGGTCAGCTCGAGGTCGTGCGGCTCGCCGCCGGCCTGGGTGAGGTTCTCGACGGTGGCGTTCTCGCCCGCGACGCGTTCGGTCACGAACGCCAGGGGATAGAACGACGCGGCGACGGTGGGCCCGTCGCCGCCACTCGCCGTGGGGTCGTCGTCGGAGCCACAGCCCGCGAGGGCCAGACCGGCGAGGGCGACGGAGCTCAGCGCGGCCGCTGCCGCACGACGGTTCTTCATGGGACACATTCTCATCAAGACTGACAACCATTGTCAAAACAGCCGCGGGTCTGGTACATCGCTCGCGTCGCTGCTCGTCTCCGGCGGTCGTCCGGAGCTAGACTTGAGTTGGTAATGAGAATCGACAGGGAGCGGGCGACTCAGGTGACGGTACGCGATCAGCCGGCCAAGGAACACCGCCGGACGCGGCAGCGCGCTGCGGTCGACGAGGTGCTCGACGAGACCGAGGACTTCATCAGCGCCCAGGAGCTGCACGCCCTGCTGCGCACCCGCGGTGCCGGCGTCGGTCTCGCCACCGTCTACCGCACCCTCCAGACCCTCGCCGACGACGGCCGGGTCGACGTCCTGCGTTCCGACGCCGGCGAGGCGGTCTACCGCCGCTGCGTCCGCGAGGAGCACCACCACCACCTGGTCTGCCGGTCCTGCGGCGCCACGGTCGAGATCGCCGGCCCGACGGTCGAGCGATGGGCCAAGTCCGTCGCCGACCAGCACGGTTACACCGACGTGTCGCACACACTGGAGATCTTCGGCACCTGCCCGCGCTGCGCCGCCTGACGCGCCGCCGGGCGCGCCTGGCACCCCCACATCAAAGTTGATCTTGGAGTTCTTCGGCTTTACTGCCTGGAATGTCCGATAGATGGCCGAACAACTCCAAGATCAACGGGTGGGGATGGCGAATCTGGTCGGCGGCGGGCGGTGATCGCTGGTCGGCGCGCTGCAGCTCGGTGCGCGAGAAGACCATTGCCGATGCCTGAAATGTCCCGGTAACGTCGAGGCCATCATCTCTAATACGTATTAGGGTCCAGGAGGCGGCGTGCTGAGGGCCGGGCGATCGCGACGGCGGACTTGGCGGGTACTGGCGGCGGCGACGGCCGCCGCCTTGACCTTGGGGGTGGTGCCGCCGGCGACGGCGGAACCGGCGGCTCCGGCCCCGGCTGCCGACGAGCGGCCGGGGGAGTTCGACGAGACCGTGCTGTGGGACTCCGCCGCCGACGGCCCGCACGAGAGCTACCACGTGCAGGGCCTGGCCGTGACGCCGTCGGACACGATCCTGGCGTTCACCGAGGGCCGGCACGAGGTCTGCGACGCCGGGCCGCGCGACATCGTGCTGCGCCGCAGCACCGATGGCGGCGACAGCTGGGAGCCGAGCCGGATAATCGTCCCGTCGGTGGACGGGCAGTCCTGGGGCAACCCGACGCCCGTCGTCGACCGCGACACCGGCGAGATCTTCCTGTTCTTCGGCCTCTCGATCCTCGACCCCGCCAACACCGGCTGCTCCGGCGACCGTCAGGAGATCTACCTGAGCCGCAGCACCGACGACGGCGTCACGTGGTCCGCGCCGGTGGAACTGGACGAGCTGTTCGCCGGCAACCCCTACGACTGGACGCTGCACGGTCCCGGGCCCGGCCATGGCCTCCAGCTGAAGGGCGGCCGTCTGGTCATGCAGGTGCTGCACCGCCGAGAGGTGGTCGGCCACACGACGCCCGAGCGGCTCTACGGCGTCTCGATGATCTACAGCGACGATCACGGCGCCACCTGGCACACGGGCGAGCCGATTCCCGTCGACGTCAACTACCCGATCAACGAGAGCCGCGTCTACGAGCGCGGCGACGGCGCGCTGGTGGTGAACGGGCGGTCGGCGGCGGGCGGGCACCGGCTGCGGATCAGCGCCGTCAGCACCGACGGCGGCGAGACGTGGTCCGACCCGGTGCACGAGCCGGTCACCGGCCGCTACAACGCCGTCGACGCCGGCTTCCTGCGGTTCGAGGGCCCCGACGGCGTCGGCCGGCTGCTGCACTCGCGGCCGGACTCCGCCCGGCGCGAGAACCTCACCGTCTCGGTCAGCTACGACGACGGCGCCACCTACCGCTACGACGCGATCGTCAACCCGGGGCCGTCGTACTACTCCGACATGGCGACGCTGTCCGACGGCACGATCCTGCTGTTCTACGGCCGCGACGGCGAGATCCTCGGCTCGCCGGCGCGGCTGGTCATGGCGCGCTTCGACCTCGCCTGGCTGACGAACGGCCGCGACACCGGCGACGGGACCGGGATCACCGAGCACGCGGTCGAACTGGGCGACGCCGCGGGTGCCGTCGTCCGGCCGTCCGCCGAGCCGCCGGCCACGCAGACCGTCACCCCCGACGTCGCCGGCGGGAACGACGCCGTCGTCGGTGGCGTGCCGGTCCCCGGCGACGGCGGGTTCGTCCTCGACGGCGACGACCACCTGGAGATTCCCGCGACCGACGCGGTCAGGGCCGCCGGCGACACGTACACCGCGTCGGCCTGGTTCCGCACCGACCGCCCGGACACGCAGGCGATCCTCTGGGCCTACGGGTGGGGCTCGGCCACGCCGCAGTGGTGGCTGCGTGCCGAGCCGGGCGGCAACCGGGTCCAGGCGCTCATCGACACCGGCCTGGCCACTGCCACCCTGACCGCGCCGGGTGCGTACGCCGACGGGCAGTGGCATCACGTCGCGCTGACCCGCGGCGGCGGCGCCATCGAGCTGTACGTCGACGGCGTGCGGGTCGCGCAGGCGGCGTCCCCGACCGGCGACCTCGCGTTCAGCGCCCGCGAGGGCATCCATGTCGGGCAGCGGCCGGACGGCGCGAACCGGCTGACTGGCGGCGTCGACGAGGTGCGGCTCTACGACCGGGTGCTGACGGCGGACGAGGTGGCGGCGCTCGCGTCGTCGCGGGCTGCCGGGGCCCCGGCTGCCGGGGACGCCGTCGTGCACCTGCCGCTGGACGAGACCGTCCGCGAGCGGCTGCCCTGGCCGCGGCCGGCCGCCGTCGCCGACGGGAACGCCCGTGGCGGCGCCGCGCTGACGTACGCCGCGACCGGCCCCGGCGACTACCTGGAGTTGCCGTTCCGGCTCGCCCGGGAGGAGGGCGCGTTCGAGGTCGCCGTCCGGTACGCCCGCGGGCAGGACGCCGGCCGGATCCAGGTGAGCATCGACGGCCAGGTGCTGCCCGACGGCGTGCTCGACCCGAGCCTGGACAGCGGCGACGCCTACCAGACCTACCAGCACGGCACCGTCGATCTCGACCGCGGGCCGCACCGGATCCGGTTCACGCTGCTGGAGCCGGGCCGGCTCCGCGGCACCACGATCGCGCCCGACGAGCTCACGCTGATCGCCGCCGAGCACCCCTCGGACGAGGTGCACCGCGACGTCGTGGTCGACGACGACTCGGTCGGCGTCTTCCGCATGACCGGCACGTGGAGCCGGGCCACCGGGCAGGCCGGGCACCCGTACTTCGGCGTCAGCTACCGGTCCGCGCCGGCCGGTTCCGGCGAGCGGTCGGTGAGCTGGCAGGTGGATGTCCCGGTCACGGGGGAGTACCACGTGCTCGCGTGGTCCGTCGCACACGCCAACCGCGCCTCCGACGCGCCGTTCACCGTTCACCACGCCGACGGGGCCACCATGGTGCCGATCGACCAGCGCGGACAGGCGCGGGTCGTGGGCGACGCGCGGCCGGGTGTGTGGGTAGGCCTCGGGGCGTACCGCTTCGAGGCGGGCGCGGCCGGACGGGTGGAGCTGTCCAACGCCGCCGACGGTTTCGTCATCGCCGACGCGGTCATGGTCACCCGGGACCCGGTGCCGGGGCCGACGACCGGCGTCACCGCCGTCGCCGCGTCGGCATCTGCCGTCCGGGTCGGCTGGACCCCCGTCGACGGCGCCGACGGCTACGACGTCGAGCGGCGGGTCGCCGGCACGGAACTGTGGGAGCTGGCCGGCCGGCTTGGACCGGACGCGACCTCGCTCGACGTGACCGGGCTGGCGCCGTCGACAGCGTACGAGTTCCGCGTCTACGCGTTCACCGAGCCCGACCCCGGCCGCCCCGCACTGGCCGGCCAGGCCTCGGACCCGGTGGTCGCGACCACCTCAGGTGGGTGATGGCCGTGACAGGGGAGCCCAGCGTCAGCACTGCGTGGTTGCTGCACGGACGACCCCCTGCGTTCGCAATGGCTCAACAGGATGGCAGTCGGCAGCCGCCGAGCCGAGCGCCAGTCGCCCGCTCGTCTTGAAATGTCCGTCCATCAGCCCTTAAGGTAAGGCTCGCCTTATCAACAGTCGCTGTGCAACAGCGGCTCCGTGCGGACGGTGCGTGAGCGGTATGACGGTGGTGTCGCCGCTGCCTCGAGGACCGGTGCCTGCCGCGCCTGCCGTCGTCCCGTTCGCGCGCGACCTCGCCCGCCACGGCGACCGGCTCGCCGTCGTCGCCGGGGGCGACCGCTGGACCTACCGCGAGCTGGCCGAGCGGGTCACCACGACGGCGGCCCGGCTCGGCGCGGGCCGGAAGCTGGTCCTGGTCAGCGGCGCGAACGACCCCGGCCAGCTGGTCACGTACCTCGCCGCGCTGGCCGCCGGGCACGTCGCGCTGCTGGTGCCGCCCGCGCAGGCCGGCGCCGTCGCGGCCGCCTATGACCCGGACGCCGTGCTGCTGCCCGGCGGCGAAGTGGACGTGCGCCACCGGGTGCCCGCCCACGAGCTGCACCCGGACCTGGCTCTGCTGATGCCGACCTCCGGCTCGACCGGGTCGCCGAAGCTTGCCCGGCTGTCGCACCGGAACGTGCAGGCCAACGCGGAGTCGATCGTGCGGTTCCTCGGCATCCGGGACACCGACCGGGCCGTCACGACGCTGCCGATGCACTACGTGTACGGGCTCTCCGTCGTGAACACCCACCTGCTGCGCGGCGCGGCCGTCGTCCTCACCGACCTGTCGGTGGCCGACGCCTGCTTCTGGGACCTGTTCCGGGCCGAGGGCGGCACCACTCTGTCCGGCGTCCCGCACACGTTCGACCTGCTCGATCGTGTCGGGTTCGCCCGCATGCGGCTGCCGCGGCTGCGCTACGTCACCCAGGCCGGCGGCCGCCTGGACCCGTCGTACGTCCGCCGCTACGCCCAGCTCGGGCGGCGGGCCGGGTGGGACTTCGTCGTCATGTACGGGCAGACGGAGGCGACCGCGCGGATGGCGTACCTGCCGCCGGAGCTGGCCGATGCGCACCCGGCGACGGTGGGCGTGCCGATTCCGGGCGGCTCGTTCGTCATCGAGCCGGCGCCCGAGGCCACGGCACCCGGCGTCGGCGAGCTGGTCTACCACGGCCCGAACGTGATGCTCGGGTACGCGTCGTCGCCGGCCGACCTCGCGCTCGGGCGGACGGTGACGGCGCTGCGCACCGGCGACCTGGCCCGTCTCACGCCGGAGGGGCTGGTCGAGATCGTCGGGCGGCGCGGCCGGTTCGTGAAGATCGCCGGCCTGCGGGTCGACCTCGACCACCTCGAGACGGCGCTGTCCGGGCCCGGGGTGGACGTCCGGTGCACCGGTGCCGACGGCGAGCTGCTGGTGGCCGTGTCCGGACCCGGTGCGGAACCGGGCGCGGTGCGCCAGGAGATCGCCGGCCGGTACGGCCTGCCCGCCCGCGCGGTCACCGTCGCGGCCGTGGCGGAGCCGCCACGGCTGGTCAACGGCAAGATCGACTACCCGGCGCTGGGAGCGTTGGTCTCCGCTGCGCCTCGAACGGAGCCGGAGCGGGACGACAAGGGCGCCGAGACGCCCGAGCGGCTGCGGGCCCTCTACGCCGAGCTGCTCGGCCGCCCCGACGCGACCCTGGACAGCACGTTCGCCGACCTCGGCGGCGACTCGCTCTCCTTCGTCGAGGTGTCGATCCGGCTCGAGGACGAGCTGGGCACCGTCCCGGCGAACTGGCACGTGACGCCGATCCGCGAACTGGCGGCGGCGGGCGCGCCGGCCGGCCGCGGCCGGGGGCTGGTACGGGTGCGGCGGGTCGAGACCGGCGCGGCGCTGCGGGCGCTGGCGATCGTCTGCGTCGTCGGTACGCACGCCGGGCTGTTCACCCTGCTCGGCGGCGCGCACGTGCTGGTGGCGGTCGCCGGGTTCAACTTCGCCCGGTTCCGGCTGACCGCCGCCGACCGGGCGACGCGGCTGCGCCGGCAGGCCGTCGGCATCGCCCGGATCGCGGTCCCCAGCATGCTCTGGATCGGCGGCGTCGTGCTGCTGACGAACCAGTACGGCCCGCTCAACGTGCTGCTGCTCAACGGCCTGCTCGGCCCGCCGTCATGGACCTCGGACTGGCACTTCTGGTTCGTCGAGGTGCTCGTCTACGTCCTGGTCGTCATGGCCGCGCTGCTCGCCGTCCCATCCGTGGACCGGCTGGAGCGGCGGTTCCCGTTCATGTTCCCGGTCGTGCTCCTGGGATGGGGCCTGCTGGGCCGGTACGAGGTCGTCGACCTCGGCGTCCCGCACACCATGCCGGTGTTCTGGCTGTTCGCGTTCGGCTGGGCGGCCGCGCGGGCGTCGCGCTGGTGGCAGCGGCTGGGGCTGACGCTCGTGCTGGCCGTGACGGTGCCCGGGTTCTTCGGCAACTCCGCCCGCGAGGTCGCCATCGTCGCCGGGATCGCGCTGCTGCTGTGGCTGGTCGCCGTGCCCTTCCCGGCGCCGTCACACCGGGTGGTGAGCGTGCTGGCCAGCAGCTCGCTGTACGTCTACCTCACCCACTGGCAGGTCTACCCCCACCTCGATGACATCCACCCCGCCCTCGCCGTCGCCGCCTCCCTCGCCGCCGGTGCCGCCGTCTGGTGGCTGGCCGGCCGGGCGACGGCGCTGGTCAGCGGGCTGGGTGCCAGGCCGGGAGCCGCCCGGGCGGGCGCGGGTACGACTCCTGGTCGCGTCTGAGCAGGTCGGCGTCGCCCGGGCCCCATGAGCCGAACGGCGCAGGGTCGTACATGGGGAATTCGAGCGGGTCGACGGGGTCGCGCGAGTCGCTCGTCGCTCGTCCCTTCACGCTACCGGGTTGATCACGGAGAACTCCCCCTTCAGAGGCGCTCAAAGGGGGGTGTTTCTCCATGATCATCTTCATGGCGTGGGCCCGACCTGCCGGCCGAATCGCGCGAGGACCTCCAGGGCGACCCCGTAGCCCGGATGCCACTCCACCGCACAGCCCAGCTCGCCCGCCGCTCGCTCCACCCCCGTTCCCCGGTATGACGGGTCGAGCACGATCGCCTCGACGTCGCGGCGCAGGTCGATGGGGCCGTGCACATGCGCCTCCACGTACCGGTCGAGGACGTCGTCGAACGGGTACCGCTCCAGCATCTCGAGCAGCGCGAACCGGTCGGCGGTGCCGAAGTGCGACGGGTCGAACACGCTGTCCGGCACGGCGAACGTCGTCCGCTCGGCGACGTGCGCGGCCAGCCGCAGGTGCGCCGACCCGAACCGCGGGGACCCGCCGTAGGCGTCGCTCAGGTGGTTCAGCGATCCGTACTTCGGACGGTCGGCCGCCCGACGGTCGTCGTAGAAGCGGCCGAACAGCCGGCTCTCCCAGCGCCATCGGTCACCGCCGCGGAAGGCGGTGAGCCCGCCGTTGCTCACCCCGGTCTCGAACTGCGAGCGATACACGCCGTCGCGGGCCAGCGCCGTGATGACGTCGGCGCCGCCGACCGGCAGGTCGGGCTGGAAGTGGACGGTCACCCGCAGGTCCGCCGCGAGCACGCCGTCGCCGCAGGCAAGCGAGCGCACCCGCGCCACCGCGTCCGCGAACCCGTCGTCCACCACGACGCTCAGTCTGCTGGGTAGAGCACCCCGCCGCCGGCGACGGTCACCGAGACCGGCATGCCGGCACGGTAGGCCGGCCCTTCATGGGCGGGCACCCGCAGCGGGATCAGCACCGAAGAGGTGCCCGCGGTCCGCAGCAGCACCTCGGCGTGCGAGCCGCGCGAACGGACGTCCTCGACGACGGCGTTGTGTGCGCCGTCGACGGGCCTCAGCTCCAGCTGGGCCGGCCGGATGAGCAGGCGGGCGCCGGGCCTGCCGTTGCTGCGGTCGTGCCGGACGGGGACGCGGCCGAGCGCGCAGTCGACGCCATCGGATGCGGAGCCGGCCCAAGCGGGCAGCACGATAGCGGCGCCGAGGAAGGCGGCGACCTCGGCGCTGACCGGGTTGTCGAACACCGCCGACGGCGGCCCCGACTGCACCAGCCGGCCCCCGGCGATGACGGCGATCTGCCGGCCGAACGACAGCGCCTCGTCGTGGTCGTGGGTGACGAGGAGGGTGGTGACGCCGCTCGCCTCCAGCGCCTCGACGACCGCCTGCCGGGTCTGCTCGCGCAGGCCGGTGTCGAGGGCGCTGAACGGCTCGTCGAGCAGCACGACCTCGGGCCCGGGCGCGAGGGCGCGGGCCAGCGCGACCCGCTGCTGCTGCCCGCCGGAGAGCTGGTGCGGATACCGGCCGGCCAGCGCGGGGTCGAGCGAGGCCAGCTCCATCACCTCGCGGACCTGAGCGGGGTCGCGCCGCCGGCGCGGCAGCCCGAACCGGACGTTCTGCTCGACGGTGAGGTGCGGGAACAGGGCGCCGTCCTGGGCGACGTAGCCGATGCCGCGACGGTGCGCCGCGACGAACCGGCCCGGCGCGGTCAGCGTCGTCCCGCCGAGCGTGATCTCGCCCTCGTCGGCGTGCTCGAACCCCGCGATCAACCGCAGCAGCGTGCTCTTCCCGCTCCCGGACGCCCCGACGACGGCCGTGCGGGTGCCGGCGGGCACGGTCAGCGACACGTCCCGCAGCACCGGGACGCGGCCGAACGACTTGGCGACGCCGGTCAGGGACAGGGTGGTCATCGGGTCCCCCACCTCCGGGACTGGGCGAACATGAGCGCGACCGCGGGCACCGACAGCAGGATCAGCAGCAGGGCGTACGGCGCAGCGGCCGGGTAGTCGATCGCCGACGCCTGCGACCAGAACTGGGTCGCGAGCGTGCGGGTGCCGGTCGGCGCGAGCAGCAGGGTCGCCGTCAGCTCGTTGGCGGCGCCGAGCCCCACCAGGGCGGCACCGGCGGCGATCGACGGCACCAGCAGCGGCAGGGTGACCCGCAGCCGTGCGACCAGCGGCGGATGCCCGAGCGAGCGGGCCATCTCCTCCAGTACGACCGGCGCCTGCGCGATCCCGGAGCGCAGCGGCACCAGCGCCCGCGGCAGGAAGATCATGACGTAGGCGAGGACGACGGTGAACGCCGTCTGGTAGAGCCCGGGCAGCACCCGAAGCGTCACCGTCACCAACGCCAGCGCGACGATGATCGCGGGCAGGCTGGCCGCGACGTACGACGTGCCCTCCAGCAGCCGGCTGAGTCGTCCGGGATGCCGCGCGGTGAGCCAGGCCAGCGGCAGCGCCACCAGCACCGCCGTCAGCGCCCCACCGCCGGCCAGCAGCACCGTCTGTGTCAGCGCCTGCGGCAGCTCCGGCTGCGACCAGGCGGCACCACCACCGGCCCGGCCGAGCCAGCGGACCACGCTCGCGAGCGGGATGGCGACGGCGGCGACGCCGAGGGCCGTCAGTGCCAGCAGCACCAGCGGCGTCAGAACCCCCAGCCGCTGCGGGACCGCGGCCCGCGCCGCGCCCGCGCCGACCCGTGCATACCGCGCCCGGCCGCGCGCGCCCGCCTCCGCGACCAGCAACGTCAGGCACAGCACTGACAGCACGACGCCCAGCGCGCCGGCCGCCGGGCCGGCGAAAGTCGACTGGTACTGCACGACGATCGCCGTGGTGAAGGTGTCGAACCGGATGAACGCGAACGCGCCGTACTCCGCCAGCAGGTGCAGCGCGACGATCAGCCCGCCGCCCAGGATCGCCAGCCGCAGCTGTGGCAGCACGACCCGCCCGAACACCGCCCACGAGCCCAGCCCGAGCGAGCGCGCCGACTCCTCCAGCGCCGGGTCTAGCCCGCGGATCGCCGCCATCGCCGGCAGGTAGACCAGAGGGTAGTACGCCAGCACTGACACCAGCAGCCCGCCGCTGAGCCCGTTGATCGACGGGACGGCGCTGGCCCAGCCGTAGCTGCTGACGAACGCCGGGATCGCCAGCGGCGCGACCAGCACCACCGCCCAGAACCGGCGGGCCGGCAGCGTGGTCCGCTCCACCAGCCACGCCCCGCCGACGCCGAGCAGCACTGTCAGCGGCACCCCGAGCACGACCAGCAGGACGGTGTTGACCAGCAGCTCGCCGACCCTCGGCCGGAAGATCAGCGGCTCCAGCGTGCCCCAGCCGACGTCCACCACCACCGACACCACGTAGCCCAGCGGCACCAGCATGACGACGGCGAGCGCGACCGCCACCACGACCAGCGTGACGGGTGGCGGTGCGCCGGAACCCGCGTCCGCACGTCGCGGCGGTGTCTGGAGAGAGTCGGTGGCGGCCACGAACCGGCCCTTACAGCAGCCCCGCGTCCGTCATCAGATCGGTGACCTCGACGCTGTTGAGGTTCGACGGGTCGACGGCCGGAGCCTGCAGCGAATCCAGCGTGGGCAGCGCCGGAGCGGCCGGGACACCGCTGGCGACCGGGTACTCCATGCTGTAGCCGGTGCCGAGGATCTCCTGGCCGGTAGCGCCGGTGAGGAACGCGAGGAACTGCTGCGCCTCGTCCTGGTTCTCGCTGGAGGCCAGCACACCGCCGCCGGAGACGCTGACGAACGCGCCCGGATCCTGGTTGCGGAAGTAGTGCAGCGCGGTGTTGCCGCTGTTCTCCTGCGTGCCGTCCTGGTCGCGGAACCAGTAGTAGTGGTAGATGATGCCGCCGGGCACCTCGCCGGCGTTGACGGCCTTCATCGTCGCGATGTTGTTCTGGTAGACGGTCGCGTTCTCCTTCATCCCGTCCAGCCACGCGCTGGTCGCGTCGGGACCCGTCAGCTCGAGGATGGCCGACACGATGGCCTGGAAGTCCGCGCCGCCGGGTGCCCCGCCCCAGCGGCCCTTCCACTCGGGTCCGGCGAGGTCCATGATCGATGCGGGCAGCTCGGCCTCGGGCAGCTCGTCCGGGTTGTAGACGAACACCGTCGAGCGCGCCGCGATGCCGGTCCACAGGCCCGACGACGGGCGGTACTGCTGCGGCACCTGGTCCAGCGTGGCCTGGTCGACCGGCGCCAGCAGGCCGGCGTTCTCGACCAGCGACATCGCGGGGGAGTTCTCGGTGAGGAACACGTCGGCCCGCGACTGGTCGCCCTCCTGCACCAGCTGGTTGCCCAGCTCGGCGTCGTTCCCGTTGCGCAGGACGACGTCGATGCCGGTCTCTGCGGTGAACGCGTCGGCCCACTCCTCGGTGAGCTGCTCGTGCTGCGCGTTGTAGATCACCAGGGCGTCGTCGGAGGCGGACGCGACGGGGTCCTCCTCGCCGTCGTCGGAGCAGGCGGTGAGGCCGAGTGCGACGGCGGCCAGGCAGGCGGCGATCACGGCCGAAGGGCGGCGGCGGGTCATGGTGTCCTCGATGGGTGCGTTCCGATGGGCGAGGCGAGAATAGCCTAACCTAACCCACGCACCTCGACACGGATCGGGTGGCGCCAGGAACGACGGATTCAGGTCAGCCAGCCGCCGGCGCGGGCGACCACGAGGGCGCCGAGCGCGACGACGATGAAGCCGCGGCTCAGCCGCTGGCCGGCGGAGAGCCGGGGCCAGGCGAGCACCAGCAGCCAGGTGAGGAACAGCACCACCAGGCCGAGCAGTGCCGGGCCGATGGGCGACGGCGCCAGCAGGCCGCCGAGCAGCACCGCCGCCGTCACCACGCCGAGCAGCCACTTGGGCGCCGCGGTGAGCTTGACCAGCATCGGGTAGCTGACCGCCTCGATGCGGGCGCGCAGGCTCGACTTGGGCGGCGGGCCGGCCGGGGCGGGGCGGCGGCTGCCGCCGGACCGCGGCGCACGCGACCCGGCGCCCGGCGCGGCGGGCCGGCGGTTCGGGTTGCGGCGTGGCTGGCGGTTCTGCGGCACTGGAGATCCTTCGGGACGGACTGATCACCGAGCATCGTACGGTGGATGGTCGACATACTGCTGCATGGCTCCGACAGAGTCGAGCGGCCGCCGGCCTCGAAAGGATCACGATGCTCGTCGTCACCCGGTACCGCGTCCCGCCTGCGGATGCGGTGTCGTTCCGCGACCGCGCCCGGCGGGCGCTCGAGGTGCTCGCGGCCAAGCCCGGCTGGCGCGGCGGACACGTGGGCCGCGCCGCCGACGATCCCGAGCTGTGGGTGGTCAGCAGTGAGTGGGAGAACGTCGGCTCCTACCGCCGCGCGCTGTCGTCGTACGAGGCCAAGCTCGAGGCGGTGCCGCTGCTGTCGCTCGCGGTCGACGAGCCTACGGCGTTCGAGATCGTCGCGACGGTGGAGAGTGCGGCGCCGAGCGCGCGGGCGTCCGACGCCGACGAGGTGGGGCTCGGCCACGCCGCCGCGCCCGTCGTGCCCACCGATTTCGATGCGGCCTCAGCTGAGAAGCGTACTTCGGCCGGTTCCGATCGTGGCGAACCGTGAGCGCCGTCCACCTGCACGGCACCGAACCCGCCCCGCCGGCCGGGCCGCACGTGCGCCGGCTGGTGCTGGCGGTGCTGATCCCGCTGGTCCTCGCGACCATCGCCGGCCTGATCCTGCTCTGGCCGGATGGCGACCCGCCCAGCATCGAGGCCGGTGTGCGCACCGACGGGACGATCCTCGCCATCGAGCCGTGCGAGGACGTCGTCGAGGCGCCGCCGACACCTGAGGGCGAGGACACCGCCGGCGAGTGTCTGCAGGCGCGGGTCCGAGTCGACGCCGGGCCGGACGAGGGCGTCGAGACCGTCGTGCCGCTGCCGTTCGGCATCGGCGCGCCGGAGTTCCACGAGGGCGACGAGGTCGTGCTCAGCGCGCTGCCAGACGCGCCGCTGGAGAGCCGCTACGAGGTGCTCGACTTCCAGCGCGACGCGCCGCTGCTGTGGCTGGCCGGGCTGTTCGCCGTCGCCGTCGTCGTGCTGTCCGGCTGGAAGGGGCTGGCCGCGCTCGGCGGTCTGGCCGTCTCGCTGGTGGTGCTGCTGGTGTTCGTGCTGCCGGCCCTGCTGACGGGGGAGTCACCGCTGCCGGTCGCCGTCGTCGGGGCTTCGCTCATCATGATGGTGACGCTGTACCTGGCGCACGGGCTGTCCGTCCGCACGTCGGTGGCGCTGATCGGGACGCTGGTCAGCCTCACCCTCACCGGGCTGCTGGGCTCGCTGTTCACGTCGGTGGCGCACTTCACCGGGCTGGCCGGCGATGCGGCGTCGTACCTGGGCACCGTCAACACCGAGATCGACGTGCGCGGGCTGCTGCTCGCCGGGCTGGTGATCGGCGCGCTGGGAGTGCTCGACGACGTCACGGTGACGCAGAGCGCCGCGGTGTGGGAGCTGGCCGCCGCGGACCCGTCGTCGTCGCGGCGGTCGCTGCTCGGCGCCGGACTGCGGATCGGCCGCGAGCACGTCGCCGCGACGGTGAACACGCTGGTCCTGGCCTATGTCGGCGCCGCGTTGCCGCTGCTGATGCTGTTCAGCGTCGCGGGCCAGGGTGTGACCGACGTCATCACGACGGAGGCGGTGGCGCAGGAGATCGTCCGGGCGCTGGTCGGCGGGCTCGGCATCATCGCCGCGGTGCCGGTGACCACGGCCTTGGCGGTCCTGGCGGTGCGGGGACGACCGGCCCGGCCGGCTGGCCGACGCCGCAAGCCGGTGTCGTCTACCCTCGAACCTTGACCCGGACGCCGAGACCCCGAATGGAGTGACCACCGTGCCTGCGCCCGTCGACGCCATCGTCTCCCTCGCCAAGCGCCGTGGTTTCGTCTTCCCGACGGGTGAGATCTACGGCGGTACGCGCTCGGCCTGGGACTACGGGCCGCTCGGGGTCGAGCTGAAAGAGAACGTCCGCCGGCAGTGGTGGCGCTCGATGGTGCAGCAGCGCGACGACGTCGTCGGCCTCGACTCCGCGGTCATCCTGCCGCGCGAGGTGTGGGTCGCGTCCGGGCACGTCGAGGAGTTCGTCGACCCGCTGGTCGAGTGCCAGTCCTGCCACCGCCGCTACCGCGCGGACCAGCTGGAGGAGGAGCACGCCGAGCGCAGCGGGCTCCCCGTCGCCGGCGGGCTGGCCGAGGTGCCGTGCCCCACGTGCGGCGCGAAGGACTCCTGGACAGAGCCGCGCATGTTCAACGGCCTGCTCAAGACGTACCTCGGCCCGGTCGAGTCCGAGGAGGGGCTGCACTACCTGCGGCCCGAGACCGCGCAGGGCATCTTCGCCAACGTCGTCAACGTCATGAACTCGTCGCGCAAGAAGCCGCCGTTCGGCATCGCGCAGGTCGGCAAGTCGTTCCGCAACGAGATCACGCCGGGCAACTTCATCTTCCGCACCCGCGAGTTCGAGCAGATGGAGATGGAGTTCTTCGTCGCACCCGGCACCGACGAGCACTGGCACGAATACTGGCTGCAGGAGCGCTGGAACTGGTACGTCGGGCTGGGGTTGTCCGAGGACAACCTGCGCCTCTACGAGCACCCGGAGGAGAAGCTGTCGCACTACTCGAAGCGGACAGTCGACATCGAGTACCGCTTCGGCTTCGGAGCGACGGAGTTCGCCGAGCTCGAGGGCGTCGCCAACCGCACCGATTTCGACCTGACGACGCACGCCAAGCACTCCGGCCAGGACCTCAGCTTCTTCGACCAGGAGAAGGGTGAGCGCTGGACGCCGTACGTCATCGAGCCGGCCGCCGGGCTGACCCGCTCGGTGCTCGCGTTCCTGCTCGACGCCTACGACGTCGACGAGGCGCCCAACGCCAAGGGCGGCGTCGACACCCGCCACGTCCTGCGGTTCGACCCGCGGCTGGCGCCGGTCAAGGTGGCCGTACTGCCGCTGTCGCGCAACGCCGACCTGTCGCCGAAGGCCCGCGACCTCGCCGCCCGGCTGCGGTCACGGTGGAACGTCGAGTTCGACGACGCCGGCGCCATCGGCCGCCGCTACCGCCGTCAGGACGAGATCGGCACCCCGTTCTGCGTCACCGTCGACTTCGCCACCCTCGACGACGACGAGGTCACCGTCCGCGACCGCGACACCATGCACCAGGAGCGCATCGGCCTGGACCGCGTCGAGGCCTACCTCGCCGAGCGGTTGCCCACCTGCTGAAGCACGCCGTCAGCGCAGGTCGCGGCGGGCGAACAGCGCCGTGCCCAGCGCGACGGCGACGGCGATGACGAGCAGCGGCGGCCAGACGGCCCACGCCGTCCAGCCGTCGGTGAGCGGCGACGGCGACAGGAACCAGTCCCACGGCGACAGCCAGCGCAGGTTTCCGAAGAACTCGACGAACGCGGCGAGCGCGAAGACGAGGTAGGTCGCCGCGGCCGCACCGGCGCCGGCGGCGATGGCGGCGCCCTTGTTCCCCGTGGCCGCGCCGGTGGCGAACGTCAGCGCGGTGAAGACCATCGCGAGCAGGAAGACGCCCACTCCGGCGGCGACGAGCCGGCCGACGCCGAGCGAGGTCAACTCGAACGGGCCGCGCAGCACCACGAAGACCGCGGTGCCCACGAAGGTCAGCATGGCCAGGAGGACCGCCGTGCCGGCGAAGCGTTCCAGCGCCACCCGGGTGCGGCTGACCGGGTTGGCGAGCAGCGGCTCCAGCGTCCCCTCCCGCTCCGCGCCGGCCACCGTCCACGCCGCCACCATGATCCCGAAGACGAGCAGCAGGATCGGGAACAGGCCGGAGTAGAACCTGCTGTTCAGGTAGCCCTCAGGGCTGACGAGGCCGCCGCCGGCGCCCATCAGCTCGATCACGCCGCGGGGGAGCTGCCGCAACAGCTCCTCGAGCTGGCTGCCGAAGTCCTTGACGGTCGGGTAGCTGGCGCCGATGATCGCGGCCAGGGCAGCGATCGACACCGACCACCACGCCAGGGTGCGCCGGCGTTCGGCCAGCATCTGCCGGAGCACGATCCCCGGCCGGACGCGCAACGCGGGCCTGGTCGTCACGCTGCTCATCGGGCGTCTTCCTCCGCCTGGTAGTAGGTGAAGAAGATGTCCTCGAGATCGTCGTCGTGGCTGATGATGCGTTCGACGCCGTATCCCGCGACGCGGCGCACCAACTCGGCGACGCTGCCGTCGACGACGAGCTGCGCCGTCCGGCCGTCGACCTCGACCGCCGCGACTCCGTCGACGCCGTCGAGCAGGCCGGGCGGCAGGTCGGTGGCGAACCGCAGCTCGAGCCGGTGGCGCGCGATCTCGCGCAGGTTGGCGATGGTGTCCTCGCGCACGAGGCGGCCGGTGCGCAGGATGCCGACCCGGTCGGCGATGTCCTCGACCTCGGGCAGAAGGTGCGACGAGAACAGCACGGCGGCGCCGGCGTCGCGGCGGTCGCGGACCAGCTGGAGGACGCTGCGCTGCAGCAGCGGGTCCAGTCCGGCAGTCGGCTCGTCCAGGACGAGGACGTCCGGGTCGTGCATGAACGCCTGCACGATCGCGACCTTCTGCCGGTTGCCGCTGGACAGCTGGCCGATCCTGCGGCCGGGATCGAGGGCGAGCCGCTCGCACAGCTCCCCGACGCGAGCGCGACCGACGCCGCCGCGCAGGTCCCCGTACCACCGCAACAGCTCGCCGGCCCGCAGCCCGCGGTCCAGGACGACGTCGCCGCCGACGTAGCCCACCCTGGCCCGCAGCGCCAGGTCGTGCGCCGTCCCGCCGAGCAGGCCGGCGTGCCCGGCGGTGGGCCGCACGAAGCCCATGAGCGACCGGATGGTCGTCGACTTGCCCGCGCCGTTCGGTCCCAGCAGGCCGTAGATCTCGCCGGCCCGCACGGTCAGATCGAGCGAGTCGACCGCCGTCAGCTCGCCGAACCGCTTCGTGAGCTGCCTGATCTCGATGAGTGGAGCCTCGGCCATGGGCGCCTCCCCGCGCTGCCGACGTTACCGGTCCGTCGAGGGGATAGTGGACAATGGGTGGCGCCATGACCACCTTGCTGTCCGTCGCCCCACTGCGCCTGGGGTCCCTGCAGATCGACCCGCCCGTCGTGCTCGCGCCGATGGCGGGCGTGACCAACGCCGCCTTCCGCCGGCTCTGCGCCGAGCAGGGCGCCGGCCTCTACGTGTGCGAGATGATCACCTCCCGCGGCGTCGTCGAGCGCGACGAGAAGACGCTGAACATGCTGGTCTTCGCCGACGTCGAGGACGTCCGCTCGGTCCAGCTCTACGGCGTCGACCCCTACTACGTCGGCGAGGCCGTGAAGATCCTCGCCGGCGACTACGGCGTCGCCCACGTCGACCTCAACTTCGGCTGCCCGGTGCCCAAGGTCACCCGCAAGGGCGGCGGCGCGGCGCTGCCGTACAAGCGCGGGCTGCTCGAGCGGATCCTGCGGGCCGCCGTCGGCGCTGCGGCGCCATACGGGATCCCCGTCACGATGAAGACCCGCAAGGGCATCGACGACGACCACATCACCTACCTCGACGCCGGCCGCATCGCCGAGGACGCCGGCTGCGCCGCCATCGCGCTGCACGGCCGGACCGCCGTCCAGCACTACTCCGGCACCGCCGACTGGACGTCCATCGCCCGGCTCAAGGAGCACGTGTCGATCCCGGTGCTCGGCAACGGCGACATCTGGGAGGCCGCCGACGCCGTGCGGATGCTCGAGGCCACCGGCGCCGACGGCGTCGTCGTCGGCCGTGGCTGCCTAGGGCGGCCGTGGCTGTTCCGGGACCTGGCCGCGGTGTTGTCGGGTTCGCCGCCGCCGACGCTGCCGACGCTCGGCGAGGTGGTCGCGATGATGCGCCGGCACGCCGAGCTGCTCGCCGACCTCATGGGCGAGGACCGCGGCCTGCGCGACATTCGCAAGCACATGGCGTGGTACCTCAAGGGCTTCGTCGCCGGGCAGCAGGTCCGGGCGTCGCTCGGCATGGTCTCGTCGCTGGCGGAGCTGGATGGCTTGCTCGGCGAGCTGGACCCGGCCCAGCCGTACCCGGTCGCCGAGCTCGGCCAGCCGCGCGGGCGGCAGGGCAGTCCTCGCAAGGTCGCGCTGCCGGCCGGCTGGCTCGACGACACCGACGGCGTCACCGACGACCTCGCCGCCGCCGAGCTCGACATCTCCGGCGGCTGAGTACGTTGATCATGGAGAAGTCGGGGTTCCCAGGGTGCCGGAACCCTGGTTTCTCCATGATCATCGGCGATCAACCCTGCCAGAACGCCAGCAATCGCCGATGATCATGGACGCTGGGCCGTGATCGTCGTGATCACGTGCGTGCACGGTCGCTGACACGCCGCCAGCGCCGATCAAGATGTGGTGCCGGCCGCGCTCGGTCGATCTACCTGCCGACCTCTTGACACCGGACATTTGGTACGGAAATCTCTTCGTAACCGGTTACTGATACCGGTTACATTCGGCGGGCGGCCAGACGAAATCAGGGCTGAGGCCGGGCACAACGGGGGCCAGGGGGACTCGACGGAGAGGAACCGCGCATGACTCAGCCCGGACCGCGCCCCCTTCGGCGCGCACGCCGACTTCCGGCCGCCCTCGCCGGCGTCGTCGGGATGCTGGCCGGCCTGCTGACCGTCGTCGGCGGGCAGGCCGCCCGAGCACCCGAAGCCGCCGCTCATCCGGGCCACGGCGGCTACTCGATCCTGGTGTTCTCGAAGACGGCCGCGTTCCGGCACGACTCGATACCGGCCGGCATCGCCGCGATCCAGCAACTGGCCGCCGAGCACGAGTTCTCCGTCACGGCCACCGAGGACGCCGCCGCGTTCACCGACGAGAACCTCGCCCAGTACGACGCGGTCGTCTGGCTCTCCACGACCGGCGACGTGCTGAACGACGAACAGCAGGCGGCCTTCGAACGCTACATCCAGGCAGGCGGCGGATACGCCGGCATCCACGCCGCCTCGGACACCGAGTACGACTGGCCGTGGTACGGCGAGCTGGTCGGCGCCTACTTCAAGGGCCACCCGCGCAACCAGGACGCCACCATCCAGGTCGCCGACCGCACGCACCCGTCCACCGCCCACCTCCCGGCGCAGTGGCAGCGGTTCGACGAGTGGTACAGCTTCCGCACCAACCCGCGCGGCGACGTGCACGTGCTGGCCAGCCTGGACGAGGGCACGTACGACCCCGAGGCGAACCCGATGGGCCTGGACCACCCGATCGCCTGGTGCCACACCTACGACGGCGGCCGCGCCTGGTACACAGCGGGCGGCCACACCATCGAGAGCTACGCCGAGCCGGCGTTCCTGCAGCACCTGCTCGGCGGCATCGAGACCGTGGCCGGTGTGACGGCGGCCGACTGCGGCGGCACCGTCTGGGACACCTTCGACAAGGTCCCGCTCGACACCGGCACCGCGAACCCGATGGAGCTCGACGTCGCGGCGGACGGGCGGGTGTTCTACATCGAGCGGGCCGGCGAGGTCCGCATGATCGACCCCGCGACCAGCCAGACCACCGTCGTCGGGACGCTCGACGTGTACACACAGCGCGAGGATGGGCTGCTGGGCATCGCGCTCGACCCTGACTTCGTCACCAACGGCTGGATCTACCTCTACTACTCGCCGGACGGGACCGAAGCCGAGCAGCGGTTGTCGCGGCTCACGCTCACCGGCACGACGCTCGACCTCGCGAGCGAGATGCAGCTGCTCGAGGTGCCGGTCGACCGGGCGGTCTCCGGCCACGCCGGTGGCTCCCTGAGCTTCGATGCCAGCGGCAACCTCTACCTCGCCACCGGCGACGACACCAACCCGTTCGAGTCCGACGGGTACGCGCCGATCGACGAGCGGCCGGGCCGGGCCTCCTACGACGCCCAGCGCAGCTCCGCCAACACCAACGACCTGCGCGGCAAGGTGCTGCGCATCCACCCCGAGCCCGACGGGACCTACACGATCCCAGACGGCAACCTGTTCGCGCCCGGCACAGCACAGACCCGCCCCGAGATCTACGCGATGGGCTTCCGCAACCCGTTCCGCATCGAGGTCGACGGCGCGACCGGGACGCTGCTCGTCGGCGACTACGGTCCCGACGCCCCGCAGGCCGACCCCGACCGCGGCACCGAGGGCCAGGTCGAATGGAACCGCATCACCGCCGCCGGCAACTACGGCTGGCCGTACTGCCACGGCGCCGGCCCGTTCCGCGACTGGGACTTCGCGACGCAGACCGCGGGCCCGCCGTTCGACTGCGCGAACCCGGTCAACGACTCGCCGAACAACACGGGCCTCACCCAGCTCCCGCCGGTCACGGCGCCTGACGTCTACTACGGCCGCTCCGAGACCGGCACCAACTGGCCGGAAATGGGCACCGGCGGCGGCGCGATGGCCGGCCCCGTCTACCGCTACGACGAGGCGCTGGACTCCGACGTCAAGTGGCCCGCCTACTACGACGGTGCCGCGCTGTTCTACGAGTGGACGAACACCGAGGACGGCTACGTGCGGCCGTTCGGCAACGACGTCTGGGAGTTCCGCCTCGACGAGGCCGGTGCCGGCGGCATCCACGACATCAACCCGCTGCTCAGCAGCATGCAGTTCCTGCGCCCGATGGACATGACGTTCGGGCCCGACGGCGCGCTGTACCTGATCGAGTGGGGGACGGGGTTCGGCGGCAACAACGCCGACTCCGGCGTCTACCGGATCGAGTACGCGGGCAGCGGCACCCGGCCGGTCGCGCAGGCCGCCGCCGACCCGACGTCGGGTGCGCTGCCGCTGACCGTGCAGTTCAGCAGCGAGGGCTCCGGCCACCCGAGCGGCCTGCCGGTCACGTACCACTGGGCGTTCGGCGACGGCGCGGAGTCGACCGACCCGAACCCCACCCACACGTACACCGTCGCCGGCCAGTACTCGGCCCGGCTGACGGTGACGGCGGAGGACGGCGCGACCCGCTCGCAGACCGTCCAGATCACCGCCGGCAACACCGCGCCGGAGGTGACGCTCGACCCACCCCTCGACGGCGGCTTCTTCGACTTCGGCGACGACCTCGCCTACGGCATCGACGTCACCGATGCCGAGGACGGCTCGACCGCCGACGGCACCATCGCCTGTGACGGCGTCGAGCTGCAGGTGCTCTTCGGGCACGCCGGCCACGCGCACCCCGTCGAGGTGCTCCCTGGCTGCGAGGGCACCGTCGCCACCAGCACCGACGCCGGGCACCCGGCCGGCGAGGACCTGTTCTGGGTGCTCGAGGCCCGCTACACCGACCGGGGCGGCGACGGCGTCGGCTCGCTCACGGGCCGCGACCTGCACGTCCTGCAGCCCAAGCTGAAAGAGGCCGAGCACTACCAGTCGCAGAGCGGCGTCCAGCTGGAGGCGACCAGCGACCCGCGCGGCGGCCGGCAGAACATCGGCTTCATCGACGACGGCGACCACATCTCCTTCGACCCGATGAACTTGAGTGGAATCGACGGCATCACCTATCGCTTCGCGTCGGGCGGCAGCGGCGGCCGGATCGAGGTCCGCGCCGGCGCGCCCGACGGCCCGCTGGTCTCCGACAGCGGCTTCATCCCGCCGACCGGCGGCTGGCAGTCGTGGACCGACGTCACGGTCCCGATCGAGGACCCCGGCGGCACCCGCGAGCTGTTCTTCGTGTTCCGGCACGAGCCCGGCTCGACCGGCCTGTTCAACCTCAACTACCTGAAGTTCCGCGGCAAGGGCGTGTCCGTGGACGCGCGGCCGGAGATCTGGTCGGTCGAGGCGACGCCGCCGTCCGGCGAGCTGCCGTACGAGGTGACGCTGAGCGCCGAGGCCACCGACCCGGAGGGCCGGGAGCTCACCTACACCTGGGACTTCGGCGACGGCACCACGGCGACCGGCGCGCAGGTCACACACACCTACGAGCTGTCCGGCGTCTACCGGCCGACGGTCACCGTCACCGACGCCGCCGGGTCGGTGGCGCACGACTCCGTCCGCGTCGAGGCCGTGCCGGAGGCGTCGCCGCCGATCGAGTGCGCCGACCCGGGCAGCGACCCGCCGCCCGACGACGAGTTCGACGGCGACCGGCTGGACGGGTGCCGCTGGGACGCCGTCGTCCGGCCCGACCTCAACCGGTTCCGCGTCGAGGGCGGCCAGCTGAAGATCGACACCACCCCGACCAACCTGTTCGACCAGCACAACAACGCACCGAACCTGATGCTGCAGACGATGCCGGCCGGCGACTGGGTGGTCGAGACGAAGGTGTCCGGTCCGGTCTGCGAACGCTGGCAGCAGGGCGGCCTGCTGGTCTACGAGAGCGACCAGACGTTCCTCAAGCTCGACTACGTCGGCACGTCGCCGGTCGGTGAGCCGTGCGCCCGCAAGATCGAGATGCGGCACGAGATCGACGACATCTTCCAGCCCGCGTTCCCCGAGGTCACCCTGCCCGACGGCGTCACCACCTGGTGGCTGCGGCTGGAGAAGACCGGCTCGACCTACACCGGCTACTACAGCTCCGACGGCGTCGACTTCCAGCAGGTGGGCGTCATCGAGAACGACCGGCTGGCGACCGCCGACGTCGGCGTCTACGCGTTCGGGCAGGAGCAGACCCAGGCCACGACCGTCGCGTTCGACCACTTCCACGTGCTGGAGTCCGAGCCGCCGGACGCCTGCCCGGACTCCGACGAGAGCCCGACAGTCGTCATCCGCGACGTGGACTCCGGCGTGACGAACGACGAGCGCGAGGACGGCTGCACCGTCGAGGACCTCATCGAGGACGAGATCGAGTGGCCGAGCCAGGGCCGGTTCATGCTGCACGTCCGGAGCGTGACCCAGCACCTCGTGCACGACGGCGTGCTCACCCGTGCCGAGCGCGACGCCATCATCGCCGCCGCCGGCCGCAGCGCGCCCGGCGGCCGCTGACCCCGTCCACCAACCCCGGAAAGGGACTGCCATGCAACTACGACCGACAGCGAAGGCCGTCGCGGCGGCCGTCGCGACGGTGCTGGTGGCCGGCCTGGCGCTGCCGACCCAGGCCGCGTCGCCGGCGCCCGCCGCGCGCCCCGGCGGCGGCCTGTCGCAGGACGACCGCGCCACGCTGCAGCGCTACGCCGAGGACACCTGGGCGTCGTTCGTCGCGATGACCGACGAGGCCAGCGGGATGCCCGCGGACAAACTGAAGGCTGACGGCACGCCGAGCGTGCAGACGTCGACCACGAACATCGGCGCCTACATGTGGAGCGCGGTCGTGGCCGAGAAGCTCGGCATCATCGAGCGCGACGAGCTGGTCGACCGGCTTTCCGCCACCCTCGACACGCTGGCCGGGCTGGAGCGGCACGATGGAAGCGGCCAGTTCTTCAACTGGTACGACCACCGGACGGGTGAGGTCATCACCATCTGGCCGGACGACGGCAGCACGGTCGTCCCGCACCTGTCGTCGGTGGACAACGGCTGGCTGGCGACCGGCCTGCAGGTCGTCCGCGAGGCGGTGCCGGAGCTGGCCGAGCCGGCCGGCGAGCTGTTCGACAGCATGGACTTCGGGTTCTACTACCGGCCCGAGGTCAACCGGATCCTGTTCCACTACGCACCCAGCACCGGCGCCGCGCCGTGCTGCTACGACACCCTCGTCAGCGAGAGCCGCATCGCCAGCTACATCGGCATCGCGAAGGGCGAGCTGCCGCGCAAGACCTACTTCGGCACCTGGCGCAGCTTCCCGGGCACCTGCGACTGGAACTGGCACGAACAGCGGCCGGTCGGGGAGTGGCGCAGCTATCTGCGGCAGGACGTCTGGGAGGGCGCCTACCGGTACCGGGGCATGGAGATCGTCCCGGCCTGGGGCGGCAGCATGTTCGAGGCGCTGATGCCGACGCTGTTCGTGCCCGAGGAGGCCTGGGGACGGCGCAGCTGGGCCGTCAACCACCCGCTCTACGTCCGGGCGCACATCGAGCACGGCCTGGAGGAGGCGCAGTACGGGTACTGGGGCTTCTCGCCGGCCAACGACACCGAGGGCGGCTACCGCGTCTACGGCGTGGACGCGATCGGGATGGACCCCAACGGCTACCCGTCCAACAACGACGCCACCCTGGTCGACTACGGCTTCTGCGACCGGCCGGCCCAGCCGCTGCCCGGCCCGGAGGACTACACCAACGGCATCGTCACGCCGCATGCGTCCTTCCTCGCGCTGCGCTACGCCCCCGAGGAGGCGATGGAGAACCTCGCCAACCTGGAGCGCGACTTCGACATCTACTCCGACTGGGGGTTCCGCGACACCGTCAACGTCGACACCGGCACCGTCGACGAGTACTTCCTCTCCCTCGACCAGGGCATGATCATGGCCGCGATCGGCAACGCCCTGGCCGACGACCTGCTGCGCGACGCGTTCGTCACGCCCGAGCTGGAGGCGGGCGTCCGGCCGGTCGTCGCGATGGAGGAGTTCACCAACTACCGCTGACGGGTGCTGCGGGCGGGGCCGGGGATGCCGGCCCCGCCCGCCTCGCTCGTCCCTCGCTCGGACGCCCGAGCCTACCCAGGCCGGCATCCCCGCCCCCGCCCGCCGTCCGCGAGTTGGGCGAAGGGGAGCGTGAGTGGAGGGGCCGCCCGTATCCTCGGGGCATGCAGGCAGGGATCCTCGACTGGGCCTCGACGACGGCCGTGGACCTGCAGCCCGTGCTGCGGACGGTGGCCGTCACCGTCGCGATCGTGTTCGTCATCTACAAGGCCGTGCAGTCGAAGTTCTCGCTGGGCACGATCATCGTGTCCGCGCTCGCGGCCGGCATCTTCGTGTGGCTGGTCTTCAACGTCGACCAGCTCAGCGACACCATCGGCGAAGACCTCCCCGGCAGCACTTCGGCACCGGACTGACGCCGTCCACTGGTAGGGAGAGGTCCGTACCAGCGCGTGTGCCGTGCGTCACGCGCCCACGACCATGTCAGAGGGGTCGGACGCGGTCATGGGAACGTGGAACGCCGGCGGGCTCGCGTTCCGGTGCGATTGGTCCCGAAGTGGTCCAGGCGGCCGCTCGGCGCGCGTCATTAGGCTCCGCGCAACTTCGCACGTTGGATGCCGTACGCGACACGGAGGGCCGGCCTGTGCAGTACGTTTTCGACTTCACCGAGGGCAGCAAGGACCAACGCGACCTGCTCGGCGGCAAGGGTGCCAACCTCGCCGAGATGACCTCCCTGGGGCTTCCCGTCCCACCGGGCTTCACCATCAGCACCGAGGCGTGCCGGACGTACCTGACGACCGGACGCGAGCCGGACGGACTCGCCGACGAGGTCGAGCGGCACCTGGCGGGGCTGGAGGCTCAGCTGGGCAAGCGGCTCGGCGACGCCACCGACCCGCTCCTGGTGTCGGTGCGCTCCGGGGCCAAGTTCTCCATGCCCGGGATGATGGACACCGTCCTCAACGTCGGCCTCACCGACATCTCGGTGTCCGGGCTCGCCGCGGCCGCCGGCGACGATAGGTTCGCCTGGGACTCCTACCGCCGGCTGATCCAGATGTTCGGCAAGACGGTGCTCGGCGTCGACGGCGAGCGGTTCGACCATGCCCTGGAGTCGCGCAAGAAGGACCGCGGCGCCGAGTCCGACGTCGACCTCACCGTCGACGACCTGCGTGACCTCGTCGCCGAGTTCAAAGGCATCGTGCGCGACGAGAGCGGTACGGAGTTCCCGCAGGACCCGCGCGCGCAGCTCGACCTCGCCGTGCGTGCCGTCTTCGACTCGTGGAACACCGAGCGGGCCCGCATCTACCGCCGTCAGGAGCGCATCCCCGACGACCTCGGCACGGCGGTCAACATCGTCGCGATGGTGTTCGGGAACCTCGGGCCCGACTCCGGCACCGGCGTCGCGTTCACCCGCGACCCCGCCACCGGTGAGCAGGGCGTCTACGGCGACTACCTGCCGAACGCGCAGGGCGAGGACGTCGTCGCCGGCATCCGCAACACGCTGTCGCTGGCGGAGCTGGAGCGGCTGGACAAGACGTCGTACGACCAGCTGCTCGAGATCATGGAGACGCTGGAGAAGCACTACCGCGACCTCTGCGACATCGAGTTCACCATCGAGCGCGGGAAGCTGTGGATGCTGCAGACCCGGGTCGGCAAGCGGACGGCGGCCGCGGCGTTCCGGATCGCCGGCCAGCTGGTCGACGAGGGTCTCATCGACGAGGACGAGGCGCTCTCGCGGGTCACCGGCGCGCAGCTGGCGCAGCTGATGTTCCCGCAGTTCGACCCGGCCGCCCAGCGGACGCCGATCGCCCGCGGCATGGCGGCCAGCCCCGGCGCCGCCGTCGGCAAGGCCGCGTTCGACTCCGCGACGGCGGTCGAGTGGGCCCAGCGCGGCGATGACGTCATCCTCGTCCGGCGCGAGACCAACCCCGACGATCTGCGCGGCATGGTCGCCTCGCGCGGCGTCCTCACCTCGCGCGGCGGCAAGACGTCGCACGCCGCCGTCGTCGCCCGCGGCATGGGCCGCACCTGCGTCGTCGGCGTCGAGGCATTGCGGGTCGACCCGCGGGCACGCGCGTTCACCACACCCGACGGCACGCGGGTCGCCGAGGGCGACGTCATCTCCATCGACGGCGGCACCGGCGAGGTCTTCCTCGGCTCGGTCCCGGTGGTGCCGTCGGCGGTGGTCGACGCGTTGTACGGGGACGCGGCGGCCGCCGCGGCGGTGTCCGATGACGGTGCCCGCCGCGAGGTCGTCGACGCCGTCCTGCGGCTCATGCGGCACGCCGACGACCGCCGCCGGATGGAGGTGCGCGCCAACGCCGACACCGGTGAGGACGCCCGCCGGGCCCGCGAGCTGGGCGCCGCGGGGATCGGGCTGTGCCGGACCGAACACATGTTCCTCGGCGCGCGGCGCAAGATCGTCGAGCGCGTCATCCTCGCCCGCACTCCGGAGCAGCGCGACGCCGGCCTGGAGGAGCTGCGGCCGCTGCAGCGCGCCGACTTCACCGAGATCCTCGAGGCGATGGACGGCTACCCGGTGACGATCCGGCTGCTCGACCCGCCGCTGCACGAGTTCCTGCCCGACATCACCGACCTGTCGGTGCGGGTGGCGGTGGCCGAGGCGACCGGGTCGCCGGACGCGTCGGCCGCCGAGTTGCTGGCCGAGGTGCAGCGCCTGCATGAGCAGAACCCGATGCTCGGCATGCGCGGCGTGCGGCTCGGACTCGTCGTGCCGGGGCTGTTCCAGCTGCAGGTGCGTGCGATCGCCGAGGCGGCCGCGTCGCTGCTGGCCCGGGGGCTGGACCCACAGCCGCAGATCATGGTGCCGCTGGTCGCCGCCGTCCAGGAGCTGGAGGCCATCCGCGACATGGCCGAGGCGACGGTGGCCGAGGTCGCCGCCGAGACCGGCAATGACCTGCGGTTCCCGATCGGGACGATGATCGAGCTGCCGCGCGCTGCGATGACGGCGCACGCGATCGCCGAGGCGGCCGAGTTCTTCTCCTTCGGCACCAACGACCTCACCCAGACCACGTGGGGCTTCTCCCGCGACGACGTCGAGGCGACGTTCTTCCCGGCCTACCTCGAACGCGGCGTGTTCGGGGTGAGCCCGTTCGAGTCCATCGACGCGGACGGTGTGGGCCGGCTGGTTTCGATCGCCGCCTGGGAGGGCAAAGAGACTCGGGAGGATCTGGAGCTGGGCGTCTGCGGCGAACACGGCGGCGACCCCGACTCCATCCACTTCTTCGAGTCGATCAAGCTCGACTACGTGTCCTGCTCCCCGTTCCGGGTGCCGGTCGCGCGGCTGGAAGCGGGTCGCGCCGCCCTGGTCACGGAGGGTAGCGACAGCCGCTGAAACGGACACGCGAGGCGCATTGCGACCAAGCGGGCGGATCGGATAATCTCCGACCGCTTGTGTCGAATTAGCGCGATTTAATACATCGAGAGGCATCATGCGCCGTCTTGCGTACCTTGCTGCCGTTCTACCTGCCATGACCATCGGTGCCGCACTGCTGGGCACCCTTCCCGCCACCGCCGACCACAACGAGCCCGACCAGATCCTGGACGGGAACGTCAAGTCCTGCGAGGGCATCGTCGACGGCGATGTCGTCTGGGAGGAGAGTGCCGACGTCCCGGACATCATCGATCACCGGTGGTTCGAGGTGACGCTGTCCGACGACTACCAGTGGCTCGACGTCGTCCTCACGCCGGAGGGTGAGGCCAGCGGCATCGACCTCGTCGTCCTCGTCAAGGGCGGCCCGGACACCGCGCTGTACCTGGGGCCGGACCTGACCCACCTGCACGCGCCGGAGAACGCTTCCGGCAAGCCCGCGCAGATCAGCAACTACACGATCTGCAAGGTCCACTTCGACGAGCCCACCGAGCCGCCGACCACCCAGCCGCCGACGGACGAGCCAACCAAGCCGCCGACGGACGAGCCCACGGAGCCGCCGACGGACGAGCCGTCCGAGACGCCGTCGGAGACCCCGAGCGAGTCCCCGTCGGAGACCCCGAGCGAGTCCCCGTCGGAGACCCCGAGCGAGTCCCCGTCGGAGACCCCGAGCGAGTCCCCGTCGGAGACCCCGAGCCCGTCGGACACAGCGACGCCGAGCGACACCCCGTCGCCGTCGCCGACCGATGACGAGGGCGAGCTGCCCGACACCGGCGGTTCGCCGACCGTCCTGCTGATGGCGGCCGGAGTGCTGGTCGCGGCCGGTCTGGTCGCGGTGCGGCACCGGTTCGTCAAGCGGTAACGATCATTGACGCCGCCGGGCGCACGGCCTCCCAGGTCGTGCGCCCGGCGTGTCATGTGGGAGCACGTTGCCAGCACCGTGCGGCGTCCGATATGTTCCGTCTGCCTCCGCAGCGGCCTTTGTCATGCAGTGAATACTTAAATTCGAGGGGCATATCGTGCGTCGAATCACCTTCATCGCCGCTGCCTGCACGGCGATCGCGCTGGGGGCTGCCGTCCCAGCAGCGGCTGAGAACGAGGTCGACCACCCGGACGACCACACCCACAACTACTATCCCGGCAATGCGACGACCTGCGAAGATGTCGACGCTCCCGGGATGATGCTGTACTCCTCGGAGGACGACCAGGCGGTCGAGGGCCAGGAAGACGTCATCGGCGGCACCATCTACGGCGACGACAACCAGTTCCTGGACGTCGAGCTGCTCGACGACTCTTACACCATCACGGCCGTCGTGGTGAAGGGTGCGCCGAACTACACCGTGTACCTCGAGCCGCCGTGGACCGAGTTGCACGCCCCGCCGATCGGCTGGGAGCCGGAGGTCGACCTCGGGGCACTCACCGCAGGCGGGCTGAAGTATCCGGCGATCAGCCACTGGTTCGTGTGCGGTACCAAGGAGGAGCCCACCGAGACGCCCACGCCGACGCCGTCGGAGACCCCCAGCGAGTCGCCCTCGGAGACGCCGAGCGAGACCCCGTCGGAGTCCCCGAGTGAGTCGCCGTCGGAGTCGCCCACCGCCTCGCCCAGCGACACCCCGTCGCCGTCGCCGACCGATGACGAGGGCGAGCTGCCCGACACCGGCGGATCGCCGGCCGCCCTGCTGGCGCTGGCCGGTGGGCTGCTGGTCGCCGGTCTGCTCGCGCTGCGGCACCGGTTCGTGAAGCCGTAACACCCGCTCCACCCGTCAGGCGCTCGGTCCCGCACGGGGCCGGGCGCCCGGCCATTTCGGGGCAAGAACGGGCAGCGACCAGGCGGACGGGGCGAGTATCAAGGATCGCCTGCATCACCAGGATTACGCGAGCGTCACCACGATTGCAGGCGTAGTGATGCTCCAGAAAACGTCGTGACGTGCCCCGGACATGGTCGGCGTCAATCGCTCCCGAGCAGCTCGGCGACCACGTCGTCGGCGATGGCCAGGCACGCGGTCGCGGCCGGCGAGGGCGCGTTGCGGATGCACAGGACGTTGCCGCACCGGCTGGACCGGAAGTCGTCGACCAGCGTGCCGTCGGCGTCCATCGCCTGCGCCCGGATGCCGGCCGGCGCCGGCACGAGGTCGTCGGCCGTGAGGGTGGGGAGGTACTGCCGGGCGGCCGCGGCGAACCGGCGCCGGCTCATCGACCCGTACAGCTCCTGGACCGCCGTGCGCCGGTTGGCCCAGGCGAACCGGCGGAATCCGCTCCACCGGGCCAGCCTGATCAGCTCCGCCGGATCGATGTCGCGCTTGCGGTAACCCTCGCGGGCCAGCGCCAGGACGGCGTTCGGGCCGACCATCACCTCGCCGTCGACCCGCTTGGTCAGGTGGACGCCGAGGAACGGGTAGCGCGGGTCCGGCACGGGGTAGACGAGGCCGTTGACGAGGTGCCGCTTGTCGTGGCGAAGCAGCGCGAACTCGCCGCGGAACGGCACGATGCGCGGGTACGGGTCGTCGCCGGCCAGTCGCGCCAGCCGATCGGACTGCAGCCCGGCGCAGACGACGACGCGGTCGAAGGCGAGCGTCTCGCCGGACGCGCCGGTGACCCGCACCTCGTCGTTCGACTGGTGGAACCCCGTGACCTCGAAGCCGGTGCGCACCGTTCCGCCGGCGTCGGCGGCGTCGGCCAGCAGCGCCGCGGCGATGGCGGCGAAGTCGACGATCGCCGTGGTGGGGGAGTGCAGCCCGGCGACGCCGCGGACGTGCGGCTCCAGCTCGGCGAGCCCATCGGCGTCGAGCATCCGCACGCCGGGCACGTCGTTGGCGACGGCGCGTTTGTGCAGGTCGTCGAGGCGGCTGCGCTGCGTCTCGTCGAGGGCGACGATGACCTTGCCGCACTCGTCGTACGTCAGCCCCTTCTCCTCGCAGTAGGCGCGCAGCAGGCCGACGCCGCGGCGCGAGAATCGAGCCTTCGCCGAGCCAGGCGTGTAGTAGATGCCGGCGTGGACGACGCCGCTGTTGCGCCGCGTCTGGTGCAGCGCCGGCTCGGGTTCCTTCTCCAGCACGGTGACGGTGGCGCCGTCGGAGGAGCGGGCCAGGGCGCGCGCGATGGCGGAGCCGACGATGCCGCCGCCGACGACGGCGAAGCTGGACGGGACGCTCATGCAGCCACTTCCCCCCGGGTGACAGTGGCGCCAGGGTACCGAACGCGCCGGCGCACCGGGCAGCGTAACCTCTGGCCGTGATGAGCGGCTACGACGACGCGGACCGCGAGCGGTGGGCGGCCGAGCCCCCGAAGCGGGCGGTGCGCACGGCGTTCGAGCGCGACCGCGCCCGCGTCGTCCACTCGGCGTCGCTGCGGCGGCTGGCGGCCAAGACCCAGGTGGTGGCGCCAGGCAGCGACGACTTCGTGCGCAACCGGCTCACCCACTCGCTCGAGGTGGCGCAGGTCGGCCGGGAGCTCGGGAAGGAGCTGGGCTGCGACCCCGACGTCGTCGACGCCGCCTGCCTCGCGCACGACCTCGGGCACCCGCCGTTCGGGCACAACGGCGAGCAGGTGCTCGACGAGATCGCGGCTGGCATCGGCGGGTTCGAGGGCAACGCGCAGACGTTGCGCCTGCTCACTCGGCTGGAGGCCAAGGCCGCACACCCCGACGGTCGGTCGGCCGGGCTCAACCTCACCCGCGCCAGCCTCGACGCGTCGACCAAGTACCCGTGGCGGCGGGGCGAGCGCGATGGCCGCAAGTTCGGCGTCTACGACGACGACGCCGAGGTGTTCGGCTGGCTGCGCGACGGCGCCCCCGACGAGCGCCGCTGCCTCGAGGCACAGGTCATGGACTTCTCCGACGACGTCGCCTACAGCGTCCACGACGTCGAGGACGCGATCGTCAGCGGCTGGCTGCAGCCCGGCGCGCGGCTGGACGACGCGGGGGAGCGCGCACGGGTGGCTGAGCTGACCCGCTCCTGGTATCTGCCCGACGCTTCGGCCGACGAGATCACCGAGGCGCTGGACCGGCTGCGCGCCCTGCCCTACTGGGTCGCCTCCTACGACGGCCGGCTGCGCTCCCTGGCCGCCCTGAAGGACATGACCAGCCAGCTCATCGGCCGCTTCTGCGACGACGCCGAGCGGGCGACGCACGCTGCCTACGGCGGCGGGCGGCTCACCCGCTACGCCGCCGACCTCGTCGTGCCGCGCCCGACCAGGGTCGAGGTGGCCGTTCTGAAGGGCCTCGCCGCCGTCTACGTCATGACGGCGTCGGACCGGGCGCCGATCTACGCCCGTCAGCGCGAGCTCATCGAGGAGCTGGTGGCGGCGCTGCGGCTGCGTGCCCCGGAGTCGCTGGAGCCGGCCTTCCAGGAGTCCTGGGCCGACGCCCCAGACGACGCCGCGCGGCTGCGCGTGATCGTCGACCAGGTCGCCTCGCTCACCGACGACTCCGCCGTCGCTCTGCACGCCAGCCTGACCCGCTGATCCGCCTGGCGGCGTCGGTCGCCGCCGGCCGGTCAGGTCGGCTGGCAGCGGGGGCACCAGACGGTCGTCCGGCCGCCCAGCCGCGTGCGCCGCAGGTGGGCGCCGCAGCGTGGGCAGGTGTCGTCGGGCCCATCGCGGTGTCCGGTGAGCCAGCTGGGCCATCCGGGTACCCGGCCGGCGCGCGTCGACCGCCGCAGCACGGCGTGGAGCCGGTCGTACAGGCGCCGGCGGTCGGCGTCGGTGAGGTCTCGGGTCCCGCGGCCGGGGTGGATCCGCGCCTGCCAGAGGATCTCGTCGGCCAGGAGGTTCCCGAGACCGGCGACGACGGTCTGGTCCATCAGAGCCGGCTTGAGCCGGCGCGGGCGGCGCCCGAGCCGCTCGCCGAGCTCGACGTCGTCCACGTCGGCGGCGTCGGGCCCGAGATCGTGGAGCAGGTCCGTGACGGCGTCGTCGTCCGGGAGCAGCCGGATGCCCTGGAGCTTGCGCAGGTCGCGGTAGCGCAGCTCGCGGGACCCGGCGCCGACGGTGACGCGGTCGTGCCGGTGGCGCTCGGCGTCGGCGCTGCTCCACGTCAGCGAGCCGGTCATCCCGAAGTGGAACACCACGCTCGGCTCGTCCCGGCGATGCCGGCGCCCGGCCCGGACCGGCCCGACCAGCCACTTGCCGTGCCGCCGCGGCGCCGCGAACGTCGCTCCCATGAGCGCGTCGCGCAGCTCGCCCGCGTCGACGCCGCGCAGGACGCCCGCGTCCAGGACGTCGACGCGGTCGATGGTCCGGCCGGCGGCCTTCCGCAGCACCCGGCGGAACCCTTCGACGTCGGGGAGTTCCGGCATATCGGGGTCCGTACCCACGGACCGCCGGTCGCATGGGCCGCGGGCGGGCCGGCGGGTCGTAGACTCTGCGCGTGGCAGGTCGAATCCGGGACGAGGACATCGCGGCCATCCGCGAGCGCGCCAGGATCGATGTGATCGTCGGCGAGTACGTGGCGCTGCGCAACGCCGGCGGCGGATCGCTCAAGGGGCTCTGCCCGTTCCACGACGAGAAGTCGCCGTCGTTCCACGTCACGCCCGCCCGCGGATTCTTTCACTGTTTCGGCTGCTCAGAGGGCGGCGACGTCATCAGCTTCGTGCAGAAGATCGACCAGCTCTCGTTCACCGAGGCGATCGAGCGGCTGGCCGACAAGGTCGGGCTGCAGCTGCGGTACGAGGAGACCGGGTCTGGAACCGGACCGCGGCAGAGCCGTGAGGAGCGCACCAGGCTGGTCGAGGCGCACCGGGTGGCGGCGGAGTTCTACGCCGAGGCGCTGGCAGGGTCGACGGAGGCCGTGGCCGGCCGGCAGTTCCTCGACGAGCGCGGGTTCGACCAGACCGCCGCCGAGCGGTTCGGCGTCGGCTACGCCCCGCAGGGCGGCGAGGTGCTGCGCAAGCACCTGCGGCAGAAGGGCTTCAGCGACCACGAGCTCATCACCGCCGGGCTGGTCGCGCAGGGCCGCAACGCGCCGTACGACCGCTTCCGAGGCCGGCTGGTCTGGCCCATCCACGACCTCATGGGCGACGTCGTCGGGTTCGGCGCGCGCCGCCTGTACGACGACGACCGCATCGAGGCGAAATACCTCAACACCCCCGAGACGCCCATCTACAAGAAGAGCCACGTCCTGTACGGCGTCGACCTCGCCAAGAAGGACATCGCCCGCACGTCGCAGGCCGTCGTCGTCGAGGGCTACACCGACGTCATGGCCTGTCACCTGGCCGGCGTCACCACCGCCGTCGCCACGTGCGGGACGGCGTTCGGCGAGGACCACGCGCGGATCCTGCGCCGGCTACTGCGCGACCAGGACGAGTACCGCGGCCAGGTGATCTTCACCTTCGACGGCGACGCCGCCGGGCAGAAGGCGGCGCTGCGGGCGTTCGAGGGCGACCAGCGCTTCGTCGGGCAGACCTACGTGGCCATCGACCCCGACGGCCTGGACCCGTGCGAGCGGCGGCAGACGTCCGGCGACCTCGGCGTGCGCGAGCTGGTCGCGCGGCACCGGCCGCTGTTCGAGTTCGCGATCCGCACGATGGTCGCAGAGTTCGACCTGTCGAGCAGCGATGGCCGATCGCGCGCCTTGGACAAGGCGATCCCATACATCGCCCGGATCAGAGATCGCGGCTCAAGGGATCAATACGCGGCTCAGTTGGCTGGATGGGTGGGTTCACCGCCTGGAGCCGGCGAAGGAAACTGGGAGAACACCGTTGTACGGAGGGTGCGGGCCGCGGCCGGGGTGCCCGACAGGGGTGCGGCCGCCGGCGGACGGGGCCGGGGCGCCGCGCCGCCGTTCGAGGGGCAGCAGGCGCTCGGCGTGCCGGTACACGGCAACGTCGACCCGCAGACGCTCGAGCTGGAGCGGGCGACACTGCGCGTCGCCGTCCAGCGGCCCGCCCTGGCCGGCCCCACCTTCGACGACCTGGCACCCGAGGCGTTCCTGTCGCCCGCCTACCGCGCCGTCCGCGAGGCCGTCGCCAAGGCCGGCGGCTGCGCCACCCAGGCAGGTGGGCACGACTGGGTCGAGGCGCTGCTGGCCGTCGCGCCCGACGACGCCGCCCGGCACATCGTCACCCAGCTCGCCGTCGAGGCCATGCCGGTCGACGAGAACGCCGTGCAGCGCTACGTCGACTCGGTCGTGCTGCGGCTGCACGAGGTCTGGGTGTCGCGACAGCTGGTCGCGTTGAAGGCCAAGCTGCAGCGCACCGACCCGTCCGCGCAGGTCGAGGTCTACAACCGGCTGTTCGGCGAGCTGATGGCGCTGGAGAAGCACCGCCGCGACCTGCGTGAGCGGGGTATCGGCGCCGCCGGCTGACGCCGCGCGGATGCCGCGGGATCAGCCGTCCTCGCGGTGGAACACGTGCCGCGTCAGCGCCTGCACGTCGCCGTCGAGGTGATCGAGGCGGCGGTCGACGACGTCGAACCGCGTGTTCAGCTCGGTGCGCATGGAATCGAACTTCGCGTCCATGGCGCCGAACCTCGCCTCCATGGATTGGAAGCGGGCCTCGGACTTCTCGTCCATCGCCGCGAATCGGTGATCGATGGTGTCGAATCGGCTGTCGAACCGGCTCTCGAGCCCGCCGATCTTGGCGTCGACCAGGCGCAGCAGCATCGTGAACATGATGCTGACGACGGCGATGAAGCCGCCGATCAGCGTCCAGGTCTGCGCGTCGTCCATGCACCGCTCCTTCGTGGATCGTCATGGTACGACCCTGGCGGATCGTGGCGCAGCTCGACGGGGACGAATCGGACATTGTGGACAACGTCCGGAACTGGCCGGACCTGTGGACAGGGCAGCGGGTCAGACGTGGCCGAAGCGGGCCAGGCACTCGGCCAGCGAGAGACCCTCCAGTAGCGCCGCCCGGATCGACACCTCCGTGGCGGTGAGCCGCTCGGCCGCCGTCAGCACGTCCTCGACCAGCGCGGCCGGGACGACCACGCCGCCGTCCTCGTCGGCCAGGACGAAGTCGCCCGGGTGCACCCGCACCCATGCCGCCGTCGCCCCGCGGAGGTACACCGGCTCCTGCCAGCCGGTCACCGCCCACCGGCCGATCGACTGCACCGGCGTCCGGTACCGGGCGAACACCGGGAAGCCGTGCTGCCGCAGCCAGCGCAGGTCGCGCACCCCGCCGTCGACCACGGCGCCGACGCAGCCGCGTTCGCGCAGCCCCAGCGCGATCAGCTCGCCGAAGTAGCAGACGCCGTGACCGTCGCCGGCCCAGATGGCGACCTCGTCGGGGCCGATGCCCTGACAGGCCTGCATCTTCGCGGCGTCGCCCGTGCCTTCGGACGGGCGCATCTGACCGCGGATGGTGTACGCCCACCCGGCCAGCCGCTCGCCCGACACCGCCGCCAGTGACGGCGCCAGGCCCTGGTCGGGCCGGCCGAGGTCGTCGAGGACGTCGGCGACGTTCGAGGTGCCGACGGCGGCGAACCGCCGGCGGATCTCTGCTCGCTGCTCTGCCGTGTGCACGGTGGATTGTCCATCACATCGCGCCGCGTGGGGAATGCGACGCGACCGGTTGACGCTTCAACCATCATGAGCGACCCCCGAGACACCACGACGACACCGGCCGATCCTGCGGAGAGCGCCCCGGCCGGGCTGATCGTGCTCGGCACCGCCGACGGCGCGGCCGACGCCGACGCCGGCGAGTGCGCCGACGGCTTCTGCGCCCTCTGAGCCGCGCAGACGCCGCGGACGCAACCAACCCCCGAACGAGGAGAACACGACAGTGCTGGTCGAGGTGTGGTCGGACTTCGTCTGCCCGTGGTGCTACATCGGCAAGCGGCGGCTGGAGACCGCGCTGAGCCGGTTCGAGCACGCCGGCGACGTCGAAATCGTTTGGCGCAGCTTCCAGCTCGACCCGTCCACGCCGCCCGGCGCGGACGGCCCGGTGTCGGAGAGCCTGCGAACGAAGTACGGCGTCAGCGCCGAGCAGGTCGTGCAGATGAACGAGCGGGTCACCACGCTCGCCGCCGCCGAGGGGCTGGAGTACCACCTCGAGACCGCGCGGGTCGCGAACACGTTCGACGCACACCGGGTGGCGCACCTGGCCCGTGAGCACGGCGTCGGGCCGCAGCTGCACGAGCGGCTCATGCGCGCGCATCTCGTCGAGTCGGTGCATCTGGGCACGCCGGAGAACGTGGTCCGGCTGGCCGCCGAGGTGGGCGTGCCGGCCGACGAGGCGCAGAAGGTGCTCGACGGCGACGACTACGCCGACGACGTACGGGCCGAGATCGACCTGGCCCGCCAGTTCGGCGCCAGCGGCGTCCCGTTCTTCGTGATGGGCCGCACGCACGGCGTCTCCGGCGCGCAGCCGGTCGAGGTGTTCGACGGCGCCCTCGCCGAGGCCTACCGCCGGGCGACCGCGCCTGTGCAGTAAAGACGAGCCCGCCGTCGCGCCGGCCGGCTCCGGCCGGGCATGATGCGGGCATGACCCTCGTCGCCGGCATCGATTCGTCCACCCAGTCCTGCAAGGTCGTGCTCGTCGACGCCGACTCCGGCGCCGTCGTCGAGACCGGGCGGGCCGACCATCCCGACGGCACCGAGGTCGACCCCCGTGCCTGGTGGGACGCCCTCGAACGGGCCGGCGACGGGCTGCTGGACCGGGCCGCGGCGGTCGCCGTCGGCGGGCAGCAGCACGGCATGGTCGTGCTCGACGACGCCGGCGAGGTGGTGCGCCCGGCGCTGCTGTGGAACGACACGCGCTCGGCCGGCGCCGCCCGCGACCTGACGGCGGAGCTGGGCGGCCCTGCGGCGTGGGCCGAGGCCGTCGGACTGGTCCCGGTCGCCAGCTTCACCGTCACCAAGCTGCGGTGGCTGGCCCGGCACGAGCCGGACAACGCCGCCCGCGTCGAGCGGGTCATGCTGCCGCACGACTACCTCAGCTGGCGGCTGGCCGGCCGGCCGGACGAGGCGGTCACCGACCGCGGCGACGCCTCTGGCACCGGTTACTGGTCCGCCACGACGAACGAGTACCGCCCCGACCTGCTGGAACTCGGCTTCGGCCGGACCATCGGCGTGCCGCGGGTCGCCGCGCCGGCCGAGGTGACCGGGTCGACGGCGTCAGGTGCGGCCATCGCGCCCGGCACCGGCGACAACATGGGCGCTGCACTCGGCCTGACGCTGGAGCCCGGCGACGTGGTCGTCTCGCTCGGCACGAGTGGCACGGCGTTCGCCGTCTCGGAGTCGCCGGTCGCCGACCCCACCGGCACCGTCGCCGGGTTCGCCGACGCCACCGGGCGGCACCTGCCGCTGGTCGCCACGCTCAACGCCGCCCGCGTGCTCACCGCCGCCGCGTCGCTGCTCGGCACCGACCTCGCCGGTCTGGACCGGCTCGCCCTCGAGGCCGAGTCCGGCGCCGGCGGCCTGGTGCTGTTGCCGTACCTCGACGGCGAACGCACCCCCGACCTGCCCGACGCCACCGGCTCGCTGGTCAACCTCACCCGCGCCGCGATGACCCGGCGGAACCTCGCCCGGGCCGCCGTCGAGGGCATGCTCTGCGGCCTCGCCGACGGAGTCGACGCGCTGGCCGCGCAAGGCGTCACCGTCCGCCGCGTGCTGCTGATCGGCGGCGCGGCCAAGTCCGCCGCCGTCCGGACCGTCGCCCCCGAGGTGTTCGGCACGCCCGTCGTCGTGCCGGCGCCGGGGGAGTACGTCGCGCTCGGCGCCGCCCGGCAGGCCGCCTGGGCGCTGTCCGGCGCCGCCACGCCGCCCGCTTGGCCGCTCGAGGTCGAGGCGACGGTCGAGCCGAGCGGCGACGGCGGCAGCGCCCGCGTTCGCGAGGCCTACGCGGACGCTCGCACACGACTGCACGGCTGATCCGGGGCGTGCGACCCTGGAATACGGGCACACACCGGCCGGTTGTGGCGGATAGTTTGGTTGACACGTCAACAGTCGGCGAGAGGGAGTGACGCGAGATGCAGTTCGGGATCTTCACGGTGGGGGACGTGACCACCGATCCCACCACGGGGCGCACGCCCACCGAGCACGAGCGGATCAAGGCGACCGTCGCGATCGCCAAGAAGGCCGAGGACGTCGGCCTCGACGTCTTCGCGACCGGCGAGCACCACAACCCGCCGTTCATCGCCTCAGCGCCGACGACGACGCTGGCCTACATCGGCGCGCAGACCGAGCGGATCATCCTCTCGACCGCCACGACGCTGATCACGACCACCGACCCCGTGCTCATCGCGGAGAACTACGCCAAGCTGCAGCACCTCACCGACGGCCGGGTCGACCTGATGATGGGCCGCGGCAACACCGGCCCGGTCTATCCGTGGTTCGGCAAGGACATCCGCGACGGCATCGCGCTGGCCGTCGAGAACTACGCGCTGCTGCACCGGCTGTGGCGCGAGGACGTCGTCGACTGGCAGGGCCGGTTGCGCACCCCGCTGCAGGGCTTCACGTCGACCCCGCGGCCGCTGGACGGCGTCCCGCCCTTCGTGTGGCACGGCTCGATCCGCAGTCCGGAGATCGCGGAGCAGGCCGCCTACTACGGCGACGGCTTCTTCCACAACAACATCTTCTGGCCGATGTCGCACACGAAGCAGATGGTCGGCCTCTACCGCCGCCGCTTCGAGCACTACGGCCACGGCCCGGCCGACACCGCCATCGTCGGGCTCGGCGGGCAGGTGTTCATGCGGCCGAACTCGCAGGACGCGATCCGCGAGTTCCGGCCCTACTTCGACGTCGCGCCGGTGTATGGTCACGGCCCCTCGTTGGAGGAGTTCATGGACCAGACTCCGCTGACGGTCGGCAGCCCGCAGCAGGTCATCGACCGGTACGCGGCCATGCGCGACCACGTCGGCCACTACCAGCGCCAGCTGTTCCTCATGGACCACGCGGGCCTGCCGCTGGACATCGTCCTCGAGCAGATCGAGATCCTCGGCACCGAGGTCGTGCCGGTGCTGCGCCGCGAGATGGCGATCGGCCGGCCGGAGCACATCCCCGATGCGCCGACGCACGCGTCGCTGGTCGCGGCGGCCGGCGGAGCGCGCGACGCGACCGTGCACGCCGACGACGACGTCACCGGCCGGACGGCCGAGAACGTGGCGGCGACGGAGAACGCGGAGGCCGCCCGATGACGACCTCGCGCCGCATCGCGGTCGTGTCGGCGGGGCTGCGCCAGCCGTCGTCGACGCGGCTGCTGGCCGACCGGATCGCCGACGCGGCCGGCCGCCAGTTCGCCGCCCGCGACGTCGACGTCGACCTGCGCGTCGTCGAACTGCGCGAGCACGCGCACGACCTCACCAACCACCTGCTCAGCGGGTTTCCGAGCGCCTCGCTGGAACAGGCGATCAAGGCGGTGACGACGGCCGACGGGCTGATCGCGGTGTCGCCGATCTTCACCGCCTCCTACAGCGGCCTGTTCAAGACGTTCTTCGACGTGGTCGACGCCGACGCACTCGAGGGGATGTCCGTGCTGCTCGGCGCGACCGGCGGGACGGAGCGGCACTCGCTGGCGCTGGAGCACGCGATGCGGCCGCTGTTCACCTACCTCCACGCGATCGTCGTGCCGACAGCGGTGTACGCGGCGACGTCCGACTGGGGTGCGGAGGACGCCGGCGACGGCGACGGCGCGCCGACGGGGCTGACGCGGCGGATCGAGCGGGGCGCGCGCGAGTTCGCCGAGCTGGTGACCGGCCGCGAGCCTCGTCAGACGGCCGACCCGTTCGCGGTGCCGACGCCGTTCGAGCAGCTCCTGGCCGAGAACTGACGCCCGGCGGCGCGACCCTCAGCTCATCGCCGCGGGCGCGGCAGACATCAGCAGGTCGACCTGCGCGGGTGCCAGCGCGTGGTCGATGACCATGACGGCCGCGCCGATGATGCCGGCGCGGTCGCCGGTGCTGGACTGGACGATCCGCAGATCCTGGGTGGCCAGCGGCAGCGACCGCCGGTAGACGATCTCGCGGACGCCGGCGATGAGGTGCTCGCCGGCCTGCGAGAGCGACCCGCCGATGACGATGACCGAAGGGTTGAACAGGCTCACCGCGGCCGCCAGCACCTCGCCGATGTCGCGGCCGGCCTGACGCAGCAGCTGCAGCGCCTCGATGTTGCCGCCGCGGGCGAGCGCAACGACGTCGAAGCTGGTGGAGGCCTCGATGCCGCGGGCGGCCAGTTTGGCGGCGATGGCCGCGCCGCTGGCGACGGCCTCGAGGCAGCCGGTGTTGCCGCAGCGGCAGACGACGTCGGTGCCGTGCGGCAGCTGGAGGTGCCCCATGTCGCCGGCGGCGCCCTGTGCGCCGCGGTGCAGCCGGCCGTCGCTGATCAGGCCGCTGCCGATACCGGTCGCGACCTTGACGAACATCATGTGCGGCGCGTCGCTCCACGCCACATTGTGCTCGCCCAGCGCCATGATGTTCACGTCGTTGTCGACCAGCGCGACCGCGCCGAACCGGTCCTGCAAGTAGCCCTGCACGTCGAAGCCGTCCCAGCCGGGCATGATCGGCGGGCTGACCGGGCGACCAGTGGAGTGCTCGACGGGGCCGGGCAGGCCGATGCCGACACCCAGCAGGTCGCGGGGGTCGCGTCCGGCCTGGCGGATGAGGTCGTGACCGACGCGGTCGACCCAGTCGAGGACGATCTCGGGGCCGGCGGCTACCAGCAGGTCGTCGGCGGACTGCGCGAGCACTTCGGCGGCGAGGTCGGTGAGGGCCAGCCGAGCGTGCGTGGCGCCGATGTCGGCGGCCAGCACGTACCGCGCGTTGGGGTTGAACGCGAACCGGGTGGGCGGCCGGCCGCCGGTGGAGGCGGCCTTGTCGGCCGGTCCGATGAGGTTGCTCGCCAGCAGGGCGTCGACGCGCTGCGTGACCGTCGAGCGGGCCAATCCGGTCTCGGCCGCGAGCTCGGCGCGCGTGCGCGGCCGGCCGTCGCGCAGCAGCTGGAACAGCGACCCCGCCGAGTACATCGACGTGCCGTCTGGCTGGACGTATGCCGGCCGTGACGTCGTAACGCCTACGCCTTCGAGCATGACACTAGTGAAACACACCAGACTTCCTTCTGTGCAACATCCGCAGATGCGGTAACAGCCGTGCAACTTTTGCTTGACGTACATGCAAAAGTGCCTCTAAGTTCCTCTGCCATGGCAGTGACTCCGATCACAGACCGCGAGGCCGGCAGCGAAGAACCCGTTTCCGCGGCGGGATACCGGGCGGCGATCGTCGGGACCGGCTTCATGGGTCGTGTGCACGCGCGAGCCGTCCAGGTGGCCGGCGGCCGGGTGGTCGGAGCCGTGGGCTCCAGCCCGGAGCGCGCCGCGGCGGCGCAGGGCGAGCTGCAGGCCGATGCGGTCTACGCGAACCTCGACCAGCTGCTCGACCGTGACGATGTCGACATCGTGCACGTGTGCACCCCCAACCACCTGCATGAGCCCGTCGTGCTCGCCGCGCTCGCCGCCGGCAAGCACGTCGTGTGCGAGAAGCCGCTGGCGACGTCCACCCCCGCCGCAGAGGCGATGACGGCCGCCGCGCGGGAGGCCGGCCGGGTGGCCGCGGTCCCGTTCGTCTACCGCTTCCACCCGATGGTCCGTGAGGCCCGCGAGCGGGTCCGCGCCGGCGAGGTCGGCACCATCTTCGTTGCCCACGGCAGCTACCTGCAGGACTGGCTCCTCCACCCGACCGACGACAACTGGCGGGTCGACCCGCACCTCGGCGGCCCGACCCGCGCCTTCGGCGATATCGGCTCGCACTGGTGCGACCTGATGGAGTTCGTGACGGGGGAGCGGATCGCCCGGCTCTCGGCGCAGTCGTCGACGGTGAACAAGCTACGCGGGGTCGAGACGCTGCGCGACGTCACCACCGAGGACGTCGTGATCGTCCAGTTCGCCACGGGGAGCGGCGCGATCGGCTCGGTCGTCGTCAGTCAGGTGTCGGCCGGGCGCAAGAACCGGCTGCTGCTGGAGGTGTCCGGCTCCCGCGGCTCGCTCGCCTTCGACCAGGAGAATCCGGAGCAGCTGTGGTGGGGCGGCCGCGAGCGCAGCAGCCAGCTGGTTCGCGACCCTGAGACGCTCAGCTCGCCGGCCGCCCGGTACGCGCGGGTCCCGGCCGGACACCCGCAGGGCTACCAGGACTGCTTCGACGCGTTCGTCGCGGACACGCAGGAGGCCATCGGCGGCGATGTCCCCGACGGCCTGCCTACGTTCGACGACGGCCTGCGCGCGGCCCGGCTGGCCGAGGCCGTCATGACGTCGGCCCGCGAGCGCGAATGGGTGGAGGTGCCGGAATGACCGCCGAGCCGAGCCCCGCGGGCGCCGCGCTAGCGGGCCCCGCCACGACGCTGCTGCGGATGAGCGGCATCGAGAAGTCGTTCCTCGGCGTCCAGGTCCTGCACGGCGTCGACCTCGACCTGCGCGCGGGCGAGGTGCATGCACTGATCGGCGAGAACGGCGCCGGCAAGTCGACGCTGATGAAGATCCTCGCCGGCGTCTACCAGGCCGACGGCGGCACCGTCGAGCTCGACGGCACCCAGGTCAGGTTCGAGCACCCCCTGCAGGCCCAGCAGGCCGGCGTGTCGACCGTCTTCCAGGAGTTCAACCTGCTGCCGGAGCGGACGGTCGCCGAGAACGTGTTCCTCGGCCGTGAGCCGCGCCGCAACCGGCTGGTCGATGCCGGCCGGATGAACGCCGACACCGCCGCGTTGCTGGACGACCTCGGTCTGACCTGGCTGCGGCCGGAGACCCGGGTCAGCTCGCTGTCGGTGGCCGGCCAGCAGATCGTCGAGATCGTCAAGGCGCTGTCCTACGACGCGCGGATCATCTCGATGGACGAGCCCACCGCCGCGCTGGCCGACGAGGAGGTTGAGTTGCTCTACCGCCTCGTCGCGAAGCTGAAGGAGCGCGGTGTCGCCATCCTCTACGTCTCGCACCGGCTCAAGGAGATCTTCGACCTCTCCGATCGGGTCACCATCCTCAAGGACGGCACGCTGGTCGGCACCGTCCCGACCGCGGACATCACCTCCGACGAGCTGGTGCGCAGGATGGTCGGCCGGCCGATCTCCAGCTTCTTCCCCGACAAACTGCCCGGCACCGAGCCCGGTGACGTCCGCCTGGAGATCCAGGGCGGCGGCAACGAGCAGCTCGACGGCATCGACCTGCGGGTCCGCGGCGGCGAGATCGTCGCGCTGGCCGGGCTGCAGGGCAGCGGGCGCACCGAGATCGCGCACGCCCTGTTCGGCGTCGACCGGTTCACCCGCGGAACGGTCAACCTGGACGGCCGCCCGCTCACCGCGCGGACGCCGCGGCAGGCGGTGCGGGCGGGTCTGGCGCTGGTCACCGAGGACCGCAAGGGTGAGGGCCTGGTGCTCAACCAGACGATCGGCGCGAACGCCCGGCTGGTGCTCGACGCCGTCCTGCCGCGCCGCGCGTCGCAGCGGGCCCGCAAGATCCCCGGCATCCTGTCGTCGCTGGAACTGGTCTCGCAAGGCAGCAGCCAGGAGGTGCGGTTCCTGTCCGGCGGCAACCAGCAGAAGGTCGTGCTGGCCAAGTGGCTGGCCACCGAACCGAAGGTGATCGTGCTCGACGAGCCCACCCGCGGCATCGACGTCGGCGCGAAGGAGCGGGTCTACACGCTGATGCGCGAGCTGTCCGCGCAGGGCGTGGCGATCCTGATGATCTCGTCCGAGCTGCCCGAGGTGCTCGGGATGGCCGACCGCATCGTCGTCCTCCGGGACGGCCGCATCGCGGGTGAATTGACCGGCGGCCCTGGGGACATTGGCGAGGAGACCGTGATGGCTCTTGCCACGGGCCACGACGCCGAAGGGGCGCAGCCATGAGCCGGGCAGTCGCCGTCGCCGGCACCGGCCGGACCACCCGCCGCCGGCTGGGCGCCACCGAGCTGGTGTGGCTGGCGCTGGTCGGGGTCACCGTCATCGGCGCCGTTCTCGTGGCGCTGGACGACCAGAACCTGTTCAGCATCGCCAACACCCGTGACATCCTGAGCCGGTCCAGCCTGCTCGGGTTCGTCGCGATCGGGCAGACGCTGGTGATCCTGTGCCGGTCGCTGGACCTGTCCGTCGGCTACGTCATGGCGCTGAGCAGCCTGATCGCCGCGACGACGATGAACGGCGACCCCGCCCGGGTGCCGCTGGCGATCGGTGCCGTGCTGCTCGTGGCCGGCGCGATCGGCCTGTGCAACGGCCTCATCGTGACGGTGCTGAAGGTCAACCCGTTCATCGCGACCCTCGGCGTCGGCCTCATCATCAAGGGCTACCTCGACACCGAGTACCAGGGCCCGGCCGGTGAGGTGCCGAGCTCGTTCCAGCAGTTCGGCTTCAGCCGCATCGGCCCGGTGCCGGTGTCGACGCTGGTCATGCTGGCCGTCGCGGTCGCTGGCATCCTGTTCCTGCGCAAGACCCGCACCGGCTACCACATGTTCGCCGTCGGCGGCAGCGCGGACGTCGCGCGGCTGTCCGGCGTCCGCACCGGCCGGGTGCTGGTCACCGCGCATGTGCTCTGCTCGATCGCCGCAGGCATCGCGGGCCTGCTCATCGCCGCCCGGTTCGGCACCGGCAGCGCGCTGGTCTACAACTCCGGCTACGACCTGGAGTCGATCGCGGCCGTGGTGCTCGGCGGGACGCTGCTGATGGGCGGCCGCGGCGGCATCGGCGGGACGATCGCCGGCGTGCTGATCCTGGCCGTGCTGGACACCGTCTTCAACATCCTCGCGGTCGACCCGTTCTTCAAGGACGTGCTGCGCGGCACCATCATCGTCGCCGCCGTCGCCATCTACGCCCGCCGGCAGATCGACCGGAAGGCCAGCCGCATCAGGTTCGGGGGTGACGGCGGCAGCGGCGGCTCCGCGCCACCCGAGCCCAGACCCGACCAGCCGGCACCCGAGCTCGACCGCCCCGGAGGGCCGGACGACACCGACCGGCGACCGGGGGCCGGAGGCTCCCGCGAGCCGTCGGTCGCAGCTGACAGCGGACCCGCAGATCAGCAGGGCCATCGTCCGGCCCGACACCTCGACGGAACCGGAGGTGCGCGATGACCGTCACGGCTCCGCGGCCCACGCCGCAGCGCAGCGCCGGCTCCCGCGCCGGCGACCTGCTCTCCCGGGTCTTCGGCGGCGGCAGCGCCACCGTGTTCGCCCTGCTGATCGTCGTGTTCGCGGCCATCTTCATCGTGAACCCGAGCTTCGCCGAGCCGCCATCGCTGATGGCGTTTCTCAAGCAGGCCGCGCCGCTGATGATCCTGGCCATCGGCCAGTACTTCGTCATCGTGTCCGGCGAGTTCGACCTGTCGGTCGGGTCGCTGGTGGGCGCTCAGGTGGTCATCGCCGCTGCGCTCATCGACGGCGAGGAGGGCCGCACGGTCCCCGTCATCCTGCTGATGGTCGGTTTCGGCATCCTCGTCGGCCTGGTCAACGGGCTGATCACGACGCTGCTCAAGGTGCAGTCGTTCATCACGACGCTCGGCATGATGCTGGTGCTCTACGGCGCGATCCGGTTGTGGACCGGCGGCGCTCCCACCGGCGCCCTGTCCGAGGCGTTCCGCCAGCCCGGGCGCGGCGGCATCGACATGGCGGTCGTGCGGCAACTGCCATGGGCGCTGATGATCCTCGTCGGGGTCGTCATCGTCGCCGTGGCGGTCATGCGCAGCTCGTACGGCCGCACGTTGGTCGCCACCGGCGACAACGAGCGCGCCGCGGGATTCTCCGGCGTCCGGGTCTGGCGGGTGCGCACGCTGGCGTTCGTCGTCTCCAGTGTGCTGGCGACGCTCGCCGCGATTCTCATCGGCGGCTACGCCGGTGTCACGGCCCAGGTGGGCCAGGGTCTGGAGTTCACCGCGATCACAGCGGTGGTGCTGGGTGGTGTCGTGCTCGGCGGCGGCCGCGGCTCAGTCGTCGCGGCGATGGCCGGCGCGCTCACCCTCGAGGCCCTGTTCGTCCTGTTCAACCAGCTCAGCATGCCGTCGACCATCCGGCCGGCGGTGCAAGGCGTGATCATCATCGCGGCCGTCGCCTATGCGGCCCGTGAGAGGGCGCGTCCCCGTCACCACCAGGAAGTCCCGTCCCAACCGCAACCGAACGAAGCCTGACTCCGCCGAGGCACGCTTCTCAGCCGAGGCGGCAATGTCACTGTGATCGTCACCCAAGGAGGGGGAACGATGCGCACAACGCGCGCTCTACTGGCGGCGTCGGCGGCCGCAGCGCTGCTGCTAGCGGCCTGCACGACCGACGAGCCGTCCGACACGGCGGCGCCCGACGAGACGGCGGCCGCCAGCGAGCAGCCGGGCGCCGAGGGCGAGGACGAGGAGACGGCCGACGGCGAGTTCTTCGTCCGTGCCGACTTCGACCGTCAGCTGGCCCAGCGCGACGTCGAGCCGGAAGGCGATCCGGCCACCCCGTGGCTGCAGGCGATCGAGCCGGAGTACGTCGACACCGCGCAGTACGCGCAGGACGGCAACACGCTCTGCTTCTCCAACGCCTCGGTCAGCAACCCGTGGCGGGTCACCGGCTGGATCACCATGCAGCAGCAGGTCGAGGTGCTGCAAGCGGCCGGCGAGATCGGTGAATTTCGAGTATCCGACGCCGCCGACGACGACAACAAGCAGATCTCCGACATCCAGGCGTTCATCGACGCCGGCGACTGCAACGCGATCATCATCTCGCCGTCGACGACGGCCACCCTCACCCCCGCGGTCGAGGCGGCCTGCGCGAGCGGCGTGCCGGTCATCGTGTTCGACCGCGGCGTCAACACCGACTGCATGGTGACGTTCATCCACCCGATCGGCGGCTACGCCTACGGCGCCGACGGCGCGGAGTTCCTGGCCGAGAACCTGGAGCCGGGCTCGACGGTGCTGGCGCTGCGCATCCTGCCGGGTGTGGACGTGCTGGAGAACCGGTGGGCGGCGGCGCAGGAGATCTTCGCCGACAGCGAGCTGGAGGTGCTCGGTGACGAGTTCACCGGCGGCGACGGCGCGGAGATCAAGAACATCGTCACGCAGTACCTGCAGCGTGGCGAGGTGGACGGCATCTGGATGGACGCCGGTGACGGCGCCGTCGCGGCCGTCGAGGCGTTCGAGGACACCGGCAACGACTACCCGGTCATGGTCGGCGAGGACGAGCTGAGCTTCCTGCGCAAGTGGCAGGAGACCGGCATGACGGCGATCGCGCCGGTCTACTCGAACTTCCAGTGGCGCACGCCGATCCTCGCCGCGACGATGATCTGGGCCGGCGAGCAGGTGCCCTCGGAGTGGGTGCTCCCGCAGGACCCGATCACCGAGGAGGACCGCGACGACTTCCTCGACCGCAACGCCGACATGCCCAGCCTGCACTACGCGAAGTTCGGCGGCGAGGACCTGCCCGGCTTCCCGTCGGCGTGGCAGGACCGCTGACACATCGTCCGGCCTGACACCGCCACCCGCCGACCGTGGAGCCGCAGCCCACGGTCGGCGGGCACGGCGGGGAGAGGAGCTCCGATCGATGACCCGACGCTTCGGGGTCAACACCTGGGTGTGGACGTCGCCGCTCACCGACGCCGCACTGGCCGAGCTGGCGCCGCGGATCAGCGGCTGGGGGTTCGATGTCGTCGAGCTGCCGGTCGAGAACCCCGGTGACTGGGACCCCGCGCGGGCGGCGAAGGTCCTCGGCGACCACGGCCTGTCGGCGGCGGTCGCCCTGGTGATGGGCGACGGCCGCGAGCTGGTCGAGACGGACCCGGACACCGTCGCCCGCACCCGTGACTACCTGCGGCACGTCGTCGACGTCGCCGCGACGGTGGGCGCGCCGGCCATCGCCGGGCCGGCGTACGCGTCGGTCGGGCGGACCTGGCGGATGACCCCGGCCGAGCGCGCCGCCCGGTACGCCGAGCTGCGCGACGGCCTCGGCCCGGTGGTCGAGCATGCCCGGGCCGCCGGCGTCACCGTAGCCGTCGAACCCCTGAATCGGTACGAGACCAGCCTGATCAACACAGTCGACCAGGCGCTCGAGGCGCTCGAGGGGCTGCCGGCCGACGGCATCGGCCTCGCGTTGGACGTCTACCACATGAACATCGAAGAGCAGTCCATCACCGGCGCGATCGGGCGGGCGGCCGGCCGCATCGCACACGTCCAGGTGTGCGCCAACGACCGCGGCGCGCCGGGTGCGGACCACCTCGACTGGCCCGGCATCGTCGCCGCGCTGGATGCGGCGGGCTACACCGGCCCGCTGGTCATCGAGTCCTTCACCGCCGACAACGCGACGATCGCCACGGCGGCCTCCATCTGGCGGCCGCTGGCCGCGAGCCAGGACGCGATCGCCGTCGACGGCCTGTCCTTCCTGAGGGGAGTGGTACCGCAGCACGCCTGAACCAACCACACACGTACGACCGCCGGCGCCGGCACGCCGCGGGGTTTCGAGAAGCATCGTCGCTCTTTCCCTGGAGGAACCCCTGATGTTCGTGGCTCTACGCCAGCGATGGGCCCGGCTCCTGGCCGTGCCGCTCGCCGCGTTGTTAGCGATACCACTACTCACCGCGTTACCGTCGTCGGCTCACGAAGGTGAGCACGGCGAGGCGGCACACGTCCTCATCTTCACCAAGACCACCCAGTTCCGGCACACCGAGGCGATCACGCAGGGTGTGCCCGTGCTGCAGGCGGCGTTCGAGGCCGCCGGCATCACCTCCGAGCACACCGAGGACTCCTCGATATTCAACGACGAGGACCTCGCCCACTTCGACGCGCTGGTCATGTTCCAGGCGTCCGGCGACCCGTGGACGGCCGAGGAGAAGGCCGCCATGGAGCGCTACCAGCAGGCCGGCGGCGGCATCGTCGCCATCCACAACGCCGCGGACATGCGCGGCAACTACGCCTGGTGGGACACCCTCATCGGGTCCCTGATGCCCGGCCACGCGGCCACCGGCACCAGCCCGGGCCTGCCCGGCACGGTCCGAGTCGAGGACCAGACCCACCCGTCGACGACGCACCTGCCGCAGCGATGGCAGCGCGCGGACGAGTGGTACAACTTCTCGACCAACGTCCGCGGCACGGCGCACGTGCTGGCGACCATGGACGAGACGACGTACAACCCGGGCAGCAACGCCATGGGCTACGACCACCCGATCTCGTGGTGCAAGCCGTACGACGGCGGCCGCGCCTGGGTGACGGCGATGGGCCACTTCGGTGCCCACTACACGCAGGAGGCGGACTTCGTCCAGCACATCGTCGGCGGTGTGCAGTGGGCCGCCGGCGTCGCCGAGGGCGACTGCGGCGGCACGGTGTGGGAGCAGTTCGAGCGGGTGCCGCTGGACCAGAACACCAGCGCGCCGTTCGCGATGGACGTCGCACCGGACGGCCGCGTCTTCTTCACCGAGCTGGTCCGCGGGGAGATCCGCGTCTATGACCCGGCCACCCAGACCACGTCGACCGCCATCACCATCCCGGTCTACTCCGGTGGCGAGGACGGCCTGCTGGGCATCGCACTGCACCCGGACTTCGAGCAGAACGGGCACCTGTACGTCTACCACTCGAAGGCCAGCGCCAACGACTCCGACCCGGCGAACTTCATCAGCACGCTGTCGCGGTTCACCGTCGGCCCGAACTCGCAGATCGACCCCGCGTCGGAGGAGGTCATCCTCGAGGTGCCGGCCCGCCGGCTCCCGGACGAGCCCGGCCACACCGGCGGCGGCCTGGAGTTCGACGCGAACGGCAACTTGTACCTCGGCGTCGGCGACGACGTGAACCCGCACTCCGAGCCGTCGGGCGGCTACGCACCGCTGTCCGAACGCGACGGCACCTTCCACGACGCCCGTGCGACGTCGGCGAACACCAACGACCTGCGCGGCAAGGTGCTGCGCATCACCCCGCAGCCGGACGGCGGCTACACGATCCCCGAGGGCAACATGTTCCCGCCGGGGACCGAGGGCACCCGCCCGGAGATCTACGCGATGGGCTTCCGCAACCCGTTCCGGTTCTCCATCGACCCGGAGACCGGCGCGCTCGGCGTCGCCGACTACGCCCCGGACAACAGCCAGGCGAACGCGAACCGCGGCCCGGCCGGCATGGTCGAGTGGAACCTCATCAAGGAGCCCGGCTTCTACGGCTGGCCGCTGTGCATCGGCCCGAACGAGCCGTACCGCGACGTCGACTACCGCACCAACCCGGTGACGGTCGGCGACTACTTCGACTGCGCCAACCCGGTCAACGACTCCGTCCGCAACACTGGCCTGACGCAGCTGCCGCCGGCTCAGCAGCCGGCGATGTGGTACGGCTATCAGACCTCGTCGGTCCCGGCGGTCATCCCGGCCGGCGGCGGGCTGGCGCCGATGGGCGGCCCGTTCTACGACTTCGACCCGGCGCTGGAGTCGGACACGAAGTTCCCGGAGTACTACGACGGCAAGCCGTTCTTCTACGAGTGGTCCAAGAACAAGATGTACTCCATCGACCTCAACGAGCAGTCGGGTGCTTTGGAGAAGATCAACCCGTTCCTGCCCGGTGAGCAGTGGATGGCGCCGATCGACTCCACGTTCGGTCCCGACGGCTCGCTGTACGTGCTCGACTGGGGCGGCGGCTTCGGCCGCGACAACCCGAACTCCGGGCTGTACCGCGTCGACTACGTGTCCGGCTCGCGCTCGCCGGTGGCGCACGCGACGGCGACGCCCGACTCCGGCCACGCACCGCTGACCGTCCAGCTGGACGGCTCTGGCAGCAGCGATCCGGAGAACGAGGCGCTCACCTACGCGTGGGACTTCACCGACGACGGCACCGTCGACTCCACCGAGCCCGAGGCGTCGTTCACCTACACCGAGAACGGCGTCTACAACGCCCGCCTCACGGTGACCGACCCGCACGGCAAGACCGGCACGACCACCGTGCCGATCACCGTCGGCAACACCCGCCCGGAGGTGGACTTCGACCTGCCGCCGGACGGCGCGTTCTTCGACTTCGGCGACACCGTCGAGTGGAACGTCGAGGTCACCGACGTCGAGGACACCGAGATCGCCGACGAGGACGTCGTCATCCAGCCGGCCCTCGGCCACGACGACCACCCGCACCCGGCCGAACCGCTCAGTGGGCGGACCGGCTCGCTGGAGACGGCGCTCGGCGGCGGGCACAGCGAGGACATGAATGTCTTCTACATCCTCAACGCCCGCTACACCGACGGCGGCGCCGGCGGCGGCATCCCGCCGCTGACCGGCGAGGACACGTCGCTGCTGTTCCCGCGGCAGCGCGAGGCCGAGTTCTACGACGACGCCGAGGGGATCACCACCGGCTCGTCGCGTGACATCGAGGGGCACGGCACCGCGATCGCCGGCCAGAACGGCGCCTGGGCGTCGTTCGACCCGGTCAACCTCCTGAACGTCGACGCGCTCGTCCTGCGGGCGTCGTCGGTGGCCGGCGGCCCGATCGAGCTGCGCCGCGACGCACCCGACGGCCCGCTGCTCGGCACCGGCCAGGTGCCGGCGACGGGAGCCGGCGCGTACGCCGACGTGGTGGTCGACGTGGACGACCCGGGCGAGAGCTTCACGCTCTACGCGGTGTTCCCGGGTGCCGGCGAGCGGCGGCTGAACTTCGTCGAGGCCGACGGCAAGGGTGCGGCGACCACGACGAAGCCGAAGGTCGCCATCACCGCGCCGACGCCGGCCGACGAGCTGGAGCCGGGCGAGATCCAGGTGACGGCGCAGGCCAGCGACGCGGAGAACACGATCACCCAGGTCGAGTTCTTCGCCGGCGACCAGTCCATCGGCGTCGACACCGAGGCTCCGTACGCGGTCACGTGGACGGTGACCGAGGAGCAGCGCTACCGGCTGACCGCCGTCGCCACCAATGACCTCGGCGTCAGCACGACGTCGCGGATCGTCCAGGTGGAGGTCGGCGACCTGTTCGGCGACTGGCAGACGTTCTCGCACGCCAATGCGAACGGGACGTTCGACCGTCCGGACACCAACACCTGGGTGATCGAGACCGGCGGCGCCAACATGTGGCAGGGGACGGACCAGTACAGCGCCGTGTACCTGCCGGGTGCGGCCGGGGCCACCGGTGACCAGTGGACGGCGACGGCCAAGGTGGTCAGCCAGACCAACTCGAACAACTCCGCCAAGGCCGGTCTGATCGTCCGCAACGACGTCACGCAGCCGGGCGTCTCGCCGGGCTACGCGGCCATGGCGATGCGTGCGGGGAACAGCTTCGAGTGGCTGCGCGACAGCGACGGCAACGGCCAGCTCGACGCCAGCACCGGTGCGGGCACGCACGGCTACCCGGCGTGGGTCCGAATCGTCCGCGACGGCGACCAGTACACGTCGTACTGGAGCCGGGACGGCGAGACGTTCACCCAGGTGGGCGATCCCGTGACGCTGCCCGGTGCGGCCGACGTCCAGGACATCGGCCTGGCCGTCACCGCGCACAGCAGCACGGCGCGCAGCACGGCGGTGTTCACCGACTTCGTGCTCGAGGACGGGCTGCCCGGCCCGGACCCCGAGCCGGAGGAGCCGCCGGTCTGCCTGATCACCGGGACCGACCAGTTCGACGGGTCGGAGCTGAACGACCGCCGGTGGACGACGGTGCGCAGCGCCGACGGCCTCCCGGTGAGTGTCGCCGACGGCGGCCTGGTGCTGCCGGTCACCAACGGCGACATCAACGAGGCGTCCACCGGCCCGATCAGCTACGTCGGCCAGCCCACCCGCGCCGGAGCGTGGACCGTCGAGACCGAGGTCTCGCTGGCACACACCCGCGAGTGGCAGCACGCCGGCCTGCTGATGCACGGCAGCGACGACGACTACGTCAAGCTGGCCTTCACCCGCAACAGCTCCGGCGGCCGGCTCCTCGAGTTCCAGACCGAGGCCGGCGGCACCCGGACCTGGCACGCCAGCGTCACGCTGCCGGCGGACTTCCCGGCGACGGCGCACCTGCGGCTGGCCAGCAACGGCACGCAGGTGACGGCGGCCTACTCGGCCGACGGCACGACGTGGACGGCGCTGTCCGGCGCGGCGCAGGTGATCGAGGACTCGACGATCGGCCTGATGGCGGCCGGCGACACCGCGGCGCACGCCGTGAACGCCGTGTTCGACCACTTCACCATCACGCCGGACGTCGAGGACGACGGCGAGCGGGAGCCCTCCGACGAGTTCGACGGCAGCGCGATAGACGGCTGCCGGTGGAACGCGGTGGTGCGCTACGACTCGTCGAAGGTGTCGATGGCCGACGGCCGGCTGAGCATCCAGACCCAGCCGGGCGACATCAACGGCTCGGCCAATGAGGATCCGCGCAACTTCATCCTGCAGGAGGTCCCGGAGGGCGACTGGACGATCGAGACGCGCCTGACGCCGACGATGCTGCACCAGTGGCAGCTGGCCGGGTTCGTGGTGTACGGCGACGACGACAACTACGTGAAGTTCGACGTCGTCGCGCAGAACGCTCCGGGCGCGGCGAAGGACCTGCACGCCGAGCTCGTCTCGGAGAAGGGCGCCCAGTTCGGCAACGGCGGCAACCGCAACATCGACATTCCGGAGACCAGTGAGAGCGGCTGGTTCTACCTCCGGCTGACGAAGAGCGGTGACACCTACACGGCGGAGATCAGCGACGGCGGGGTCACCTGGACGCCGCTGGGCGAACCGGTCACCAACGACGCCGAGCTCACCTCGTTCGGCCTCATGGCGATCGGCCCGGATCAGACCCAGCCGGTCACGGTGGCGTTCGACTACTTCCGGGTGCTGCAGGACAGCGCACCGCCAGTGGTGGAGGTGGCCGCCGACCCGGCCGCTCCGAACGGCGACAACGGCTGGTACGTCAGCCCGGTGACGGTGTCGGCGTCGGCGACCGACGACAGCGGCGGCGACGTCGCCATCGAGGTCTCCGTCGGCGGCGGCGAGTGGGCCTCGTACACCGGCCCGGTCAACGTGACCGCGGACGGCGTCCACGAGCTGCGGTTCCGTGGCACCGACCCGGCCGGGAACACGTCCGAGCCGGTGGCGGCGACGGTCCGGCTCGACGCGACCGCTCCGGAGGTCACGGTCGGCGGCGTCACCGACGGCGCCACCTACGACCTGGCGACGGCGCTGGAGGCGGCCGCGACAGCTACCGACGCCGGGTCCGGCGTGGCCGCGGTCGCGGTGACCCTCGACGGTGCGGCGGTGACCAACCCGGCCACCCTCACGCCGGCGGTCGGCGCGCACGAGCTCGTGGCGGCGGCGACCGACCAGGCCGGCAACGTCACGGAGGTGTCGGTCTCGTTCGAGGTCGTCGCCACGTACGACGGCGCGAAGGCGCTGGTACAGCAGTACCGGGACGACCGGACGGTCAACCGGAACCAGGGCGTCCAGCTGTCGACCTACCTGGCCAACGCCGAGCGGCTGGCCGGGCAGGGCGTGACGGCCGGCGCCGCCGAGCAGCTGGACCGGTTCGCCGCGGTCGCGGAGGGGGTGACGGACGAGACCGCGCGCGGCTGGCTGCTGGCGTACGCCGACGCGCTGCGGGCTCAGCTGTGACACCTCGCTGAGACGTGCCGGGCGGCGGTGGTCATCGTCACCGCCGCCCGGCACCCACCCAGCATCACACTCGGGCCGAGAGTGGACGGGGTTCAAGGGGCGCACGTCATGTTCGAGCAGGAGGCACTGGTGCCACACCATTCGAGATCCCGACGACCGCTGTTCAGATCCGTGGCCACCGCCGCGGCGGGAGCGCTGCTGCTGCCGCTCGGCGCCACCGCGACGACAGCCGCAGCTGACCCCCTCATCGAACCCATGCACGAGGGCGTCCACGTTCTCGTGTTCAGCAAGACCGCCGGCTTCCGGCACGACTCCATCCCGACCGGCATCGCCACCATCCAGGAGCTCGGCGCCGAACGCGGCTGGGAGGTCACCGCGACGGAGGACGCGGCCACCTTCACCCCCGAGAACCTCGCGCAGTACGACGTCGTCGTCTGGCTGTCCACCACCGGCGACGTCCTGAACGACGAGCAGCAGGCGGCCTTCGAGGCCTACATCGCGGACGGCGGCGGGTACGCCGGCGTGCACGCGGCCGCCGACACCGAGTACGACTGGGCCTGGTACGGCGGGCTGGTCGGCGCGTACTTCCAGTCGCACCCGCAGATCCAGCCGGCCACCGTCGTCGTCGAGGACCGCGTCCACCCGTCCACACAGCACCTGCCGGACCGGTGGGCGCGCACCGACGAGTGGTACGACTACCGCGCCAACCCGCGCGGCGACGTGCACGTGCTGGCGTCGCTGGACGCCGACAGCTACACCGGCGACGTCATGGGTGCGGACCACCCCATCGCCTGGTGCCACGACTACGAGGGCGGCCGGTCCTGGTACACCGGCGGCGGGCACACCCAGGCGTCCTACGCCGAGCCCGAGTTCCGCGAACACCTCGCCGGCGGCATCGAGACCGCCGCCGGAGCGGCCGACGCCGACTGCGGCGCCACCGTCACCGAGAACTTCGACCAGGTCACGCTGGCCCGCGGCCCCGAGGAGATGGGCGAGCCGATGGGCGTCGCCGTGCTGCCCGACGGCAGCGCGCTGCACACCTCGCGCGACGGCCGGGTCTTCTACACCGCGGCGGCCGGCCAGACGACACTGGCGGCCGACGTGCCGGTGTACGACTTCCGCGAGGACGGCATGCAGGGCATCGCCCTGGACCCGGACTTCGCGACCAACGGCTGGGTGTACCTCTACTACTCGCCGCCGCTGAACACGCCGCCCGGCGAGGTCGTCCACTCCAGCCTGGACCCGTCGGTCTGGGAGGCCTACGAGGGCCATAACAATCTGTCGCGCTTCAAGTTCGCCGACGGCGTGCTGGACCTGGCGTCGGAGCAGGTGATCCTGCAGGTGCCGCAGGACCGCGGCAACTGCTGCCACCACGGGGGCGAGATCGACTTCGACGCCGACGGCAACCTCTACCTGTCCACGGGCGACGACACCGACCCGTTCGAGTCCAACGGGTACGCGCCGATCGACGACCGTCCGACCCGCGCGCCGCAGTTCGACGCCCGCCGCACGTCGGGCAACACCAACGACCTGCGCGGGAAGATCCTGAGGATCACCGTTCAGGAGGACGGCGGCTATACCGTCCCGGAGGGCAACCTGTTCGCTCCCGGCGCGGACGGCACCCGGCCGGAGATCTACGCGATGGGCTTCCGCAACCCCTTCCGCATCAGCGTCGACCAGAAGACCGGCGATGTGTGGGTGGGCGACTACGGCCCGGACTCCGGCGGCCCGAACCAGTACGGCCCCGGCGGCCAGGTCGAGTTCAACCGGATCACCGAGCCGGGCAACTTCGGCTGGCCGTACTGCACCGGCCGGAACACGCCGGCGGAGACGTACGCCGACCGCGAGTTCACCTCGTACTACGGCATCGACCCGAACACCGGCCAGCCGGACCCGAACACCGGCACCAACGACCCGGTGGGTGAGAAGTTCGACTGCGCCAACGGGCCGGTGAACGACTCCGCGCTGAACACCGGGTTACCGACGGTGCCGCCGGCGCAGCCGGCCTGGCTGCCGTACGACGGCGGCTCGGTGCCCGAGCTCGGCAGCGGCAGCGAGTCGCCGATGGCCGGCCCGGTCTACCGGTACGACCCCGCGCTGGAGTCCGACACGAAGTTCCCCGAGTACTACGACGGGCAGTTCTTCGCCTACGAGTTCGGCCGGCGGTGGATCAAGAACATGTCCGTCGCGTCCGACGGCACGCCACTGCACATCGGCTCCTTCTCGAGCTTCATGCAGAACACCCAGCTGATGGACCTGGAGTTCGGCCCCGAGGGCTCGCTGTACGTCCTCGACTACGGCACCGGGTTCTTCAACGGCGACGAGAACTCCGCGCTCTACCGCATCGACTACGTCGCCGGCACCCGCTCGCCGTCCGCCGTCGCCACCGCGACGCCGACGTCCGGGCCGGCGCCGCTGACCGTCCAGTTCTCCTCGGCGGGCTCCGACGACCCCGACCCGGGCGACGTCCTCAGCTACGCGTGGGACTTCGAGAGCGACGGGACGGTCGACGCCACCGAGCCGGACGCGTCGTTCACGTACACCGCCAACGGCGAGTACACCGCGACCCTGACGGTCACCGACCAGACCGGCAACGAAGGCGTGGCCACCGCGCACATCGTGGTCGGCAACACCGCGCCGGTCGTCGAGTTCGAGTCGCCGCCCAACGGCGGCCTGTTCACCTTCGGGCAGGACGTCGCGTTCGAGGTCACTGTCACCGACCCGGACGGGCAACCGGTCGACTGCGCCGACGTCGAGGTGACGTTCGCGCTGGGCCACGACCAGCACACCCACGGCGGCGAGAGCGTGACCGGGTGCTCCGGCACCATCTCGACCGGCACCGACGGCTCGCACGGCACCGACGACAACATGTTCGGGTTGCTACTGGCCGAGTACACCGACACGCCGCCGACGCCGGACACCGTCCCCGTCACCGGCACCGCCGAGCTCGTGCTGCAGCCGCGGCACCGCCAGGCCGAGCACTTCACGGCGCAGAACGGCATCCAGGTGGTCAGCCACGGTGGAGCGGAGGGCGGCGCCCGGGTCGGCTACATCGAGCCCGGCGACTGGATCGCGTTCGAGCCGTACGACCTCGCGGGCGCGAAGTCGGTGCAGATGCGGGTGTCGGCCGGCGGCCCCGGCGGCACCGTCGAGGTGCGCACGGGTGCCCCCGACGGGCCGCTCGCGGCCACCGTGCAGGTGCCGCACACCGGCAGCCCGGACAACTACGTCGACCTCGACCCCGTCCCGCTGACCGACCCGGGGACCGGGACCGGCCCGCTGTACCTGGTGTTCCAGGGCAGTGGCGGCGGCCTCATGGACATCGACGCGTTCACGTTCAGCAGCGACCCGGGCGCCTGCCCGGACCCGGACGCGGAGGTCGATCCGAACGACGAGTTCGACGGCACCGCGCTGGACCGCTGCCGCTGGACGACGATCCTGCGGCCGAACCCGGCCCGACTTGTGGTGGAAGAGGGGCACCTACAAATCGATGCGATCGAGGGCGACATGTTCGGCGGCAACACGTCCGCCGCCAACGTCGTCCTGCAGCCGATCGCCGACCCGGCCGCCGGATTCGAGGCGACCACCCAGCTGGCCCTGCCGGCGGGCGGCGACTACGAGCAGGCCGGGCTGATCGTCCACTCCAGCGACCAGAACTTCGCCAAGGCCGTCCTCATCAACATCCCCGGTGAGGGCTGGCGGTTCGAGTTCGGCCTCAACCAGGGCGGGCAGGCGGTGTTCGACGCCGCGCTGGACCGCTCCGGGCCGCTGCCTGCGGGCATCAACGAAAACGCGTTCGTCAAGGTCGTCAGCAACGGCGCGACGCTGACGGCATACTGGTCCGCCGACGGCGAGGAGTGGACGCAGTTCGGCCGGCCGCGTCCGGCGTCGGGCCTGCCGTCGCCGCGCGCCGGGCTCGCCGCGTACAACGGCATCGGCCAGCCGGCGACGTTCGAGCACTTCCGGTTCGGTGACGACCCGGCCGTCCAGTGCGACCCGACGGACCCGGGTGCGGGCTACCAGAGTCTGTTCGACGGGACGGCGGACAGCCTGGCGGCGTGGCGGATGGCCGGTCCGGGCGGGTTCCTGCACGCCGACTGCGAGCTGGTGTCGTACGGCGGTCTGGGGCTCTACTGGTACGACCAGGCGTTCACCGACTACTCGCTGAAGCTGGACTGGATGATGCCGGGCGACGACAACTCCGGCGTCTTCGTCGGGTTCCCGAACCCGGGGACCGACCCCTGGCTGGCCGTCAACCAGGGCCACGAGATCCAGATCGACGCCACGGACGCGGCGGACCGCACCACGGGCGCGATCTACGCGTTCCAGGGTGCCGACCAGGCCGCTCGTGACGCCGCGCTGAACCCGCCGGGTGAGTGGAACTCCTACGAGATCGTGGTGCAAGGGGACCGGATCCGGGTCTACCTCAACGGTGTCCTGATCAACGACTACACCGACACCGACCCGAACCGGATGAACCAGCCGAGCTTCGTCGGCATCCAGAACCACGGCAACGGCGACGACGTGTTCTTCCGGAACGTCAGGATCCAGGAGTTCACGTTCGAGTCGGCGACGCGGCTCGTCTCGGACCTCTACGACCGGGACTCGATCAACCGGCAGCAGGAGCGGCTGCTGCTGCAGCACCTGTCCATGGCCTCGCGGCTGGCCGGCGACGGCCAGACCGCGCAGGCCGAGCGGTCGCTGGACCGCTACGACGCAGTAGCCTCGCAGGTCCAGGACGAGGCGGTTCGTACCGAACTGCTCCGCATGAGCGACGCCCTGCGGGCGCGCCTGTAACCATCCGCGGCGTCCGGGCCGGCAGCCTCGCCGGCCCGGACACCGCCCGAGAGAGGAGACGTCACCGTGCAAGCTCAACGTCCTGCGAACGTGGCGAACCGACGCGACGAATCACGGAGACCGAGCGCGCGCGGCGGACGGGGGACCGGTGCCGGCCGGTCCCCGTCCCCGGCGCCGGGGCAGCAGACCCCGCCCCGGCGCCGGGGTTTCTGGATCGCCGTCGCGGCGGTTCTCGCCGCCCTCAACATCGTGCTGGCCACCCTGGTCCTCACCGGCGGAGGCGGCGACGACGACCCTATCGCCGACCGTGTCGCCGAACTCGAGGCACAGGAGGACGCCCGTCACCTCGAGCTGGTCGGCCAGCTGACCGAGCAGACCACCACCGCGCACGGCACGCTGCTGTCCGTCATCGAAGGCCTGCACGGCGTGGTCCCGGCCGAGGGGACGGCGGCCGTCTCGCCGACCGCGGACCCGGCCGCCTGGCACGCCGCCGTCGGGTCGGCGGTGGAGGCCTTCGGCGAGCCCCCGTCCGGTTCGACGGAGTTCAACACCGCCCGCAACGGCCTGCTGCTCGCCGTCGACCTGCTCGGCTCCTCGGTGTCCGCCTACGACTCGGCGGCCGTCGCGGAGGCCGGGGCGCAACAGGACGCGCTGCTGGAGCTGTCCGGGAGGCTGCGCGACCAGGCGGTGGCCGCGTGGTCGGTGGCCGCCACTCAGCTCGACGTCCTCAACATCGACGCCGGTAACGGCCACGTCCACATCAACCTGCCGTCCCGCCCCGGCGAAGAGGTCGACCCCCACGGCGGCGTCGGCTTCGAGCCCTCCGACGAAGGGGGTCACGAGGGCCACGACTGACGCCCGGCCCGCTCGGCCCACGTCCACCTTCCCATGATCATCAAGGACTCCACCCCCTATGGCGTGGTGGATCCTTGATGATCATGGGAAGGGGTGGTGGCAACCGCTTTCCCGGCCCCAGGGTGCCCGTCAGGCTGAATGTTGAGACGGCTGTGCTCGACATGGGAGATACTTTCGCGGCGGAGCGGCGAAAGTGTGGCACGATGGGCTCATGGCGCACACGCTCGCCGGACGGCCGGAGACGGCGACCCAGGCGAAAGTCCTGAAGTTGCTGCGCGACGAAGGGCCGCTCTCCCGGGTGGAGCTCGCCGACCGGCTGGGTGTCTCGCGGACCACGATGGCCAGTGAGGTCAGCCGGCTGACGGAGCTCGGCCTGGCCGAAGGCGCGGGCCCGGCGGCCTCCCGCGGCGGCCGGCGCTCGACGCTCGTCGACCTGTCGTCGGACGTGCGGTTCGTCGGGGTGGCGATCGGGGCGACGACGGTGTCCGTGGCGCTGACCGACGGCCGGCTGACGGTGCTCGGGCAGCGCTCGGTCGACATGGACGTGCGCCTGGGCCCGGAGCCGGTGCTGGCCCGCGCCCTCGAACTGACCCACAAGGTGCTGGCCGAGCACGGTGTCACCCGCCCGGCCGGCGTCGGCGTGGGCGTGCCTGGCCCGGTCGACTTCCACGGCGGCATGCCGGTCTCGCCGCCGATCATGCCCGGCTGGGACGGCTACCCGGTCCGCGACGCGCTCGCGCGCGAGCTGGGCTGCCCGGTGCTGCTCGACAACGACGTCAACGTCATGGCGCTGGGCGAGCAGCACTCCGGGGTCGCCAAGGCGGCCCGCGACTTCCTGTTCGTGAAGATCGGGACGGGCATCGGCTGCGGCATCGTGGTCGACGGCCAGTTGTACCGGGGCGTCGACGGGTGCGCCGGCGACATCGGGCACATCCGGGTCGAGGAGTTCGGCCCGACCTGCGCGTGCGGCAACACCGGCTGCCTCGAGGCGTTCTTCGGCGGCGCCGCGCTGGCCCGCGACGCGCTCGCGGCGGCCCGCGGCGGACGGTCGCCGGCGCTGGCGTCGCTGCTGGCCGAGAAGGGCGAGAACGGCGAGCTGACCGGTGCCGACGTCGCCGCGGCGGTCGCGATGGGCGACCCGTACTCCGTCCAGATGATCCGCGACGGCGGCCACCGTGTCGGCTGGGTGCTGGCCAGCCTGGTCTCGTTCTTCAACCCCGGCCTGATCGTCATCGGCGGCCGGGTGGCCCGGCTCGGACACCCGCTGCTGGCCGAGATCCGCGGCGTCGTCTACCGTCGCTCCTTGCCGCTGGCCACCGGGAACCTGCCCGTCGTGCTCAGCGAGATGGGCGACGACGCGGGGGTCGTCGGTGCCGCCGCGCTCATCAGCGACGCCATCTTCGCCGCGCCCTGACCGGGCGCCCGTCTCGCGCCGCAGCCGCCGCATCATTCGATCGCGGCCTCCTTACTTACAACGTCAAGTTGCGAAAGTTCGCCGAGAACTGTTGACCTGGCGTTCCTCAGACGTCTAGTTTGCGTGATCACGGCCGGTTTCGGCCGGTTCTTTCGCGCGTTCGCACGGGCACGTGTCTGGGAGGAGGGGGGCATCGCTCGGCGCGCGCTCGCATCCCGTCACAGATCCCGCGCAGCGGTCGATCGGCTCAATGAGGAGAACGCGATGGCACGTCCCGAGATCAACAGACGGCAGTTCCTGAGTGCCGTCGCCGGCACGACGATGGCGGTGACCGCGGCCGGGCTGGCCGCTCCGTCCGTCGCGAACGCGGCGAAGGGCATGCTGGTGCCGCCCGGCAAGATCGGCATCCAGCTGTTCACGATCCGCAACCTCGTCTCCTCGCTCGGCTTCCGAGTGGTGTTCGAGGAGCTGGCCCGCATCGGCTACAAGAACGTCGAGTTCGCCGGCTACACCTCTCAGGCCGAGCCGGGCATCACCGTCCAGCAGATCAAGCAGCTGCTCGACGACAATGGCCTCACCGGCATCGGCAGCCATGTCAGCCTGAACGCCTTCCGGAACAACATCCAACTCGAGCTGGACCGGGCCGAGATCCTCGGCCTGCCGTTCATCGGCACCGCCAACGAGCCGGTGACGGCGGCCAACCGGACGGTCGCGGGCTACCACGCCGCTGCCGCCGAGTTCAACGCGTTCGGCGCGGCGGCGCAGGCCCGCGGGCTGCGCTGGTACCACCACAACCACCACAACGAGTTCCGCTTCGCCGCCGACGACCCCAGCGTCCGGCTCTACGACGTACTGCTGGCCGAGACGGACCCGAAGCTCGTGTTCCTCGAGATGGACATCTACTGGGCCTACGTGGGCCAGCACATCGCGCCCGGCTTCGACCCGATCCAGTACGTCGTCGACAACCGGCTGCGCTACCCGCTGTTCCACGCCAAGGACGGCCGCCGGTCCACGGCGGCCAACGGCTACGACATCGTCGAGTTCGGTGCCGGCGACATCGACTTCGAGCGCTTCTACAGCACCATCGGGTCGCGCGGCCGGCACTACTCGCTGTGGGAGCAGGACAACGCGCCGAACACGCCGGCGGAGGCCGGTGGCGCGCTCGGTGCCGCGGAGCGCAGCTACGACAACATCTACGAGCTGCGCGGCTGACGCGGCGCCGGACGAGGGGACGCAAAGATGCGCCGCATCCGCACCACGCTGACCACCCTGGTGGCCGCCGCCCTGTTCCCCGTGGCCGCGCTCACGGCGACAACGCCGGCAGTCGCGCACGACAACCACGAGCCGGGCGCCGATGACCCCGCCCTGGACTGGGACAACTACGAGAAGATCCTGCTGAGCAAGAACACCGGCGAGCCGATCGACCTCGCCGTCCTGCCGGACTCGCGGGTGCTGCACACCGCCCGCAACGGCGCCGTGCGGCTGACCGACCCGGCCACCGGCATCACCCGGACCATCAACACGATCGACGTCTACGCGAACTCGGAGGACGGCCTGCAGACCATCGCGATCGACCCGGACTTCGAGACCAACCAGTGGGTGTACCTGTTCTACGCGCCACGCGTCATGGAGCCGCCGTACCCGCAGACGACGCCGACCGGCAGCGCGCCGAACTCGCTCCCCGCCGGCGAGACCGAGGCCTACTGGGACCGCTGGAAGGGCTACAACGTCCTGTCCCGGTTCAAGTGGAACGAGGAGACCGACTCGCTGGACCTGTCCACCGAGCAGGAGATCATCAAGGTCGAGACACAGCGCGGCCAGTGCTGCCACGTCGCCGGTGACATGGCGTGGGACGCCGACGGCAACCTCTACCTGTCCACCGGCGACAACACGCCGGCCAGCACGCCGGGCGCCAACGGCATGGCACCCAACAACGACGCCCCCGGCATGAACCCGGGCTTCGACGCCCGCCGCGGCCCGGGCAACACCAACGACCTGCGCGGCAAGATCCTGCGGATCACGGTGCAGGAGGACGGCTCGTACACGATCCCGGAGGGCAACCTGTTCCAGCCGGACACGGCAGGGACCCGGCCGGAGATCTACGTCATGGGCGTGCGCAACCCGTTCCGCATCGACTACGACGTGCAGACCGGCGCGCTGGTCTGGGGCGACTACGGCCCGGACGCCGGCGCGCCGAACGCCCAGCGCGGCCCGATGGGCTACGTCGAGTGGCAGTCGACGCTCGAGCCGATCAACGGCGGCTGGCCCTACTGCCACGGCCCGAACGCCAACTACAACGAGTGGAACTACGCGACGGCGACGCCCGGGGCGTGGTTCGACTGCGAGGCGGGCGCGGAGAACAACTCGCGCTGGAACACCGGCCTCGACGTCGTCCCGCCGGCCACCGCGCCGCACCTGTACTACGGCGACAACGCCAGCCACCAGCCGTGGCCGGAGCTGACCGACCTCGGTGGCGGCGGCCAGGGCCCGATGGGCGGCCCGGTCTACCAGTACGACCCGGACAACCCGTCGCCGGCGAAGTTCCCCGAGTTCTGGGACGGCCACCCGTTCTTCGGCGAGTTCTCCCAGGACTACGTCGCCGTGTTCGACCTCGACCTGGCCACCAGCGGCCCGGTCACGGACATCATCGACTTCCTGCCGAACGCGCACCTGACCCACGTCGCCCAGCCGATCTGGGACAACGTCATGGACATGGAGTTCGGCCCGGACGGCTCGCTGTACGTGCTGGAGTACGGTGACGGCTTCTTCCGGCAGAACGCCGACGCCGGCCTGTACCGGGTCGACTACGCGGAGGGCAACAAGTCGCCGCAGGCCCGGTTCACCGCCGACCCCATCTCCAGCAGCAGCGCACCGCTGACGGTCACGTTCGACGCGTCCACCTCGGCCGATCCCGAGGGCGCCGCGCTGACGTACGAGTGGGACTTCGACGGCGACGGCGCGTTCGACGCCACCGGCGTCGCGGTCACACACACGTACACCGAGCTCGGCCAGTACAACGCCGCGCTGCGGGTGACCGACCCGTCCGGCAAGTTCGGTGTCCGGTCGACGCAGGTCACCGTCGGTAACGTGGCCCCGACGGTCACGCTGGACACCCCGACCGGCGCGTTCTTCGACTGGGGCCAGGCAGTGCCGGTGACCGTCTCCGTCAGCGACGCCGAGGACGGCGACACCCCGGTGTGCTCCCGCGTCAACTGGGCGTTCGGCCTCGGCCACGACGAACACGCGCACCCGCTCACCTCCGGCGCGGGCAGCTGCAGGTTCGGCGTCCCGACGCCGGCCGACGCGCCCGAGCACGGCGTGACGGAGAACATCTACGGCGGTCTGGTGGTCGGCTACACCGACGCCGGGCACCTCGGGGTGCCGCCGGCCCGCGGCGAGGCGTCGCTGCTGCTGAACCCCAAGACGCAGCAGGCGGAGTGGTTCGACGTCAGCAACGGCGTGACGATCACCGACGACCCGGACGCGCGTGGCCTGCGCAAGGTGACGTCGTTCGACGCCGGCGACTGGATCGCCTTCGACCCGGTCAACCTGGTGAACATCGACAGTGTCGTCGCCCGCGCCTGGGGACGGGGCACCCTGCACCTGCGCTGGAACGACCCGAAGGCGGCGCCGTTCGCGACCATCTCGTTCCGCAACCGCACCGGCTGGTTCGAGCTCGAGCAGGCGCTCACCAACGCGCCTGCGGGCTCGGGCCGGCTGTACCTGACGTCGACCAGCGGGTTCGACCTCGACGAGCTGCGCTTCGTCGGCAACGGCGTCGCCGACGTCACCCCGCCCACGGTGAGCCACACGCTCAACCCGGCGGCTCCCACCGGCCAGAACGGCTGGTACACCGGTGATGTCGCGCTCACCGTCAACGCCACCGACAACGGCACCGTCGCCAGCCGGCAGCGGTCCCTGGACGGCGGCGTCACGTGGGCCAACGCGAACAACCCACTGACCATCACGGCCGATGGCAGCACGACGGTGCACTACCGGGCCACCGACAACGGCGGCAACGTGTCGTCAGTCGGCTCCGTCACCGTCAAGATCGACAAGACGCCGCCCGCCGCGTCGATCGGCGGGGTCGAGAACGGCGGCAGCTACGCCGCGAGCGGCACGCTCACGCCGTCGTTCGCCGGCACCGACGCGGTCTCGGGGATCGCCTCGGTGGCGGGAACGCTTGACGGCGCACCGCTGGCCTCCGGGTCCACGCTCCAGCTGTGGACGCTGACCGTAGGCCAGCACACGCTCGCCGCCACGGCCACCGACAACGCCGGCCGGCAGGGCACCGCGACGACCGCGTTCACGGTGACCACGTCGCTGGCGGACCTCGCGGCGATCGTCGACCACTACGCCGGCGCGGGCGCCTTCACGACAGCGGGGGAGAGCCGGCTGCGGCTGCACCTCGACACCGCCATCCGTAACGCCGAGGCGGGCCGTCCCGACAGCGCCGTCCGCTCGTTGGCGCAGTTCGCCTCGACCGCCCGGAGCGCCACGTTCGTCACCGACGCCGCCGCGCGGACCGTGCTCACCCACCACGCGGAGGTGCTGACCGCCCAACTGAGCGCCTGAGGATCCATCCCGGGCACGCCGGTGGGCCGGGCCGCAGATCGGCCCACCGGCGCCTCACCCTGTCCAGAACGGACTTTCGTCACGTCAGCGCTCAGATTGCACGGTTGATGACGAAACTGTTTCAAACGTCTTGACATAGTGGAAACAGGACGTTTGTCTGAGGCCTTCCGAACCGTGATCGGAGGGCAGCATGCGCAAAGCCGTAGTGATGGCGGCGGGGGCGCTCGTCGCGTCCACGCTCGTCGCGGCTCCCGGACTGGCGGCGTCCGGGGCACCCGGTCCCGCCGCGGCCCCGGAGGCGGCACCGCCGGATTCGGCGTTCCAGAAAATCACCCTGAACGACACCCCGGGCGAGCCGATGGACCTCGTGGTCCTCCCGGACGGCCGGGTGCTGCACACCACGCGGGCCGGCGAGGTGTGGCTGCACGACCCCGACACGCGGCTCAACACGCTGGCCGCGGAGCTCGACGTCTACGCGCACGACGAGGAGGGGCTGCAGAGCATCGCCATCGACCCCGGGTTCGGCACGACCAACGACTGGATCTACCTCTACTACTCGCCGCCTCTGGACACCCCGCTCGACGACCCGCTGACCCCGACGGTCAACGAGGGCGACGCGCCGTTCACGGGGACCCCGGCGGACTGGGAGCCGTTCGAGGGGCACATCACGCTGTCGCGGTTCGAGCTCGTCGGTGACGAGATCGACCTGTCGACCGAGCAGCACATCATGGACGTGCCAGTCGACCGCGGCATCTGCTGCCACGTCGGCGGCGACATCGCGTTCGACGACGCCGGGCACCTGTATCTCGGCACCGGCGACGACACCAACCCGTTCGAGTCCGACGGGTACGCGCCCATCGACGAGCGGCCGGACCGCAACCCGGCCTTCGACGCGCAGCGCACCTCCGCGAACACCAACGACCTGCGCGGCAAGGTGCTGCGGATCGTCGTCGGCGAGGACGGCGGCTACACGATCCCCGAGGGGAACCTGTTCCCGCCGGGCACCGAGGGCACCCGGCCGGAGATCTACGCGATGGGCCTGCGCAACCCGTTCCGGCTCGAGGTGCAGCCGGAGACCGGTGACGTCTACGTCGGCGACTACTCGCCCGACGCCGACGAGGCCGACCCCGCCCGCGGTCCGGCCGGGCAGGGCAAGTGGACCGTCATCCGCGAGCCGGCGAACTACGGCTGGCCGTACTGCGCGACGGCCGAGCTGCCGTACGTCGACTACGACTTCGCCACCGGCGTCTCCGGCGAGCCGTTCGACTGCGCCGCGCCGGTGAACGAGTCGCCGCACAACACCGGGCTCACCGAGCTGCCGCCGGTGACGCAGCCGGACATCTGGTACGGCTACGGCGAGTCGGCGGAGTTCCCGGAGCTGGGCACCGGCGGCATCGGCCCGATGGGCGGCCCGGCGTACGACTTCGACCCGCGCGACACCCGCGGCCGCGCGCCGATCGCGTGGCCGGAGCACTACGACGGCGTCCCGCTGCTCTACGAGTGGACCCGCGACTGGATCAAGGGCATCCACCTGGACGAGAACGGCGACGTCGCGGCCATCGAGGACGTCGTCCCGTCGATCGTCGTCGACAACCCGATGGACATGGAGTTCGGCCCCGACGGCGCGCTCTACGTGCTGGAGTACGGCGACGGCTTCTTCGCCGAGAACCCCGACGCGCAGCTGTCGCGCATCGACCACATCGGCCTCGGCGGGAACCACACGCCGGTCCCGCAGGTGGCGGCCGACGTCACCCAGGGGCATGCGCCGATGACCGTGCAGTTCTCCAGCGCGGGCACGGCCGACGAGGACGGCGACCGGCTGCGCTATGAGTGGGACTTCGACGGCGACGGCCGGGTCGACTCGCGGCTGCGGAACCCGTCGTTCACCTACGAGGAGAACGGCCTCTACCACGCGACGCTCAAGGTCACCGACCTGGGCGGCAAGCACCGGGGCAAGACGGCGTCGGCCGAGGTCGACATCATCGTCGGCAACCTCACCCCGGTGGTCGAGTTCGTGACGCCCGCCGCGGGCGACACGTTCGCCTTCGGCGACGAGGTCGCGTACGAGGTGCGGGTCACCGACGACCAGCCGGTGGACTGCTCCCGCCTCCAGGTGACCTACATCCTCGGCCACGACGACCACGGTCACCCGCAGACGACGGCGCTCGGCTGCACCGGCACGCTGCGGACGACCCTGCCGGGTGGCCACGACCCGGGCGACAACCTGCGCGGCGTCTTCAATGCCACCTACACCGACGACCCCGGCGAGGGTGTGCCGTCACTGACCGCCAGTGCGGAGGTGGTGCTGGTCCCGGAGGGCTGACGTCCTGACCGTTCGGACGCACACACCGGCCGGGTTCTCGTCCATGGGGCGGGAACCCGGCCGGATTCACGGGGTTGGCGGAGGATGTGCGTCTTGGTGGCTGGGTTCGCCGGATGGCACACGTTGGCCGGGGATGGCCGCGTGGGCCGTCCCCCTGCTGCCCATTCTCTTGGCCGCGCACACGCGCCTCAAGCGGACCAATGGGGCACTTCGCGCCGACGGGGGACCGCTTGACCCGCGCGCACGCGGCCGAAGAACGGGCAGCTATCAGGGGGACGGCGGAAGAGCGGGCACAGCCCGCCGTGGCGAACGTGCGCGCCCGTGTCCGCGTTTTGCGGGCCGCCCACCACGATTCCTCGTGCGTCAACACGCTTACAACCGTGTTGACGCACGAGGAATCGTGGTGATGTCCGCGATCGTCGATGATCAACACTGTCCACACGCGGACCACGCCAGCGCTGGTCGAGGTGTGCCCAGATTCGCCCCGTCCCTGATAGCTGCCCGTTCTTGGCCGCGGGCGCGCGGGTCAAGTCCGCCTCTCCGTCGCGAAGCGACCCCATCAGCGGACTTGAGGCGTGCGTTCGCGGCAAGAGAATGGGGCAGCAGGGGGACGGCGAACCTCACGGCTCCGGCGAACGGGTTCACCGAGTCCAACCCGCCCACGGGTCAGCCGGGCCACCTCGGCCGCGACGGCGTCGGTCCCGACGCGGCGGCGACGTTGAAACGGTTCGCCACTTTGTCCAATCAGTGTCAGAAGTTCGTCGTTCGCGTGCATGAAACCCGGCTTCGGTGCTGACGTTCTGTCGCCCTGGTGCCGGATGTTGCCGAACCGTGACCTCGCCCGCCCGGCCCTCCGCGTCCGCACGTCAGGCGCCCGGTCCGGGCGGTCAAGCCCCAGCTCAAGCCGCATATCACCTGGTATGCACCGAGTCGTCCGGCCACTCCGGCGGCCGCGGCCGGGCCGCCGGTCGTGCGGGCGTCATCGGCTGGTCACCGGAAGAAACTCGTTCGTAACTCTTGACCTTGAGTGGCCGCCCTTCCTAGTTTGTTGTCCCATCCGACGAACACCCGTGATGCAGGTCACGCCGGGAGAGGGGGCACCTATGACGGACGCGTCCGCGCCCGCCGACCAGGTGTTCCTGCGCCGGCACAACCTCGCCATGGTGCTGCGCGACTTGCGCGACGCCGGCCCGCGCTCGCGGGCCCGCATCGCCGCCGACACCGGCCTCAACAAGGCCACCGTCTCGAGCCTGGTCGCCGAGCTGGCCGAACTCGGGCTGGTCCGCGACGGCGACGTCGAGCGCGGCGGCGGGGTGGGCCGGCCCGGGCAGACGGTCGAGATCGACGGCCGCATCTGCGGCCTGGGCGCCGAGGTCAACGTCGACTACGTCGCCGTCCTGGTGCTCGACCTGCGCGGCGAGGAGCTCAGCTACGTCCGCACCCCGCTCGACGTGCCGCGGCTGGGCGTGGAGAAGACGCTGGACGAGCTGGCCGCCGCCATCGCGGCCGCCGTCGACGACGCCGCCGCCAAGGGGCACGAGGTCGCCGGCATCACCGTCGGCATCCCCGGCATGGTCGAGACCGCTCCCGGCGTGCTGCGGCACGCGCCGAACATCGGCTGGCGCGAGGTGCGCATCGCCGACGAGCTGGCCGCCCGGCTGGCCGGCCCGGGCGCGACCATCCGGGTCGACAACGACGCCAACCTCAGCGCGCTGGCCGAGTACGCCGTCGGCACGTCGGCGGGCACGGCCGACCTCGTCTACGTCACCGGCGAGACCGGCGTCGGCGGCGGCATCATCTCCGACGGCGTGCTGCTGCGCGGCACCGAGGGCTACGGCGGCGAGATCGGCCACATGCCGATCGGCGACCCGGCGCACCGCTGCGGCTGCGGCAAGCTCGGCTGCTGGGAGGCGTCGGTCGGCCTGGCCGCGCTGCTGCGCGAGGTGGCCGACAAGGACGACCCCGTCACCGACCCGTCGGTCGACCTCGAGGTCCGGCTGGCCGAGATGCGCCGCCGCGCCGCGCTCGGCGACGGGCGGACGCTGCGCGGCATCGAGGCGGTCGGCACGTCGCTCGGGCTCGGCGCGGCCATCCTGGTCAACCTGTTCAACCCGCGGGTGATCGTGCTCGGCGGCTACTTCGCGGCGCTGGGCGAGTTCTTCCTGCCGGCCATGGAGACCGAGCTGGACAAGCGGGTCGTCGCGCCGGCCCGCGGCGGCTGCCGCATCGAGCTGTCCGCGCTCGGGTTCACGGCCGCCTGCCGGGGCGGCGCGCACGTCGCGCTGGAAGCCGTCTTCACCGACCCCGCGGCTGTGGGCATGGCGGCCGCCTCCTCGATTCCTTCCCCACTCCCCGGAGGTGTGGCGTGAGCGACCCGCTGCTGCAGATGCACGGCATCGTCAAGGTCTTCCCGGGCGTGCGGGCCCTCGACGGCGTCGACCTCGACGTCCGCGCCGGCGAGGTGCACTGCCTGCTCGGCCAGAACGGCGCCGGCAAGTCCACGCTGATCAAGGTGCTGGCCGGCGCCCACCAGCCGGACGAGGGCGAGATCCGCTGGCAGGGCGAGCAGATCCGGCTCACCACGCCGATGGCGGCGATGAAGAACGGCATCGCGACGATCTACCAGGAGCTGGACCTCGTCGACGGCCTCACCGTCGCCGAGAACATCTACCTCGGCCACGAAATGGCCTCCGCCGGCTTCGCCCGCCGCGGTGAGACCCAGAAGGCCGCCGCCGCGCTACTGTCCCGGCTCGGGCACCCGGAGATCTCGCCGCGGCGCGAGGTCGGCGCGCTGTCCGCGGCCGGCAAGCAGATCGTCAGCATGGCGCGGGCCCTGTCCCATGACGTCAAGCTGATCATCATGGACGAGCCGTCCGCGGTGCTCGACCAGGAGGAGGTCGCCCGGCTGTTCAAGGTCATCCGTGACCTCACGGCCGAGGGCGTCGCCGTCGTCTACATCTCGCACCGGCTGGAGGAGATCCGCCAGATCGGCGACCGCGTCACGGTGCTGAAGGACGGCCGCACCGTCGCCACCGGCCTGGCCGCCCGCGACACCCCGACACGCGAGCTGACCCGCCGGATGACCGGCCGCGACATCGAGTACGTGTTCCCGCCGCGCCAGTCGCGCGACGGCGACGGCTCGGTCGTGCTCGCGGTCCGCGACCTCTCCGCCGGCAAGGAGTTCAGCGGCGTCGACTTCGAGGTCCGGGCGGGCGAGATCGTCGGGCTGGCCGGGCTGGTCGGCTCCGGCCGCTCGGAGATCCTCGAGACCATCTATGGCGCGCGCAAGGCGTCGTCGGGATCGGTGAGCGTCGACGGCCGGACGCTGCGCAACGGGTCGGTCCGCGCGGCCGTCGGCGCCGGCGTCGGGCTGTGCCCCGAGGAGCGCAAGAGCCAGGGCCTGCTGCTCGACGAGGCCATCTACCGCAACGTCAGCCTCGCCACCATCGGGCGGTTCGCCCGCGGCGGGTTCCTCAACCGCGGCGACGAGAAGCGCGCCGCCACCGAGCACATCAAGTCGCTCGACGTCCGCCCCGCGGACGTCGAGCGCGCCGTCCGCACCCTGTCGGGCGGCAACCAGCAGAAGGTCGTCCTCGCCAGGTGGCTGCTCCGGGAGTGCCGGGTGCTGCTGCTGGACGAGCCGACGCGAGGGGTCGACGTCGGTGCGCGCAGCGAGATCTACGCGCTCGTCCGCCGGCTCGCCGACGAGGGCGTCGCCGTCGTCCTGGTCAGCAGTGAGGTCCCCGAGGTGCTCGGCCTGGCCGACCGGGTGCTGGTCCTTCGGGACGGGGTCGTCGTGCACACCGGGCCGGCCGACGACATCGACGAGCACCGGGTCCTGGACCTGGTGATGGAAGGGAGCGCAGCGTGAGCGAGCAGACGCCGGCCGCACCGCCGACGACCACCCCGCCCGCCGACGAGCATCGCCGCATCGAGGCGGCTGCCGCCGCCGAGGGCGAGACCCAGTCCCGCTTCGTCCGGTTCATGACCAGCCCGTTCGGCCGGAACCTCGGCCTCATCGTCGCGCTGCTCGTGCTGTGCGCCGTGGGCGCCGCCACGGCTGGCGACCGCTTCGTCAGCACCGACAACATGCTGACCGTCCTGCGGTTCTCCGCCGTCATCGGCGTGGTCAGCATCGGCATGACGTTCGTGATCATCGGCGGCGGCATCGACCTGTCCGTCGGCGCGATCGTCGCACTCGCGTCCGTGTGGGCCACCACCCTGGCCACGCAGACGATGGCCGAGGACACCCATTGGCTCATCATGGTGTTCGTCGCCTGCGCCGTCGGAGTCGGCTGCGGGCTGGTCAACGGCGTACTCGTGGCGTACGGAGGCATGGCGCCGTTCATTGCGACGCTGGCGATGTTCGCCGCCGCCCGCGGCCTGGCCGAGATCATCTCCGAGAAGCGCACCCAGATCGTCGACGTCCGCGGGCTGGTCGACGTCATCAACGGCGAGTTCATCGGCATCCCGGTGCTGATCTGGATCTTCGCCATCGTCGGCGCCATCGGCTGGGTCCTGCTGAACCGCACCACGTTCGGCCGCCGCACCATCGCCGTCGGCGGCAACGCGACAGCCGCCCGGCTGGCCGGCATCGCGGTCAAGCGGCACACCGTCCTGCTGTACGTGGTGTTGGGGCTGGCCTGCGGCATCGCCGCGATCATGCTGACGGCCCGCACCGGCACCGGCAGCGCGACCCACGGCGGGCTGTACGAGCTCGACGCGATCGCCGCCGTCGTCATCGGCGGGACGCTGCTCACCGGCGGCCGCGGCACCATCGTCGGCACCATCATCGGCGTCCTGATCTTCACCACGCTGACGAACGTGTTCACGCTGAACAACCTCGACAGCTCCACGCAGGCCGTGGCCAAGGGCGCGATCATCGTCGTCGCCGTGCTCCTGCAGCAGCGGGTCGCGGTCCGCGGCAGCGACTCGACCTAGCGCCCGAGCCCTACCACCCCCAGAAGAGCGCACCCGCCGGACGGGCAGTCCGGGACCGATCAATGACGAGGAGAGACCCATGTCCGTAGGCACGAATCGGCCGCACCGCCGGTTGCTGACGTCCATGGCCGCCGTGTTCGCGGCCGGGGCCTTCGTGGTGGGCTGCACCAGCAACGAGCCCGAGGAGGAGGAAAACGCGCCGGCGGCCGAGACGGGCGGCGATGGCGGCGGCAACAGCAACGACGAGCCGGGCGAGACCGTCGTCATCGGCTTCTCCGGCCCTGAGGCCGACCACGGCTGGCTGGCCGCCGTCAACGACTCCGCCATCGCCGAGGCGGAGAACTACGACGACATCGAGCTGCGCACGGCGGAGGGCACCAACGACGCCAGCCTGCAGATCAGCCAGATCGAGACGTTCATCAACGAGGGCGTCGACGCCATCGTGCTGCTGCCCACCGACGGCGCCCAGCTCACCGAGGTGGCCACCCGGGCGATGGAGGCCGGCATCCCGGTCGTCAACGTCGACCGCGAGTTCTCGACGCCGTTCGCCGCCCGCACCACGATCCTCGGCGACAACTACGGCATGGGTGTCTCGGCCGGGACGTACGCCTGCCAGCTGATCGAGGAGCATGGCATCGCCGACCCGGTGATCGCCGAGATCGCCGGCATCGACTCGCTGCCGCTCACCCAGGACCGCTCGCAGGGCTTCGAGGACGCGCTCGCCGCCTGCGACCAGACCGTCGACAACCGCGTCGCCGCCGAGTTCACCGTCGAGTCCGGCGAGGAGCAGGCCGCGAACCTGCTGCAGGCCGCGCCGCAGATCGACATCATCTGGAACCACGACGACGACCAGGGCGTCGGCGTCAAGCAGGCGTTCGACAACGCCGGCCGCGACGAGTTCTTCTTCATCGGCGGCGCCGGCTCCTCGAACGCGATGCAGTGGATCCAGGACGGCGAGATGGAGGCCACCATCCTCTACCCGCCGACGCAGGCTGCCGACGGCATCCGGCTGGCCCGGCTGCTGGCGCAGAACAAGGGGATGTCGGACCTGGTGCAGGTCGAGGTGCCGCGCCGGATCGTGCTGAACGCTCCGGTGGTCAACGCCGACAACGTCGAGGACTACCTGCACCTGGGCTTCGAGTCCTAGTAAGGACGGGCGAGGTGGCGGGGCCGGCGCCGGTCCCGCCACCGCCTCGCCCGTCACCAACGGGGGCACACAACGGAAGGCACAGCACATGACGGTTGACGACACGCCGACCCTCGGCATCGGGATGGTGGGCTACGCGTTCATGGGGGCGGCCCACTCCCAGGCCTGGCGCAATGCGCGTAGTTTCTTCGATGTTCCAGTTGTTCCGCTCCTCAGAGCGCTGGGCGGCCGGAACTTCGAAGCAGCGAGCAACGTCGCCAGACGCTTCGGGTGGGAGAGCGTCGAGACGGACTGGCGGCAGCTCATCGCCCGCGACGACGTGGGTTTGGTCGACGTCTGCACGCCCGGCGACACGCACGCCGAGATCGCGATCGCGGCGCTCGAAGCCGGCAAGCACGTGCTCTGCGAGAAGCCGCTGGCCAACACCGTGGCCGAGGCCGAGGCCATGGTCGAGGCGGCGGAGAAGGCGGCGGAGTCGGGCGTGCGCAGCCTGGTCGGCTTCACCTACCGCCGGGTGCCGGCCATCGCGCTGGCCCGGCAGCTGGTGGCCGAGGGCCGGCTCGGGCAGCTGCACCACGTCCGCGCGCAGTACCTGCAGGACTGGATCGCCGACCCGGACGTGCCGCTGTCGTGGCGGCTGCAGAAGGACAAGGCCGGCTCCGGCGCGCTCGGCGACATCGGCGCGCACGTCATCGACCTGACGCAGTACATCACCGGCGAGCGCATCACCGGCGTCAGCGCGATCCTCGAGACGTTCGTCAAGGAGCGCCCGATCCCCGAGTCGTTCACCGGGCTGGCCGGCTCCGCGTCCGAGCACGCCGCGAAGGGCCCCGTCACCGTCGACGACACCGCGCTGTTCCTGACCCGGTTCACCGGGGGAGCGGTGGGCTCGTTCGAGGCGACCCGGTTCGCCACCGGGCGCAAGAACGCCATCCGCGTCGAGATCAACGGGGCGAAGGGCAGCCTCGCGTTCGACTTCGAGGACATGAACGTCCTCAACGTCTTCGACAACACCGAGGACCCCCGGGTGGGCGGCTTCAAACGGGTGCTGGTCACCGAGCCCAGCCACCCGTACATCAGCGCCTGGTGGCCCGCGGGGCACGGGCTGGGCTACGAGCACGCCTTCACCCACCAGGCCGTCGACCTGCTGACGGCGATCGCCGAGGGCCGCGACCCGGAGCCGTCGTTCGCCGACGGCCTGAACATCCAGCGGATCCTGGCCGCTGTCGAGGACAGCGCCGCGGCCGGGAGCGCGTGGACGGAGGTGCCCGCACCCACCTGATCCACGCGGCCGGCACCGCCGGCGCGACGATGCACCTACCCGCAGCTTGCGAGGACGAGACATTTCGGCCTCACCGGAAAAGCATGGTTCGGCCGAGAACCACGGGGGAACCCCCGGCACGGAGCGCACTTCCCGTTTCCGACAGTCGAAGGAGACTGTGGTGAGTCATCCCGCGCAACGCGCCCGCCGATGGGCGCGGCGATTATTGGCTGCAGGTGTCGCCGTCGTGACGGCGGTCCCGCTCGCGGTCGCCGCGATGGCGCCCCCGGCCGCGGCCCACCCCGGCCACGGCGGTTACTCGATCCTGGTGTTCTCGAAGACCGCGGGGTTCCGGCACGACTCGATCCCGGCGGGCATCGCGGCGATCCAGCAGCTGGGCGCCGAGCACGACTTCGACGTCACCGCGACGGAGGACGCCACGGCGTTCACCGACGCGAACCTGGCCCAGTACGACGCCGTCGTCTGGCTGTCCACCACCGGCGACGTGCTCAACGCCGACCAGCAGGCGGCGTTCGAGCGGTACATCCAGGCCGGCGGCGGGTACGCCGGCATCCACTCCGCGTCCGACACCGAGTACAGCTGGCCGTGGTACGGCGGGCTGGTCGGTGCCTACTTCGCCAGCCACCCGCAGAACCAGACCGCGACGGTCAAGGTGGAGGACCCGGCGCACCCGTCGACGGCGCACCTCGACCCGCTCTGGTCCCGGTTCGACGAGTGGTACAACTACCAGTCCAACCCGCGCGGGAACGTGCACGTGCTGACGTCGCTGGACGAGAAATCGTACTCGCCAGGCGGCGGCGCCATGGGTGCGGACCACCCGATCACCTGGTGCCAGGACTACGACGGCGGCCGGTCCTGGTACACCGGCCTGGGCCACACCATCGAGTCGTACTCGGAGCCCGACTTCCTGCAGCTGGTCCTCGGCGGCATCGAGACCGCGGCCGGCGTCACGCCGGCGGACTGCTCGGCCAGCAAGCCGGACAGCTTCGAGAAGGTGACGCTCGACGACACCACCAGCAACCCGATGGAGCTGGCGGTCGCCGACGACGGGCGGGTCCTCTACATCGACCGCAACGGCGCGGTCCGGCTCATCCGGCCCGACGGCTCGGCCACCACGGTCGGCACGCTGAGCGTGTACACGGGCCAGGAGTTCGGCCTCATGGGCATCGCGCTGGACCCCGACTTCACCACCAACGGCTGGATCTACCTCACCTACGCACCGGCGGGCGGCGAGGCGATCGACCGGGTGTCGCGGTTCACGCTGACCGGCGAGACGCTCGACCTCGCCAGCGAGACAGTCATCATCGAGTACCCGACCAACCGGGTCGAGTGCTGCCACGCCGGCGGCGCGCTGGAGTTCGACAACGACGGCAACCTGTACCTCACCACCGGCGACAACACGAACCCGTTCGCGTCCAACGGCTACGCGCCGATCGACGAGCGGCCCGGCCGCGAGCTCTGGGACGCCCAGCGCACGTCGGCCAACACCAACAGCCTCAGCGGCAAGGTGCTGCGCATCACCCCGTCCGACGGCGGCGGCTACACGATCCCCGCGGGGAACCTGTTCCCTTCAGGTACCGCGCAGACCCGGCCCGAGATCTTCGCGATGGGCTTCCGCAACCCGTTCCGCATCGGTCTGGACCCGGCGACGAACAAGCTCATGGTCGCCGACTACGGCCCGGACGCCGGAAGCGCGAACCCCAGCCGCGGCCCGGACGGCCGGGTGGAGTGGAACATCGTCGACCAGCCCGGGTTCTACGGCTGGCCGTACTGCGTCGGCAACAACACGCCGTACATCGACTTCGACTTCGCCACCAACCAGTCGGGCGCCGCGTTCAACTGCGACGCACCGGTCAACAACTCGCCGAACAACACCGGCCTGACGCAACTGCCGGCTGCCATACAGGCGGAGGTCTGGTACGGCTACTCCACCAACCCGCTGTTCCAGGAGATCGGCGGCGGTGGCGCCCCGATGGCCGGCGGCGTCTACCGGTATGACCCGGACCTGGTGTCTGACCGCAAGTGGCCGGCGTACTGGGACGGCAAGGCCATCTTCGGTGAGTGGAACCAGGGCAACCTGTACTCGTTCCAGCTGGACGAGGCCGGTTCCGCCGTCACCGACATCAACGCCGTCTTCCCGGACTGGCCGTTCGCCCGGCCGCACGCCCTGCAGTGGGGCCCGGACGGCGCGCTGTACGTGATCGAGTGGGGTAGCGGCTTCGGCGGCAACAACGCCGACTCCGGCGTCTACCGCATCGACTACGTGCAGGGCACCCGGGCGCCGGTGGCGCGCATCAGCGCCAGCGCGACGTCCGGCCCGGTGCCGCTGGAGGTGTCGTTCGACGGCACCGCGTCGATCGACCCCGAGGGCGGGCCGGTCACCTACGCGTGGGACTTCAACGGCGACGGCACGGTCGACTCCACCGAGCCGGAGGCGTCGTACACGTATACGACGGCGGGCGACTACACCGTCGCGCTGACCGTCACGGACGGCGACGGCCTGCAGGACATCGCCAACGTCGAGATCGCGGCCGGCAACACCGCACCCGAGGTGAACGTGGCCTGGCCGCCGAACGGCGGGTTCTTCGACTTCGGCGACACCATTCGCTACGAGGTGAGCGCCACCGACGCCGAGGACGGCCAGGGCGAGTGCCCGCGCATCGTCACCCAGCCCGGGCTCGGCCACGACGAGCACTCGCACGAGTACGCCGAGTACTTCGGCTGCGCGGGCACGTTCGCGCTGCCCGGCGACGAGGGGCACGTCGGCGCGAACATCTTCGGCACCGTCACGGTCACCTACACCGACAACGGCGCGCCGAACGTCCGCCCGCTGACCAGCCAGGAGGTGCTGGTCCTGCAGCCCAAGCGGCGCGAGGCCGAGCACTTCGACCACACCGGCCGGCTGTCCGGCTCCACGTCGGGCGGTGACCCGGGCGTGGCGCTGGAAACCACCGGCGACCCGGCCGGCGGCAGCCAGAACATCGGCTGGATCGACGACGGCGACTGGTGGGCGTGGGACCCGATGAACCTCACGAACATCGAGGACATCACGCTGCGGGCGGCGTCGCCGTCGGCCGGCGCCACGGTCGAGGTCCGCACCGGCGCGCCGGATGGCCCGACCGTGGCCACCATCGCCGTGGCGGCGACCGGCGCCTGGCAGGTCTACGGTGAGTTCACCGGCGAGGTGAGCGGCGAGACGGCGACCACGAGCGGCCCGCTCTACTTCGTCAAGACCGCCGGCCAGCTCAACGTGAACTGGATCGACTTCAACGGCCGCGGCGTCACCGACAACCAGCGGCCCGACGTCGAGGTGACCGCGACGCCGACCAGCGGCACCGTCCCGCTGGACGTCGACTTCGAGGCCACCGCCACCGACCCCGAGGGCGACGACCCGCTCACCTACGCGTGGGTCTTCGGCGACGGCGGCACCGCCACCGGCCCCACGGCGTCGCACACCTACACCGAGGCGGGCAGCTACGACGCCTCGGTGACAGTGACCGACGCGCGCGGCGCCGCGGCGACCGAGCACGTCACCATCGAGGTCGACCCGGTCGTGAGCGAGCCGCCGGTCTGCCTCAACGGGCGGTCCGACGGATTCGACGGCACGTCGCTGGACCGAGACCGCTGGACGACGGTGATCCGCGAGAACCAGGACCTCGTGGTCGAGGACGGCTCGCTGGCGCTGCCGACGTCGAGCACCGACATCTACGGCACCAACAACACGAACACGCCGAACATCGTCCTGCAGGACCTGCCGGACGGGCCGTTCACCGCGACCGCGAAGCTGACCATGCAGGCCTACCGGGCCTACCAGCAGGCCGGTCTGATCATCTACGGCGACGACGACAACTACGCCAAGATGGTGCTGGAGGGCCGTGACACCGGCACCACCAACCCGGCGGCGCGCATCTTCCAGTTCATCCGCGAGGAGAACGGCGCGCCCAACGAGGTCGGCGAGAGCAACACCGCCAACCTCGGCGCCGCCTACCCGGACACCGTCTGGGTGCGCTACATCAGCGATGGCACCAACCTGCGCGCCGCGTACAGCGCCGACGGCGTGAACTTCACCGAGATGCCGCAGACGAAGAGCCTGTCCGGCATCACGAACCCGAAGATCGGCCTGGTCGCGTTGTCCGGCACCGGCCAGCCGGTCACCGAGGTGCGGTTCGACTCGTTCCACATCACGCCCGACGACACCGCCACGCCGCCGGCCCCGGACGACGAGTTCGACGGGACGACGCTGGACGGCTGCCGCTGGACCGTGCTGCGGCCGGACGAGACGGGCTACCGGGTCGCCGACGGGAAGCTGGAGATCGACACCCCGAACGGCGACATCTACACCGGCGACACCACGCCGCCGCCGGGGAACTTCATGCTCCAGCCGGCGCCCGCCGGCGACGAGTGGACCATCGAGACGCTGGTCGACGCCTCCGCATTGGTCGAGCAGTACCAGCAGGGCGGGCTGATCGTCTACGAGGACGACGACAACTACGTCAAGTTCGATTTCGTGGTCGACAACCCGGCCGGTCAGCCGGTGGCCCGCCGCATCGAGCTGCGTAGCGAGGTCGGCGCCGCCATCCAGAACCCGCAACCCCAGGTCACCGGCCTGACCCAGGGCGTGTGGCACCTGCGCCTCTCCCGGTCCGGCGACACCTACAGCGGCGCCTACAGCGCCGACGGGCAGACCTGGACCCCGCTGGGCGAGGCGGTCACCAACACCGCGCTGTCCGCGGGCGATGTACGGGTCGGCCTGTTCACCATCGGCACCAACCAGGTGGCGCCCAAGACGGTCACGTTCGACTACTTCCACGTCGACGGCGGCCAGCAGGCCTGCGAGCCGACGGCGCCGGAGGAGGGCTACACCAGCCTCTTCGACGGCACCGAGGCGAGCCTGGCCGGCTGGGAGATGGCCGGTCCGGGCGGGTTCGCGCTTACCGAGGACTGCACGCTGCTGTCCGAGGGCGGCATGGGCCTGTACTGGTACTCGGCGGACTCCTACGAGGACTACAGCCTCAAGCTGGACTGGATGATGCCGGGCGACGACAACTCCGGCGTCTTCGTCGGGTTCCCGAACCCGGGGACCGACCCCTGGGTCGCCGTCAACCAGGGCCACGAGATCCAGATCGACGCCACGGACGCGGCGGACCGCACCACGGGTGCGATCTACGCGTTCCAGGGTGCCGACCAGGCCGCTCGCGACGCGGCGCTCAACCCGCCGGGCGAGTGGAACGAGTACGAGATCGTGGTCCAGGGCGACCGCATCCGGGTCTACCTCAACGGTGCGCTGATCAACGACTACACCGACACCGACCCGAATCGGATGAACCAGCCCAGCTACATCGGCATCCAGAACCACGGAGCCGCGGACCAGGTGTACTTCCGCAACGTCCGCATCCAGGAGCTCGTCGACGAGACGGCGCCCGCGGTCGAGGTCACCCTCGACCCGGCCGAGCCGACCGGCCAGAACGGCTGGTGGACCGGCCCGGTCTCCGTCACCGCGGTGGGCACCGACGAGCAGGGCGGCGAGGTCGCGTTGGAGTACCGGACCGGCGGCGGCGACTGGACGCCGTACACCGGTGCGGTGATCGTGGACGCCGACGGCGAGCACGCGCTGGAGTTCCGTGGCACCGACACCGCCGGCAACGTGTCCGGCCCGGTGCCGGTGGCGGTCCGCAAGGACGCCACGCCGCCGGTCACCACCGCCACGCTCGAGGGCGGCGGCCCGGGCGGCGCCGTGGACGTCACGCTGGCGGCCACCGACGCCACGTCCGGCGTCGCGGCCACCGAGTGGTCGCTCGACGGAGGCGAATGGACGGCCTACGACGGGCCGGTCACGGTCAGCGGCGACGGCGAGCACGAGCTGCTGTACCGCTCGACCGACGCGGCCGGGAACGCCGAGGACGCCAAGGCGGTCACAGTCAGCGTCGACGGGTCCGCGCCGGTGCTGTCGGTGAGCGGCGTCGCGCACGGCCAGCTCTACGGCGACAGCCTGAGCCTGACCGTCAGCTGGGCGGCGACGGACAACGGACCGGTCACTGTGACCGGGACGCTGGACGGCGCGCCGATCCAGTCCGGTGCCGTGGTCGCGCTGCACGCGATCCCGCTCGGCCTGCACGAGCTGGTCGTCGAGGCGACCGACGCGGCCGGCAACAGCACGGTCCAGGAGCTGGTGTTCTTCTCCACGACGTCCTTCTCGGACATGGAGAGCCTGATCACCCAGTTCCAGACGGCCGGGCAGATCACGCCACGAGTGGCCAAGGACCTGCAGAAGTCGCTGTCCACCGCCCGCCGGCAGGAGGGCATGGGCCGCGAGGACCGGGCCGTGATCGCGCTGGAGACGTTCAAGAGCACGGTCAACGCGAAGGTCACCGACGCGGGGGTGCGCGGCACCCTCGTCCGGGACGCCGACGCGATGATCCTCCGGCTCGGCGGCACGCCGCGGCAGGCCGCGGCCGGCGTCGAGGCCAACGGTGGTGAGGCGCTCACCGAGACGGGCCGTCTCGACGGCGACCCGGACCGTACAGAGGGCAAGGAGCTGCCCGCCACGGAGTAACCGTTGTAGCCGACCGCGAGGTCTGACGTCAGTCGGCGATGACACAGTCCCCAACCCCCACCACAAGGAGACGTCACCATGAGAGTTCTGCTGCCGTCCGGCGCGCCGCGCCGGAACGGAACCCGCGACCAGGGCACCTCGGCCCTGCCCCGGATCGCCGGGCCGGGCTCTCGTGGGCGACGGGGAGCCGGCACACGCCGGCTCCCGGCCCCGGTGCCGGAGCGACGCGCTCCGCGCCGGCACCGGGGCGCCAGCTTCGTGGCGTTCGAAGGGGCGCAGGCATGAGCGGCGTCGGCATCTGGTTCGTCGGCGCCCGTGGCTCGGTGGCCACGACGACCACGGTCGGCCTGCTGGCCATCCGGTCCCGGCTGGCCGGGCACACCGGCATGGTGTCCGAGCTGCCCGAGGTCGCGGCGGCCGGGCTGCCGTCGCTGGACGGCGTCGTCGTCGGCGGCCACGAGGTCGCCGAGGGAACGCTGGGCAAGCGGGCCGAGGAGCTGAGCGCGGGCGGTGTGTTCCCGCCCGCTCTGGCCACCGTACTGGCCGGCGACCTCGCCGCCGCCGACGAGCGGATCCGGCCCGGCGTCGTGGCCGGGCACGGGACGCAGCGTTCGGCGGCGGACCGGGTCGGGGCCGAGCTGCGCGCGTTCCGCGACGAGAACGGCCTGGACCGCGTGGTCGTCGTCGACGTGTCGAGCACCGAGCCGCCGGCCGGCGACGTCCCCGCGCTGGAGACGCTCGCGGCACTGGAGGGCGCGCTGGACGCGGGCGAGGCGCCGCTGCCGGGCAGCTCGCTGTACGCCTACGCGGCGTTCCGGGCCGGCTGCCCGTACGTCGCCTTCACCCCGAGCCCGGGACCGCGGCTCCCGGCTCTGCTCGAACTGGCGCTGGAGCGGGGCGTCCCGTGGGCCGGTTCGGACGCCAAGACCGGCGAGACGCTGGTCAAGACCGTGCTCGGGCCGATGTTCGCGATGCGCGCGCTGAAGGTGCGCTCGTGGTCGTCGGTCAACCTGCTGGGGGGCGGCGACGGGCAGACGCTCGCCGACCCGGACAACGCCGCCAGCAAGATCGCCACCAAGGCCAACGGCCTGGAGTCGATCCTCGGCCACCCGGTCGACGGGCCGCTGCACATCGACTACGTGCCCGACCTCGGTGACTGGAAGACGGCATGGGACCTGGTGTCGTTCGAGGGCTTCCTCGGCACCCGGATGTCCATGCAGTTCACCTGGTCCGGCTGCGACTCCTCGCTGGCCGCGCCGCTGGTGCTGGACCTCGTCCGGCTGCTCGCGCGGGCGCACGAGCTGGGCGCCGCCGGGCCGGTGCCGGAGTTCGGGTTCTTCTTCAAGGACCCGGCCGCCAGCGACGTGCACGCGCTCAGCGCGCAGTGGGCGGCGCTGGCCGGCTGGTGCGCGCGGGCCGGTCGGGGAGCGTTATGAGGTTCCGCGACGTCGCCGAGCTGGTGCGGGCGCCCGCGGCGTTGACCGTGCCGGGCGACTCGCTGGCGGGCGCGGCCGCGGCCGGGTTCCCGTATGGCGTCCGGACCGCGGTCACGCCGCTGGCCTCGGCCTGCCTGTACTGGGCCGGCATGGCACTGAACGACTATGCCGACCGCGACCTCGACCGCGTCGAGCGACCGGAGCGGCCGATCCCGTCCGGCCGGGTGCGGCCCGGTGAGGCGCTGGCCCTGGCCGCCGGCCTGACGGCGGCCGGCGTGGGGCTGGCGGCCGTGGCCGGTGGACGGCGAGCCGTGCGGGTCGCCGTCCCGCTGGCCGCCACGGTGTGGGCTTACGACCTGGTCGCCAAGGCCACCCCGGCCGGGCCGGTCGCGATGGGCGCCGCCCGCGGCCTCGACGTGCTGCTGGGCGCCGGCGGCCGCGAACGCGCGGCGGCGCTGCCGGCGCTGGCGGTCGCCACCCACACCGTCGGTGTCACCGTGCTCAGCCGCGGCGAGGTGCACGGCGGTTCGACGGCGTCGGCCCGGGCCGCACTCGGCGCGACCGCGGCCGCGTCGCTGGCCGCCGCACTGCCGCCGCCGACCCGGTCCGTGCGCGGGCTGGCGGCGGCCGGATTCGCCGCGTTGTATGCGGCGACGGTGGGGCGGGCGCAGCTCGGCGCGGCTCGCACGCCGGACGCCGCGACCGTCCGGTCCGCGACCGGGGCCGGCGTGCGCGGCGTCATCCCTCTGCAGTCGGCGCTGCTCGCCCGGGCCGGGGCGGTGGCGCTGGCCGGCGCCGTCGTCGGCATCGGCCCGGCGGTCCGGGCGCTGTCGAAGGTGGTGTCGCCGACGTGAGTCTCAGATTTGGCTATGGCACGAACGGGTTCGGCAGCCACCGGCTCGACGACGCGCTCGCCGTCATCGCCGGGCTGGGCTACGACGGCGTCGCGCTGACGGTGGACCACCCGCACCTGGACCCGTTCGCGCCGAACCTGTCCGCGCGCACCGTCGCGGTCGGGCAGCGGCTGGCCGAGCTGGACCTCGATGTCGTCATCGAGACCGGCGCGCGGTACGTGCTGGACCCGTGGCGCAAGCACGAGCCGAACCTGGTCTCCGACAGCGGCCGGGAACGGCGGGTCGACCTGCTGTGCCGGGCGGTCCGGATCGGCGCCGAGCTGGGCGCGGAGGCGGTGTCGTTCTGGTCCGGCACGCTGCCCGGTGGCGTCAGCGCCGACGAGGGCTGGCGGCGGCTGACGGCGGGCGTGGCGGCGGTGCTGGAGGAGGCCGACCGGCGCGGCATGGTCTGCGCGTTCGAGCCGGAGCCCGGGATGTTCGTCGACACCGTCGCCGGAGTGCTGGAGCTGCGCAAACGGCTCGGCGACCCGGACCACCTCCGCGTGACGTTGGACGTCGGGCACGTCGTCGCGAACGAGGCGGGCACCGTCGCCGACTGTGTCCACCAGGCCGGCGACCTGCTCGCGAACGTCCAGCTCGACGACATGGTCGAGGGCGTGCACGAGCATCTCGAGTTCGGCGAGGGCGAGGTCGACCTGCCGGCGGCGCTGGGTGCACTCCTGGACGTCGGCTACGGCGGGCTGGCCGCCGTCGAGCTGCCGCGGCACGGGCACGCCGCGCCCGCCGTCGCGCGCCGCTCACTGGACGCACTGCGGGCGGCCGAGGCGCAGGCCCGCGCTGCCCGCCAACGCCCCGAGAACCCAGTTGATCTTGGAGTAACCGTGGAATCAATCCGGCAAAACGGACCTCAACCCGCCGGTTACTCCAAGATCAACGCGAAGGGGGACGGGGACGACCGGGGGAGAACACAAGACGGGGGAGAGGAGTCAACGTCATGAGCGCGACGATCGAACGCACCACCCCGCACCTCGACGAGGCCGCCCGGGCCCGGCTGACCGCGCTGGTCGCGGAGGTCGAGACGGACCCGGGCCGGATCTCGGTGCTGTTCCCAGCGGTAGGCCGGACGGTGGCCCGCGGGCCGTCGAACCCTGCAGACCCGGACGGGCTACGCAGCCCGCGGCTGGAGGACGAGGCCCGAGCGGCGCTGCTCGTCGCCGCCGCGGACGGCTGGAGCAAGGAGCCCGGGAAGCTGGTCGAGGAGATCGGCCAGCTGTACCGGTTCGGCGACGCCGACGAGAAACGGGCGGTCCTGCGCGCGCTGCCGGCGCTCGACATCGCCGACGCCGGGCTGCCACTGGTCGCCGACGCGCTGCGCACCAACGACGTCCGGCTGGTCGCCGCCGCGCTGGGGCCGTACGCCGCGCGGCACCTCGACGCCGCGGCCTGGCGGCAGGGCGTGCTGAAGTGCCTGTTCGTCGGCGTGCCGCTGGACGCCGTCGCCGACCTCGACGCACGCACCGACGAGGAGCTGGCCCGCATGGTCGCCGACTACGGCAACGAGCGGGTGGCCGCCGGCCGGTCCGTGCCCACCGACGCCTGGCGCATCCTCGGCCGCCATCCCGAGGCGGTCGCCGGCCGCTTCCCCGTCCCCTCCCAGGAGGACTGACGATGCGCATCTTCGACCCCCACATCCACATGACGTCGCGCACCACCGACGACTACCAGCGCATGTACGCCGCCGGGGTGCGGGCGATCACCGAGCCGGCGTTCTGGCTCGGCCAGCCGCGCACCAACGTCGGCTCGTTCGTCGACTACTTCGACGGGCTGCTCGGCTGGGAGCGGTTCCGGGCCGCGCAGTTCGGCATCCGGCACCATTGCACGATCGCGTTGAACCCGAAGGAGGCCAACGACCCGCGCTGCCACGGCGTGCTCGAGGTGCTGCCGCGGTACCTGGCCAAGGACGGCGTCGTCGCGGTCGGCGAGGTCGGCTTCGACTCGATGACCGATGACGAGGAGAAGGTGTTCCTCCGGCAGCTGGAGCTGGCCGGCGAGCACGACCTGCCGGTGCTGGTGCACACGCCGCACCGCGACAAGGCGGCCGGGACGCGGCGCACGCTGGAGCTGGTCGCGGCGAGCGGGCTGCCGCCGGAGCGGGTGCTGGTCGACCACCTCAACGAGACGACCGTCGGCATGGTCGCCGACTCCGGCTGCTGGATGGGGTTCTCGATCTACCCGGACACCAAGATGGACGAGCACCGGATGGTCCGCATCCTCGCCGACCGCGGGCTGGAGCGGATGATCGTCAACTCCGCCGCCGACTGGGGGCACAGCGACCCGCTGAAGACCGTCAAGACCGGCCGCGCCATGCTCGCCGAAGGGTTCAGCGCCGACGACGTCGACACGGTGCTCTGGCAGAACCCGGTCGAGTTCTACGGGCAGAGCGGCCGGTTGCTGCTCGACGAGGTGGACCTCGCCGGGACGGGCGGGCGGGCCGCGACGTTCGAGGGCAATTCCATCCTGCGCGGCCAGCGACCCGACCCCGCGGAGGCCTGAGGATGCGGTTCCGGCACTCCGACGGCACCGTCGTCCACCTCGCGTACTGCACGAACGTCCACCCGACCGAGGACGTCGAGGCGCTGCTGGACCAGGTGACGCGGTACGGCGCGGGCGCGCGGTCGCGGCTCGGGGCGTCCCGTCTGGGGCTGGGCCTGTGGCTGCCGGCGCCGGTGGTCGCTCGGCTGGCGTCCGAGGCCGGCCGCGGCGACCTCGACCGGCTGCGCGCGACGCTGGCCGCCGGCGGGCTCGAGGTGGTGACGCTCAACGCGTTCCCGTACCAGGGCTTCCACGACCCGCGGGTGAAGCTGGGCGTCTACCACCCCGACTGGCTCACGACCCAGCGGCTGGCCTACACGCTGGACTGCGCCCGGGTGCTGGCGGCGCTGCTGCCCGACGACGCCGTCCGCGGCAGCGTGTCGAGCCTGCCGCTGGCCTGGCGCACGCCGTGGGACGACGCCCGGCGCGGGCTCGCGGCGGACCGGCTGGCGCAGCTGGCCGACGGGCTGGCCAAGGTCGAGGCGGACACCGGGCGGACGGTCCGGGTGGCGCTGGAGCCGGAGCCGGGCTGCGTCGTCGAGACGATCGACGGGGCCGCCGCCCAGCTCGGCGCCGTCGACACCGACCGGATCGGCGTCTGCCTGGACGCCTGCCACCTGGCGACGCAGTTCGAGGAGCCGGCCGACGCGCTGGCCACGCTGGCGGCCGCCGGGCTGCCCGTCGTCAAGACGCAGGCGTCGGCGGCGCTCGAGGTCGCCGACCCGTCCGACCCGGTCGCCCGCAAGGCGCTGGCCGCGTACGCCGAGGACCGGTTCCTGCACCAGACCCGGGTCCGCACACGCGGCCAGGTCGTGGGAGTCGACGACCTGCCGGCGGCGCTGTCGTCGGCGGCGTTCCCGGACGACGGGCCATGGCGGGTGCACTTCCACGTGCCAGTGCACGAGCAGCCGGAGCCGCCGCTGGCCGCCACGCAGCAGCACCTGACGGCGACGCTACGGGCGCTGTTCGGCGGCGAGCGGGCGGTGACCGACCACGTGGAGGTCGAGACGTACACCTGGTCGGTGCTGCCCGCGGGGCGCCGGCCGGAGGGCCCGGACGGGCTGACGGACGGGCTGGCGGCGGAGCTGCGCTGGGTCGCGGACCGAATGGCCGAAATCGGTATGGAGGAGATCGCGTGAACAAGCTCTTGGTGCTCGACGTCGTCGGCCTGACGCCGCGGCTGCTGGAGCACACCCCGAACCTGCGGGCGATCGCCGGGGAGGGCTGGCAGGCGGCGCTGGGCACGGTGCTGCCGGCGGTGACCTGCTCGGTCCAGTCGACGTTCCTCACCGGCGCCATGCCTCGCGACCACGGCATCGTCGGCAACGGCTGGTACTTCCGCGACCTCGGCGAGATCTTCCTGTGGCGGCAGCACAACCGGCTGGTCCAGGGCGAGAAGGTGTGGGACGTCGCGCGGCAGGTGCGGCCCGGCTACACCGTCGCGAACGTGTGCTGGTGGTACGCGATGGGCGCCGACACCGACTGGACGGTGACGCCGCGGCCGATCTACCACGCCGACGGCCGCAAGTCGCCGGACTGCTACACCCGGCCGCCGGCCCTGCACGACGAGCTGACCCGCTCGCTGGGAGCGTTCCCGCTGTTCCAGTACTGGGGTCCGACGGCGTCGATCAAGTCCAGCGAGTGGATCGTCCAGGCGACGCGGAAGCTGATGCCGCAGGCCGACCTCACGCTGGCCTACGTCCCGCACCTCGACTACGACCTGCAGCGGTTCGGGCCGCACAGCCCGCAGGCCGTCGCCGCGGCCCGCGACGTCGACCGCGTGCTGGCGCCGCTGCTCACTGACGCCCGCGACCAGGGCGTCACGGTCGTCGCGCTCAGCGAGTACGGCATCGGCCCGGCCAGCCGCCCGGTGCACGTCAACCGGGCGCTGCGGCAGGCCGGGCTGCTGGACGTCTACACGCAGGCCGGCATGGAGTACCTGGACCCGTGGGCGTCGCGGGCGTTCGCCGTCGCCGACCACCAGGTGGCGCATGTCTACGTCAAGGATCCGGCCGACCTCGACGCCGTCCGGGAGCTGTGCCAGGCGCTGCCCGGCGTCGACCTCGTCCTGGACAAGGAGGCGCAGCGGGAGTTCGGGCTGGACCACGAGCGCTCCGGCGAGCTGGTGCTGGTCGCGGACCTCGGCGCGTGGTTCACCTACTACTACTGGCTGCACGACGACCGCGCGCCCGACTTCGCGCGCGGTGTCGAGATCCACCGCAAGCCCGGCTACGACCCCGCCGAGCTGTTCCTCGACCCCGCCGACCCGCGGGTCAAGCTGCGGGCCGGCGCCAACCTGGCGAAGAAGAAGCTGGGCCTGCGGTACGCGATGAACGTCGTGCCGCTGGACGGGCAGTGGGTCCGCGGCACGCACGGCCGGCTGCCCGACGACCCCGCCGACGGGCCGGTGCTGCTGTGCAGCGACCCGTCGACCGCCCGCGACCAGCTGGCCGCCACCGACGTCCGCGATCTGATGCTCGAGCTCGCCGAGCTCAGCACCCCTGCCCGGAATCGATAGCAGAGCGCGCAACCGCACCGACGCACGAAGGAGACACCATGGCACGACCGATCACCCTGTTCACCGGGCAGTGGGCCGACCTGCCGTTCGAGGAGGTCGCCCGGCTGGCCGGCGAGTGGGGCTACGACGGCCTCGAGATCGCCTGCTGGGGCGACCACCTCGACGTGTGGCGCGCGGCCGAGGACGACGCCTACGTGAAGTCGCGGCTGGACATCCTGGAGCAGAACGGCCTGAAGGTGTGGGCGATCTCCAACCACCTCAAGGGCCAGGCGGTCTGCGACGACCCGATCGACCAGCGGCACCGGGGGATCCTGCCGGACCGCATCTGGGGCGACGGCGAGCCCGAAGGCGTCCGGCAGCGCGCCGCCGAGGAGATGAAGATGACGGCGCGCGCGGCCGCCCGGCTCGGCGTGAACACCGTCGTCGGCTTCACCGGCTCGGCGATCTGGAAGTACGTCGCGATGTTCCCGCCGGCGTCGGACGACATGATCGCTGCCGGCTACCGCGACTTCGCCGACCGCTGGAACCCGATCCTCGACGTGTTCGACGAGGTCGGCGTGCGGTTCGCGCACGAGGTGCACCCGTCGGAGATCGCCTACGACTACTGGACGACGGTGCAGACGCTCGAGGCCATCGGACACCGCGAGGCGTTCGGCCTCAACTGGGACCCCAGCCACATGGTCTGGCAGGACCTCGACCCCGTCGCGTTCATCTGGGACTTCCGCGACCGCATCTACCACGTCGACTGCAAGGACACGAAGAAGCAGCTCGGCAACGGCCGCAACGGCCGGCTCAGCTCGCACCTGCCGTGGGCCGACCCGCGGCGGGGCTGGGACTTCGTCTCCACCGGCCACGGCGACGTGCCGTGGGAGCAGGCGTTCCGCACGCTCAACGCGATCGGCTACGACGGCCCCATCTCCGTCGAGTGGGAGGACGCCGGCATGGACCGCCTGCGCGGCGCCCCCGAGGCCCTGGAGTTCGTGAAGTCGCGCCTGTTCGACGCGCCGGCGGCGGCGTTCGACGCCGCGTTCAGCTCCGGCGACTAGACCTTCGCAGCACCCCCCGAAAGGAGCACGATGATGTGTTACGGATACGACGGCGACCGCGCCTTGGACGAGTCGCTGGCCCGTCGCGGACTGGGCCGGCGGACGTTCCTGCTCGGCGCGGCCGCGGCCGCCGGCGGCGTGCTGGCGGGTGTCGGCGGTGCGCTGCCCGCATCGGCCGGCGCCCGGCCGACCGGCCGGGCGATCGTCCCGCGCGGCGCGATCAGCATCCAGCTGTGGACGGTGCGCGACGCGCTGTGGGGTTCGCCGGGGTTCGACGCGACGCTGCAGGCGATCGCCGACTACGGCTACGTCAAGGTCGAGCAGGCCCTCGGGTACTTCGGCCGCACCGCTGCCCAGCTGCGCGACTTCTACGATGAGATCGGCATCTCGTGCACGTCGAGCCACGACGGCATCAGTGGCGACCAGGCCTCGCTGGAGACCAAGCTCGAGAACGCCGTCACGCTGGGCCAGCGGTTCATCGTCGTCCCGTACCTCGCCTCGGACAAGCTGTCCGACTGGCAGCTGTGGGCCGAGCAGATGAACGAGGAGGCCGCGCTGGCGCGGACGTACGGTCTGCGCTACGGCTACCACAACCACGCGCACGAGTTCACGACCGACCTCGGCGGCGGCGTGACGCCGTGGGAGGTGCTGACGTCCGAGCTGGATCCGGGCCTCGTCCACCTCGAGGTCGACCTCTACTGGGCCGTGACCGGCGGCATCAACAGCGGCGTCGCGGTCGAGGACTCCGAGCAGTTCGCCATCGACGTCATCGACGCCGCGCCGCAGCGGACGTTGCAGTACCACGTCAAGGACCGCCACCTCGCTGGCGGCGACATGGCCGATCTTGGCACCGGGCACATCGACTTCGCGAAGATCTTCCGCGCGCACCGCGTGCTGGAGTACATCGTCGAGAACGACACCCCGGACGTCACCCCGCTGCAGACCGCGGAGGTCGGCTACCGGTACCTCACCGAGCTGCGGATGCGCTGAACGCAGCCGATCCCACACGGGGCGGCAGCACGCCGGACGCGTGTTGCCGCCCCGTGTCGTGCGGATGTCGATGATCATCGATTCGCCCGGAAGGGTAGCTGCCAGGCACCTCGTCGGGGCACACTTGGTGGACCGAGGTGGTGCCGGTGATCCGATCGAGGGCGGAGGGTCGCGCGCTGCCGTCCCAGCGTGGGCGGCCGGACGGTGACTTCTCCGACGTCAGAGACCTGGGCGATCCTGTGCCCGTGGCCGTCGTCGACGACGACGATCCGCCGGCCGCGCCGATGCCGCGGATTCACGACGCCGGTCCCGGCGGCGGCACCGACCTCACCCGCCGCTACCTGCGCGAGATCGGCCGCATCCCGCTGCTCAGCGGCGCCGAGGAGGTCCGGCTGGCGCGCGCCATCGAGGCCGGGCTGCTGGCCGGCGAGCGGCTGGCCGCCGGCGATGCCGGTCCCGACCACGACGCGCTCGTCGAGGTCGTCCGCATCGGCCAGCGGGCCAAGGCCAGCCTCATCGAGGCCAACCTGCGCCTCGTCGTCTCCATCGCCCGCCGCTACACTCGCCGCGGCCTGCCCATGCTGGACCTCATCCAGGAGGGCAACGTCGGCCTCATCCGCGCCGTCGAGCGGTTCGACCACGCCCGCGGGTTCAAGTTCTCCACGTACGCCACCTGGTGGATCCGCCAGGCCATCAGCCGCGCGCTGGCCGAGCAGGGCCGCACGATCCGGCTGCCGGTCCACGTGGTCGACGAGCTCAACCGTGTCCTGCGGGTGCTGCGTACGCTGGCGCAGAAGCAGGCCCGCGACCCGTCCGTCGAGGAGCTGGCCGCCGCCACGTCGCTGCCCGCCGACCGCGTCGTCGAGCTGCTCTCGTACGCCGAGGAGCCGGTCAGCCTGCAGCTGCCGGTCGGCGAGTCGTCGGACAACATGTTCGGCGACTTCGTCGAGGACACCGACGCGCTGAGCCCCGAGGAGCTGGTCGCACAGCTGCTGCTGCGCGACCAGGTCGAGCAGGTGCTCGACGGCCTCAGCGAGCGCGAGAAGATGGTCGTCCGACTCCGCTACGGCCTGCATGACGGCCGCACCCGGACGCTGGAGGAGGTGGGTCGCGAGTTCGGCGTCACCCGCGAACGGGTCCGCCAGATCGAGCACCGGACGCTCACCAAGCTGCGGCGCAACGAGTGGGCCAGCGAGCTGCGCGACTACCTCGCCTGAGGCCTCGCTGGCCCACGGCCTACCGCGAGGTCCCGGCCGGCAGCAGTCCCGCAAGGGAACGGGAATTAGGCTGGGCCGATGAGGCTGCGCCGGCAACGTCCCCCTGCCATCGACGGACTCGCGCCGGGAGAACGGGTGCTCGCGACCGCCGACGGCCCTGACGGCGAGGTCGCCGCCACCACGCACCGGTTGCTGCTGCGCGGCACCTCGGTGGAGTGGGCCCGCGTCGAGACGGCCGCGTGGGACGGCGACGCCGAGCTGCTCGTCGTCACGGAGCTCCCGGACGGCAACGGACGCCGGCGCCGGCACCGCGTGGCGCTCGAGTCGCCGCGCCGGCTGGTCGACGTCGTCCGCGAACAGGTCACCCAGAGCGTGGTCATCAGCCGCCATGTCGCCGTCGACGGCCGCCGCGGCGTGCGCGTCACCGGCCGGCGCACCCCGTCCGACGAGATCGTCTGGACCGCGGCCGTGGACTCCGGCATCGACCTGCGCGACCCCGGCACAAAGGCCCGGGTCGACGCCGCGGTCGCGCTGGTCCGCAACGAGGTCGAGTAGTCACGCTCGACGGCGTCACAACGGGCAACCCTCGTTGCGCACCCCGCGACGACATCGAACCCACACCATGACGTTGATCACGGAGAAGCGTCCCTTTCCAGTGCCTCCGCAGGGGGAGTTCTCCGTGGTCAACAAGGATTCGGGGGTGCTAGAGCGTTCTAAGGCGTCAGCCGAGCGGCCGCGTGCTGCGCGAGGCCGTCGGCGCACTGCTGGATGAACTTCGTCAGTGTGCGGCGGTAGAGGCCGCCCATGCCCGGCACTTTCGCCCGGAACGACGAGTGCCAGCGGATGGTGGTGCCGTCCGGGCGCTCGGTGAGGTCGATGTCGGCGCGGTAGTCCTTGATGGCCAGGCCGGACAGCAGCACGTAGCTGAGCCGCCGGTCCGGGACGAGCTCGACGATGCGCTCGCGGCTGGTGGTGCGGCCGGTGCGGAACACCCGCACCGCGCCGACGCTCTCGCCGCCGTCCTCGCCGGGTGACTCCAGCTCGAACGAGCCGAGCGGGGACCAGCCCGGCCAGCTCGCGCCATCTCGCAGTAGCGCGTAGACGGCGGCGGCCGGTGCCGTCGTGGTGGCCGAGACGTCGATGTGTTGCACACCCATGATGACCTCCTGTACCAAATGGTACAGCTAGGATCTGGGCATGACGGAGGCGGGTGGCGGGAAGGAGCGGCTGCTGCGTGCGGCGGTCGAGTACGTCGCGGCGAACGGGGTGGGGGAGCGGAGCCTGCGGCAGATCGCGGCCGCATTGGGCACCAGTCACCGCATGCTGATCTACCACTTCGGCTCCAAGGAGGGCCTGTTCGTCGAGGTCGTCCGGGCCATGGAAGAACGGCAGCGCGAGCTGCTCGCCGAGCTGACCGCCGCCGAGGACGACCCGATCGACGCGGCGCGCCGGTTCTGGGCCCGGCTCGCCGACCCCGCGCTCTGGCCCCACGAGCGGTTGTTCTTCGAGCTCTACGGCCGCGCGCTGCAGGGCGACCCGGCTGCGCTGCCGCTGCTCGACGGCATCGTCGACACCTGGGTGACGGCGCTGGTGGGGCCTCTGGAGAAGGCCGGCACCGCGCCCGACGCAGCCCGGGCGCAGGCCCGGCTCGGCCTCGCAGTCGCCCGCGGGCTGCTGCTCGACCTGCTCGCCACCGGCGACCGCGCCGGCGTCGACGCCGCGATGGAGGAGTTCACCCGCATGTACGCCGCGACGCTGCCGCCGCGCTGACCCGGCGGCGCTGCGCTCGGCGCGCCGAATTCCCCCGGATCGGCCAGAATGGGGACGAACCCCCAGGGAGGTCGGCGGTGACGACGGACGAGGTGACGATGCTCGCCACCCGGCGGCTGCGGCTGCGCGACTTCCGCGACGACGACGTCGACGGGCTGTACGCGCTGGTCAGCGACGACCGCCTGACCCGGACCCTGGCGTTCGACTCGCTCGATCGCGAACAGGCGGCCGGCATGCTCCGTACCGCCGTCGACCTTGCCGCCGCCCGGCCGCGGGTCGAGTACTACCTCGCCGTCACGCTGCGCGAGGGCGATGACGTCCCGATCGGCTTCGTCCGGCTCGGCCTGGCCGACGTGCGGGCGGGCAAGCTCGGCTACCTGATCGCGGCCGAGCACTGGGGTCACGGCTATGCAACCGAGGCCGCGGCCGCGATGCTGGACCTCGCGTTCGGCCCGCTCGGCCTGCACCGTGTCAGCGCGGCGATCGGGCCGGACAATGCCGCCTCGATCGCCGTCGCCGAGCGGCTCGGGCTGGTGCTCGAGGGCCGCATGCGCGAGAACGTCTTCACCAACGGCGGCTGGCGCGACTCGCTGTTGTACTCCGTGCTCGCTCCCGAGTGGACCCGGCCTCACGCCGGTTCGGCGAACACCACCACGTTGTCGCGATAGCGGCCCAGCCGGCGGTCGTACTCGCCACCGCAGGTGATCAGCCGCAGCAGCGGCCGGTCGTCCGTGCCGCCGTAGACGGCGTCGGTCGGGAAGGCATCCTGCGAGTACTGCCCGACCTCGACCGCCCGGAACGACGACGTCCCGCCATCGGCGTGGGTGACGACGATCTCGTCGCCCGGCGCCACGTCCCCGAGCCGGTAGAACACGTCCGGCCCATCGCGGCTGTCCAGGTGACCGGCGATGACGGCCGCGCCGTTCTCGCCCGGCTCCGGCCCCTCCTCCCACCAGCCGGCGTCACCGTACGGGGGCGGGACGAGGACGTTGCCGGCGTCGACGGCGATCGGGACGACGTCCGTCTCGATGCCAACCGCCGGCACCGCGACCGTGACCGGGTCGGCCAGCTCCGGCTCGGGCGCCCGGGTGGGTGCGGGGAACGGGGACGGCGTACGGCTCGGGGCCGGTGCGGCCGGCGGCGACGGGGTGGGGGCCGCCATGGCGGCCGGCGGGTTCGTCGCCGGCCCGGTGCCGGAAGGGTCGCCGTCGCCGCCGCACGCGGCCGCCAGCAGGGCGGACAGCGCCGCGATGGCCGCCGCCCGCCCGGGCCGGCGGCCACCGCGTGTGCGGCGAACGGCGGGTGTGCCGGTCAGCTCTCGGTCCGGAACCGACGCCACAGCAGGCCCGCCCCGCCGACCGTGGCCAGCCCGACCAGCGCGCCCGGCGCCAGCCAGCCGGTGTCGTCGCCTGCCGTGCCGCCGGCGCCGGTGTCGACGCCGCCACTGGGCGCTTGGCCGCCGTCGTCGTCGCCGGAGCCGTCATCGTCGCCGTCGTCGTCGCTGGCGGTGACGCCAGTGTTCACGCCGCCGCTCGGCGCCTGGCCGTCGTCGCCGTCGTCGTCACCGGCACCATCGTCGTCACCGCCGCCGGAGCCGCCCGCCCCGCCGGCCGCGCCGTCATCGTCACCGGCACCATCGTCGTCACCGCCGCCATCGTCGTCACCGGCGCCGGCCGCGCCGTCGTCGTCACCGGCACCATCGTCGTCACCGCCGCCATCGTCACCGCCGTCGTCGTCGCCGGAGCCGTCATCGCCCCCGTCGTCGTCGGCCGAGACGGCCACGGAGTCGACCGCTGCCGTCGCGGGCGTGGCGAGTGCGACGCCGGCACCGGTCAGGCCGGCGGCCGCGGCGAGCGCCGCGGCGAGGCTGATCTTGGTGGAACGCATGGCTGGACTCCTTCGTGTGGGTGCACTTCCAGCCTCAATCTGTCCTGGCCAGCGGCCGGATTCCAGCGCGGGCGGCGTTGTTGAGAGCGTTCTCATCGAGACCTCATCGCCGGCCGGGGATCTCTCATGAAACGGCTGAAAACGGGCCGTTCCCCGCCGCCCGGCGAAGCGCCGGACGACGGGGAAGGGCGAGGGGCATCAGCGCGCGGCCAGCTGGTCCAGCACCGCGAACGGGTTCGACGCCCCACCGTTGGCGGCCGCGACCACCCGCCGGTCCAGCGTGTAGCTCCCGCCGGCCGGGATCTCGACCTGGAACCGGCTCATCACCCAGTTCCCGTTGCCGTAGGCGGTGAACGCGTCGTCGCCCGCGTAGATGACCCCGTACGTCTGCGGGTCGGTGCCGGTGGCGCCGATCCAGCGCCCCGCCGGCTCGTACGACGCTGGGCTCTCGTAGGGCGTCGTGATGACGCCGTGGCCGGGAACGCCGATCCGCTGGCCGGCGCCGTCCCAGTCCATGGCGTCGCCGACCCAGACGTTCAGGTCCGACGTCCCGGTGTTCGTGAACACCGTCGAGGCCCGGACCCACTCCTCGCCGGGGCGTACCGTGTACGTCGTTTCGACGGTGACGCCGGGGTGCGCCGACGACGTCCCGGTGGTGCGCACGACCGCCTGGTCGCCCGTGGCCTGGACGATCTCGAGGCCGCTGTTCCGGACGGTCGTCTGCTGCCACGCCTCGGTGCCGGTCGGCTGCTCGTCCACGATGTACGGCAGGTTCAGCCAGTCCAGCTGGTCGGCTCTGCCACGGACGGCGAGGTCGATCGGCTTGCCGACGGTGGAGTTCGGCAGCTGGCCGTCGTTGAACACCTTGGAGATCGTCATGGCGAGCTTGTCGTTCTCCATGACGACGTCCTGCAAGCCGCCTTCGGCGGTGCCGCCGGAGAGCTGCCGGCCGGTGCTGGCCAGCACGGTCACCGGCGTCAGCGCGACGTCCGCCGTCGCGGTCGCGCCGGCCACCACCGAAGCGGGCACCGACGCCGTCGCGTAGCCGAGCGTCGCCACCCGCAGCGTGTAGTCGCCCGGGTCCAGCGCCATCAGGTAACGGCCGTCCGCCGCCGTCCGCGCCGCGCCGACCACAGCGCCCGACCCGTCCACCGCCTCCACCAGCACGCCCGCGGCCGGCGCACCGGTGTCCGACTGCGTCACCGTGCCGCCCACACGAGACCGGTCGGCCACCTCGTCGTCGAGCAGGTCGAGCCGGTCGGCCCACTGCGCGATGTTGGAGGAGACGTGCCCGGCGCCCGGGTAGTCGGTGATGTGGTACCAGGTGATGGTCCGGGTGTCGCCGGCGTCGACGCTGGCGTCGAACCACGTGCCGGTGACGTAGCCGAACCCGCTGATCGCGTACGGCTCGTCTTCCAGCCAGGCCAGCCCGTGCGCAGGGACCGGCCGGACCGTCGTCGAGCCGACGTAGACGAAGTTGTCGGTCCAGCCCGACCGGACGTAGCCGGGGTCGTTGCGGCCGATGCCCGGCACGTACGCGACGTCCTGCGCGCTGTCGGGGTCGAGCAGGTACTGGAAGTACCCGTCGAAGTCCGACGTGCCGGTGTTCTGGATGTCCAGGGTGATCTTGACGACCGGCGCGTCGCCCAGCGCACGGTAGCGCAGCGTCGTCTTCAGGTCGCCGTCGACGCGTGCCGACCCGGAGGCCACGACGGTGTCGCCGTCGGCGCCGATGTCGGTGAGGTTCAGCCAGTCGTTCGGACGGTTCCAGTCCGGCGTGCCAGGGCCGCCGGCCGTCCGCGACAGCATCAGCTCGCTCCAGTCCAGCGTCTCCTGCGCGGTGCCGTCGAGCAGGAACAGGTCGCCGAGGCTGCCCGCGGCCAGCGTGCCGGGCAGGTTGTTCGCGGCCGCCCGGGACGAGATGGTCGCCTGGACGCGCTCGTTCATGGTGAAGTGGTACGTCTCGCCGGCCACCGCGTCGGTGCGCGGGCTGCCCGAGCCGTAGTCGGGCACGACGGTGGACGCGCCGGCCGTCGGGCCGGTCACCTCGACCAGCTCGAGGTCCGCCGTCTGCGTGCCGGTGCTGCCCACCGTCACCGTCGCGGACGAGCCGCTGGTCGGCAGGAACGCCCGCTTCGCAGTCGACAGCGTGTAGCTCCCCGGCGCCAGGCCGAGCACGTACCGGCCCTGCGAGTCGGTGGTCGTCGAGAGCGACGTGCCGCCTGCAGTGGCGACCACGCGGGCGTCGGCGATCGGCGCGCCGGTCGCCTCATCCGTCACCGTCCCGGTGACCCGGGCCCAGCGCGCCGCCGCCTCGCCGCCGGGGGTGAACGCGTAGAGGTTGCCGTCCCACGCGCCGGCGACGACGGTGTTGCCGCTGACCGCCGGGCCGGAGCCGACCCAGGTGCCGATCTCGTACTGCCACAGCGGCTGCCCGGTCACGCTGTCCAGAGCGTAGAAGTAGCCGTTGTTGGCGCCGACGAACAGCGTCTCGCCGCTGAGAACGGGCGACGACAGTACGCCACCGGTGTAGGTCCCGCCAGGCAGCATCCGGTCCCACAGCACCGCGCCGGTGCGTGCGTTGAGCGCTGTCACCGCGCCGCTCGGGAAGCCCATGTAGACGATCTCGCCGGCGACGACGGGCGCCGACGGCGTGGCGCCGCTGGACACCCGCGACGCGTGCGGGCTGCGGTAGGTCCACAGGTCGCGGCCGGTGGCGGCGTCGCGGGCGATGATGCCGTTGTTCGAGCCGATGAACACCCGGCCGCCGCCCGCGGCGGGGATGCCGTCCTGCCAGCCGCCGAGCACGGCCGACGACTGCCACTGCCGGGTGCCGGTGGCAGCGTCGTACGCGAGCACCCGGTCGGCGGTCTGGCTGCCGACGAAGACCCGCCCGTCCGCGACCGCGGGCGTGCCGTCGCTCATCGTCGCGCCGGCCATCGGGGACGCCCACAGCTCGCTGCCGTCCTCTGGGTCGAGCGCGACCAGCAGGCCCTGACTGGCCGGGCCGTAGCGGGTCTGGTAGGCCCAGTACACCTTGCCGTCGGCGACGGCGGGGGAGTAGTAGCCATAGGCGCGCTGGTTGTTCGGGTCCGGCGCCTCCTCGGTGTCGCGCTGCCAGACCAGTTCGCCGGTCGCGCGGTCGACGGCGAACAGTTGCGCGCGCAGCGTGCCGACGAACACCGTGTCGCCGAGGATCGCCGGGGTGCCGACGACCGACGATGGCACCGGGAACTCCCACAGCTTCTCGCCGGTGGCGAGGTCGACGGCGTGCAGCGCGGCGTTGCCGTCGCCGTTCTCGTCGCGGGTGCCGGCGTACACGACGCCGTCGGCGATGACCGGCGAGCCGGTGAGGAACGTGCCCGGCGTGCGGTAGCTCCACGCCAGCTCCAGCCCGGGGTCGACGACGTCGGTGGCCACGCCTGAATGCGCGGAGTCGCCGTGGTGCTGGGTCCAGTCGGAACCGGCAACAGGCGCGACCAGCGGCTCGGTCGTCATGGTGAAGTCCGCCGACTCGGTCCAGCGCTCGCCGCCCTCGCTGACCGCCTCGACCTCGATGGTGTGCGCACCGGGCGCCGGCGCACGGCCGACGAACTCCGAGTGCCAGGTCAGCTCGCCGGTCGGCTTCAGACTGCGCCACGAGCCGTTGTCGATGCGGTACCGGACCCGGACCACGTCGTCGGCGGTGTCGTACGCGTTGACCTGGATGTCCGGGAAGCCGGTGCGGTGACCGTCGGCGCCGACCTCGCTGCCCGGGGCCGGGCTGGTGATCGTCAGCGCCTGGTCCACGCCGTACATCCGGAAGGGGTTCTCGAACTGGTCGCCGCGCATGTGGATGAAGCGGAAACCGCGCGGCGCGTTGTCGATCGTGTACGAGCTGGACACCGTCTGGATGTGCTTCGCCGACGGCGCGAACTCGCTGTTCGGCTCGACGTCGTTGGAGTGTTCGTGGCCGACCAGCATCAGCTCGGCGCCGTACTGGTCGAACAGGTCGCCGTACTGGTCGTACGTCGACGGCGAGCCGAACGGCACGTTCATCGGCTGGTGCGCGAGGACGACCAGCTCCTTGTCGCCGACGTTGGCCTCCAGGTCGCGGCGGATCCAGCTGAGCTGCTCGTCGAACGGTGCCTGGCCGTTGTTCTCCAGCACCAGGAAGTGCCGGTTGCCGTAGTCGAACGAGTACCACTCCGGGCCGACGTGCCGGCGGTAGTTGTCGATGCGCGCGGCATAGCCGGTGCCGCCGCCGGAGAAGTACTCGTGGTTGCCCACCGCGGGCCACACCGGCACGTCCGAGCCTGCGGTCGCGTTCTTGTAGTTGTTGAACTCCGCGTCGGTCGCGTTGTTCGTGAGGTCGCCGCTGACGGCGATGAACGGGATGTCGTTCGAGGTGGAGTTGATCTCGTGGATCTGCTCCGGCAGCTGCGGGTTGACGTGCGGGTCGGCGATGTTGGCGAACGAGAACGTCGAGCTGCCGCTGCCCGGGTCGCGGGTCAGCGCGAAGTCCGCCGTCCGCGCCTCACCGGCCGGTACCTGGCCGAAGTTCCGGTAGAACCGCGGCGTCATGAACTCGTCGGTCCCCACCACGTAGCCGGACGGCTGGGTGATGAACACCATGTCGCTCAGGCGCCGGTCGGTGGCCATCTCCAGCTGGTAGCGGCCCTCGGCGTCGGTCTCGACCAGCGCGACGCCGTCGGACACGCTCACGCCGGCGACACCTGGCTCGCCGGCGTCCTGCCGGCCGTTGCCGTTGGCGTCCTCGAACACGACGCCGCTGACCTGTGCGGCCGAGGCGGCGATCGTCTCGGCGACGACGGTCGCGACGGGGCCTATGAGGGCGAGCCCCACCAGCACGGCCAGCGACGCGTAGACCGCACGGCGGTAGCGGCCGAGCGCCTCCGGGGAGAGGCGTGCGCTGAGCGTTCTCACTTCGTCTCCATTCACTGGGGTCACAGCAACCGGTGGACGAACCACGCCAGCCCGGTCACGACGGTCGCGGCGGCCGCGACCACGTGGGCCAGCGAGAACCACGCGTGGCGCCGGCCGGCGGCGGCCAGCCCGAACAGCCCGGCGGCCAGGACGGCGATGCCGAGCTCGAGGCCGAGGTTGAAGCCCGCGTACGACGTCACCAGGTCCCAACCGAGGTCGTCGGCGAACCGCAGCTCGCCGGCGAACGCCGGCCCGTGCAGCAGGCCGGCGGCGGCGACCACCGGCAGCCGCCAGCGCGACTCCGGCCCGACGACGTTCGTCGCGGCGACGTAGACGACCGACAGCGCGACCAGCGGGCCGACGATCTGGTCCGGCACGCTGACCCAGCCGGCGACGGCGGCCAGCAGCCCGGCGCTGCTGGTGACGGCGAACGCGGCGACCGCGCGGGCCAGCTGCCCGAGCCCCGTCGCGCCGATGGCCAGCGCGGCGACGAACAGGGCGTGGTCCAGGCCGGTGAGGACGCGCTGCGCGCCCAGCCCGGCGGACCGCAGCGCGGAGTCGCCGAACGACTGCTCGCCGGTGCTGAACCGGGGATGGCCGCCGTCCAGCACGACCCGGCCGCGCTCGCCGCCGAGGTCGTAGTCGACGGTGGTGGTGTGGTCGTCGACGACGGCGTCCGAGCCGGCCCCGGAGAACACCGAGTAGTCGACGACGTACCGGCCGGACGTCGCCCCATGGCAGTTGTAGTTCAGGTCCAGCACGGCGTAGGGGACGTCCTCGGCGGTGGCGTCGGTGGCGGGCAGCTGCTGGACGCCGGACCCGTCCAGCGTCATCGTGCACGCGACCCCGTCGACGAAGACGCGGACGCGGTCGGTCAGGTAGGTCTCGATGAGGTCGTGGTGCTCTTCGAGCGCGGCCCGGCGGCTGCCGTCGTCGGGTGCCTCGATCGCCGCCGTGCCCATGCCTATGGCGCGGGCGAGGATCTCGTACTCCACGCCAAGGCGGTAGTCGACGCGGTCGCCGTTGGTCCGGATCTGCGACCAGCCGTCGCTGGTGCGCACGTGCGCCAGGGCGGGCGCCGCGGCCGGCAGCAGGACGAGGACGGCCACGACGCCGGCCACGGCCGCGCGAACCACCCGACTCGTCGACATGCGCACCTTTCCGGACTACAGCCCTATTCAGAAGTCGGGTTATGCAAAGATCACGAACTCTCTCCAGTCGACATACGCACTGGACCGAGGACTGAGGACTTAGGGGACCTTCGGCCACCTAGAGCCCGTCGGTTTTGCATAACCCTCCTGGGTCCGGCATCCGCCGGGAACACCCTGGTTCGCCGGAGTTCCCGGCGGCAATGCTCGTCGCCCGTTGTTCGCCCAGGGTTCGCGCCGGCTACGGCACGGCGTCGACTGCCCGGCAACGGGGGTGCGACCGGGTCGCAGGAAGGACCAGACTGGGCGTTATGGAACTGCCCCGGACGGTGCGGGTCGCGGCGGTGGCCGCGGTGCTGAGCGGGCTGCCGTCGACGGCGTACGCGGCGGTCACGGGCGGGGACGTGCTGGCGTCCACTCGAGCGGCCGGCACGCTGCTGCCGGGCCGTCGGTCCCGTCCGTCGGTCGCCGGCGGCGTGGTCGCCCATGTCGTGGTGAGCGCCGGCTGGACGGCGGTGCTGTTCGCCGTCGCGCGGCGGCGGCCGCTGGGCGTGGCGGGCGGGCTGGCCGCGGGGGCCGCGATCGCGGCGCTCGACCTCGAGCTGATCGGCCGTCGCTACCCGGCGATCCGGACGCTGCCGCGCGGGCCGCAGTGGCTCGACCACCTCGCCTTCGGCGCCGTCGTCGGGGCGTTCAGCGCGGATTCAGGCGAGTCACCGCAGGCTCGGGACCGGAGGTGACGCGATGCGCGTCCTGGTGGTCGAGGATGAGCGGCGGCTGGCCGACGGGATCCGCGCCGGCCTCGAGGCCGAGGGGTTCGCCGTCGACGTCGCCCACACCGGCACCGACGGGCTCTGGTCCGCCGCCGAGCACCCGTACGACGCGATCGTGCTCGACCTGCTGCTCCCCGGGCTGAACGGCTACCAGGTCTGCGCCCGGCTGCGCGAGCGCGGCGTGTGGACGCCGATCCTGGTGCTCACCGCCAAGGACGGCGAGTGGGACGAGGTCGAGGCCCTCGAGACCGGCGCCGACGACTACCTCACCAAGCCGTTCTCGCACCACGTGCTGGTCGCGCGGCTACGTGCCCTGCTCCGCCGCGACCTGCGGGAACGGCCGGTCGTCCTCGAGGCGGGCGACCTGCGGGCCGATCCCGGCTCCCGGCGGGCCTGGCGCGGTGAGCAGGAGGTGGAGCTGACCGCACGCGAGTTCTCCGTGCTGGAGTTCCTGCTGCGCCGGCGCGGCGAGGTGCTGTCGAAGTCGGAGATCCTGCGGCATGTGTGGGACGAGGCGTTCGACGGCGACCCCAACATCGTCGAGGTCTACGTCGGGCATCTGCGCACGAAGCTCGACCGCCCGTTCGGGCGCCGGGGCATCGAGACGGTGCGGGGCGCGGGCTACCGGATGGCCGTCGATGGCGGCTGACCCGGTTCTGCGGAGCCGCTGGGGCTCGGTCCGGCTGCGCACGACGGTCGGCGCGGTGGTGATCGTCGGGCTGGCGCTGCTGCTCGGCGGCGTCGCGCTGGTCGCCGTCATGAGGTCGACGCTGCTCGAGCAGGTGGCCGACGCGGCGCGGGCCCGGGCGGAGTCGGTCGACTCCGCGGATCCGCGGCTGACCTCCGACGACGACGGGTTCGTGCAGGTGGTCTCCGCCGACGGCCGGGTCGTCGCGGCGACGCCGAACGTGGCCGGGGCCGCGGCCGTCGACGTGAGTCCCGGCGACACCGCGCGGGTGGACGTCGCCGGCGAGGACATGCTGGCCGTGGCGCTCCGCGCCGGCGACCGGACCGTCGTGGCCGGCCAGTCGGCCGACGACGTCGCCGAGGCGACCGCGGTCGTGACGCGCCTGCTCGGCGTCGGCCTGCCGGTGCTGCTCGCCGTCGTAGCGGTCACGACGTGGTGGACGGCGGGCCGGGCGCTCGCGCCGGTCGAGGCCGTCCGGGCGGAGGTCGACGAGATCTCCGCCGCCGAGCTGCACCGCCGAGTGCCCGCCGGCCGCGGCGACGACGAGATCGCCCGGCTGGCCCGCACCATGAACCGGATGCTGGATCGCCTGGAGGAGGCGCAGACGCGGCAGCGCGCGTTCGTCTCCGACGCCTCGCACGAACTGCGCTCGCCGGTCGCGTCGATCCGGCAGCATGCCGAGGTCGCCCTCGCCCACCCGGACCGCACCACCGTGCCGGACCTCGCGGGCATTGTCCTGGCCGAGGACCTGCGGGTGCAGCGCCTGGTCGACGACCTGCTGGTGCTCGCCCGCGCCGACGAGCAGCTGCTGCGGCCCGCCGCGCACCCCGTCGACCTCGACGACCTCGTGCTGGAGGAGGCGGCGCGGCTACGGGCGGCCGACGTCGAGGTGGACACGACCGGTGTCGCCGCGGCCCGGGTGACCGGCGACGCGGCGGCACTGCGCCGCGTGCTGCGCAACCTCGGCGACAACGCCGCCCGGCATGCGGCCGGGGTCGTCACGCTGTCGGTCGCGGTGCGCGACGGCGCGGCGGTCCTGGCCGTCGAGGATGACGGTCCCGGCATCCCGCCGGCCGACCGCGAGCGCGTCCTGCGCCGCTTCGTCCGCCTCGACGAGGCCCGCGACCGCGGCGCCGGCGGCGCCGGCCTGGGCCTGGCCATCGTCGACGAGCTGGTCCGCGCCCACGGCGGCACGGTGTCGGTGGACGCGGCCGCGGGCGGCGGCGCCCGGATCGTCGTGCACCTCCCTACTCGTTGATCTTGGAGTTGTTCGGCCATCTATCGGACATATCGCCCCGCAATGGCCGAACAACTCCAAGATCAACGGGGGATGGCCCGTCGGTGCTTGGCGCTGGGGGGCGTGCGCCGTTCAGCGCCGGTTCAGCGCCGGGGGCGCACGCTCGTGCCATCACCGCGGAACACCGGGAAGGAGCGGGACGATGAGGCACCCGAAGGCATGGATCGGCGGCGGCGCGGCGGCGGTGGCGGCGGCCGGGGCGATCGCCGTCACGGGCGCGGCCGCCGCGGACCACGACAGCGAGCAACCCATCACCGGCGACGCCCTCGAACGGGCCAGTGCGGCCGCCCTCGATCACACGGGCGGCGGCACGGTCACCGGCACCGAGGCCGGCGACGAAGAGGGCTTCTACGAGGTCGAGGTCACGCTCGACGACGGGACGCAGGTCGACGTCCACCTGGACAAGGACTTCACCGTACTCGGCGACGAGTCCGACGGCGCCGGCGGCGACTGAGATGCGCGCGCGCCCAGGGGTCGCCGTCGTGGCGGCCGGCCTCGTGCTCGCCGGCTGCGGCGCGAGCCAGGAGACCGGCGACGCCGCCACTCAGCGCGTCGACACCGGCACGCCGTCGTTCGCCGAGCGGAGCGCCGTCACGAACCCGCTGTTCCCCCTGGCGGTGGGTGACCAGACGATCCAGCTGGGCCAGGAGGAGGGCGAGCCGCTGCGCGTCGAGGTCACGACGCTGCCGCGGACGCGGACGATCACCTGGGCCGGCCAGCGGATCGAGGCCGTCGTGTCCCAGTACGTCGCCTACCGGGCCGGGCGCATCGTCGAAGTGGCGCTCGACTACTACGCGCAGGCCGACGACGGCGGCGTCTGGTATCTCGGCGAGTACGTCGACAACTACGAGGACGGTGCGCTCGCCGACCACGACGGCAGCTGGCTCGCCGGTCGCGACGGACCGGGCGGGCTGATCATGCCCGCGGACCCGCGTGAGGGCGACGTGTACCGGCCCGAGAACATCCCGGACCTGGTGTTCGAGGAGGTCACCGTCCAGGACGCCGAGGTCATCGTCGACGGGCCGCGCGGCGCGGTGCACGGCGCGATCGCCACAGAGGAGCGGCTCCTGGACGGCGCGGTCGAGCACAAGGTCTTCGCGCCCGGGTACGGGGAGTTCCGCGCCGAGGCCGCCGACGAGCTCGTCGAGGTCGCGCTGGCGGTCCCCGCCGACGCCACTCCCGGTCCGGTTCCGGCCGTGCTGACGGAGCTCGCCGATGGTGCCGCGCGAGTCTTCGACGACGCGGGCGCCGGTGCCGGCGCCGCCGTCGTCCGTGGCCGGGTCGACGCGATGACGACCGCCTGGCGGGACCGGCCCGACGACACGGCGCCGGCCGCCCTCGCCGCCGAGCTGGACGACGCGCTCGCCCGGCTGGCGGACGCGGCGGCTGCTGGCGACACGGGCGCCGTCAAGCAGGCCGCCGTCGACACCGCGACCGCCGTCCTGGACCTCACCCTGGCCTACCGGCCGCCGGCCGAGGTCGACAGCGCGAGACTCGACGTCGTCGCCCGGCAGCTGACGATCGACACGGCGGCCGGCGATCTCGCCGGGCAGCGGTCCGACGCGGCGATCCTCGCCGCGCTCCGCGAGCGTGGCGCGCGGTGACGCGCTGAGCGAACGCTCGTCGCCGCGGGGGAGCGGCGGTACTACGCTCCGCCTCATGTCCGACGCGACACGCGACCACGGCCCGGTGATCCCGGCGATCCGGCTCATCCGGGCGCCCGGCCAGGAGCAGCGGGCCACGTTCTTCGAGCTGTTCTTCGACCTCGTCTACGTCTTCGCCGTGACCCAGCTCTCGCATCACCTGCTGGCCGCCCACCTGAGCTGGACAGGCGTGGCCGAGACGGCGTTCATGCTGGTGGCGGTCTACTGGGCGTGGAACTACACGACCTGGATGGCGAACTGGTTCGACCCGGAGACGGCGCCGGTGCGGCTGGTGCTGGTCTTCGTCATGCTGGCCAGTCTGCTCATGGCGGTGGCCATCCCGGAGGGCTTCAGCGATCTCGCACTGCTGTTCGCGTGCAGCTACGCGGGTCTGCAGATCGGCCGCAACCTGTTCGTCGTCGCGGCGACACCACCCGGCGTGTTCAACCAGAACTTCCGCCAGATCCTCGCGTGGAGTGTGCTGTCGGCACCGCTCTGGGTGGCCGGCGGACTCGTCGACGACGCCCGCTGGCCGCTCTGGCTGGCCGCGCTGGCGCTCGACCTCGCCGCGCCCATGGCGCGGTACTGGCTCCCGGGCCTCGGCGCGACGCCGATGAGCCAGTGGTCCATCGACGGTCACCACTTCGCCGAGCGGTTCCAGCTCTTCATCATCATCGCGCTGGGCGAGAGCATCGTGCTGACCGGCGCCACCGCCGCGGGCGCCGGCATGAGTGGTGAGGTCGGCCTGGCACTCGGGCTGTCGTTCCTCGGTTCGGTGGCGCTCTGGTGGCTGTACTTCTCGGGGGCCTCACCCCTGATCGCCCGGCGCATGAGGAACAGCAGGACCGAGGACGTCGGTGCCCTGGGCCGCGACATCTACACGTACCTGCATCTGCCGATCGTCGCCGGCATCGTGCTGACGGCGGTCGGCGACGAGCTGGTGGTCGCGCACCCCGACTATGACCTGGAGGTCGCCGGCGCGCTGGCCGTCCTCGGTGGTCCGGCGCTGTTCCTGCTCGGCCTCATCGCCTGCGGGGTCCGGATCCGGCACCGCATCGGCTGGCCTGCGGTCGTCGCGGTGGTCCTGCTGCTGGCCGGCGTCCCCGTCATGGCCGGGCAGAGCGGTCTGGTGGCGTCGGCGTTCGTGCTCGTGGTGCTCGGCACGCTGGCAGTGGCCGAACACCGGCGTACGGCGCGCGAGTCCGTCGTCGGTGCGGCTTGATCGACTCGCCGGGTAGACGTGCATCGCGTTGATCATGGAGAAACGCCCCTCTCCGGCGCCTCGAAAGGGGATCTTCTCCGTGATCAACGGCGAGCGGCGTGGGCGGCATCCAACCGTCGCGAGGACGCCGTGCCGCCGTCGTCCGCGGTTCACCGGCCGGTCGGACGGCAGGGCGAATACTCGACGAGCCCCCAAGAGCTCGTCGAGAGGATCAGACATGGGCGTGAGGACGCTGCGCCGGACGGTGGCGGCCGTCGGTGCGATCGTGCTGCTCACCGGGCTGGCCGCGACGCAGGCCGGCGCCGAGGGTGAGGAGGACCCGCGGATCGAGCAGTACCGGCAGGCGTTGGCCCAGCTCCGGCCGCTGACCGACCCGCCCGCTTGCGACCAGATGCCCGAGCCGGACCGCTGGGCCGACGCCGGCACCCCGGACCAGGGCTCGGCCGACGCCGTCATCTCCGCGCACCGCGGTGCGCTGACGCTGGCGCCGGAGAACACGCTGGACTCCTACGCGTACGCGTTCGCCTACGGCGTCGACCTGGTGGAGGTCGACGTCCAGCAGACGAAGGACGGCCGGTTCGTCACGCTGCACGACTCCACCGTCGACCGCACCACCGACGGCACCGGCAACATCGCCGACCTCACGTTCGACGAGGTCCGGGCGCTCAACGCGGCCGACTACGCGCCGTGGAAGGGTAGCGCCTACGACCCTGCCCAGGTGGCGTCCCTGGAGGAGGTCCTGGCACTCGCACAGCAGGCCGGCAAGGGCATCGAGCTGGACATCAAGGGCTCGGTCACCGAAGAGGGCGAACTGGCCGTGCTGGTCGGCGAGTACGGCCTCGTCGAGGAGTCGATCTTCAACTCGGGAGACCCGCGCATCTTCATCGCCGAGCCGGGCGCCCGGCTCATCTACAACCGTGACCGGTGGGAGCCGAACTTCCTGATCTACGAGATCGCGGAGATCTTCAAGGTGTTCGGCTCCCGGCTGGACGAGTACACGCCGGAGTCGATCGCGGCCGCCCACGACGCCTGCGCGATCGTCATGCCGCACGCGTATGACGCCGGCCCGGAGCAGGAGGTCGCGCAGTTCGTGCAGGCCCGGGCGATGGGCGCGGACGGCGTCCAGACCAACCAGCCCGCGCTCATCGTCGCCGCCGCCGGTGAGGCGGTCGGCTCCGCGATCGAGGTGAACCGCGGCGAGCACGGCCGCATCGACGAGATCTGCCTGGTCAACGCCGACAACGGGTTCGGCTTCCCGGGCAAGCCGGTGCGGTTCGACCGCGGCACGAAGTCGGCCGAACTCACCACGGGCCGCGGTGGCTGCGTCGCGCCGCCGGACGGCCACTGGCTGGGCGCCCGGGTGACGTTCGCCGGCGACGGCGCGGTCCACGCCTCCACCGCGCGGCTCGTGCCGTAAGCCCACGTCCCTCGCGGCCGCCGCAGCGGCCGCGAGGGAACCAGTCGTCAGAACCGGTAGGCCGCGGCGTCGTTGGCTTCGCCAGACTCCAGCGAGACCACGAGCCAGCGGTCCGAGCCGCCGCCGGCACCGGACAGCGGAATGGTCACCGTGTGCCGGCCGGCCGCCAGCTCCTGGTCGAGCCGGCCCAGCACCGCCGTGCCGTCCCAGACGAAGATCCGCGCCCGGCCGCCGCGCCAGGCACGCAGCTGTGCCGTGACCGACCCGGCCGCGGCCGACGCGGACAGCACCTCGACCGACCCGTCGCCGAGCGAGCGCCAGCCGCCCAGCGGGACGTTGTCGCCCGCCGACTGCAGGATGCTCTGCGCCGACTCGACGCTCTTGGCGGCGGTGTCGGGCAGGACCGGCTCCTTCGGCGAGGACGGCTGCGCGGCCAGGTCGGGCAGGGTGACGACGGCCCACCGGTACGGGTCCGCACGCACGCCCTGCCAGGTGGACCAGCCGATCCGGGTCTGGCTGGCCTTGTCCTGCGTGTCGGAGTCGTTGATCAGGATGTTGAAGCCCACGTGCTGCGGGTCGAGGGTGTCGGGCAGCACGTCGAACGGGATCTTCGCCACCACGGTGTAGCCGGTGTAGGGGTCGCCGACCCGCGACGCGACCTCCATGCCCGGTGCCGTCTCCGGTCCCGGGCCCTGCCGGTTGTCGCGGTCGCGGTGGAAGCTCGGTGGGTTGCCGTTCGCGGGGTCGTCGGTGATCGGGAAGATACCGGCGATGAACACCGTCGACGTGTTGGCCGACGTGCCGCGCGGATCGATGTTGATCTCGACGGAGTCGGTGCGCCGCTGCCGCTTGGTGTCCTCGGGCGGCAGCACGAAGCCCAGGACGTCGTCGGTGATGTTCACGTAGACGTAGAAGGCGTCGTCGGTGTAAGTGATCTTTGCGTGCCCGGAGATGTCCGCGGCCGGCGCCCGCTCGCCCTCCCAGCGGGTCGAGATGTCGATGACGTCGCCGGGGAACTCGCTCTCGTCGACGTCGCCGGCGACGCGCGGCGGCGTCGTCGCCTTCACCAGCTCCAGCGACGGCACGAGCAGCAGCGCGGCGTCCTGGGTGCCGCTACCGCCGCCGTACGTCGTGACGATCTCGATGGGGTAGCGGCCGTCGTTCGGCGCCCGGTTCGACGTCGGCAGCGACCTGTCGGTGTTGGTGACGGTGAACGTCACCGCGCCGGTGGCACCCGGAGCCAGGTCCTGGTACGGCCGGCTCGCGGGGGAGACGCCGAAGCCAGCCGGCACCGACAGCGTCACCGTGCCCGACTGCGGGCGGTCGCTGGTGTTGGCCAGGTCGACGCGGATCTCGCGGCTGCGCCCGCTGCCCAGCGCCAGCAGCGGCAGGATGAGGCTGTCCAGGTGCTCGACCCGGTTGGCCGCCGTCCACTCGCGGAACTGGGCGATCTCCGGCAACGGCTCCAGCGTCCCGCACACCGGCGCGCCGATCTCCACGACCTCGTCGACCGCGCCGCTCCCCTGCCGAGGAGTGGTGAGCGTGCCCCGCAGGGTGAACCGCTCGCCGATCACGGCGCCGGCCGGGACCGTGACGGTGAAGCGCGCCGCCGCCGGCCGTCCAGGCGCGAGCACGCCCAGCTCGCCGGACCCGCTGATCGTCCACCCGTCGGGCACGTCGACAGTGACCGTGGCGTTCGGTACAGGCTGCCGCGCGGCCGCGCGAGCGTACGCGACCAGCTCGAACGACGTTCCCGGCAGTACCCGGAAGCTGGGCGCCTCCAGGTAGAACTCGGTGCCAAGCGGTAGCCCGCCGGGCGCCTGCAGCGCCGCGCCCTCGATGGCCGCCAGGTCGCCGGACGTCGGCGCAGGGTACGGCGTCCGGGTGTCGATCAGCGTGAACCACTGGCTGGAGATGCGGGCCGGGTCGGACGGCGGGAACGCCCGCGTGCCCCAGCCCTGGGAGATGTACTCGCGCGCCGCCCACGTCTTGACGACGCTCCACCGCTCGCCGCCGTGGCGCTCCGACACAGTGCCGTCCCAGGTGCCGAACACCACGTCCGTCGCGACGTTCGGGGTGTGGCCGACGGTGGGACCGTCCGGGCCCAGCGGGCCGCTGCCGACGGCGCCGCTCTGCAGGATCCGGCCGACCCGCCACGGCTGGAAGCCCTCGTCGGCGTGTTCGGGGAAGCGCTCGGGGTCAGCGGCGGCGTAGTAGGCCTCGACGGCGAGCTTGGCCGCCTGCTGGTGGTTGCCGTGGTTGCCGTCGGTCGCCGACGGGTTCATCGTGACGATGACGCTCGGCCGGGTCGCGCGGATGACCCGGACGATGCGTCCGAGGGTGCTGTCGTGCCCCCAGATCTGCTCGCTCAGCGGAGCGCTGGCGGTGTAGTAGAAGTCGAGACCGTCGAGGTTGTAGACGTGCTCGATGCCGGCGTAGGCCACCGCGCGGCGCTCCTCGGCCTCGCGCAGCAGACCCAGCGGCGGGCCCTCCTCCAGGCCGACGGCGTTGCCGCCGCCCTCACCCCGGGTGATCGTGATGACGCCGGCGCGGACATCGTGGTACTCGTTCCACTGACCCAGCGCGCCCAGCGTGCCGGCTTCGTCGTCGGGATGGGCACCGATGTAGAGGATGTCCAGGTCGACCGCCCCTCCCGGCTCGGCCAGTGCCCGCTCCGCGGGTGTCAGGAGCCGCAGACCGGCGGCGGCGCCGACGGCCGCCGCGGTGACGGCGCCGGTCCCACGCAGGAAACTACGGCGGTTCAGGTTCACGTCCATTTGAGCCCTCTCTACGACGCGCGACGACAGCGCGATTCAAAGCAAGAGCGGACGCCGGCCGAGCGTCCCAGAAGGCCTTCGAATGGCGACCATAGGGACGTCTCCGGCCGGTTGGCAAGAGTTCGCGAGCTTTTTCCTTCGGAGAACGAAAAATAACGGGCCGAGACCCGCCGTGTCCGAAACGTGTCTTGACCGCAGTAGTTCCTTCGCCGTACAAAATAACGGTGAAGGCGCAATCAGAGGTCCCCGCGAGCCCCGTGCGACGGGAGCGTTCCCGGGAGATCAAGCGGTCCGCGGTCATCTCCGCGGCACGTCAGGCCCGGCTGCTGTCGCGATCACAACTCACCGAACTGACCGGGCTGAGTCCTGCGACCCTCACACCGCTCGTCCGCGAGCTGATCGCCGAAGGCTATCTGATCGAACGCGGCGCCGAGTCGTCGCGCGCCGGCCGCCCCCGAGAGAAACTGGAGTTCAACCCGCGCGCGGAGCTGGTCGCGGCGGTGGCACTGCAGCCACACCAGGCGCGGTGCGAGATCGCCGACAGCGACGGCAGCGTCATCGCCCACGACGACGTGCCACTCGGCCCGGACATCGTCGCCACCATCTGCGACGTCGTGCCGCGGCTGGCCGGCGCGGGCCGTCCGGAGCTCCGCGGCGTCGCGGTCGCGGTGCCCGGCGTCACCGCCGACGGCGAGGTCCGGCTGGCCCCGTCCGTCGGCGTGGTCGAGACCCGGTCGATCGGGGAGGGCATCCGGGAACGCCTCGGCGTGTCCGTCGTCGTCGACAACGACGTCAACCTCATGGTGGCCGGCGAGCACGCCGCCGGCGCCGGCAGCGACGTCCGGGATCTCATGCTGCTGTACGTCACCGACGGCGTGGGCGCCGGGCTCATGCTCGACGGCCGGGTCCGCCGGGGCGCCTCGAGCGCGGCCGGCGAGGTCGGGTTCATGACGCTGGACCGGGATGCGCACACCCGGGACGGCGTCGGTGCCTTCGAGGCACGGTGGTCCGAGAGCGCCATCGCGCGTCACCTCGACGACGCCGGCATCGACCGGGACGGCGCCGGCCCGGTCACCGCTCTCGTCACCGCCGCGGCCGGCGAAGGGCCTGCCGCCGCCGGCGCCCGTGCGTATCTCGACGAGGTGCTGGTTGCGTGGTCGCGGCTGGTCATCTCGTGCGCGTGTGTCGTCGACCCCGGACGGGTGCTGCTCAGCGGGGCGGCCGCCGAGCTCGACGACGCCGCGCTGGCCCGGCTGCAGGAACTGGTCGACGCCGACGTGCCGGCGCCGGTGGAGATCCGCCGCGGCGCGCTCGGGGAGCGCGCCGTCCTGCACGGCGCCATCAGCTCCGCACTCACCGCTGCCGGACTGATGGCGGTACCGGCCACCTGACACCACCGCGCGGCTCAGCCCAGCGCGCACCCCTGCTTCGCACGTCATCACCCACTCACTGGAGGTCACCCATGCGACGCCCCATCATCGTGCTCGGCGCGACCGTCGCGCTCGGCATGGTCCTCACCGCCTGCGGCGGCGACGACAGCGACACCACGTCCGAAGGCGGCGGCGACCCGGAATCGCGTAGCCTCACCATCTACAGCGCCCGCGACTCCAACATCACCGACTTCGTGATCGAGCGGTTCGAGGAGGAGTATCCCGAGTACGCGGGCAACGTCGAGGTGCTGAACCTCGGCGCCCAGGAGGTGCTCGAGCGGGTTCGCGCCGAGGCCTCGAACGCGCAGGCCGACGTCTGGTGGGGCGGCACCCAGCAGGGGCTGGACGCCGCCGCCGCGGAGGACCTGCTCGAGCCGATCGAGCCCGCGTTCGCCGCTGACATCGCCGACGAGCACAAGGACCCCGAGGGCCGCTGGTTCGGCGAGATCCTGCTGCCCGAGGTGATCATGTACAACAACGCGGCCCTCTCCGAGGACGAGGCGCCGCAGGACTGGGACGACCTGCTCGACCCGAAGTGGAAGGACCAGATCATCATCCGCGACGTGGCCGCGTCGGGCACCATGCGCTCGATCTACGCCGCGATGATCCTCAAGGAGTCCCCGGACGGCCAGGACCCGCAGCCGGGCTACGAGTGGCTGAAGCAGCTGGACGCGAACACCGCGGAGTACGCCGCCAACCCGGCCGACCTCTATCTGAAGATGTCGCGTGAGCAGGGCGTCCTCAGCGCCTGGAACCTGCAGGACATCCTCATCCAGGCCGAGCAGCAGAACATGCCCTTCGGCTACGTCCTGCCCGCTTCCGGCGCGCCGGTGCTGGTGGACGGCGTCGCCGCGGTGGCCGGCGGCGACAGCGAGGCCGCCACGCAGTTCCTGGAGTTCCTGTTCGACGACGGGCTGCGTGCCGAGCTCGCCGCCGACTACTTCCAGATCCCGACCGTCGAGATCTCCGAGCAGCCGGAGTGGCTGGCGAACCTCGACCTGCAGCCGATGGACGTCGACTGGGCCACCGTCGGCCAGAACGAGACGGACTGGATCAACTACTGGAACGAGAACATCAAGAACAAGGGCTGACCGCCCGGCAGACCGGCGGGCGCGCGAGACCGTGCGCCCGCCGGGCGCTCGAAGAAGAGGTGAGACATGGTCGAGGTCCGGCTCGATGCGGTGAGCAAGGTGTTCGCCCGCTCCGGCGATCCCGCGGTGGACGAGGTCGATCTGACCATCCGGGACGGGGAGTTCTTCACGCTGCTGGGTCCCAGCGGGTGCGGGAAGACGACGACGCTGCGGATGGTCGCGGGGTTCTACTTCCCGTCCTCGGGACGGATCTTCTTCGGTTCCGACGACGTCACGCGGCAGGCGCCGAACAAGCGCGACACCGGCATGGTGTTCCAGAACTACGCGCTGTTCCCGCACCTCAGCGTGGCGCAGAACGTGGGCTACGGACTGAAGACCCGCAAGGTGCGCGGCACGGAGGCCAAACGCCGCATCGACGAGGCGCTGGAACAGGTGCATCTGTCCGGCTACGGCGCCCGCCGCATCGACCAGCTGTCCGGTGGGCAGCAGCAGCGGGTGGCGCTGGCCCGCGCCCTGGTGATCCGGCCGCGCACGCTGCTGCTGGACGAACCGCTGTCGAACCTCGACGCCAAGCTGCGCGAGGAGACCCGGCTGGAGATCCGCCGCATCCAGCGGGAGGCCGGCACCACCTCCGTCTACGTCACCCATGACCAGGCCGAGGCGATGGCCATGTCGGACCGCATCGCCGTCATGAACGGCGGCACGGTGCAGCAGGTGGGCGCGCCGGAGGAGATCTACCGGCGCCCGGCCAACCGGTTCGTCGCCACGTTCATCGGCCGCAGCAACGTCCTCTCGCTCCCGGTCGTCGGGGCCGGGCCGGAGCAGGTCGAGGTCGCGGGCCCGGACGGTGTCACCCTCCGGGCCGCAGCACCGGAGGCCCACGGGTTGAGCGAGTCGGCCACCGCGCTGGTGTCGGTGCGTCCGGAGCACGTCCGGCTCACGGGGCTCGACGCCGCAGGGAGCCTGAGCGCGACCGTCGTCGAGACGGAGTTCACCGGCATGTCGACCCATGTGACGGTCGACCTCGCCGGCACGCCGCTGCACGTCGCCGCCGTCCAGCTGCCCGCCGGGCTGACCACCGGCGACACCGTCGGCGTCGTGCTGCCGCCGGAGCATCTGTGGGTGGTCCGGCCGTGAGCGTCCGGACCGAGCCGGACGCCGTCACCTCGGCCGAGACGCCGGCGGCCGCCTCGGCACGGCGGCTGCGCAGCGGTGCCGTCACCGGGTCGCGGTGGTTCCCGTACATCCTGGTGCTGCCGCTGGCGCTGGTGCTGTGGGGCTACATCGTCCAGCCGATGCTGGCGACGTTCTCCGAGAGCGTCGCCGAGAACGCCGGCGACAACTACGCGGGCTTCTTCACCGCCGGCGGCGTGGCCCGCCAGTCGCTGATCAACTCGATCCTCATCTCGGTGGCGAGCGTGGTGCTGTGCGGCGTGGTGGGGGTGGCGATGGCGTTCCTGCTGCGCCGTTTCCAGTTCCCCGGCCGCGGGCTGATCGAGGCGATCATCCTGGTGCCGGCCGCGCTTCCGCCGCTGATCGGCGCCATCTCGTTCCAGCTGCTCTACAGCGAGACCGGCATCCTGCCACGCGCGCTGCAGCAGCTGTTCGGGACCGAGGAGCCGGTGCTCGCGGTCAGCGGGATCGCCGGCGTGCTGGTGGTCCACACGTTCACGATGTACCCGTTCTTCTACCTGGCCGCGTCGGCGGCGTTGCGTGGCCTGGACCCGTCCATCGAGGAGGCGGCCTACAACCTGGGTGCGTCGCGGCTGCGCGTCTGGCGCACGGTGCTGCTGCCGATGCTGACCCCGGCCATGGTCTCCGGCGCGCTGCTGGTGTTCATGACGTCGCTGGCGTCGTACACCGCGCCACTGCTGTTCGGCGTCGACCAGACCATGACCATGCAGATCTACATCAACCGCACCAACGGCGACATGCCTCTGGCATCGACGTACGCGTCGGTCCTCGGTGTGGTGTCGATCCTGTTCCTCCTGGCCATGCGGTGGTACGAGGGCCGGCGCAGTTACCGCTCGCTGTCCAAGGGCGTCGCCAGCCACCGGCGCGAGGTGACCAACCCGCTGGGCCGGTGGCTGGCGATGCTCGGATCGCTGGCCGGCGTCGCCGTGCTGCTCGCGCCCGTGGCGACGATCGCGCTGGTGGCGTTCTCGCGCGACGGCTCGTGGACCACGCAGGTGATCCCGTCGGAGTACACGGCGGAGAACTTCCGCACGATCTTCGCCGAGCCGCGCGCCTTCGAACCGATCCTGAACTCGGTGACCATCAGTGCGGTGGCCACGGCCGGCATCATCGTCGTCGGCGTCCTGATCGCGTACGCGGTGCGCCGGCTGCGGTTCGTCGGCCGGTCGCTGCTCGACATCGGCGTCATGCTGGCCTGGGCGCTGCCCGGCACCGTCGTCGCGATCAACCTCATCGCCGCGTTCAGCACCGGCAACGCGTTCAGCTTCGGGCAGGTGCTGGTGGCCACGTTCTGGATCATGCCGCTGGCCTACTTCGTGCGGTTCCTGCCGATGGTGTTCCGCTCGACGTCGGCGGCGCTGGCGCAGATCGACCCGGCGTTGGAGGAGGCCGCCCGCAACCTGGGCGCGTCGTGGCCGCGCGCGTTCCTGACGGTGACGGTGCGGCTGGTCCTGCCCGGCGTGGTGGCCGGCGCGCTGCTGGCGTTCGTGCACGGTGTGGGTGAATTCGTCGCGTCCGTGCTGATCTACACGTCGCAGACCGAGCCCATCTCCGTCGCCATCAACAACAGCATGTACCGCTTCGAGATGGGCACGGCGGCCGCGTACGGCATGCTGCAGGTCGTGCTCATCTTCGTCGTCATGCTCGTCAGCGGCCGGCTCGAGAACGGCCGGTCGTCCCGCTCGGCCCGGGAGGCGACGCAGTGGGCGGGCTGATCGACGCCACCCGGGTCACCGGCGCAGCCTGGCCCGGTGTCGTCACAGAGGCCGATCTCGCCGTCCTGCCCGTCGGGGCGTTCGAGTGGCACGGCCCGCACCTGCCGCTGGGCACCGACCTGCTGCTCGCCGAGGGGTTCGCCCGCGCGTGGGCTGAGGCGTCCGACGCACCGCGAGGAGTGCTGTACCCGGCCGTCGCCTACACCGCCTGCCCGGGCCAGACCCGCCCGTGGCCCGGCACCATCGGCATCCGTCCCGAAGTGGCGCTGCCGTACCTGTGCGACGTCCTGGAGGGGATCGTCGCGGCCGGCTTCCTCCGCGTGCTGGTGGTCAACGGGCACGACGCGAACATGTCGATCGTCAGGGCGGCCATGGAATGGGTCTCCGGACGGCATCGGTGCAGCCTGCTCCTGGCCAACTGGTTCCAGCTCATCACGCCGGAGGAGACGACGCGGCTGTTCGGGCCGCTGCCGTCGCGTGGCCACGGCGGCGCCTACGAGACCAGTGGTGTCGCCGGGTTCGCGCCGGACGCCGTCGACCTCACCGCCGCACGCGACCTCCCGCCCCGGGCCAGGCTGGCCACCACCAGCCCGTACGTCCTCATCGAGTCCCGGCCCACACCGTGGGACGGCTGGTCCGGGCACGTGTCGCTGGTGCGCGACGACTCCGGCCGGCGCGTCCGCGAGCTGGGCGCGCGGCGGCTGCGCGAGCTCGTCGACGCCTGGCTGGCGGCGCCGCCGCCCGACGCCCCCGGGACCGACCCGCTACACGTCACACCTGCGCCCAGAGCGTCCGACACAGGAGAGGCCGATGGCTGACCAGGCCCTGACCGTCTACCAGGAGAACCACCTGCGGGTGGCGTTCGAGCACCACGTGGGCATGCTGTACGGCCCGATGGTGCAGGCCAGCCGGGCCCACGTGGTCATGCTGGCCGACCAGGGCCTCGTCCCGGCAGAGCGCGCCGCCACCCTGCTGCGCGGCCTGGAGGCGATGCGGGCCGACGACCCGTCCGCCCTCACCTACGACGGCTCTGTCGAGGACGTCTACTTCACCGTGGAGAAGCGGCTGGCCGCTGCGGCCGGCATCGACACATCGGAACTGGACGTCCAGCTGGCGCGTAGCCGCAACGACCTCGACCAGGGCGTGTTCCGGATGATCTTGCGCGACCAGGTCGCGGCGGTGCAGGACGAGGTGCTGGGGACCGCGGACGCGCTGCTCGGCGCCGCCGACCGGTACGCCGACGTCGTCGTCATCGGGTACACGCACCGGCGGCCGGCGCAGCCGACCACCATCGGGCACGTGCTGGCCGGCTACGCCGAAGCGCTCACCGGGCACGCCCGCGCCTACGCGGAGCTGCTCGACGAGATCAACGTGTCGCCGCTCGGATCGTGCGCCTTCGCCGGCACCGACCTCGACATCGACCCGGCACGGGTGGCGCGGCTGCTCGGCTTCGACGGCCTGATCGTCAACTCCTACGAGGCGGTGGCCGGTGCTGACTACCTCATGCGAGTGGCCACCGTCAACGCGCAGGTGCTGGCGACGGGCGCCCGGTTCGCGCGGACGCTGATGGACTGGCTGAGCTGGCAGTGGGTGACCACGCCGCCGGAGTTCACGCAGGGCAGCAGCATCATGCCGCAGAAGCGCAACCCGGTGGTGTTCGAGCACCTGATCTCGATGGCCGGGGCCACTGCGGCCGACGCCGCCTCGGTGCTCAACAACGTCGGCGCGGCGTGGTGGGAGGACTCCAACAACGCGACCACCGACGTCCAGGCCCGGCTGTGGGAGAGCAACGACCGGGCGCGGCGGTTCTTCCGCCTGCTCGGCGGCTTGGTCGCACGGGTCGAGCCGCTGTCGACGCCGGCCGCGGCCGAGATCGTCGCCACCGGCGCCACCACGACGGCCGCCACTGACACCCTCACCGCGTCCGGCGTGCCGTTCCGTGCCGCGCACTCCGTTGTGGGCCGGTTGCTGCGCGAGGCGCCGCCGGACCGGTGGACGACGGCGACGGTCCTCGAGGTCGCCGCGGGACTCGGACTCGACGACGTGACCGAGGCGGCCGCGAAGGAGCTGATCGCGGCGGCCAACGACCCCGCCCGTGTGCTCCACCGCGAGCAGGCCGACGGCCCCGGCTCGGCACCGGTGCGACGGCAGGTCGCCCGGCTGCGCGCCCACCTGGACGAGTCCGCCGCGCACCTGACCGCGTTCCGGTCCCGTCTGGACGCCGCGGCGCGGCTGCTCGACGACGTGGTGCGGGAGCGGATCGCCGCGTGAGCGTCCCCACTTCTGGACAGGTACTGGGCATCGACTTCGGCGGCACCAAGATCGCGCTGGCGCTCGCCGACCCCGACGGCACGATCATCGAGCAGGTCCGGCTGCCCACGCACGCCGACGACGGCGCCGAACGCGCGCTGGCCAGGGCCCTGGACGCCGCGGAGAAGCTGGTCTCCGACTCCGGCCGGCCGGTGCTGGCCGCCGGGGTGGCCACGCCCGGGGTGGTCCGGCCCGACGGCATCGACCTCGCGCCGAACGTCCCGGGCTGGGGCGAGCTGCGGCTGGCCGACGCGCTGCGCGCGCGGCTGGGCGACATGCCGGTGCCGGTGTGGAACGACGTGAACGCGGCCGCGCTGGCGGAGTCGAGGCGCGGCCGGCTCCGTGACGCCGACCCCGGCCTGGTCCTCGGTCTCGGCACCGGCGTGGCCGCCGCGCTCACCGTCGGCGGCCAGGTCGTGCCGGGCTTCCACGGCGCGGCCGGCGAGATCGGCTACACGTTGGTCGGCTCCGGTCCGCTGCATCCGGACGAGGCACACCTGGAGGCGGTCTTCGGCGGGCGCGTGCTGGACGACTTCGCGGCGGCGCACGGCCTGAGCGGCGGGGCGGCGGAGCTCGTCGCCGACACCCGCCCGGAGCTGAGCGACCTCGTGGACCGCCGCATCGACTCCCTCGCCCGGGCCGTCGTCGGGATGTCGCTGCTGCTCGACCCCGAGCGCGTGGTGCTGTTCGGCGGCCTGACCGCTAGCGCGCGGATCGTGTCGCGGCTGACGGAGCGGCTGCGCACCCATCTGGTGTTCGTGCCCGACGTGGTCGTGTCGCGATTCGCTCACGACGCGCCGCTGGTGGGCGCGGTCACGCTGGCCGGCGATGCCGTCGCGGCCGGCGTCCGTTGATGGTGAAGGGCTGACGACGAAGTCAGCCCTTCACCGCGCCACCCAGCCCAGCACCGCGCAGGAACAGCCGCTGGAACAGCAGGAAGATCACGATCGGCAGCGCCATCGAGATGAGCAGCGCGGCCAGGAAGGCGCGTACTTGGGTCGCAGTACCGCGAGCTGATCTGCGCCTGGTTCCAGGCGGTCGACAGGTTCGCCCAGTCGATGCTGCTTAGCCAGAACGCCATCGGCGTGCGCAGGGTGTCCTGCCTGGTGCTGACCGACGCGCGTTTTGGGCGTACGGCCATCGCTGGCGTTCTGGCACTACCGATCGCCGTTGATCACGGAGAAGGTCCCCTCTGGAGGTACTGGAAAGGGGCGTTTCTCCATGATCACGCGACGGTGGGGTTCGGTGTCGTTGGGCGGGGGCCGTTCACTTGGAATGCAGGCCTGGTGAAGCACGAGATTTCGTGGTGAACGTGATCATTTCCGGGTCGGCGGTCGCCACGACCCGGCGCACGTCCGCCCGGCCAGCTGCCACCGTCCGTTCACCGGAGCTCACCGCACGGGCCGGGGCTCCTCGACCACCTCGCCCGGCTCGCGCGCCACCTCGGACGCCGGCGGCTCGGGGCGGCGGGAGAGTTCGCTCGGCCACCACATGAACCGCCCGAGGTCGAGGTTGAGCGCCGTCACCAGGATCGAGCGCACGATCAGCGTGTCCAGGAGCACGCCGAGGGCCACCGCGATCCCGATTTCCGCGAACGCCACCACCGGCAGGGTCGCCAGCACGGCGAACGTTCCGGCCAGGACGAGACCGGCGGACGTGATCACGCCGCCCGTCGCGGCGAGGCCGATCAGCGCGCCCCGGCGCGTGCCGTGCTGCTTCGCCTCCTCGTGGACGCGGGTCATCAGGAAGATGTTGTAGTCGATCCCCAGCGCGACGAGGAACACGAAGACGAACAGCGGGAACGCGGCGTCGGCGCCGGCGAAGCCGAGCAGTTGCTCGAAGATCAGCGAGCTCAGCCCGAGCGCCGCGGCGAACGACAGCACCACCGTCGCGATCAGCACGAGCGGCGCCACGAACGCCCGCAGCAGGATCATGAGGATCACGAACACCGCCGCCAGCACCAGCGGCATGATCACGATGCTGTCGCGGGCCGCCGCGTTCTGCGCGTCCAGGGCGACTGCGGTGTTGCCGCCGACCAGCGCGTTCGCGTCGGGGACGGCGTGCACGCCGTCGCGGACCGCCTCGACCGTGTCCTGCGCCGCCGGGCTGTCCGGCGCCGCCTCGAGGGTGCCCTCCATGTAGACGAGGTCGCCCAGCGGCACGGGGTCGGTCACCTCGGCGATGCCGTCGGTGTCCCCGAACGCCTGCCGCACGTCGTCGGCGGCGGGGGTGTCGGCGATCACGATCACCGGGCTGCCGGTGCCGGCCGGGAAGTGGCGGGCCAGCGCCTCCTCGCCGGTGATCGACGCGGGCCGGTCGACGAACGCGTCCTTGTTCGCGATGACGCCGGTGTTCAGGCCCAGCAGCCCGAACGCCATCGCGCCGAGCGCCAGCGACGTGCCGATCCACACCGTCCGCGGCCGGTGCGCGATGGACCGGCCGATGCGCGCCCAGAACCCACGCTCCGTCGGCTCGGCGGACCCGTACTTCGGCTTGAGCGGCCAGAACACCCACCGGCCGGTGACCACGAGCAGCGCCGGCAGCAGCGTCAGCATCGCCGTCACGCCGATGACCACGCCGATCGCCAGCACCGGTCCCATGCCGCGAGTCGAGTTCATCTCCGCGGCCAGCAGGCACAGCATGCCGACGGCGACGGTGGCGGCGCTGGCCACGATCGCCGGTCCGGCGCGGTGCAGCGCGAACGCCATGGCCTCGTGCCGGTCCTCGTGCCGGCGCAGCTCCTCGCGGTACCGCGCGATCAGCAGCAGCGCGTAGTCGGTGCTCGCGCCGAACACCAGCACCAGCAGGATGCCGGCGGTCTGCCCGTTGACGGTGACGTCGGCGTACTCGGCCAGCAGGTAGACGACGGCTTGAGCGGCGGTGAGGGCGGTGAAGGCCGAGAAGACGGGGATGATCCACAGCGCCGGGCTGCGGTACGAGAACAGCAGGATGACGATGACGACGGCCATCGCCGCGTACAGCAGCGTGCCGTCGATGCCCTCGAACGCGTCGGCGAAGTCGGCCGAGACGCCGGCCGGCCCGGCGACGTACGCGTCCAGCCCGTCGGGTCCGCCACTGACGATGTCGTTCATCTCGTCGACGGCGTCGCCGAGCGCGAACCAGCCGCCGTCGCCCGGGTCCACCGGGACGATGACCTGCAGCGCCTCGCCGTCCTCCGACGGGATCGGGCCGACGACGTCGCCGCTGACGTTCTCGACGTCCGCGAACGCCCGCGCGTCGGCGGCCGCCTTCTCCTGGTCCTCGGGCGTGATGCCGTCCGTCCGCTCGTAGACGACGATCGCCGGCAGCTCCTCGCCGGTCTGGAAGGCGTCCTGCTGCACCTCGAACACCCGGGTCGACTCCGCCGAGCCGGGCAGCCAGGACGCGGTGTCGTTCTCCTGAGCATCGGTCAGCTTCGCCGAGAGCGGAAACGCGACGACGAGCACCACCAGCCAGAACACCAGGACGACCCACTTGCTGCGGCGGCCGCTGACGAGCGGTCCGAGTCGGCGTCGCGTAGAGGCCATGAGCCATCACTCCTCGGCCGGCCGGCGCCGGCCCCCCGTGGGAGATCCAGACCCGCACGAGTCTAGGCCCGTCCGCGCCGGCCGAACCCGGCACGAACCGGATATTTTCGGCTGCGTCCGCCACGGCCGTCGGCCGTTGATCATGGAGAAATCGGGGTTCCGAATCGGTTCAAAGGCGCATTTCTCCATGATCAACGCACGCTGCCGTGGCTGCGGCCCGCGGCGGACACCGTCGTCGACACCGCGGGGGTCGATCCGCGTGCCGTCGCCGAGCGGATCGCCGGCGCCGTCAGGGCGTGAGCTTCCAGGCGCCCTCGTAGCCGATGGGGGTGAAGCCGACGGCTTCGTTGACGTCCAGCATGTGCCGGTTCTCTTCGGCGTTGAACGTGGTCACCATGGGTGACGACGGGCTCACCTCGGCCAGCCGCTGCAGGTTGGCCACCTTGAGCAGCGTTCCCAGGCGCCGGCCACGATGCTCGGCGAGCACCAGCGTGTCCTCCTGCGTCACCGGGCGGGCGCGGTCGGCCGGCAGGTACAGCTCGTTGAACCCGGCCAGCCGCCCGGTCGGGACGTGCTCGGCGGCGACCGTGAGCCGCTCGCGGCCACTGTCGGCGAGCTGGCGGTCCCAGTCGGCGACGCGGGCGGCGTCCCACTTCTCCTCGGACATGTCGAGGCCGGCGCTGGGCGCGTCGGTGCTCATGCGCGTCTTCAGCGTCGCGAGGTCGCCGACCCACTCGGGCGGGGTGGTGCCGACCCAGGAAACCACACGATAGTCGGGGCCCGCCGCGGCATGGGCGGCGTCCCGCTTCGACGCGAGCAGCTCCGGATCCACGGGAAGCCGCAGTCCGCTGATGCGCGCCACCTGCTCGAGCTGATATCCGCGACGTCGCAGGAACCGCACACCGGGGTCGTCGGCGGAGAGCCAGCCGAACCCCGTCGGAGGCTCGATGCGTTCGCCGGTCTCGGGCCGGGTGTGGATGGCGTCGGCCTGCAGTGTCGGCCGGCCCGACGGCAGAGCGATGGCGGCGAGGTGGTCGTAGAGCGCCGTGCCGACGCCGCGGCTCCGGAACTCCGGCAGCACCTCGACTTCGACCCACGACGCGGTGGCGTCCTCGGCCGCCGACCACGACAGGATGCCGCGCCCGACGATGCGGCCTGCGATGCGCGCGACGAATAGCCGGATCGGCTCGTGGTGCTGCACCTGGTAGGACGGAAGCAGCTCTCGGGCGGTGTAGTTGAGCACGTCCGTGCCCATGACGTGCGACTCGATCGCGTTGCGGACGTCGACCATCTCGGCGAACGCGGCGGCGCCGGGCGCGTCCATCGAGGCCGGGATCTCCAGCTCCTCGACAGCGGCGGCGGCGTCGGTGCTCATGCCTGGGCACGCTAGTCCGCTCGCCAGGTCACGCGCACCGCGTTTTCAGCCGGCCAGGACCTTCGCGTACTCGCTGACCAGCAGGTATCGGGCCGGCGCGTCCTCGTCGAGCGACGGGTAGCGCGGGAACGGGTCGGCGAAAATGTTGTCGTCGACGTCGTCGTTCACCGCCGACACCTCGCCGGCGAGCACGACGCCGCCGTCGGCCCAGAACCGGTGGTACACGCCGGCCGGCACCTGGATGCTCTGACCCGGTTCCAGCAGCACCCGCGAACCGGCGCTGACGGCCCGCTCGAAACCGTCGACCAGGGTGACGACGTCGCCGTCGCCGGACTCCGGCCGCAGCTCGACGACCAGTGCCGCGCCGCCGCGGTTGATGATGTCTTCGGTCTTGCGCCGGTGCAGGTGCATCGGCGTCTCCTGGCCGTCCTGCGCGACCAGGAACTTCTCCGCGTAGGTCTGACCGGCCCCGGCGTCGCGCTCGGCCGGCGTCCCGTTGCGCAGCGTGCACAGCACCAACCCGACGCGGTCGAATTCGCCGCGGCCGAAGTCGGTGACGTCCCAGCCCAGGCCGCGTTCCAGTGCGGGCCGGGCGGCCGGCGTCAGCGCCGCCGCGAGCCAGTCGGCCCGGGTCCACCCGGCGAAGCCGGGCAACGGCATCCCGGCCGCCGCGGCCAACTCGCGGGCACCGTCGATGGCGCCGTCGATCTGCGATCTCCTCACCGGTTCTCCTCCTCCGCGGGCGACCAGGGCTGTCTAGGTCCGGGCCGGCGCCATACCCGGTCGAACAACCCCTGGTCCAGCGGCAACAGCCAGCAGGCGGCGATCCGCCCGGACCGGACGCGGTACAGCCCGACCGTCGACCACGTCCAGTCGACGCCGTCGATGGTCGCCGTGCCGTCGGTCAGCGCCGCGACGCCGTCTCCGTCGCCGCTCAGCACATCGTGGCGGTGCATGCGGAACGTGTCGTCGGCGAGCCGGCGGCGCCGGTCGAAGTACTCGAAGACCTCGCCCAACCCGCGGTACGTGCCGGCGATCGAGTTGTCGCCGGGCACCGTCCAGGTGATGTCGTCGGTGAGCAGCGCACGCAGCGCTGTGCCGTCGCCGCCGCCGTAGTAGCGGTTCTGAGCGGCGTGCAGCTCGTCGAGCAGCGCGACAGCCGCGTTCCGGTCCATGGGTCCAGCCTGACACGGACTCAGAGCCAGCCGCGGCGTGCGGCGGCCAACCCGGCCTGGAACCGCGTCTCCGCGCCCAGCTCGTCCAGTAGCGCGGCGATCCGCCGCCGGGTGGTGCGGTAGCTCCAGTCAAGGTGGTTGGCGATCGCTTGGTCCTTCATGCCGCTGGCCAGCAGCGCGAGCAGCCGCCGGTCGTCCGGCCCGGGGGTGACGGCGTCCGGCTCGCTCGGCGCGGTGAGTGGCGTCGCCCGCGACCAGAGCTCGTCGAACACGTACAGCAGGACGTCCAGCAGCGAGCAGGGGTGGACGACGATCGCGCCGGAGACGTCGCGCTGGTTCAGCGACTGGGGGACGAACGCCAGCTTGCGGTCGAACGTCGCCAGCTTCAGCGGCAGCCGCGACGTGACCCGGGCCTGCTCGCCGGCCTGGACGTAGCGCAGGATCGCGTCGGCCGCGAGCGGCGACCGTTCCAGCGCGGCACGATCGTAGATCGCCTTGCAGGTGACGCCGCGCGCCAGGATCTCGAACTCCACGTCGTTGGACCGAGGGCCGCGCGGGCCGGAGTACGGCGGGGTGTCGAGCACCTGGATCTCGCTGGTCGCCGACCGCTGCAGCTGGTCGAACCGACGCAGCACCGCCTCGGAGCCGGTGACGATCTCGCACAGCTCGGTGCGCTCGGCCTTCAAGCCCTCCCGGTAGTCGTCCATGAGCAGTGCCCCGAGCGTCCGGATGCGACCGAGCTCCGCCTCCCTGTCGCGGACGAGGGCCTCCAGGCCGACGTCCGGGGCGGCGGGCAGGAACCGGGCGACGGCACCGGGGGACCGGCTGACCAGGCCGGCGTGCTCGAGGACGGCCAGGGCGCGACGGGCCCGCCCCCGGGGGACCTCGAGGGTCTCGGCGATCTCCGCGGTGGTCGACCCGGGCAGCCGCAGCAGCGTCCGGTAGGTGCGCTCCTCGACCGCTCCGAGTCCGAGCGCGCCCAGCGGCACCGCCTCGCCGTCGGCCGTCGGGCCAGTTCTGTCCATGGCCATAGCTGGCCACCCTAGTGCCTGGACACCCGGTTCCGGCATCGCGGACCATAACCGGCAATCCATGCCAGATGGTCGTCGGAAGGCCGAGCATGCCCGTGCGCACCCGAGTCGCCGCCCTCACGTCCGCGGCCCTGCTCATCAGCTCCCTGACGGCCATCGGTGCGACGGCCACGGCCGGCGTGCCCACCGCCGGCAGCGCCGCCACCGCAGCGGGCGACGCTGCAGCGGGCGACGCTGCAGCGGGCGACGCTGCGGAGGCCTGGGCGACGAAGGTCGAGGACGACGTCCAGCACACGCTCGCGGCCGGCGAGACGACCGACGTCATGATCGCCTTCGAGGAACGCGCCGACCTGGCCGCGGCCGCTCGCATCGACGACTGGGACGATCGTGGCGCGGCCGTCGTCGCGGCCCTGCAGCAGGCCGCCGAGGAGAGCCAGCGGGCCACCCGCACGGAGCTCGACGCGGCCGGCGCCGACTACGTGGCGTACTGGATCGCCAACGCGATCCTGGTCCGCGACGCCACCGAGGAGATCGCCCGCCGGGTGGCGGCGCAGCCAGGCGTCGACCAGGTGCTCGAGGTGGCCCAGTACGACGTCCCGGAGCTACTGCCCGCCGAGGACGCCCCCGCGGTCCAGGCCGCGGCGCCGGAGTGGGGCGTCGCCGCCGTCCACGCCGACCGCGTCTGGACCGACGTCGACGTCCGCGGCGAGGGCCTGGTCATCGCGAACATCGACACCGGCGTCCAGTTCGACCACCCGGCGCTGGCCGCGAGCTACCGCGGCAGGAGCGCCGACGGCACCGTCACGCACGACTACCACTGGTTCGACCCCGCGCACATCTGCCCGAGCAGCGCACCGTGCGACAACCAGGGCCACGGCACGCACACGATGGGCACCATGGCCGGCGGCGACGCGGGCGGCACCGCCATCGGCGTCGCACCCGGCGCCCGCTGGATCGCCGCCAAGGGCTGCGAGGCGACCGCCCAGGTGGCCTGCTCGATCACGTCGCTGGTGGCCTCCGGCCAGTGGACGCTGGCGCCCACCGACGCCAATGGCCGCAACCCGCGCATCGACCTGCGCCCGCACGTCGTCAACAACTCCTGGGGCGCCGACACGCTCGGATTCGCCGACCCGTTCTACGACCAGATCGTCGACGCGTGGAACGCCGCCGGCGTCTTCGCGGTGTTCTCCAGCGGCAACGACGGCGCCAACGGCTGCACGACGGTCGGGTCGCCGGCCGACTCTCCCGGTGCCTACGCCGTCGGCGCGCACGACCCGGCGAACCTGATCGCGCCGTTCTCCAGCCGCGGCCCCGGCCCGAACGGCCGGATCCGCCCGGACATCGCGGCGCCGGGCGTCGCCGTCCGGTCCAGCGTCCCCGGCAGCGGGTACGGGACCGCCAACGGCACCTCGATGGCGGCGCCCCACGTGACGGCGACCGTCGCGCTCATGTGGTCGGCGGCGCCGTCGCTGATCGGCGACATCGACGGCACCCGCGAGCTGCTCGGCACCACCGCCGTCGACACACCGAACGAGGAGTGCGGCGGCACCGAGCAGCACAACAACGCGTTCGGCCAGGGCCGGCTGGACGCGTTCGCGGCCGTGACGGCGTCGCCGATCGGCGCCACGGGACTGCTCTCCGGCGTGATCACCGACGGCGAGTCCGGCGAGCCGGTGCCCGGCGTGCTGTTGCGCGCGAGCAGCGACGGCTACCAGCGCACGACCGTGACCGGCCAGGACGGCCGGTACGACATGACGCTCGTCGCCGGGACCTACGAGCTGACGGCGACGGCGTACGGCTACGCGCCCGGCGGGGCCGGCGACGTCACCGTCACCGAGGGCGCCACCACGACGCTGGACGTCGGCCTCACCCTGCTGCTGTCGGTGACCGTCAGCGGCACCGTCACAGACAACTCCGGGCAGGGCTGGCCGCTCTACGCCGGCATCAGCATCGGCGGCTACCCGCACGGCACGATCTGGACCGACCCCGCGACCGGCCGCTACGAGGTCGAGCTGCCGGCGACGACGGCGTACACGCTCACGGTCCGCCCGCAGGCCGACGGCTACGCCACGTTCAGCCGCACCGTAGAGGTGGGCGACGACGATCTGACCGTAGACTTCGCCGCCACGGTGGTCACGACGGAGTGCCTCGCGCCCGGCTACGCGCCGGCCCACACCGGGGCGTTCGCGTCCTTCGACAACGGCCTGCCCGCCGGCTGGACGGTGCAGACGGTCCGTGGCAACGGCTGGGAGACCGGCGACTCCGGCCAGCGGGGCAACCTCACCGGCGGTGAAGGCGGATTCGCCAGCATCGACAGCGCGTCCGGGCAACTGCTCGAGGACGGCATGCTGGTCTCGCCGCCGGTGGACCTCACCGACGTCGCCGCGCCGGTGCTGTCGTTCCGGACCGACCTGCTGCTCTCGCGCGGCGTCGCCGAGGCCGACGTCTCAGTCGACGGCGGCGCGACCTGGCAGAACGTCTGGCGGCGCACGGCGCACCAGCGCGGCCCGCGGCAGGAGCAGGTGCCGCTCCCGGAGGTCGGCGGCCGCGACGGCGTGCTCGTACGGTTCCACTACCGCAACGACATCGCGAACAACGGCTGGTGGCAGCTCGACGACGTGCTCTTGGGCGCGCGGACCTGCGAGCCGGTCGAGGGCGGCCTCCTGCTCGGCCAGGTGCGCGACGACCGCACCGGCACCACGCTCGACGGCGCCACCGTCAGCAGCGCGGACGGCTCCGTCACCGCCACGACGACGGCCACCCCCGCCGACCCCGGGCTCGGCGGCGGCTTCTACTCGACGTTCGTCCCCGGCGCCGGGGACCACGAACTGACCGCGGAGCACGACCTCGGCCAGCACGGGACGCAGCGGCGCACCGTCACCGTCGAACCAGGCGCCGTCACCCGCGCCGACTTCGAGCTCGGCACCGGTGAACTCGAGGTGAGCAGCGCGGTCGTCGAGGAGACGGTCGAGCTCGGCGGCGCCCGCACCGCCATGGTCACCGTCACCAACGTCGGCACCGCGCCGGCGTCGTTCGAGCTGGCGGAGCGCAACACCGGCTTCGAGCAGCAGCGGGAGACGCTCGCGGCGCTGCCGAGCGCGCCGCTGCGCCGCGCGATCGTGCCCGACGACGGCGGCCCGCTCGACGCGGCGGCCGGCCCGGCCGCGGTGGACGTGCCGACGAGCCCGGGTGACGCCGCCTGGGTCCGGCTGCACGACAAGCCCGACGCTCGCACCGATGGCCTGGCCGCCGTCCACGACGGCAAGCTCTACTACGTCGGCGGCAGCACGTCGGGCATCTCGCAGCGCAACATGGTCTACGACATCGCGCTGGATCGGTGGGACTTCACCGGCTCGTTCCAGCAGCCGCGCGGCAAGCCGGTCGGCGGGTTCATCGGCGACCGGCTGTACATGGTGGGCGGCTGGGGCCCGGCCGGCATGGGCGAGACGAACACCGTCCTCATCTACGACCCTGCCACCGACACGTGGTCGACCGGCGCTCCCGCTCCGGTGCGGTTCGCCGCGGCCGGGTCGGCGATCCTCGACGGCAAGCTCTACGTCATCGGCGGCCGGACGGCGGACCAGCCGGACCGCGGCAGCAGTGACGTCTACGTCTACGACGCCGCCGCCGACTCGTGGTCGCAGGTGGCCGACTATCCGGAGCCCGCGTCGTGGCAGGCGTGCGGTCCCATCGACGGGCTGGTCTACTGCGCCGGCGGGCAGGCCCCGCACATCGAGCACAGCACTCGCGGCTACGTCTACAACCCGGCTACCGACGCGTGGTACCGCATCGCGGACCTGCCGAAAACCGTCACGTTCACCGCGCACACGGCGGCGAACGGGCTGCTGATGACGTCGGGCGGGCAGGTCGGCGGGTACCGCAGCAACGAGGGCTTCTTCTACGACCCGGCGGCGGGGGAGTGGGCGTCGCTGCCGAACTCGATCTTCGACGTCTACCGGCTCGCCGGCACGTGCGGTTTCTACAAGCTCGGCGGCACGCAGGGCCAGCCCGGCACCTTCCCGTGGGTCGAGCAGCTGCCCGGCTTCGACGACTGCCAGACCGCCACCGAGGACCCGGTGTCGTGGCTGTCGGCCGACGGCGGCCGGCGCACGCTGGAGCCCGGCGAGTCGGCCGAGATCGCCGTCACGCTGGAGGCGAGCGGCGCCGCGGCCGGACAGCCGGGCGACTATCTGGCCCGGCTGCTGCTGCTCGAGGACACTCCGTTCGCCAACCCGGCGCTGACCGTCGCGATGGACGCCACCGCGCCGTCGTCGTGGGGCTTGGTGACCGGCACCGTCACCGGCCTGGACCGCTGCGACGGCCCGGAGCAGCCGCTGGCCGGCGCCACCGTGCGGCTGCGCGGCGCACTCACCGACATCGAGGTCAGCACCGACGAGGACGGCGTCTTCCGGCACTGGCTGGATCGGTCGGAGCGGCGGGTCACGGTGACGGCGTCGGCGGACGGCTGGCAGCCGCGGAGCGGCGCGGTCACCGTCGTCGCCGGTGAGACAGTCACGAAGGACCTCCGGCTGCGCCGGGACGAGCCGTGCGCCGTCGCGTCGCCGGCCGAGGGGCTGGAGCTGACGGTCCGCGCCCGGGGCCGCGCGGTGGAGCGGCTCACCCTGAGCAACGACGGCGCCGCGGCGTTCGACTACGCGGTGACGGAGACGGCCGAGGTGCTGCGCCCGCTGGCGGAGGTCGCCGCGGTGGGCTGGACGGACGGCGCTCCGGTGCCAGGCGGGCGGCTGCTCTTCGCCGCCGCCCAGTGCCCAGGCGACCCGGACCACGGCTACGTCGTCGGCGGCGTCGACGAGCGCATCGAGGTGACCCGCCGCACCTGGCGGTACGACGCAGCGGCGGACGCGTGGACGGAGCTGGCGCCGATCCCGGAGGCCGGCCGGAGCGCCGTGGCAGCCTGCGAGGCCGGTCGCATCCACGTCCTCGGCGGCGACGACACCGACCGCCACTACGTCTACGACGTCGCGCGCGATACGTGGTCCGCAGCGACGCCGCTGCCCGCGGGGCTGTCCAGCGCGGCCGCCGCGGCCTGGGACGGACGGGTCTGGGTGGCCGGCGGCGCGACCGGCGGCAGCGGCGGCGCGTCGGACGGCACCGTCACCGGCGACGTCCACGTCTACGATCCCGCGGCCGGCACCTGGACACCGTCGGCACCGCTGCCGCACCCCGTCCGCGACCCCGCGTTCACCCAGGCCGGGCCGTTCCTCTATCTCGCCGGTGGGATCACCACGGACGGGGCCGTCAGTGACGTCGTCCAGCGGCTCGACCTGCGCACCGGCACGTGGACCACCGGGCCGGCCTTGGCCGAGCCGCGGGCCGGGGCGGCGCTGGTCGCGACCGACCAGGCGCTCTACGCCCTCGGCGGCGCGAAGGACGACCCGCCATACGGCCGGCTCGCGACGCCGACGGTGCAGCGGCTGGTGCTCGCCGGCTGGTCCGGCGGGACCTGGACCATCGATCCGGCCGCCGAGCTGCCGTCGCCGGTGAGCGCCGCGCCCGCCGGGTTCTGCACCCAGGCGCGGGCGGGCGGCGAGATCTGGTCGATCGGCGGCATGGGCGGCGCGCTGGACCGCGCCCGCTTCCTGCCGGTGGCGGGGGAGCGCTGCGCCGGCCTCGCCGAGGACGTGCCCTGGCTCGACGTCCGCGCCGCGACCGGGACCGTGGCCGCCGACGGGCAGCTCCGGATCGCGGTGAATGTCGACGCCGGTGAGCTGGCGGCGGGGACGACCCACCACGCGACCCTGCTGGTGGCGACGTCCGACCCCGGGGCCCCGGAGCTGCGGGTCCCGGTGACCGTCCACGTGGATTGAACCTCGTTGCGCAGCGTGACGGATCGCCGTTGATCATGGAGAAAGTCGTCCTTTGAATCGTTTCTGGACCGCCTTTTCCCCATGATCAACCGTCGACTTCAGCGGGTCACTCCTCGAACTCGCCCGGCCCGTTCACCTGCCAGGGCTCCTCGCCGGACTCGACGATGTCGCCGAGCGGGATCCGGTAGCTGAGCACTTCGGAGCTGTCGCGGCTGATGCCCCACAGCGTCGAGTTCTGCCGCGCGTCGTCCCAGGCGATGCCCTGGCCCTGGATGCCGGGCAGCGTGATGGTGGCGACCCACTTGAGCTCGCTCCCCGCGTCGGGCAGCTCCATGACGTAGGCCTCGGGCAGGTCGTGGCCGGTCAGCCAGAGCCGTCCGTCCGGGCCCCACGAGCCGCCGCTGTTGCTCATCTGCTCGAACCGGTCGAGGATCTCCTTCGGGATGGTCCACGACTGGACCACCTGGAAGTCGTCGTCCATCTTGACGATCTGCGTGTTGTAGGTCTCGCCGTACGGGATCTGGGTGCCGTTGCGCGGCCGGTTGTAGTTGGCGAACGTCGCCCACCAGGCGCCGTCGTGGTGGTCGAGCCAGGTCAGCGAGCCGCGGTAGATGCCGAAGCTGTGCGTGCCGATGTGCCGCATGGTGCGGGTGTCGAAGATCTCGATGGAGCTCTCCATCGGATACTCCGAGTAGTTCGAGTGCGCCGCGTACAGCTTCCCGTTGACGACGACGCCGCTGTCCAGGTGCTCGATCGGCCCGTCTTCGTCGCCGGCGAACTGCAGCAGCGGCTCGCCGGTGACGCGGTCGTGCTTGGTGATGGTGCGGTTGTTGACGGCATAGAAATACCGCCGGTCGACGGCCACGCCCTGGTTCGCGTCGAACGCGTCGTAGCGGGCGACCTCGGTGCCGGGCAGCACCTGGTCGGCGCCGGACGCGACCGTCTTCGCGACGACGGCGGCCGCGGGCGGAGCGCTCTGCACGGTCACCAGCAACGTTCCCAGCGCGGCGGTGGTCGTCGCGACGGCGAACGCGGTGGCGACCTTCGTGCGGCGGATCATCTCGTCCTCCGGTGGCTCGGTGGTGGGG
>NZ_SMLB01000012.1 GCF_004349105.1 Jiangella aurantiaca
CAGTCCCGCGCGCCGCTCCGCCGGGATGTGCCTGGTCGCCAGCGCCCCGAACCCCGTCGACACCCCGTAGTACGGCAGGTCCGCGACGGCGAGCTTCTCGATCACCTCGCGGCTGCGCGCCACCGCCGCCCGCGCGTCGGCGCCCAGCTCGACGCCGGCGCCGCCGCGGGCCACCGCCACGATCTCGTCGAAGGACACCGGACCGGTGCCCACCACAACCCGCCTCGCCGTGATAGCCGTCATGCCGACAGTGCAGCGCACGGCAGCGACACCGCGGAACCGGCTTGGCCGCGATACTGTCTGTGATCCCAGACAAGGAGACCCGATGGGCGGAAGCACCCGCGTTCCGGCCCTCCGACACGGGGTGGCCCTGCTCCAGCACCTGGCCACGCTGGGCGGACCGGCACCGGCGTCGGCGCTCGCCGAGGCGCTCGGCCTGCCTCGCTCGACGACGTACCACCTGCTCACCGAGCTGGAGCGAGCGGGCCTGGTCGTGCATCTGCCCGAGGAACGCCGCTACGGGCTCGGCGTCGGGGTGTACGAGCTGGGCGCGGCGTACACGAAGCAGGCTCCGCTCACCCGGATGGCACGGCCACTGCTCGCCGCGCTCGTCGACTCGACCGGTCACGGCGCGCACCTGGCCGTTCTCCACGGCCGGGAAGCCCTCTACCTCGTGGAGGAACGTGCTCGAGGCGGTCCGTCGCTGGTGACCGATGTCGGCGTACGGCTGCCGGCGCACCTCACGGCCAGCGGCCGCGCGATACTGGCGGCACTGCCTGCGGCGCAGGTGCGCGCGCTCTTCCCTGACGCGACGTCGTTCGTCGACCGGCACGGCGCCGGCCCGACGAGGCCCGGGGAGCTGCGTTCACTGCTGGTCGAGGTGCGGCGACACGGTTTCGCCGTCGAGGACGGCGCGGTGACGCCGGGCTTCGCCTCGGTCGCCGTGGCCGCGAGCGACCACACAGGGCACCCGGTCGCCGCCATCGCCCTCACCTTCGACCGTTCGACGGCGGGGGAGCCGCCGTGGGAGGGGCTGGCCGGCCGCGTGGCCGCGACGGCCACCGAGTTGTCCCGCCGGCTCAGCGGCTCGTCTCAGCGGGTGGTGTCGGTCTCGGCGGCGGAGAGCTCCGGAAGGCCGCCGTGGTACCCCCAGGCGGCCAGTTCCGTGCGGGACCGGACGGCGAGCTTGCGATAGATGTTCTCCAGGTGCCGCCCGACGGTGTTCTCGGAGATGCCCAGCTCCTTGGCCACCAGCCGGTTGGTCAGACCGCGCGCGGCGAGCAGGGCGACTTCGCGCTCGCGCTGGCTGAGTAGGGCGTCGGGTGCCGATTCCTCGGCGACCGGTGGCGCAGCGTCTGGTGGTGTTTCGGCGAGGCTGGCCGGCGCCGTGGCCCGGCCGCGCTCCCACGCCGCCGTGAACCGCTCGTCGCCGAGGGCCGCGCGGGCGGTGCCGACCAGGCGTTCCAGGGTGGCCCGCCTGGTCGGTGACGTGGACGACCCGATCGACTGCCGTACCGCCTGAGCGGCCGCATACCGCATGGTGGCAGCCTCGAACCGGCCCTGGTGCACGTCGAGGGCGGACAGGCCCTCCAGCGCCGCCGCCACGGCGGCGCTGAGGCCGATCTCGGCCGCCAGATCCAGCGCGCGCCGATAGTGCTCGACCGCTTCCACCGGCCGGTCGAGCGCGCGTTCGGCGTCGGCGGCGTTGCTCATGCTCCACGCCATGCCCCAGGTGTCGTCGAGCTGACCGAACAACTCCAATCCGCGCTCGAACAGCTCCAGCGCCTGTTCGTTGCGGCCCTGGTGCAGGTAGAGGAGCGCGAGACTGTTCGTGGCACGGGCCCGGCCGGCGATGTCGCCGATGCGCTCGCGAATGGCGAGGCTCTCCTTCAGCAGGTCCAGCGCCGGGCCGTACACGCCGAGATACGCGTGGACCTCCGCGAGACCGGTCAGCGCCGCGGCCCGCTCGGCGGGCAGGTCGGCGTGGCCGGCCCGATCGATGGCGTCCTGGTAGCACGCGCTGGCCTCGTCGTAGCGCCCCTGGCCGAACGCGATACGCCCGGCCGCGGCGGAGGCGGCGGCGAGCAGGCCGGGCGGGGCATCGGGGCCGGCCGTGGACATCGCGGCACGCAACCAGTGCGCGCCTTCGTCGAAGTAGCCCCGCATGAACCAGAACTCGGCGAGCGCGACGCTCATCGTGAGCGCCATCGACGCCCCGTTTCGGCCGGGCTGGGCGAGAACCCATTCCAAGGCCGCACGGAAGTTGTCGTGGTCGGCCTCCAGCCTGGCGAGGCGTCGTCCCTGGCCACCTTGGGCGCCGCCGTGCGCCGAGCCGAGCTCGACGGCGAGTGCGGCGAACCGTGCGCCGTGTGCGGCGCGGACGGTCTCGGCGTCGTCGGCTCGCTCCAACTGCTCGGCGGCGTACTGCCGGACGTACTCGAGCATGGCGAGCCGAGGAGTGTCGCCGACCGAGACTCGCAGTACCAGGCTCTTGTCGAGCAGGCTCTGGACGGCCGGCAGCACCTCAGCGGTGTCGCGGACGCCGGCGACGGCGGCCAGCGACGCGAGGTCGCAGCCGCCACGGAACACACTCAGCGTGCGGAACAGGCGGCCTTCGCCGGCGTCGAGCAGCCGATGGCTCCAGTCCAGGGCCGACCGCAGGGTTCGCTGCCGTTCCGGCAGGTCACGCGGCCCCGCGGCCAGCGCGTCGAGCCGTTGCCGGAGCAGGTTCAGGATCTCGGCGGTCGACAGCACCTTCAGGTGGCCGGCGGCCAGCTCGACGGCCAGCGGCACGCCGTCCAACCGGCGCACCAGCTCGACGACGGTGCCGAGGTTGGTGTCGTCGACGTCGAAGTGCGGCTGGACCGCGCGGGCGCTGTGAACGAACAGGGCGACAGCCGGGTTGGTGCGCGCCGCGGCGACGGTGAGATCTGGCGTCGCCGCAGGGACGGGGAACGGCAGCAGCTCGATCTCGTGCTCGCCGCGCAGCCGCAGACGTTCCCGGCTGGTGATGAGCATCTGCAGCCACGAGCAGTACGCCAGGATGTAGGCCAGATCCGGCCCGGCGGCCACGACCTGCTCGAAGTTGTCCAGGATCACCAGCGTCGGCGGCGTGTCCGGCGACGCGCCGATGAACGCGTCCAGAGCGCCGCCCGCGCCATGAGGAACGGCGAGCCCCAGACTCGCGGCTACTGTGGGGACGACGAGCCCCGGATCGGTCACCGTTGCCAGGTCGACGAACCGCACCCGGCCGCCGTATCGGGCCGACGACGCCTCGCCGATCGCGATGGCGAGCCGCGTCTTGCCCACACCGGCCGTTCCGGTGATCGTGACGAGGCGTGCGCCGTCGAGGACCAGGTCGTGGATGGCGGCGCGCTCGTCCGCGCGGCCGAACATCGGAGTGAGCGGTCGCGGCAGCGCGGCGTGATACGTGCGGTCCCCGGTCGTCGGCGTGTCCTTCGGTGTCCTGGCGTCGGCGCCCCCGGCAGGCGAAACCGCAGTATCGCACTTCCGGGTCGGGCGGGCGACGTCTCGCGGTGCCGGAGGCGCCGATGGGGCGAACGCACCATCGCCCATGTGTGGGGTCCGGGTGTCACGGTGGTGCATTCCGGCTATACCGGCGAGCCGTCCGGACGAGCACGATGCTGCGACCACCCTTCATCCGGGCGTCGAGAGGCTTCGTGCGCATGGAACACCTCGGTCCACCACCGGCACAGGATGCGCCGTCGCGTCTCATGCCGGGCGCGGAGGCAGCGTCGCCGCGCCTGCGGGTGCGGCGAGAGCTGTCCCAGCCACCAGGGGCGGCCCTGATCTCGCACGTGCAGCTGATGCGACGGGTTCAGGAGCTGGGCGGCTCGGCGCGGGTAGAGGTGCGGGTGGTCGGCGCGACCCAAGAGGGGCGCCCGATCCCGCTGCTCGCCGTCTCCAGCGCCGAGAACATCGCGAAGCTGGAGACGATCCGGCACCAGCACCTGGCCGGGCCGCCGCCGACCGGCCGCCCAGTCCCCGTACCGGTGCTGTTCCTCGCAAACGACCATGGGTCCGAGGCATCGCAGGTGCAGGCGCTGCTCGAGCTGGCCGAGGAGCTGGCGAGCGACGACGCTCCCGAGACCGGCGCGGCCCTGCGCTCGGTCATCGTGCTGATCATGCCCGTTGTGTCGCCGGACGGCTACGAGCGAAGCCGGCGCGAGTGGACGAACCACCCGCTGAGCAGCGGCCGGTCCGGGGACGGCAACCACTACGGCATCGGCGTCACGAGGGAGTACCTGCACTCCGACGAGCCCGAGACGTCGGCCGTGAAGTCGGTGATCTGCGACTGGCAGCCGCTGTTGGTCTGGGAGGTGCAGGAGGACGGGGCCAGCCTGGGCCGGACTCACACCGAGGTCGCGGTCGCGCCACCCCTTCGCGTGGTCGATCCCGGTGCCGCGCCGACGGCGCGGGCCGAACAGCGCGTCGGTGCGGCCATCGCAGCCGCCTGGCGTGCTGCCGGATATGACGTCCTCCACGAGCCCACGGGGCGCCACGCATGGTCGTTCGCCGGCGACAATGCCGCGCGTGTCGCACCCGAGGCCGGCCTGCGGGCCGCGATGGCCCTGTCAGGGGTCGTCGCCGTCCAGACGGTGAGTGCCCGGTCGCCGGGGACCCAGTCCTGGGAGGACCGCAACCAGCAGAAGCGCATCGCCGGACGCGCGATCCTCATGCACGTCGCCGGCGATGCGGGGGAGGACCTGGTGCGGACCCGCGTGGATGTGCTGCGCCGGGCGCTGGACCACGACGCGGCCGGCCGCTATCTGATCCCCACAGACCAGGACCCGGCGGTGGTGCGTCACGCGGTGTCGCTGCTCGAGGGTGCCGGCGTCCACGTCGAGCATCCCACCGATCCCGGCGGGACGCTCGTCGTGCCGCGGCGGCAGGCCCTCAAGGGCCTCGCGGACCTCCTGCTCTCGCCTCAGCGCGGGGGAGACGGGTCCCTGGTCATCGCCATGGGACTGGTCGTCCACGAACGGGGAGACGGCCAGGGAGAGTCCGAACGGTCGCCGGCCGGGCCGCCGGCTCGCGGCGCGGACAGCGCGGCACCGGACGGTGCACGGCGCCTGGCCGGGACACCGAGCGGGCCGGAAACGGTGACGTTTTCGGGCTCCGGCGCGATGGCCGCGGTCAACCGTCTGCTGCGCACACCGGGCGTTCGGGTCGGCTGGCTGGCCGGCGGTGATTTCGTCGCGTCGGTCCCGCCGGCCGAACACCACGTCGTCGAGATGGTGCGTGCCGTGGCGCTGGAGACGATCAACGAGTCATCGATCCACGGCGCAGGTATGGGGTACCTCGCTCGGTCCCCTCGAGTCGGCGTGTATGCCGGCCCTGGAGTGCGCGACGCGGGTCGCGCCGGCGGGCTCGGGCGGGTCCGGTGGTATCTGCGGGACGGCGAGTTCCCGGCGACGTTGCTGCGGGCCAGCGACATCGTCTCCGGAGCGCTGGACGATGTCGACGTCCTGATCGTCCCGGCCGGCGACGTGCGCGAAATCCTGCGCGGCTGGAGCGACGACGACCTCCTGCGCCGCTTTCCGTGGGACTCGCCGGGAGACGACGGAGGCCTGGCCGGCGACGGCGTGTCGGCAATCCGTTCCTTCATCGATGCCGGGGGCACGTTCATCGGGATCGACGCCGGAGGTGGCTGGCTGGCCACCCGCGACCATGCGCACCTCCTGGACGTCGGCGCCGACGATCTCCGGCCCGACGTGTCGATGGCGACGGTGCGGCCCGATGCCACCGGCCGGGTGCTTTTCGCGGGCCTCGGTGATTCGGTCCGGGTGCCCGCCGGTACCGCGTTCGTCCATCCCCCGTCCGTTCGCCGGCTGGCCGGCTACTCCAGCGGCGTCGCCGTCGACGCCGCGGCGATCATCGAGGGACACGCCGGCGCCGGACGCGTCGTGCTGTTCGGATTCGACCCCACGCATCGGCTGATCGCGCGACGCAGCGCGCGGCTACTGGGGAACGCCATCCTGCGCGCCGTGGCGACCTGGGATGGCTTCGACGACCGCGCCACACCACAGACCTAGGAGGCGATACCGATGAGGAACGTACGCATCCGACCACTGCTCGCCGCAACGCTCGCCATGACCGCGCTCGTCGCGGCGGCGTGCGGCAGCGGGAGCACGCCGGCATCGGACGGGACGGGGGACGGCGGGGGAGACCGCGAGGGACCGCTCGTGGTCAACATCCTCGGGGCGCCCACCACGCTCGACCCGGCCGCCGCGTGCGGGGTCAACGACATGCATCTGGCCGACAACCTGTACGCCCGGCTGGTCGACTATGCGACCCTGCCCGGCCCGGCCGAGGGCACGACCACCTTCGACCCGTCGAGCTTCGAGCCCTCCCTGGCCAAGTCGTGGGAGATCAGCGACGACGGCCTGGTCTACACGTTCACGCTGCCCGACGGTCTGACGTTCCCCTCCGGCGAGCCGCTGGACGCCGCCGCCGTCAAATACTCGCTCGACCGGACGCAGGCCATGGGCCTGTGTGGGAACCGGTACCTGAACGACCAGTTCGTCGATCCGCCGCTGATCTCGAGCATCGAGGCCGTCGAGCCGACGGTCCTGCGGATCACGCTGCGACAGCCGAACCAGAACTTCCTCCAAGCGCTGGCCCAGCCGGCCGCGGCCGTCGTCGACCCTCAGGTGATCGAGGCCAACGGCGGCATCGTCGAAGGAGCGGCCAACGAGTACTTCGCCAACCACTCAGCCGGTGCCACCGGTCCCTTCGTCCTGGAGGAGTACGAGCCCGGGCGGAGCGCCACGCTGGTGGCCAACCCGGACTTCTACGGCGACCCGCCGGCGTCGGAGCGGATCGAGGTCAACTTCATCACCGACACCTCCACCATGCTGCTCCAGGCCCGCAACGGGACCGCCGACGTGACGGTGGGCATCTCGAAGGCGGCGGCGCGCAGCCTCGAGGAGGACCCCTGCTGCACGGTCGTGCCGTTCTCGTCGGCGCTGGCGCTCGACATCGCCCTCAACTGGGAGTTCGAGCCGTTCGCCAACCCGCTGGTGCGAGAAGCGCTGACGTACGCCTTCCCGTACGAGGACATGCTGGCATCGGTCGGCCACGGCTATGGAGAGCCGTTCTACGGGCCGCTGGCGCCGGACATGCCGGGATTCAACCCCGACCTGAGCGAGCAGCGCCCGTACGACCCGGATCGGGCGCGCCAGCTGCTCGAGGACTCCGGCGTGACCCTGCCACTGCAGTTCGAGCTGTCCATCCCGGCCGGGCAGGAGGAGCTCGCCGAGTTCGCCACGGCTGTCCAGAGCGTCCTCGCCGAGATCGACGTCGCGGTGACGATCCGGGAGATCCCACCGGCGGAGCGCGCGGCGATCCTCGACAGCGGCGCCTACGATGCCATTGTCATCGCCGGCGGGCCGGCCATGGTCGATGCGGGCTACTTCCTCGCCTACGACATGTCGTGCGAGTCCCCGGCGAACATCACCGGCATCTGCGTCCCCGAGGCGGACGAGAACTGGGCGCTGGCGCGCCAGACCCTGGACGAGACTGAACGTCAGGGACACTGGGACGCCGTGATGCAGGCCTGGGTGGCGGCGTCGCCCAAGCTCAAGTTCTGGTCGATCCCGGCGATGGTGGTCATCGACGAGTCCATGACCTCGGTGCACTATGCGATCCACCCGAACTTCTACAGCTGGAAGTGACGGATCGCCGTGGCACTGCGACGTACGTGGCAGCGGTGGGGCCCGGGCGCGGGCATCGCGGCGGTGGGCCTCGGCCTCATCGTGGTCGCCGCCGTCGCCCTGCCGCTGCTGTGGCCGTGGAACGCCACCGCGACCGATTTCGCCGCGACGATGCGAGGACCGTCGTGGACGCACCCGATGGGGACCGACGGAGTGGGCCGGGACGTTCTGGCCCGCTTCGCCGCCGGCGCCCGGATCTCGCTGCTCATCGGGCTCGTCGCCGTCACGATCGGATCGCTGGCCGGGATGGTCGTGGGCGTGACGGCCGGGCTGCTGCGCGGGTGGGTCGACGAGGTGCTGATGCGGATCATGGACGTGCTCATGGCGTTCCCCGCCCTGCTCCTCGCCATGGCCGTCACCGTTGGACTCGGAACCGGGCTGCGCTCGGCGACGGTGGGCGTCACCCTCTCGGTCGTGCCGTGGGTCGCCCGGGTCGCCAGGGCGGAGACCTTGCGTATCACGGCGCTGCCGCTCATCGAGGCGTCCAGGGCCATCGGGCTGCCGCGGCTGGACCTGGTGCGCAAGCACGTCCTGCCGCACCTGCTGCCGTTGCTGATCATCCAGGCCACGTCGGCCTACGGGTCGGTGGTGCTCGCCGTGGCGGCACTCGGCTTCCTGGGGCTGGGCGCACAGGTTCCGACACCGGAATGGGGCGCGATGATCACGGAAGGCATGGAACCGGCCCTGGCCGGTGCCTGGTGGGTGGCCCTGTTCCCCGGCCTGGGCATGCTGACCCTGGTCGTCTGCACCAACGTGCTGTCCGACCGGATCCGGGACCTCATGGACCCGCGCGGTGCGCTGGCCGGCCGCAGGAGCCGCGGATGAGCCGGTTCCTGCTCACCCGGGCGCTCGGCGCGGCGCTGACCATCGTCGGCGCGTCCATCGCCGGATTCGTGTTCATGCGGCTGCTCCCCGGAGATCCGGCGCGCCTGATCGCGGGCGAACACGCCAGCGACGAGGCCGTCGAGCTGCAGCGGCAGGCGCTCGGCCTCCATGAGCCGATCTGGCGGCAATACCTGATGTACGTCAGCGACTTCGTCACCGGCGACTGGGGGTTCTCCTACTCTCGTGGCGAGCCGGTGTTCGACCAGTTCGTGAACGCATTGCCGGCGACGCTGGAGCTCGCGTTCGTGGCGGTCGGCACCGCACTGACCGCCTCGGTGCTGGGTGCGGTCCTGGCCACCTGGTCGCGTGGCGGCGTCGTCGACGGACTGGTCAGGGCGTCGTCGTACGTGGGGCTCGGCACCGCGCCGTTCTGGCTGGGTCTCCTGGCGCTGATCGTGTTCTTCGAGCGGCTGAGTGTCCTCCCCGGTCCGGAGGGCCGGCTGTCTCCCGGCGTCGCCGCGCCGCTGCGGGTCACCGGGTTCCACCTCGTCGACGCGCTGCTGGCCGGGCAGTGGTCGACGTGGTGGGACGCTGTGCAGCACGTGCTGCTGCCGGGGTTGACGTTGGGGTTCGTCCTGTACGCCTGGCTGGTCCGGATGATCAGGGCGAGCATGCTGGAGTTCGTGCGCGAACCCTACGCGCTCGTGGCCCGCAGCAAGGGACGTGGCCGTTGGGCGGTCGTCACCCGTGATGTGCTGCCGAACGCGTTGCTTCCGGCGATCACCGCGAGCGGACTGATCGTCGCCGAGCTGCTCACGAGCACGGTGCTGGCCGAGACCGTGTTCAACTGGCCCGGCGTGGGCCGGTTGGTGACCGACGCCATCCTGCAGCAGGACTTCGCGGTGGTGCAGGCGTTCATCATGCTCAGCGCGTTCGTCACGGTCACCGCGACCGTGGTGACCGACGTGCTGTACAGCGTCGCCGACCCGCGGGTCCGGGTGCGAGCCACATGAGCGGGGAGGGGACACCATGACCGACGTCGAGCCGGAGCCGGTGCTCACCGTGCGGGGACTGAGCACGGAGTACGCCACAGACCGTGGACAGGTGCGTGCCGTCCGGGACGTGTCGTTCGAGCTGCGTCGCGGCGAGCGGCTGGGCATCGTAGGCGAGTCCGGCTCCGGGAAGTCGGCTCTCGCGTTGTCGATCCTGGGGCTGATCGAGCCCCCGGGGCGCACCGTCGCGGGAGAGGTCTGGCTGAACGGGCGGGACCTGCGCACGCTGAGCGAGGCCCGGCTGAACCGGATCCGCGGCAAGGAGATCAGCGTCGTCTTCCAGGATCCGCTGACCGCGCTGAACCCGGTCCGCCGGATCGGGCCGCAGCTGGCCGAGGCGATCACCATGCACCAGGACGTCGGCAGGGCGGCGGCCAAGCAGGCGGCCATCGAGCTGCTCGACGACGTGGAGCTGCCACGGCCGGCCGACTGTTATCGCCGCTACCCCCACGAGTTGTCCGGCGGGATGCGGCAACGGGTGATGATCGCCGTCGCCCTCGCCAACGCCCCGGACGTGCTGATCGCCGACGAGCCGACGACCGCCCTGGACGTCACCACCCAGGCGCAGATCATGCGGCTGATCGACAAGGTGGTGGACGAGCGCGGCACCGCCGTCGTCCTGATCACCCACAACATGGACCTCGTCGCCGACTTCTGCGACACGGTGCAGGTCATGTACGCCGGCCAGGTCGTGGAGCGAGGACGGCGAGAGCAGCTGCTGAGTGGCAGCGCCCACCCTTACACGGCCGCCCTCATGGTGTCGGTGCCGTCGCTGGACACCGACCGTGCGGCGCCATTGCGATCTCTCGAGGGTCTTCCTCCGGATCTCGCCGTCGAGCACACCGGATGCGCGCTGGCGCCGCGCTGCGTGCTCGGCCGGGAGCGGGAGCGGTGCCGGTCCGAGTCACCGGCGATGACGGCGGTGGTCGGTGACGCCGCGTGGGTCAGCCGCTGTCACTTCGCCGGCGAACAGCACCGGCTGACGATGGAGACGACGCCATGACCGCACCACTCACCGCTGGGCGCCGGCCCGCGCTGACCGCGCCGCTGCTGGAGGTGGACCGACTGACCAAGGTCTTCACGACCGGATCGAGACGGTCCGGCGAGCCAGTCCGCGCCGTCGACGACGTGAGCTTCGACGTCGCGCGCGGCGAGATCTTCGGCCTGCTGGGCGAGTCCGGCAGCGGAAAGTCGACCCTCGCGCGCTGCCTCCTGCGGTTGATCGCGCCCACCTCGGGGTCGGTGCGCTTCGACGGCGTGGACGTGCTGGACTTGCCGGAGGCGGCGATGCGCAAGCTGCGCGCCAGGATGCAGATCCTCTTCCAGGACCCGTACTCGTCCCTCGACCCGAGAATGACGGTGCGCGAGATCGTGGGCGAGCCGCTGACCGCGCACACCGCGACCAGCCGGCGCGACCGCGAGCAGCGGGCGGACGACCTGCTCACCCTGGTCGGCCTCGACCCAACGGCCGGGCGGCGACGGCCCCACGCGTTCTCCGGCGGGCAGCGGCAGCGCATCGCGCTCGCCCGCGCGCTGATCCTCGACCCGGATCTGGTGGTGCTGGACGAGCCGGTGTCGGCGCTGGACGTCTCCGTGCAGGCCCAGATCATCAACCTGCTCCGGGAGACGCGGCGCCGGCTCTCGCTGACCTACGTCGTCGTGCTGCACGACCTGGCGATCGCCCGCTACCTGTGCGATCGCGTCGCCGTGATGCAGCGGGGGCGCTTCGTCGAGATCGGGGCAGCGGCGGACGTGCTCGAGTCGCCCCGGCACCCGTACACCAGGCAACTGCTCGACGCGCTCCCGGGGCGTGGACGTCGCGAGGCGCTCCATGGTAGGGCGCCTGGGGTGGCCGGCCCGATCGCCGACGCGCGCGGGGAGCTCCGTGAGGTGGTCCCGGATCGGTGGGTGAGGGAATGACGCGCGGTGAACGGCTCGTGCCCTTCGGCGACGGGTGGCACGTCTACACGCGATGGGTCGGCCACGACCGCTCCCGCACCCCGCTGCTGTGCCTGCACGGCGGTCCCGGCTCGGTCTCCCATGACGTACTGGAACCGCTCGAACGCCTCGCCGATGACGGCCGGCGGGTGATCTTCTTCGACCAGCTCGGGTCCGGCAGATCCAGCCGACCTGCCGATCCCTCCCTGTGGAGCAACGAACTCGTCCACGCGCAGATCGACACGATCCGCGACGAGCTCGGCCTCGACGAGGTGGCGCTCCTCGGGCACAGCTACGGCGGGTGGGTCGTGCAGGAGTACGCGCTCGGCGATCCCGTGGGGCTGCGCGGCATCGTGCTGGCCGACACCGCGCCCGATGCGAAGATGTATCTGGCGGAGGGGATGCGGATCCGCCGGGGCCTGCCGCCGGCGACGCAGGCCGTGCTCGACCGGCACGAGCAGGGCGGCACGACGGACGACCCGGAGTACGCCGCGGCGTACCAGCAGTACCTGGACGTCTTCACGTGCCGCCTCCGCCCGCTTCCAGACGCCATCCGGCGCGCTCGGGCGGGAGGAAATCCCGAGGTCAGCCGGATCATGTGGGGCCCAGGCGGGCGCAGCTTCGAGATGACCGGACGGCTGCGCGGGTGGACCGTGCTCGACCGGCTGCACCGCATCGCGGTTCCCACGCTCGTGATCACCGGTTCGGAAGACATGGCTTCACCGGCGATCGCGCAGACCATGGCGGCGGCCGTTCCAGGTGCGCGCTGCGTGGTCGTCGACGGCGGCTCGCACACGCCGTGGTTCGAGGACCCCGATGCCTTCTGCGAAGCCGTCGAGACGTTTCTGAGCGGCATCGACGCATCGTGACCGGCACACGCCACACCGTCATCCCCGAGGAGAGGACCCCCTTGACCACGAACGTGGAGCTGTCCAGTATTCAGCCGCCGGCCGACGAGCTGCTGGACCATGCGGACGTGCACCGTGCGGCCGAACGCCTGGCGCGGTCGCCGCGGGTGCGTGTCGAAGAGCTCGGACACAGTCACGAGGGCCGCGTCGTCAATGCCATCGTCGTCGGCCGGCCCGACGTCGTCGCCGATCCCGGACCGGTCCAGGAGCTGGCGCGATGCTGGTCGCTCCCATTCCCACAGGACGACGGCGACGCCACGTGGCCCGAGGACACGCCGATTCCGGTGCTGTTCGTCGCCAGCAACTACGGCAATGAGGCGGCGCAGACCGAGGCGCTGGTGCAGATCGCTCAGCGGGTGGCCGAGGACACGCCGGAGAACCAGCGGCTGCTCGACCGGCTCGTCGTGCTCATCGTGCCGCTCCTCAATCCGGACGGCCGCGAGCGTGCCCTGGAGACCTGGCGACGGCACCCCGCCGCCACCGCCGTGACGGCGTACGGCAACCACTACGACGTCCAGGTCGCGCGCGAGTACCTGCATCTGCTCGAGCCCGAGACAGCCGCACTGGCCGAACTCGTGCGGCGGTGGCATCCGGTACTCGTGTGGGAGGTCCACGAGGACTCCATCAACCTCGGGCGCCAGTTCGACGAGACGTGTCTGTGCCCGCCGATGTCGCCGGCGGACCGGATCGGGTCCTGGATCGCCAACGGCCCGGGTGACAACGATCCGCGCCTGTGGCATCAGGAGGTGAAGTACGGTGCCGCCATCGCCGCCGCGTGGCGTGCCGGCGGGTACCGGCTGCTGCACGACCCGGACGGGCGGCACGGCTGGCCGCGGTCGGCCGTGCCCGGCCTCGAGCAGCGGCCCAAGCAGCCGGAGACGAGGTTCACCCGCGCCATGCTGCTGCGCGGCGTGACGACGTTCATCACCGAGAGCGCACGGCGCCCCGGGACCCAGACCTGGGAGGAACGGGTCGGGCAGAAGGTCGACGCGGGCGCCGCGATCCTCACGACCGCGGCCGATGACGTCGCGACCCTGACGCGGATCGTCCGCGACGTCGGGGAGGCCGCGACGACCGGGCCCGACGAAGTCTTCTGGATTCCCGCCGACCAGGACCCGGGAGTCGTGGAGCGGGCCGTCAGCATCCTGCGGGCGCACGACATCCAGGTCCTCGCCGCCGACGCATCCGGCGGCTACGTCGTGCCACACAGCCAGCCCCGTCGCGGCACCGCGGAGGTACTGCTCTCGCTCGACCACGGCCGCCACCAGAGCCTGGTCGCGACCCTTGGGTTGCACGTCCTCGACTCCCGCCTCGACCGGCGGGCAGCCGAGGCCGCCGACGGCGCCGCCGCGGAGGTCGACGACCCGCCACCGACGCCGCACACGGCACCGCGGGTGGCTGCCGCGGGCACACCTCGGGTGGCCGTGTACGCCGGCCAGGGGGTCAAGGACTTCGCCGCGGAAGGACACCTGGGCAGCGTGCGGCGCCTCCTGGACCGGACGGGACTGCCGTTCGTTCTCCTGGAGGCCGACGCCGTGCGGGCCGGCCAGTTGGACGAGTTCGATGTGCTCGTCGTCCCGAAGGGCGACCCGGACGCCGTCCTCGAGGGCAGCCGGCCGGGGCCGCTGTGGTACGGGCCGCCGTGGGACCAGGAGGAAGAAACACGAGGGCTGGGCGCGGACGGCGCCGCGGCGATCGGCGCGTTCGTCGACCGTGGCGGACACTACATCGGCGTCGACGGCGGCGCGGTGCTGGCCACGCGCCGGCACCTGGCGCTGATCGACTGCGACGTCTCCGCCGACTACCTCGGCACCGGACTGGTCGAGCTGACCGTCGACGCGCCGGACGACCCGCTGTTCGACGGACTCACCGGGTCATGGGACGAAGCCGGTTCCTGGCGGGACGGGCTGATCCACGCCATGATCGACTGCGAGGCGTGGCTCGGCGAACCGGGCGCCACCGTCCTCTCCGCCGGCCAGGGCGTGCAGCAACTGGCCACGTTCTCCCGCCTCCTGCCGGTACGCGGAGTGGCGCACTTCGCGGGCGCGTTGCCGGAGGGACCAGCGCAGCGCCGAGCGGCGATCGTCCGCGGGCGGCGCGGTGCCGGAACCGTCACGCTGTTCGCGGTGAACCCGACGTACAGAAGCCTCAGCCCGCTGAGCGCACGGCTGCTCGCCAACGCCGTTCGAGCACCGTTCTGACCGGCCTCTCGGCGGGATGTTACGCCCTGGTGGTGACCGGGGTCTTCGCGGATGCCATGGCGGCCGCCACGATCGCGCTGCAGTGGGACCTGCCCAATGCCGTCGTGGTGCACCACCGCATCGATGTGGGCAACGACCGGCTGCTGAGGACGGTCAGCGATGTCACCGGTGTGCTCGAGCGGGTCGAAATGGAGCTGGAACACGCGTGCGTCAGCTGCGCCGTGCGTGAGGACGTGGTGCCCACGCTGGACCGGCTGGCCCGGTCGCGGCGCTGGGACACGATCGTCGCGCACCTTCCGGTCGGCGCCGACGCGGTCCAGGTGTGCCGGGTCGTGGCCCAGGATTCGCGGCTTCGGCACGTGCGCATCGCCGGCGTGCTGTGTGCCGTCGATGGCGCGCGCGTGGGGCACGACCTCCTCGGCGACGAACTGCTGCACGAACGAGGCGTGCCTACCGCCGAGGACGATGACCGCGGCGTCGCCGAGGTCGCGGCGGCTCAGGTGGAGTACGCCGACGCCATCACCGTGATCGACGGCGCGGGGGAGGCGGAGCTGGTGCGTGCGCACGCCCGGCCCGGTGCGGGCTTGCGCCGCGAGGCTCTCGGCCGTCAGGCGGCGGCCGGTGGCGCGCGGCTGGTAGAGGGGCACGGAGTGGCGGACGTGGTCGCCGAAGACGCGTGGGACGTCGCCGGCGAACGTCCAGGTGCCGGTGTCGGCATGCAGGCCGTTGCCGACACCGGACGCGCTGTCGGTGCTGGTGGTCATGCTGGCTCACGCCTTCTCGTAGACGGACACGTGCTGGGGGCTCTCAGCGGTGAACGGGCGGCGGTCCCAGCCGGCCCAGCGGTCGCGCAGCCGCAGTCCGGTGACGCGGGCCATCAGGTCCAGCTCGGCCGGCCACGCGTAGCGGGAGGCGGTGGGCCGCAGTTTGGCGGTGCCGTCGGCGGCGAAGTTCACCGCACGCGGCATCGACGCGGAAGTCGTCGGCCTCAACCCACACAGCGCGCGACTGCACGAACGCACCACCGGCCAGCTCAGCGGCCAGCACTGAGGAGGTCAGGGTTGTTCATGCATGGTTGCTCAGGGTTATGGGTTGACGTCGATGTACAGGTCGTGGGCGCCATCGAAGGCGTCCGGCGTGTATCCCTGGTCGACCTTGAGTGGTCCGAGCCGCAGCCCGTGCTGTGCGGCCCAATCGTAGATGGCTCCGAAACTGTCGGCGATCTGTTCCACCGGGCCCTCGTGGCGGTGATGGACGAACCGGCCGGCCGGTACGACAACGGCGGACATGCCTGCGGGGACGTCGTCGGCATCGACGGCTACCAGGCCGACCGTCTCGCGGTAGGCGCCGCCGCCGAGCTCATTGCTCACCTCGGTGAAGGTCCCGCCGGGCGGCGGCGGTAGTTCGTCGCGGCGGTCGAAGAGGCGTCGCCAGGCGTCCGGTACGGCTGTGCTCAGGCCCTCGAAGCGAGCGACGACCTCGATGCCGACCACGGTCAGCTCCGGCCGCTGCACGATCTCCATCTGAGCGGTTCCTCCTGTTGGCTGGGTGGGAAGCATGGTCAACCTAGCGTGCGCGAGCCCTTGACCTCGACCGTGGGGTGAGTCTTTGCCCGAAGGTATGGAGCAGGCGGATCGCAAGACCTGCACAGCGCGGAAATCCGGGCGAAACATTGCGCGTCTGTCGGTGGTATAGCAGTATGACGCCATGCCATCTCCCATGCGCATTGTCGGGGTGACCGTCGACCTGGTGCACGTCGAGGCCGCGGAACCGTTTCGGTGGCGGGACGGGCTGCCAGGTTCGGAGCCCGCCCTGGTGGGGGGCGTGCTGAAGATCCACACCGACGCCGGGGTCGTGGGCACGGCTCGGACGAATCGCGGTGTGATCGTTCGCGACATCGTGGAGCGGCGATTCGCCGAGGCCTTCGTCGGCCTCGACCCGTTGGAGCGGGAGAAGCTGTGGCGGCTGGCGTGGGAGATCGACCGGATCGAGCGCTTTCCGGTGTACCTGATCGGGCTGCTGGACGTGGCGTTGTGGGATCTGGCTGGAAAGGTCGCCCAGGAGCCGGTGTACAGGCTCCTGGGCGGCTTCAGGTCACAGATCCCTGCGTACGCGAGCACGGTGACGTTCGGCTCCGTCGAGGAGTACCTGGACGTCGCGGACCAGTGCCTCGCGCTCGGCTATCCGGCGATCAAGCTGCACGCGTGGGGCGACGCCCGGCGCGACGCGGCGTTGTGTGCAGCCCTTCGTGAGCACGTCGGTCCGGACGTGCCGCTGATGTACGACGGGTCGGCGGGTTTCGACCTGCCGGACGCCGTCCACCTGGGTCGGGTGCTGGCCGAGCACGACTATCTCTGGTACGAGGAACCGATCCGCGAGTACAGCATCACCGCATACGCGCGGCTGGCGGAGCGGGTCGACGTGCCGCTGCTGGTGGCGGAGACCACCGAGGGTGCACATCTCAACACGGCCGACTTCGTTGCCAGCGGTTGTGCGTCGTATGTGCGCACCAGCGCCGGTTTCAAAGGCGGTATCACCGGCGCGATGCGCATCGCCCACCTCGCCGAGGCGTTCCAGCTCCGCGCGGAGGTCCACGGTAGCGGCCCCGTCAACAGGCACCTGTGTATGGCCATCCCGAACGCGACCTACTACGAGTCACTCGTCACGACCAACCCGGTGCGCCGGGAAGCATGCGTCGACGAGAACGGCATGGTCCAGGCACCCCGCGAGCCCGGCATCTGAACCATCCACCCGCAGCGGAAGGAAGGTAGCAGCATGCGTCATCTGTCCGCGTTATCCCTGACGGCCGGTGTCGTCATCGCGTCTGGGCTGCTGGTCAGCGCCCAAAAGGCCCCGATCGCAGCAGAGGAGGAGACGTCGTACGCGGTGTTCTACGTGTCCCCGAGCGGCTCGGACGCCGATCAGGGCACCGAGGAAGCGCCGTTCGGCACCCTCGAGCGGGCCCGGCAGGCCGTGGCCGAGCTCGCGCCGACCATGACCGGCGACATCGAGGTCGTGCTGCGCGGCGGCACCTACCAGCTCACCGAGCCGCTCAGACTCGGCCCGGCGGACTCCGGGACGGGCGGGTACCAGGTGTCTTACGAGGCGTATCCGGGGGAGCAGCCGGTACTGTCCGGCGGCATCGAGGTCACCGGCTGGACGCAGGACGACTGGGTCAACCGGAATCGCTGGAAGGCCCCCGTCCCGGCCGGCATGCGGACCCGGCAACTCTACGTCGACGGTGTCCGCGCCGACCGCTCCCGGGTGGACTACGGCCTGACGCCGACCAACCAGTCACGACCCGTCGTCCCGGCCCAGCTCCAGCGGACCGAGACCGGCTTCATCACGAACAACACCGCGATCCAGCAGTGGACCAACCCGCAGCTGATCGAGTTCGTGTGGAGCGGCCAGGGAGCCAACTCCAACGCGTCGTGGATGGAGCCGAGGTGCCGGGTGGAGAGCATCTCCGGCACGTCCACGCAGACCACGATCACGATGCGGCAGCCGTGCTTCAGCAAGCTGCAGCCGGCGCTCAAGAACGACCAGACCGCGTTGATGCCGACGTACGTCGAGCACGTGCTGGAGGCCACCTACCGCCCCGGCCAGTGGTACCTGGACGAGACCGCCGACACGGTCTACTACGTGCCGCGCGGCGGCGAGGACGTCACGACCGCCACCGTCATCGCGCCGCGGCTGGAACAGCTCGTCGTGCTCGCCGGCACACCGGAGGCGCCGGTGCACGACATTTCGTTCTCGGGCATCACGTTCGCCTACACGACCTGGCTCGGTCCCAGCACCGACGCGGGCTACCCGGAGCAGCAGGCCAACGTCTATACGAGCGGGAACAGCCGCGTCGGCCCTCCCGGAACGGTGGCTGTCGTCGCCGGGCGGAACATCCGCTTCGAGGGCAACCACTTCGCGCACGCCGGCGCGGCCGGCCTGGAGATGCGCGGAGGCACGCAGGACAGCGAGATCGTCGGCAATGTGTTCACCGACATCTCCGGCAACGCCGTGCAGCTCGGCGGCTTCGTCACCAGGCACCCGGCGCCCGAGGCAGAGGACCGGGGCATCACCGTCGAGAACAACTACATCGACGGTGCGGGCGCGGAGTACAAGGGCGCGGTCGGCATCCTCGCCGGGTATGTTGCCGACACCACGGTCGCGCACAACGAGGTCACCAACGTGTCCTACACCGGCATCTCGGTCGGCTGGGGATGGACGTCGGACACGTACGTCGAGGGCAACCGGATCGAAGCGAACAACGTCCACGACGTGCTGCAGAAGAGTCCCCTGATGCACGACGGCGGCGGCATCTACACGCTGGGCTCGACGCCCGACGCCGAGCGGTCGGTCATCACCCGGAACTGGGTGCACGACATTCCGTACGCCGTCGGCGGCATCTACCTCGACGCAGGGAGCGACTACTTCGACGTCACCGAGAACGTGATCTCCGAGTCCGACGCCCGGACCTGGTTCTTCATCGCGACGTCTCGGGCGGGCAGCGAGAACGTCTTCCGCGGCAACTTTACGTCCCACACGCAGTACCAGACCCAGTCCAACACCGGCGGCAACACGGTGGCCGACAACCAGACCGGTATCACCAGCTGGCCAGACGATGCGCAGCAGATCATGCGGGAAGCCGGTTTGGAGCCGTCGTACCGCAAACTCACGCGCGTGTCGACGGTGATCTGAGAGGTATGCAGGTGGACCGGCTGCCGGACGGCGAACTCGACTTTCTCCCGTGGCTGTTCTGGTCCCGGGCCACGGACGAGCAGCGGGACGGGCAACAGGCCTGGCAGCAGGAGCTGCGCTCGCGCGGACTGGAGCGCGCCGGCGAGCGGTCGTTCGTGTCCTACCTGGCCGCGGTGTACGAGGCGGAGCTCACGGTGGGTCACGATTCGTTCATCGCGGCGCACGTCTACCTCACCAGCGACGTCGACCTCGGTGACCACTCCAGGCTCAACCCGTACGCCGTGGTGCGCGGGCCGGTGCGGATCGGTGACGGCGTGCGCATCGGGGCGCGCGAGCAGGCCGGGTCGCTGCTCGACCGGTACTGGACCGACGCCTTCGTGAACCAGCCCGGTGGCGCGCCGACCGTGCGGGCGACCTGCGACGCGGTCGAGATCGCCGACCTGCTGCTCGGCGGACCGCCGCCGCAGGAACCCGCGCGGGAGCTAACGCGACGTCTCGCCGCCCGGCAGGATCCGGGCGCCGGGCTGATCCCGGAACTCGGCGAGACGACCCCACTCGGCCTGGACGGCCCGTCGGCGTACCACGTTCTCTGCGTCGGGTGCTCCCTCGACCGGCACGGTCCGCAGGCGACCCAGCTCGGCTGGCTGATGACGCGGCGGGACCGCTGGTCGGGGCTGTGGGGGATGCCCAGCGTGCACGAGGGTCGGCGGCAGCCGGTCAACGGTTCTTACCGGCTCACGCGCGGCACGTTCGCCCAGTTCGGCGTCAACGTGCCGCGTCCGGAGGCGACCATCGACACGGTCCTGCCGCATGCCCAGGACGGCCGCTTCTTCGCCGAAGGTCGGGGCACCGCCTGCGACGTGCTCGATGTCGTCCACCCGTTGTGGCTGTGCGGGCAGCAGACCCGGCATCGCCGCCCGGAGGTGCAGAACTGGGTCGGGGAGCGGTTGGATTCCACCCTGTCGCGATGGCATCCCGAGGCCGGTTTCCCTTTCAGCCCCGCACCGACGACTAGGAGCGAGCATCAGCCCAGCGGGGCGCTGGGATATCGGCCGCGCGGTGTCCACCGTCCGGAGCCGGCCTGGCCCGGCGAGGTGCCCTGACATGGAGATGTGGGCACACCCGATCTCGTTCGCCGACGACCCGGTTCGGGAGGCGCACCGGCTGGCCGCGGCCGGCATCTCGGCGGTCCGGCTGGCCTTCGTCTACCACAGCGGCCGATGGCTGCTGACGACGAGCGAGCCGGGCACCGTCGTCGACCTTCCCTCCGGCGCCTGGTTCCGTCCCGGCCAGTACCCGGCCAGAGGTCCGGTACCCCGGCGCTCCTTCGCCGGCCCGCAGGAACCCGCGGTGCGCGCCGCTGCCGCCCTGGCTGCGGCCGGCATCGAGACCGTGGCGTGGTTGGTCGGCCTGCACAGCACACCGCTGGCCACCGCGCACCCGAACCTCGCGATCCGCAACGTGTTCGGCCACCGGTACCGGCACGCCCTGTGCCCGGCCCAGCCCGCCGTGCGACGGTACGCGGCCGCGCTCGCCGCCGACGTCGCCACGCACGATGTGACCGGCCTGGACCTCGAGGCGTTCGGTTACCTCGGCTGGCCGCACCAGGGCGCACACGACAAGTCCGGTCCGCTGCGCCCGGCCGATCGATGGCTGCTGTCCCTGTGCACATGCCCGGCCTGCGCGCGGTGCCTCACCAGCGCGGGGGTGGGGGTCGAGGAGCTGACCGGCCGGGCCCGCACAGCAATCGATGCCCAGCTCGCCGATCCAGCACCAGCAGCTGCAGACCCGTCCGCGGACGCCGTGACAGCGCTCGGCGCCGATCTTTGCGACGTCGTCCACGCAGTCCGGGACCGGGTCGTCGAGGAGCTGGTGCGCGACGTCGTCGCCGCGGCCCGTGACCTCCCGGTGTGGCTGCGCGCGACAGCCGATCGTTACGCCTGTGCTGGGAAGACGGCGGGCGACCTGCCGGCCCTCAGCACCGTGGCCGGACATCTCGTGCTCACCGACCTCGCCGGCGACCTGGCGGCGCTGCGCCGCGACGTGACTCAGGCGCGGTCGCTCGAGCCCGGCCGGCTGGCGGTGGGCTGGAGCCTGCTGGGTCAGCACACGACCGATCCGGCGATGCTCGCCACACTGCGGGCCGAGTACGCCGGCCATAGGTTGGCCTTCTACGCCTACGACCTGGCGCCGCCCAGTCGCCTGGGATGGCTGACAAATGCGAGCGATGAGAGGAGCGGCCAGTGGTCGCGATCACCGGGGTAACGCTGACCAGCGTCAACACCCCTCGCCGAGGCGGCATCACGTGCGGGCACATCATCGTCGAGCTGCTCACCGACGTCGACGGACTGGTGGGTGTGGGGGAGATGTCCGACCTCCAGCACCTGCCCCGGTATCACGTCGACGTGCCGGAGCTGGAGCGGACCCTCACCGGCCTGCTGGCCGGGCTCGACCCACTGGCGCTGACCGAGGGGTACCGCCGGCTCGAGGCGAGCTTTCCGCAGGCCGAGCACATCTACGACAAGAGCCGGGCGATCAAGACCGGAGTCGACACCGCGCTGTGGGACCTGGCCGCCAAGCGACTCGGGATCCGGGTCGCCGATCTGCTCGGCGGCCCGATGCGCGACCGGATGCCGATCGCCTACCCGATCTTCCGCATGCAGCACGAGGACGACGTCCACCGCCGCCTCGACGTCGTAGCCGATCGCCTCGCCGATGGGTTCCAGTGGTTCCGGATCTACGTGGGCCGCCGGCTGGACCTGGACGAGCGCTTCCTGCGGATGGCGCGAGAGCGCTTCGGCGACCAGCTGCGGATCAAGTCGCTGGACTTCTCCAACCTGCTCGACGCCAAGGCGGCCTGCAGGTTCGCCAACCGGGTCTCCGACGTCGGCTTCGACCTGGTCGAGGCGCCGGCGCCGGCCCGCGACATCCGTGGCCTGGCGATGGCGCGGCAACAGCTGCCGGTGCCCGTCAGCGAGCACGTGTACTCGTACCGCTGGGCGCTCGACCTGGTCGCCGCGGACGCGGTGGACGTGTTCAACGTCAGTGTCATCGCGATCGGGGGCATCACGCCGGTTCGGCGGATCTTCGCGATCGCCGAGGCGGCCGGCACCCCGTGCCTGATCGGAACCACGCAGGAGCTGTCGATCGGGACGGCCGCCGCGGCACACGTCGCGATGGCGATGCCGGCGGCGGTCCTGCCCGGCGACCCGGTCGGCCCGCTGCTGTACACGGCCGACGTGGTGCGCCGGCCGGTGACGTACGTGGACGGCCACCTGACCCTGCCCGAGGGCCCAGGGCTGGGCATGGAGGTCGACCCTGAGCGGCTGGCCGCCATCGAAGGCCCGCTCACCTGGGCGCACACATCGGCGACGGCCGCGACTGACCGAACTGCGGTGGTGCCGTCATGATGCCCGGACGCTTCGCCGGCCAGGTCGTCCTGGTGACCGGCGCCGGGCGTAACATCGGCCGGGCCATCGCAGAGCGGTTCGCCGCCGAGGGCGCCAGTGTCGCCGTGAACGCCTTGACGGCCGAGGACGCCGCACCGGCGGTCGCGGCGTTGCGGACAGCCGGCGCCCGCGCCGCTGCCTATGTCGCCGACGTGTCCGACGCAACGGCGGTAGCTGCCATGATCACCGCCATCGGAACCGACTTCGGCCGGCTCGACGTCCTGGTGAACAACGCCGCGGTGCCCACGGTCGGCCGGGTGCCCCTGCTCGACCTGTCACTCAGCGACTGGGATCGAGCGTTTGCGGTCAACGTCCGGGGAACGTTCCTGTGCACCGTGGCCGCCGCGAAGCTCATGCTGCAGGAGGGTGGCGGTGCGATCGTGAATGTCTCGTCGATCGGTGCCACCCGGGCGCACCGCAACGCGGTGGCCTACGACGCGACGAAGGGCGCGGTCGAGGCGGCGACCCGCGCGATGGCGGTCGATCTCGCGCCGCACGGCATCAGGGTGAACGCGGTAGCGCCCGGATCCATCGCAAACGACCGCCTCCGCGCGGCCGGACCCGAAGAAGCGCGGGCTCGCGCCGCGGCGGTGCCGCTGGGCCGGGTCGGCGCCGGCGCCGAGGTGGCTGCGGCGGTCGCGTTCCTGGCCTCGGCCGACGCCGCCTACATCACGGGTGAGGTCGTGGCCGTCGACGGCGGGCTCGCAGCCCAGGCCCGGCCGTCGCAGGACGAACCGCGGTTCCAGCCGGCTAGCGCCTAGTATGGTGATATACCAAGGTCGATCTCGAAGAATGGAGTCGTCATGCTTCCGGCTCTGACGCAACCGGTGTCGCGCACTGAACAGGTCCGGGATACGCTGCGCCGGGCAATCCTGGACGGTCAGCTGGCGCCGGGTCAGCCCCTCGTCGAGCGAGAGCTGGCGACACGGCTCGGGGTGTCCAAGACCCCCGTGCGCGAGGCGCTCAAGCTTCTGCACGCGAGCGGGCTGGTGCGCATCTCCAGCTACGAGGCGGTCACCGTCCGTTCGGTGGACGCAGCGACCGTCCGCGAGGTCTACCAGGCCCGGCTGGTGCTGGAGCCCGCCGCGGTCCGGCTCGCCGTCGGGGCGCGCGGGGCCGTCGAGCACGCGGCCGCGCGGGCGGCGCTGAAGGAGGCCGAGGAGGCCATGTCCCGTGGCGACATCGCCGCGATGGGCCTGGCCAATCGCACCTTCCACCGCGAGCTGTACCTGGCCTCCGGCAACTCGTTCCTCAACGGCTTCCTCGACCAGGTGCAGGATCTCAGCGCGCTGGTCGCCACTGCGGGATGGCGACACGAGCCCACGTACAAGGAGGAGGCCGGCCAGCACGCCGACATCCTGGCCGGGTACGAGGCGGGCGACGCCGACCGCGCCGAGCAACTGCTGCGCGACCACATCGAGCGGTCGTTCGCCAGCGTCGAGCGGGCGATCGCCTCGGCCTGACTCATGGCACACACCCTCACGACGCTGCGATACGGGATCGACGCGGACGAGAACCAAGCGGTCGACCTCTTGACCCCGGAACGCATGACGTCGTCGGTGGCGGTGTTCATGGTGCACGGCGGCAGCTGGTATCACGGATCGCGGCAGATGTACCACCCCCATCTGGGCAGGTTCGCCGATGCCGGCCACCTGGGCGCGAGCGTCGGGTACCGCTTGGATCCGCGCAGTCGCCTGCACGACAAGATGAGGGACGTCGCGCGCGGCTACCAGGCCTTCCGCGAGTACGTCCGCGAACACCACCCGTCCGTCTCAGCCACCGTGCTCGTCGGCGGCTCGGCCGGCGCGCATCTCGCGTCGCTGCTCGCCCTGCGCGGACCCCACGCATGGAACCCGGATACCGAACCGTTCGGCGACGCCGCGCCCCGAGCATGCATCTGCTGGTACGGCCCCGGTACCTTGCAACGCTGGCCGGACATGGACCCGCGCATCCGAGCGGCCATGGAGCAACTGTGTGGCGCTGCCTACGACGATCCTGGCAGCGCCTCCGTGTTCACCGCCGCCTCGCCGGGGACCTACGCCTCGCCCGCCCCGCCGGAGTGCCTCTTCCTTCTTGCCGAGCACGAGGACCTGTTCCCGCACGAGTACGTCCACGACCTCGCGGACCGGCTGCGCTCAGCCGGTGCAAGCGCAGAGATCGTGGTCGTTCCCGGCACCAAGCACGGCTTCATGATGGACGTCGACAGCGCACCGGCAACCTTCGGGTTCCAGCGCATGTACGACGTCATCGCCCGTTACGACCGCTGATCCGGCGCAGCCGGCAGCGACCTCACATCGACGAAAACTGTCCGACATCTTGTGTCTGTGCGCCTGGTATAGCAGTATGACGCCATGCCAGACGCGCTCTCGACGAAGCGGACGCACCGGTTGCGCCGTGACGCCGCGCTGCTGCTGATGATGGCTCCGGCGGTGGCCTACTTCGCCGTCTTCCACTATGGAGCGCTGTTCGGTTACGCGATCGCGTTCCAGGACTACGTGCCCTTCCTGGGCGTGGGCGGCTCGACCTGGGTCGGCTTCGACAACTTCGCGCAGTTGGTCGAGGACCCCGCCGTCTGGTCGGCTGTGGTCAACACGCTTCAGATCTCCGGGCTACAGCTCGTCTTCTTCTTCCCGGCGCCGATCGCGCTGGCGATCTTCCTGCACAGTCTCACGTACGGCACCGTGCGCCGGTTCGTCCAGAGCGTCGTCTACCTGCCGCACTTCATCTCGTGGGTGATCGTGGTCGCCCTGTTCCAGCAGATGCTGGGCGGGGCCGGGCTGCTCAATACCTGGCTCGCCGACAACGGCTGGCACGCGATCGACATCATCGGTAACCCCTCGGCGTTCCAGCCACTGATGGTCGTCCAGATCATCTGGAAGGACTGTGGCTGGGGCACGATCATCTTCCTGGCCGCGCTGTACCAGGTGAACGAGCAGCTCTACGAAGCATCGGCCATCGACGGTGCGGGCTACTGGCGCCGGCTCTGGCACGTCACCCTGCCGGGGCTGCGGCCGATCATCCTGCTGCTGTTCATCCTCAAGCTCGGCGACATCCTGTCCGTCGGGTTCGAGCAGATGTTCCTGCAACGGGACGCTTTCGGCCCAGAGGTCGCCGAGGTGCTGGACACCTTCGTCTACTACACCGGCGTCGCCGGCGGTGACTGGGGCTACGCGACCGCCGTCGGCCTGGTCAAGGGCGTCCTCGGTGCCGTGCTGGTGTTCGCCGCCAACAAGGTCGCGCACCGGATCGGGGAGGAGGGGATCTACCGATGAGCATTCTGAGCAGGACCGCGCAACCGGCCTGGCTGCCCAAGCCGAGCCCGCTGCTGGTGCTGGCCAAGGCGGTCGCGCTGGTGATCATCGTGGCGCTGGTGCTGTTCCCGTTCCTCGTCGTGGTGTCCACCAGTCTGGCGCCGCAGGACGAGGTCATCGACAAGGGTGGGTGGGTGATCTGGCCGGACCGGATCACTGTGCAGGCGTACCAGGACATCCTGGCCGGCGGCATCGTGACCCGGGCGACCATGGTCAGTGCCGGCGTCACCATCGTCGGCACCGCGCTGTCGCTGGTCTGCACGACCCTGCTGGCCTACGCGCTCGCCCGCCCCGGTGTCTTCGGTGGCCGGCCGGTGCTGCTGATGGTGCTCTTCACGTTCCTGTTCACCCCGGGAATGATTCCCACCTACTTGGTCGTGCAGGCAATGGGACTGCTCGACAGCTACAGCGCGCTGATCTTTCCGGTTCTGGTCAACGCGTTCAACCTCGTCGTCCTTCGTGGCTTCTTCCAGGGCATTCCGACCGATCTGTTCGAGGCGGCGCGCATCGACGGCGCGGGTGAGCTCCGCGTCCTGCGCAAGATCGTGATGCCCCTGTCGAAGGCGGCGATCGCGGTCATCGGCCTGTTCTACGCGGTCAGCTACTGGAACTCGTTCTTCACCGCCGTGCTCTATCTGAACGACTCGTCGAAGTGGCCGATCCAGGTGGTTCTACGGCAGTACGTCATCGAGGGGTCGCCGCTGGCGGGGTCGATCGAGACCCAGGAGGCGCAGCTCAGCGCCGTCAACTCGATCCAGATGGCAGTCGTCGTGCTGGCCATGCTGCCCATCGTCGTCATCTACCCGTTCATCCAGCGGCATTTCGTCCGCGGCGTCCTGACCGGCGCCATCAAGGCATGACCACCTTCGAAGGAGAAGGGAAGAGATCATGAACGCACTCGACCGCCGTACGCTGCTCAAGCTTGCCGGCGCTGGCGCGATCCTCTCCGCCGGCAGTTCCGCGCTGATCGGCTGCTCGTCGTCGGGCTCCGGCACCGGCTCCGTCGGCAATACTGGCACCGACCTGGTGCCCTGGCCGACCTACCTGCGCGCCTCCGGGCCGACACCCGACCTCGTCGCCGACGGTGAGGGCGCCCAGGACGCGTACTTCGCATACCCAGGCGAGCTGACCCCATCGGTCAGCGAGACGCCGGGCAACGGTGAGGTGATCACCGCCATGATCCCCACCTACAGCCCGCCGCCGAAGTCGGTGGAGGACAACCGGCTCTGGCAGGCGATCAACGAGGCGCTCGGCGTGGACCTGCGGCTCAACCTCGTCCCGATCGCCGAATACCAATCCAAGCTCGCCACCCTGATGGCGTCCAACGAGCTACCCGACATCGTGCTGATCAATGGCACCGTGCCGCGGATCCGCGAGTTCATCTCGGCGAAGTGCGCCGATCTGTCCGACTTCATCGGCGGCGACAACGTCGAGGAGTACCCGAACCTGGCGAACATCCCGACGTACAGCTGGCAGGCCGTCGGCCGCATCGGCGGCCGGCTCTACGGGATCCCGATCACCCGCGGCCGGATGCCGGTCGTGCTGCACGTCAACCGCACACTGATGGACCAGGCCGGCGCGCCGGAGGAGTGGTCGCAGGACCAGTTCTTCGCCGCGATGCAGGCTCTCACCGGCAGTGGCACCTACGGCTACGGCGCCGTCAGCTCCGACCTCGGGTTCAACTACTTCAGCGGGTCTCTCGGTGCTCCGAACAACTGGAAGGTGGAGGACGGCGCGTTCGTCTCGGCGTACGAGACCGACGAGTACCGGGCGGCGCTGGAGTTCGCCCGGGAGGTCTACGCGGCGGGCTGCTACCACCCGTCGTCGCTGACCTCCGAGCTCGCCGACATCATGAACGTGTACTACAGCGGCGATGTCGCCTCGGTCCTCGGCTCCTACTACAACTACGCGAACGGCACCTACCTCGACAGGGTAGGCGACCGGTTCGCCACCGACATTGCGTTGCCGTTCGGCGACCAGCGGACATCGTGGCTGGGTGGAGGGCTGTTCGGTTACACGGTGTTCAAGAACGCCGACGCCGACCGGATCCGGCTGCTGCTGCGGGTCTGCAACTACCTCGCCGCACCCTACGGCACCGTGGAGCACGAGCTGGTCAACTACGGGGTCGAGGGTGAGCATTTCACCCGCACCGCGGACGGGCTGGCGATGACGGAGCTTGCCGGGCTGGAGAACAACAACTCCGTGCCGATCAGCAAGTACGTGTGCGACTCACCGGACGTCATCCAGGTTCCCGGCAACGAGCAGGCCACCCGGCGCGCCTTCGAGTACCAGTCCGAAGTGCTACCCGCAGGGCTGACGGATCCGTCGGTCGGACTTTCCTCACCCACCAGCGACCGCGAACTCGCGACGTTGCAGGGATCGATGCTCGATGCCGTGAAAGCCATCGTCCTCGGCCGCGCGGATATCTCGACCTGGGACGACGCGCTGAAGAAGTGGCGGGACGGTGGCGGCGCCGCCATCGCCGATGAGCTCTCCACCGAGTACGAGGCGTCCGTCGAGTGATCCACGCTCACCACCTACCGGCACTAGTCAAGGAACCTAGGTGAACCAGCACCTCGCACAGGCGTTGAACGGTGTCGTGGCCGTTCTGGTCGCGCCCTTTCGACACGGCTCCGGGCCCTTCGACGCGGACCGCTGTACCGCACTCACGGCCCGGGTGATCGGCGCCGGGATACCGGCGGTCACCGCGCTGGGAAACACCGCCGAGGTCTATCAGCTCGATGGCAGCGAGCGGGAGGCCATGCTGCGTGCCGTCGCCGACGGTTCTGACGGCGCCGTGCGCATCGCCGGCCTCGCGGGCAGTGCCTCAGAGGTGCTGCGCAACGCCGACCTGGCTGCCTCGCTGGGCTACGACGCCGTAATGCTGCACGAGCCGGCCGATCCCTTGACCGACGACAGCGGGGTGCGGGCGTACATCATCGACCTCGTGGAACGGATGCCGTTGCCCACCGTCCTCTATGTCCGGTCCGGGCGGCTCATCACCGGCGCTGTCGCCGAGCTGGCCGCACATCCCGCGGTCGTCGGCGTCAAGTACGCCGTTCCCGATCTCGCCGCCCTCCAGGAGTTGATGAGCGACGGGATCGACTGCGTCTGGGTCAACGGAGCCGCCGAGTCCCGTGTTCCGGCCACCGCTGGGTTGGGGGTTCGCGGCTTCACCTCCGGCCTCGCCAACGTGCGTCCAGACCTGGCCCTGGCGGTGCACGCGGCCGCCAGGGACGGCGACGCGGCGGCCCTGGCCGAGGTGCTGGAACCGATCCTGGCCTTCGAGCGACTTCGCAACCGCGATGGCGGTCGCCACAACGTCGCGGTAGTCAAACAGGCCCTTCGCCTGAGCGGCTTCGACGTCGGCGACGTCCGGCCACCCTCTCTGCCGGCCCCTGGCGACGAGGTCGAGGCGATCGTCGCCAAGCTGCCGGAGCCGGCATGACCACATCCGACGCGATCACATTGACACCGGACACCGCCGGCTGGTTGTGGCACGGATGGCTCGACTGGACCCGGGACGATGAATGGTGGCAGCCGTGGCGACTCCCGCCCGCGAGGGTCGGCCTGGCCGGATCCGCCGACCTGACCGCGGGCGCCCGGGCCCCGGTCGGCGTACGGGCCGCACTGCGCACCGACGCCGCACGCCTTGCTCTCTGCGTCGACTATCAGCCGGGTCCCTATCCGCGTCCGCTCGACGTCTGCGTCGGCGACGTGCTCGTCGCACGGCACCACCTCACCGAGGGACCCGCCACCATCTCGGTGGACCTACCGGCCGGCAGCAACGACGTGGACGTCTGGCTGCCCCACGGCGGGTGGGCCCGGGTGGGCGCCCTGCGGTTGACCGGGGCCACCACCGCCGAGGCACCGGCCCGCCGACACCGATGGGTCACCTACGGCAGTTCGATCACGCGCAGTGGCAAGTCGGCCGGACCGAGCGAGACCTGGCCCGCGCTCGTCGCGCGCCGGCACGACTGGGACCTCACCTGCCTGGGCTTCAGCGGCGAGTGCCACCTGGATCCGCTCGTCGCGCGAGCCATCCGCGACCGGCCCGCCGACCTCATCTCGCTGTGCGTCGGCATCAACATCCACGGCTCCAGCAGCCTCAACCGCCGAACCCTGGCGTCGTTCCTGTCCGGGTTCGTCGACACGATCCGGGACGGCCATCCGGACACCCCCGTCGTGGTCATCTCGCCGTTGCTGTCGCCGCCGAACGAAGACACGCCCAGCGCCGCCGGCATGACCCTCCGAGACCTGCGCGACCAGGTGGCGGCCACCGTCGCGGACCTGGTCGGCGTCGGGGACACTCGGTTGCGGCTGATCGACGGCCTGACCATCCTCGGTCCCGGCGACGAGGAGTTCCTCGCCGACGGGGTGCACCCCACCTCCGACGGGTACCGGCTGCTGGCCGACCGCCTGTCACCTCAGCTGGCGCGCGCGGCACGTTCCTCCGTCCATACTGAACAGGTTGGTGATCCACGGTGACACAGCTGTCCGACGCGTCCGCCGTCCAGACCTTCCCGCCGACGTCAGATCTCGTGATCGCTGGCATGAGGGTCAGGGCTGACAGCTCCGCCACGAGGGTCGAGCTTCGGCTCGAGGACGAGGACGGCACACCCGCACTCGTCCAAGAACTCGGCGGACTGACTCCGGACGACGGCCCAGCCTGGTTCGACGTCAGGTTGGTGGCCCAGCCGGCTGCCGGAACCTGTGACGTGTACGTCGACGGGACGCGCAGGGCCGCGGCGCTGCCGGTGCGGGCCGCCCGTCCGCTCGCCGCGGTGGCCGCCCGCGCCGACGGGATCGCCTCGATCACTCACTTGCGGGTGACCGTCGAGCGGCCGCCGGCGTCCGGCTTCGAGCTCACGGGCGGCGTCCGGCCGCGGTCGGCCGCGGAGCTGGCTCCGTCGCCGTGGTCGGTCGGCGGTGAGACGATCGACCGCGACTTCACCCGGTACGAGGAGTACAAGCGCTACCTGGGACCGCTCGGCGTCACCGGGCTGCGGCTGCAAGCCGGCTGGGGCCGCACCGAGCAGACGCCCGGCCACTACGACTGGGCCTGGCTGGACACCATCATCGACGACGCCCTCGCCCAGGGTGTGCAACCCTGGGTCGAGACGTCCTACGGCAACCCCATCTATCCGGGTGCCGGCCACGAGCAGGTGAACGGGCCACTTCCCAGCTCCGCCGAGGGCCTGGCCGCTTGGGACGGCTGGGTCGCCGCGCTGGTGACCCGCTACCGCGACCGGGTGGACGAGTGGGAGATCTGGAACGAGCCCGACGTCCAGCTCATCGACCCGATCGAGTACGCCGAGTTCTACATTCGCACGGCTGAGGTGATTCGGTCGGTCCAACCGGCGGCGAAGATCTACGGCCCGGCGAATGGCCTGACCAACCTGCACGCGCTCGACTTCGTTGCCCACCTCGCCGACAGGGGCAAGCTCGACCTGCTGACGGCCATCACGTACCACCACTACGCGTTCGTGCCTGAGGTGAAGTACCTCACCGTCGAGGCGTTCGCGCGGGCCCTCCCCGGCATCACCGGTGGCCGCCAGATACCGCTGTTCCAGGGCGAGAGCGGCGCGCCGTCCACGCCCGGCTACGGCGCCCTGGCCAACGCGAAGGACAGCGGCGTCGAGTGGAGCGAGACCACCCAGGCGAAATGGAACCTGCGCCGCGCCCTGGGCGACTTCGCCCGCGGGATCCGCAGCTGCCACTTCTCCCTGTGCGACATGGCCTACTCGACCGGCGTCAACTACAAAGGACTGCTGCACATCAACGCCGCGGACCGCAGCGTCGTGTACGCCAAGGAGTCGTACTACGCCCTGCAGGCACTGGTCAGCGTGTTCGACGCGGGCGTCCAGCCGCTGCCCGGTTTCGCTCACGTCTCCTCACACCACGGTGACCCGGCCGTCGCCGCCTACGGCTTCCAGCGCCTGGACGCCGGGCACCTGGTCGCGGCCTGGACCGTCGCCGCGCCCGTCAACCCACCGCATCCCTGGCTCGTGACCGACATCCGGTTCGCGGGCGTGCGGTTCACCGACCCGGTGTACGTCGATCTGCGCACCGGTGCCGTGTACGAGCTGCCGGCGGGCTGTTGGCGGGATGACCGCGGTGGCGTGCGGCTGCGCGGCCTGCCGCTCTACGACTCGCCGATTGTGATCGCCGAACGCGGGGCGCTGCCGCTGTGACCGAGGCCTGGTGGCGGCACTCGGTGATCTACCAGGTCTACGTGCGCAGCTTCGCCGACTCCAACGGCGACGGCATCGGCGACCTGAAGGGCGTCACCGGCCGCCTTCCGTATCTCGCCGACCTAGGCGTCGACGGGATCTGGCTCACCCCGTGCTACCCGTCGCCGCAGTACGACCACGGGTACGACATCGAAAACCACACCGACATCGACCCGGCCTACGGCGACCTCGATGACTTCGACCAGCTGGTAGCCGAGGCACACCGCCTCGGTCTGCGGGTCCTTCTGGATGTCGTCCCGAACCACTGCGCCATTACGCACCCCTGGTTTGTCGAAGCGCTCGCCGCCGAGCCCGGGAACCCGGCGCGTGAGCGGTTTCACTTCGCCGACGGCGACGGTGACGCGCCACCCAACGGCTGGCGGTCGATGTTCGGCGGCCCGGCCTGGACCCGAGTGCCCGGAACCTCCCAGTGGTACCTGCACCTGTTCACGCCGGGGCAACCGGACTGCAACTGGCGGCACCCCGACGTACCCGAGATGTTCGCGAAGGTGCTGCGGTTCTGGCTGGACCGCGGCGTGGACGGCTTCCGGATCGACGCCGCGCAAGGCCTGTTCAAACATCCAGAGCTCGCCGACGGCGACGAGCCCGGCGCCGATGAGCTGACCCGCGACGCCGCCAACCCCAACGCCTGGAACCAGCCCGAGGTGCACGAGGTGTATCGCGGCTGGCGTGCGATCGTCGACGAGTACGCCCACTCAGACCTGGGCGACCGGGTGCTGGTCGGCGAGGTGACCGGACTCGCCCAGGCGCATCTCGCCGACTACGTCCGTGCCGACGAGATGCACCAAGCCTTCCTCTTCGACCTGCTCCACGTGCCCTTCGAGGCGGGGGAGTACCGGCGGGCAATCGACCGCGGTCTCGCGCTCGCAGCACAGACCGGCTCGGCGCCGACGTGGGTCCTGGGCAACCATGACACGACCCGCGTCGTCACCCGCTACGGCGGCGCAAGCCTTGGTGCCGAGCGGGCCAGGGCAGCGTTCCTGCTGCTCGCCGCGCTCCCGGGGGCCGTCTACGTCTACCAGGGCGACGAGCTGGGCCTCCCCGAGTACATCGACCTGCCCGACGAACACCGCGCCGACCCGATCTTCCGCCGAACTGGCGGACGGCAGCTGGGACGCGACGGCTGCCGGATACCGTTGCCCTGGACGTCCGAGGGCACGTCGTACGGCTTCTCGCCGGACGGCGCCCAGGCGCCGTGGCTGCCCCAGCCGCCATGGTTCGCCGCCTACGAGGCTGACAGCCAGCAGGCAGACTCGGCCTCGACGCTACGGCTCTACCGCGACCTGCTCCGGCTTCGGCGCGACCTTGAACTCGGGCTGGACACTCCACTGACCTGGCTCGACCAGCCCCCGCACGTCCTGACGTTCGCCCGCGGAGACCTCGTCTGCCTGGTCAACACCGGACCCGATCCCGTGCCCGCCCCGGACGGAGACCTCATCGTCGCCAGCCGGCCCTGGACAAGCGCCGCCGTGCCACCGAACAGCGGCGGATGGTGGCGCATGACGCGGTCTCGGCCGCGTCCGGCTCGGCTCAGAAGGTGATGACTTCGTGGCCGGACGCGACGAGCTGGCGGACGCTCGGATGATCGTCGTATTGCTCCAGCATGCTCACGTGTGCGTGCTCTAGCCCTTCTCCGGCGTCGAATGCTCGTGCGCAGAAGCCGCAGGCTCCGGCGACTCGGTCACGTACCGTCTCGTAGAGCCCGTGGGACGTGTGCGCCGGGTCGGCGAGAACGCCCGGCCAAGGATCGCCACTTTGGTCATGGCACGTAGTCCTTCCAGGTCTATTGGGAACGGCCTTGTTGAGGTGTCGGCGGCGAGGGAGTACCCACGACGTCCACCGTGCCGAAGCTTCATCGACCGTTCTGTGGCCGGGCACACAGAAGGCACGGTTCAACGGTTGTTTGCTGGTGCCGACAGCGGTGCCCAACGCGCTCGAAGAGGAGGCTGTTGCCGGCTATGACGCTCACCTTGAATCACGGCCCGTTGTCCGCGGACCCGCCTCGGCAGACCAACTACACCATCGCCGGTCCTGACCATCGGCTGCTGTTCCATCGATTCCCACGCCGGGTGCGGGCGGTGTTTGCGGGCGAGACGCTGCTCGATACCCGTCATGGCATGCTGCTTCAAGAGACCGGCTGCCTGCCGCAGCTGTATGTGCCGAGCGACGACGCTCGGCAGGACCTGCTCGAGTCGAGCGATCACGGCACCTGCGCGACCCGTACCACCGCGTCGACGTGCGCGCGATCAGTCGGCGGGTACGGATACTCCTCGGCGACGTGGTCATCGCGGATGCCGATTCGGCGCGGCTGCTGTCGGAGACCGGCCTGCCCAACCGTTACTACCTCTCACGTGCGCACGCGCGCGACGATCTTCTCGAACCGAGTACGACGCGGACCGTCTGCCCCTACAAGGGCACCGCTCGATATCGGTCATTGCGCGTGGGCGGCCGGCTGACCCTCGAGGTCGAAATGGGGTGACCTGGTGACTGCCGACGACCGGCGTCCGACCGGTGACGTCACCAGCGGTGGCGAGGCGACCTACCGGATGAAGATCGGCGGGATGTCGTGCTCGTTCTGCACCAGCACCATCCGTAAGGCGTACTCGCGGATGGAGGGTGTGCACGAGGTGGGGGTGTCGTTGGCGCACGAGGAGGGGTTGATCAGGTACGACCCGGCGTTGGTGGGTGAGGATGAGCTGCGCCGGACCCTGGAGCAGGTCGGCTACACCTACCGCGACCCGGCGAAGGTCCGCTCCTTCGACGAAGAGGAACGCGAGCTACGTACGGCGCGGAACCGGCTCATTGTCGCCGGTGTATTCGCCGGCGTCACCGCTGTGTTGATGTTCCTCGGGATGGAGCCGTTCTGGGCGGTGCTGGCCCACCCGTTCCTGATGTGGATCATGTTCGCTCTCGCGCTGGAGACGATGTTCGTCACCGCGTGGTTCGTGAAGCGGATGGCATGGGCGTCGCTGCGCCGCGGCATCCTCAATCAGCACGTCCTGCTGGAGTTCGGAGCGTTCGCCGGCCTGATCGGGGGAGTGCTCGGGCTGTTCGTCAGCGCGGAGTTCCCGGCCGGCCACTTCTTCGCGGTCGCGGTGTTCATCACCACCTACCACCTGCTGTCCGACTACGCGTCGAAAGCAGTGCGGACGCGTTCTTCGCATGCGGTGCGGCAGCTGATGAGTCTGCAGCCGGAGACCGCACGCGTGATCCGCGACGGCCGCGAGGTCGACGTGCCCGTTGACGACGTGATGGTGGGCGATGCGGTGCGGGTCCGTCCCGGAGAATCCATCCCGGTCGACGGCATGGTCGTCGACGGGGTCTCGGCGGTGGACGAGTCGCTGGTCACCGGTGAATCCATCCCGACCGAGAAGGTTGCCGGTGATGAGGTGATCGGCGGGTCCATCAACCAGACCGGCACGCTCGTCGTCGAGGTCACCAGGGTGGGCGAGGAGTCGTTCCTGTCCCAGGTCGCCCGCTCGATCGAGGAGGCCCGGGCACTGCGGCCGGGAGTGCTGCGGCTCGTCGACACCGTCCTGAAGTGGTTCGTGCCGGGAGTGCTGGTGATCGCCGCGGGCAGCTTGCTGGTGTGGACGCTCGGTCCGCTGCTGTTCGGCGGGTCACCGGACGTGTTCCGTGCGACGTTCGCCGCTCTTGCGGTGCTGGTGCTGGGCTACCCGTGCGCGTTGGGGATGGCGACGCCGCTGGCGATGATCCGCGGCGGCGGACAGGCCGCCAGCCAGGGCATCCTGATGCGCTCGGGTGAGGCGTTCCAGATCATGGGCGAGATCGGCACGGTGGTGTTCGACAAGACGGGCACCATCACCCGCGGTCGGCCGGCGGTGCGGCGCGTCATCGCGATGGACGGATTCCGCGAGGCCGAGGTCTTGACGATCGCCACGGCGGCGGAGGCGGCCAGCGAGCATCCGCTGGCCCGCGCGGTCGAGGACGCCGCCGAGCAACGCGGCATCGATGTTGCGCGGGCCGACGGTTTCCAGAGCCACAGCGGGCGGGGTATCGAGGCGACGGTGGCCGGCGCGCCGGTGCTGGTGGGCAAGCTGGGCTTCCTGGCCGAGCGGGGCGTCGACGTGTCTGCTGCCGCTTCGCATCAGCGGGAGCTGGAGGGACAGGGGCTGACCGTTGTCGGCGTCGCCCGCGACGGGCGGCTGCTGGGGCTGGTGGGCATCGGCGACGAGGTGAAGCCGGACGCCGCGGCCACGATCGGGCGGCTGCGCCAGGCTGGTATCACCGCGGTGATGATCACCGGTGACAACCGGCGTACCGCCGAGGCTGTGGCGGCGGAGGTGGGGATCGACCGGGTGCTCCCTGAGGTGCTGCCGGCGGACAAGGCTGACGAGGTGCGACGGCTGCAGCGTGAGGGCCGGCGGGTGGCCATGGTGGGTGATGGCATCAACGACGCACCGGCACTGAGCCAGGCCGACGTCGGGTTCGCCATCGGCGCCGGTACCGACATCGCGATCGAGTCCGCCGACATCGTCGTCCTGAGCGACCGGCTGGGGGCGGTCGCCGACGCCCGCGAGATCGGCATCCGCTCGTACGCCAAGACCAAGCAGAACCTCGCGCTGGCGTTCGCGTTCAACGGGATCGGGGTGCCGGCGGCGGCGACCGGGCTGGTGCACCCGATCTGGGCGATGGCCGCCATGGTCGCGTCGGTGACCACGGTGCTCACCAACTCCTTCGCCAGCGGACTGCTGCGCCGCGCCCGCGGCGAACGCCAACTCGCGGCGTTCACCACCACGCGGCTGCGGGTGCCCATGCATTGCCAGCATTGCGCCAGCCGGATCGAGGACCGCCTCGGCGCTGTGCCCGGTGTCCACCGGGTGGCCGCCGACCACGCAGCGGACATCGTGGAGATCGAGCACGCCGCAGACGTCTTCGAAGGCCGGCTCCGCGCGAAGTTGCACGAGATGGGCTTCGACGTCCAGGGACACGCGGACGAGACGGAGACCCCGGCATGAACAACGGTCTGACACGTGAAAGCCCGCCCGAGGAGGCGGCCGCCGAACCACGGTCTTGGCTGACCGCGGAGGTCGAGGGGCGCACCGCGTTCGCCCAGAACGAGCTGCTGCGCCTGCTCGCGTACTCCACCATCAGCCAGGTCGGCTACCTGTTCATGGTGGTAGCCGTCGCGGCCCGCACCGACATCGCCGTCCCCGCCCTGGTCGTCTATCTGGCCGGTTACGCGATCACCAACCTCGGCGCGTTCGCCGCCGTCGCCGCGCTGCCGAGGTCCACCACCATCGCGGACTGGGCGGCCGCGGTCCGCGAGCGCCGATGGTTGGTGGTCAGCCTGGTCGTCTGCGTGCTCGGCCTGGTCGGCACGCCACCCGCCGCCGTCTTCGTCGGCAAGCTCGCCGTCTTCCTGGCGGCCGCCGACGGCGCCATGGCATGGCTCGTCGTGGTCGCCGCCGTCAACACCGTCGCCAGCCTCTTCTACTACCTGCGCTGGATCGCACCCGCAGCCGACACCACTACACCGGTCGAGGCCATGACCGTGCCGGCGTGTGCGCCTGCGGCGACATTGCACGCCGCGGCCGCCGGGTCCCTGGTCCTCGGCCTCGGCGCGGGAGCTTGGCTGGCCTATGTCGGACTCTGAACGCGCCCTCGCTCGTGGCCGATCGGGGGAGCACCGTCGGGCTGCGGGCCGAGAAGGGTTACGCTCGAATTCCGTGAGGACACCACGGCTGTTGGCGCGCCTGATGGCGGTGGCAGTCCTTGTCCTCGGCATCGTGGTGATGCACCATGTGGCCCGTCCTGAGCACGACGGATCTGGTGGTCCCGGGTCCTCGGCCATGGTGGACAGCCCAACTGCTGCCGTCGGTCATGCGGAGGGTGCGGACGTCTCCGCCGCCTCGGATTCCGGCGTGGCCGACGGTGACGCTCCGTCGGCCGGTCACGGCCTGCTGCACCTATGCCTTGCCGTGCTGACTGCGGCGGCCGTGCTGGTGGTCGGCTGGCTGCTGCTGGCCCGGCGCCCATGGCTGCCGATGTCGTCGTTCGTGGCGTTCCGAGCCCGGCCGAAGCCTTCCAGGGCACCTCCCAGACCCCATGGTTCGGCGCTTCTGATGTCCCTGTGCGTGATCCGGACGTGACAGGTCAGGTTCTCCTGACCTGCACATTCGCATGCCCACGCACGTCTTGAAAGGGACAGATCGATGTACCGCACACGTTTCACCCTGCCCGCCCTCGTGGCTGCCGTCGGGCTCCTGCTCGCCGGTTGTGGCGACGACGAGTCGAACGACGCCGGCGCCGATCCGGCGACGGAGACCAGCGCCACCGAGGCGGAGTTCAACGACGCCGACGTCGACTTCGCCCAGGGGATGATCCCGCACCACGAACAGGCCGTCGAGATGGCCCAGGTGGTGCCGGACCAGGGCGTCAGCCCCGAGCTCATCGAGCTCGCCGACGCCATCGAGGCGGCACAGCAGCCCGAGATCGACCAGATGACCGCCATGCTCGAACGGTGGAGCGAGGACGCCCCGTCCGACGACCCGCACGCCGGCCACGGCTCGGGAGACATGGACATGGACATGGACATGGAGGGCATGATGTCCGCCGGGGACATGGAGGCCCTCGGCGCCGCCGCCGGCGCGGAGTTCGAGCAGATGTTCCTCACCATGATGATCGAGCACCACGAAGGCGCCATCGCCATGGCCGAGACCGAGCTCGCCGAGGGCCAGGACCCGGAGGCGCAGGAACTCGCTCAGACGATCATCGACGCCCAGCAAGCGGAGATCACGCAGATGGAGCAGATGCTCCAGGGCGTGGGTTCCTGACTCAGCTCGTGGTGGTGCCGGGTGACCGCCCGGCACCGCCACGACTCGTACCTCCTCACTTCGACTCTCAAGGGGACATCGATGACGAAACGATGTGCACGGCTGCCCGCCGCGATCGCGGCGGCCGGCCTTCTCCTGGCCGGCTGCGGTGACGACGGCGACAGCGCAGGTGACGCCGACACCGGCGCCACGGCCGAGGCCCACGTGGGGGAGCCGTTCGACCACATCCATGGCCTCGGCATGGTGGACGACGTTCTCTACGTGGCCACCCACAACGGCCTGTTCGCCGTCTCGCCGGACGGGCGGGCGTCGGCCGCGAGCAGCGACGACCACGACTTCATGGGCTTCACCGTCGCCGACACCGGCGAGTTCCTGGCCAGCGGCCACCCCAACAGCCGCACCGACCTGCCGCCGAACCTCGGCCTGCTCGAGAGCTCCGACAGGGGCGCCACCTGGAACACGCTCTCGCTGTCCGGAGAGGTCGACTTCCACACCCTCGACGCCAAGGCCGGTACCGTCTACGGCTACGACAGCGGCAGCGGCGAGCTGCTCACCACGACCGACCGGGAGACCTGGACGTCGCTCGGCCAGATCCCGCTCGCCGACGTCGCCATCAACCCCGATGACGCCGCGTCCGTGCTGGTCACCACGGAGCAGGGCCCGCAGCTCAGCACCGACGGCGGCCGCACCTTCGCCGTCGTCGAGGGCGCTCCGGTCGTCATGCTCGCCGAGTGGCCGCACGCCGACGAGGTCTACGGCATCGCGCCCGATGGCGCGGTTCACGTCAGCGTCGACGGTGGTGTGACCTGGGAGGAGCGCGCCGGCTTGGGCGGACCGCCGCAGGCCATGACGGTCGCCCACGACGGCGCCATCTACGTCGCTCTCGAGGGCTCCATCGTCGCCTCCAGCGACGGCGGTGAGAGGTTTGAGCCCTACTACACCTGGGGTTGATGTGAGCCGGAACCGCGTAGGCCCGGCGCACTGGGCCGGGCCAGCTACGTCACCATCGACGGGCGATTCGACCTCCCGCCTCGTGAAGTTCAGGGCGAGCTTCATTCATCGTGCTGCCACCGATCTGACCCGCGTCGCCTGCTCAGCCGCCTGGTTGGGTCGGGCGCACTCCTGTGCGTCCGTTGGACAGTGATGTGCGGCATGACAATCAGCCAAGGTGACGGCACCTTCTCAGGTGGATGGCTCTGGTGTCGCGGGGGAGTCGGGCGTCAGGATGAAGCCCCGGACCTCGCCGCGCACGGTGCCGTATCCGACGATCCTGCCTTGGTCGTCGATGGCTTCGGCGTTCTGGAGGCTCCATCCCGGCGGGAGGTCGCGAGTCAGCTCTTCCAGGCGGTAGGCCACGCCGCTCACCCAGAGCACCGCGGCGCCGCCGAACGTGGGCGCGCCTTCGAGCTGAGCAGCGTGGCCGACCACCCAGTCTTGCCGGGCAACGTCATTGGCGCGAGCGTGGCGGAACTCGCCGGGGGTCGGGAGCGCTGTCGGCCCGGACGAGCCGAAGACCACCGCTCGCGTACCACCGTCCAGCGATGCCGCTCCGACGATGAGTGGGTGGCGGCCGGTACCCCGGGCCACGGCGTACGCGGTGCTGCTGCCGTGGTCTTCCAGGACGCCGAGATCGGTGGGTACGCCGCTGCGGTCCCAAGCGACGGCATGCGGGTGGAAGTGATCGTCACCGTCGGCGACAGACATGGAGCCGACCGCCGCGCCGGTGGTGTCGATGTCCCATGCCCGGGACGACGTGCCGGGAAGGTCATCGAGCCATCCCAGCGCCCGTGGGGCTGCGCCTCGAGGCCAGATGACCGCGGTGGCTCGTCCGTCGGATGCTGTGCTCACTCCCGCCACGTCGCCCCGTTCGTTGATCGCGTTCGCGACCGCACTGCTGTCCGGGCCGCGCAGGCCAGGAAGCACGCTGAGGTGGTCACGGCGATCCCAGATGACCGCTCGGGAGCTTTCTGCGCCGGCTGTGAACGCCTCGCCGACCACCTGCCCGCGGGCGTTGACGCCCATCGCGCGGCTGAAGGTGGAGCCGGGCAGCGTGCCCAGCGAGCGGGCCGCGTCCCGGTGGACGAACGCCGTCTGAGGGCGCGGCGTGGCCTGCGTCCGGGCGGTTCCGACGACCGTCCCGTTCCGGGCGATGTCCAGGGGGAACGACGCCGAGCCGCCGAGATCTCCGACCTCGGCGAAGCTGAACTCGGGCGGGTGTGCGGACGGCGATGGGTCCGCGGCTGCGGTCTGGGCGTAGGTGAGTCCCGCGGTCGCGATGGTGGCGGCGAGAAGGATTCGAAGCCTTGGCGTGATCGAACTCAGACGCGGCATACGGCGACTCTATGAGGGGATGGTTCTCATTTGCAATGAACCGCCGACCATCGCGCCGACCTTGTCGGACCTTGCCTCGATACTCGGGGGCATGACGAACCGGGTCGACACCATCAAGGCGTACTGGAATGAAGCAGCGGGAGCTTTCGACGAGGAGCCCGATCACGGGCTGCGGGCCGAGCGCACGAGGGCGGCATGGCGGCAGCGGCTGACCGAGTGGCTGCCGGCGGGTGCCCCCGACGTCCTCGACGTCGGCTGCGGCACCGGTTCCCTCGCTCTGCTGCTGGCCGAGGCGGGACATCGCGTGACGGGTGTGGACCTGTCGCCGCGGATGGTGGAGCTCGCCCAGGCCAAGTTCGCGGCCGCCGGTCAGCGTGGCCGGTTCCTGGTGGGCGATGCCGTGGCGCCACCGACCGGTGACGAGCGGTTCGACGTGGTTCTGGCGCGCCACGTCGTGTGGACGCTGCCCGACCCGCTGGCGGCGTTGCGCGACTGGCGTGGTCGGCTGCGCGACGGCGGGACGCTCATCCTGGTCGAAGGGCGCTGGGCCGGCGCCGGGTCCGACGGGTCGTACGTCGTCGAGGCCGAACAGCTGCCCTGGAACGGCGGGGTGGCCGCGGGAGACCTGGTGGCGGCGGTTCGGCCCTTGGTCCGTGACCTGCGGGTGGAGGATCTCAGCGGAGATCCGGACCTGTGGGGTCGGCCGGTCGCGGACGAGCGCTACGCCCTGGTGGCCGCGGCGAAGGAGACAGATCCTCAGCCGGACCCGAACCGAAGCCCGCGCGGCGGCGACGACGGCTTCGCGCTCTAGGCTTGCGAAGCTCGGAGCTGGGTATCACTCCGGACATGCTCATCCTCGTCGTCGTCTTGCTGGCCATCTGGCTGGTGCTGTCGATCGTGGGGTTCGCGATCGAGGGCATCCTCTGGCTCGGCGTCATCGGGGTGGTGCTGTTCGTGGCCACTGCCATCGTCGGCTGGCTGAGGCGATCGGCCCATCGAAGGGCGAAACCTGGCGGCTGATCACCGCGAGTGGTTCGACGGCGCCTGAACATCTCGGACAAGACGACACAAGCGGCCAAGGGCCGCCGCCGACTGTCCGGAAATCCCGGGGCGGTTCGTGACCTCGCCGCCTGCGTCACCAGAGGCGTCGATGCCGCACTCGCCCGGCATCGCGCCCGGGCGCTCGTACAAAAACCGGCCACCGAACTGGTGCAATGGCTGCCGCCGACCACCGCCGGAAGGGTCGGCATGACGTCCACCTCGCAGGAGTCAGTCCAGGAGGAGGCGCCCGTCCTTCCCCTGTGGAGGCATGAGTCGTCCTACTGCAGTCTGCGGTTCCACCAGCGCGGCTGTTGGCATGCGATCTCCCTCAGCCGTCTGTGCTCGCCGTGCTGCGCCGCGATCAGCACCGGCACGAGCCCAAGACTCAGCAGCGGCAAGTACCGCGGCGCCGATCGGTTCTCAGTGAGAAGCGCGGCCAACGCGGCGCTGCCGGAGAAGTACAAGATCGGATTGTAGAAGCGCATGAGTTCCGGTCCGAGTCCTTCGCAGTCGCGCAGCCACGGCAAGCCGAACGCGGTCCGCCGTGTCGGCCAGCCGGCCAGGTGAGCGGTGACCGCAGCCAGGCCGAAGCTGTTGATCAGCGCGAAGGTCGTGTCGCTGGATGACGGTCTGGTGCCGGCCCGGTGGAACGCGGTCCCGGCACTCGCCGCCCACAGGGTGCCCGCACCGGTGGGTCCGAGGACCGACGCCAGCGGCATACCCACGCCCGCGCCGAACTCGAAGAACACGTGCAGGGCCAGGCCCGCCGTGGCCATTCGCGTCATCGGGCGACGCCCGAACCGCGTGGTTCTCCAGGCCCCAGACATGACCGATATCAGCTTCTCCCGCGGACGCTTTCGGCCCAGAATGCCGCTTCCTGGCGGCATGTTCCAGGTCCGGTTCGGCGTACAGATCGGTTGCGACACAGCCAAGCCGCCACGACCGACTTCATCCGGAGCCTTGCGGGCGCTGGAACGTCGCCCCGGCAGCAGCTCCGGGTACTGGCCGGCGCCCCCAGCCCCAGTGCAGGCCGGCGACGGCGAGCGCCGCGGACAGCCGGAAGCCCGCCGATCACGTTTCCGAGACCGATCAACCGGACCGTGTACCCGGAGCATGCACAGCCACACCGGCCGGTTCGACGTTGCGACGCCCGGCCTCGGATGGCTCGGTCAGCCCACCACGGCGCCCATGGTGACCGTCAGAGTGAGGTTCTCACCAGGTGGTGCTGGAGACCGCCGCGCGGGACGACCGGGGTACGAGAGGATCGCCCTGATGGTGATCAACCGCATATGTGGGACGGTGAGCAGTGGCTGGCTCGGACATGACCCGTGACCTGCGCGTCAAGGACGACTCATCTGATCTGCCGCTGTGGACGGCGGACTTCCGGCTGTTCTTCGCCGCCCGCACCACCTCGCTGCTGGGCGACGCGATGCTCCCCGTCGCGATCACGGCCGCCGTGATCGGAGCGGGGTACGGGGCGAGCGGCGTCGGCTACGCGCTCGCCGCGCTGATCGCTCCGTTCGCAGCGCTGATCATCTTTGGCGGGGTGCTGTCCGACCGCTTCGGCGCCCGGCGGCTGATGGTCGTGTCGGACACGGCTCGACTGTGCTTCCAGGCAGTGCTCGCGCTGCTGTTCGTGCTGGGTACGCCACAGTTGTGGCAGATCCTGGTGCTGCTGGCCCTGGTCGGGGCCGGCAGCGCCATGTTCCAGCCGGGAGTCGCCAGCATCACCCCACTCATCGCTCGGGACGTGCAGAAGGCGAACGCCACCCTCCGCATCTCCGAGTCCGTGACCGTCGTGATCGGCCCGTCGCTGGCCGGCCTGCTGCTGGTGATCACGTCACCTGCGGCGGTGGTCGCCCTGGACGCGTTGACCTTCGCGGTCAGCGGCGCCTGCCTTCTGCGGATCCGCTCGGTCCCGATGGGCCCCGCCGGGCGGGGTGGCGTGTCGTCGTTCCGAGCCGACCTCATCGAGGGGTGGCGGGAGTTCCGAGCCAGGACCTGGCTGTGGAGCGTCATCGTCGTCTTCATGGCCTGGCAGCTGGCCGGGTCCGGCCCCGCCATGACCCTCGGCTACAGCACGCTCGTCACCGACCACGGATCAGCGACGTTCGGCCTGGTCATGTCGGCCCTCGGGGCGGGCAGTGTGCTGGGTGGGATCGTCGCGATCAGGCTCCGCCCGCGGTTTCCGCTCCGGGCCGGCGCCCTCTCCATGATCCTGTGGACGCTCATGCCGCTGAGTGTCGCGCTCAGCCTTCCCGCGCCCCTCGTCGCCGGGTGCTACGCCGTGAGCGGCGTGGGCATGGCGTTCTGGATCGTCATGTTCCACACCAGCGTGCAGACGCACATCCCACAGGACGTTCTCGGCAGGGTGCACGCGTACGACGCGGCAGGCTCGCTGGTGATGAAACCGATCGGCCAGGCGGTGGCGGGGCCGCTCGCGGTCATCGCGGGCACGGTGCCGCTGCTGTTCGTGTCCGCAGCCATGGCGCTCGTCACCTGCACCCTGCTGCTGGCGATCCCGGCTGTGCGCGACCTGCGGCGCGTGGGGCGCTGAGCCGCCCGGACCTCTGATCCGCGCCCGCCGCGCAGGACGTGGCCAGGACCCCTCGGGCGATCGGTGTACGGCTACCGCCTCCGGGTAACGGCTTGAGCGTTCCGGCCGTGAACGTCGAGAGGTGATGACGGTGAGCCGTGACGAACGCCTGCCGATACGGGACTACGACCACATGTCGGTCGAGACAGTGCGCGAGGTGATCCGAACGCTCGACCACGCTGCCCTGAGGCAGCTCATGGAGTACGAATCCGGCCACGCCGACCGGCCGCTGGTGAGACAGGTCCTCGCGACTCGGATGAGCGAACTGGAGGCCGGCGCCACCCCGTCGGGTGGCGAGGCACCGCCTGGACCGCAGCCGAGCGGCCCGCCGTCGGACACGCAGCGCATCCGGCCCGAGACCCAGGCACCGCCGAGCCACTCCGCACCACACGGCGTGCCGACGAGCCAGCCGAAGCCTCGCCAGGGCCCGGCTCCCGGCTAGCCGCTCCACAGAGGGGGCCGGTGCCGTCCGAGCGTCCGGCTCGGCGCGCGGATCGCCGAGCCGGACGCGCTCGCTGAATCGGTGGTGTGTCGATGATCGTTGTGGCGCATCACCTACCTCTCGTAGCCGACGCCTCTGGGTGCCGGCGGGCGGGGGCGCTCGCCGGGCCGACAGGTCGCAGCTCGACCTGGACGCTGCCGTGCATCGCCATCGAGGTGCGGGTCAGGCGGGCACCGTGTGCCCGTTCTGCACTGACTCGACCTGCCCTTCGACGGCCGGTTCCTGGGCGCTGCCGCTCAGCCGCCGGTCGCCGGCCTCGCCATGGGCCTGGATCGCCTGCCGGTCCGCGCCGCCGCTGCTGACGCTGATCTTGCGCGGTTTGGCCTGTTCGGCCACCGGGATGCGCAGCGTCAGGACGCCGGCGTCGTAGCGGGCCGTGATGCGGTCGAGGTCGAGGTTGTCGCCGAGGATCAGCTGGCGGCTGAAGATGCCGCGGGGCCGTTCGGCCGCGACCAGTTCCCTGTCGTTCTCGGGCATGGGACGCTCGGCCTTGACGGTGACGACGTTGCGTTCGATGTCGAGGTCGATCGAGCCGGCGGCCACACCGGGCAGATCGAACTCGACGATGAACTCGTCGCCCTCGCGCCAGGCGTCCATCGGCATGACGGCGGGACGGGCGAGGGTGCCGCGGGCGCCGAACACCTGCTGGGTCAGCCGGTCCAGTTCGCGGAACGGATCGGTGCGCATAAGCATCGGTTCCACCTCCATCGCGTCAGACGAGATGCTCCTTCCGACCATGGATCGCCGGGCTGCGATCTATGGCATGCGCTATAGTTTTCCTATAGCACGCGCACCACAGTGTGTGCAAGTAGACGACTGAAGAGGTTCATGACCAGCGGAGACGACATCGATTCGGCGCGCGGCGTGTACAGCATCTCCGTCGCGGCCGACCTCGTCGGCATGGGCGTGCAGAACCTGCGCCTGTACGAGGCCCGCGGACTGCTCGCGCCGGCTCGCACCGACGGCGGTACCCGCCGCTACAGCGCCGACGACGTCGACCGGCTCCGTCGCATCGGCGAGCTCCTCGCCGACGGTCTCAACCTCGCCGGCATCGCCATGGTCCTCGACCTCGAAGCCGAGAACGCGGAACTGCGCCGCGACGCTGATGGCCGCCGCGGTCAGAGGGCGGGTGATGACTGAGCTGTCCCGTCGTCGCTCTCGGCGTGCCTCAGCGTGGTCCTCTGGCCTGTGCCGGTCTGTGGGACAGTGAGCTCGGCGAATCCAGGTGTGCGCCGTCGTCGACACCGACGCCGAGCCGGTCCACCAGCTCCCCGCCGAGCCATCCCGTCGCCGCGGCCAGCGCTACGCCGACAAAGCCGAACACCAGCGCCCAGAGGTCTGGCTTCCAGCCCTCGTCGCCCGCCCGCAGCAACCAGCTCACCGCGAACAGCGCCACCACGACGACGTTGCCCAGCCCATGGAGCGCCCCGATCCGCTTGGCGCGCGTGCCGCCTGGAATGGCCAGCCAATCGATGAAGCCGAACAGCGCTGCGACGAGCCCCCCGATGAGGCCTGCGGCGATCGCGTATCCGGCAGCGACCGGGAACCCCGCTCCGTCGGTGATCAAGTACAGGATGTCGAACACGACCGCCGTGGTCAGCAATCCCAGCGGGAACACGATCAGCATCGGATGGACCGGATGACCGGCCGCCTTCACACGACTCTCCATGATCCACCTCGCCGTGGTCCAGTTGGCTCAGCCGTACCCTGATGGCCCACCGTCGATGCACTCGACGTGGAGCAGGGGATGGAGGGCGCCGGAGACGATCCTGGGTACGGGACGTGGCGTCGGCACCTGGCCGGGGGGTCCGCTGCCGGGCGCCGCAGTGCTCGAAGGCTGGAGATGATGAGAGTGGACCTGAGTGATGCCGGCGGTTTCGCCGGCCTGGAGCTGCGGCCGGAGCTGGCGGGTGCGCTGTCGGGGCTGGGCTACGAGGAACCGACGCCGATCCAGCTGGCGGCGATTCCACCGTTGGTGGCCGGGCGTGATCTGCTGGGGCAGGCCGCGACCGGGACGGGGAAGACAGCGGCGTTCGCGTTACCGGTGCTGCAGCGCATGGCCGCCGATCGCCGCGACGCGGCGCCGTGTGCTCTCGTGCTGACGCCGACTCGTGAGCTGGCCGAGCAGGTGTCCCAGGCGTTTCATCGCTACGGCCGCGAGCTGGGTGTCCGGGTGCTTCCGGTGTACGGCGGCCAGCCGATGGGACGCCAGCTCGCCGCCCTCCGCCGCGGCGTCGACGTCGTGGTCGCCACGCCGGGTCGCGCCCTGGACCACATCGGCCGGGGGACGCTGCGCTTGGACGACCTCGACACGGTGGTGCTCGACGAAGCGGACGAGATGCTGGACATGGGATTCGCCGAGGACATCGAGGCGATCCTCGAACAGACGCCCGCCGACCGGCAGACCGTCCTGTTCTCGGCCACGATGCCGGCCCGGCTGGGGCGGATCGCCCGCCGTCACCTGCGCGACCCGGTCCGGATCGAGATCGGCCCGGCGGTGACGGAGCGGGGCGGCCCGCTGGTGCGGCAGAGCGCCTACATCGTCGATCGAGCGCACAAGGCGACGGTGCTCGGCCGGGTGCTCGACGTGGAGGCGCCCGCGGCGGCGATCGTCTTCTGCCGGACGCGGCAGGAGGTCGACGAGCTGACCGAGACGCTGACCGGCCGCGGCTACCGTGCCGAGGCACTCCACGGCGGGATGGACCAGGATCACCGCAGCAGGGTCATGGGACGGCTCCGCAGCGCCGCGGTGGAACTGGTCGTGGCCACCGACGTCGCCGCCCGTGGTCTGGATATCGAGCAGCTGACGCATGTGGTGAACTACAACGTCCCGGCCGCGCCCGAGGCGTACGTGCACCGGATCGGCCGCGTGGGGCGAGCCGGTCGGGAAGGCGTGGCGATCACGCTGGCCGAGCCGCGCGAGCATCGGATGCTCAAGGCGATCGAACGGCTGACGAAGCAGCGCATCACCGTCGACCGGGTGCCCACGGTCGCGGAGCTGCGGACGCGACGACTCGACCTGACCCGTGCGGCGCTTCGTGAGATGCTGCTCACCGACGACGTCGAGCGGTTCCGGCCGGTGGTCGAGACGCTGTCCGACGAGTTCGACATCGTGGACGTCGCTCTGGCGGCCGTGAAGCTGGCGCATGAAGCCACGTCCGGTACCGGCGACGAGGCCGACGACGAGACCATCCCCGCCGTCGCCGACGCACCTCCAGCGCGAGCCGACAAGGTGGCGAAACGGCGTGCCGCGCGACCGGGTGCCACTACGCGCATATACGTGGGCGTCGGCCGCGGGGCCGGCGTCCGGCCGCAGGACCTCGTGGGAGCCATCGCGGGCGAGTCGCGCCTGACTGGTCGCGACGTAGGCGCGATAGAGCTAGCCGACCGGTTCTCGCTCGTGGAGGTGCCGGAGTCGGCGGCCGACGACGTCATCGCGGCACTGCGGCGCACGACCATCAAGGGACGGAAGGCCACCGTGCGGCGCGAGCGGTATCCGGCGAAGCGGTGACGCGGCGGCGGGGCACCCGATGATCGCCCCAACGGTCCCGACACGTACGAGCCGGCGGAACTAGCCGCGGTGAGCGCTGCACCGTTCGAACTGGTGCGCTATCGGAGTCGCCACCACCACCGCGCATGCACTGTCACCGCACGCGACCGCCGCGACGCTGCGATCCCGGCCGATGAGCCCGATGTGATCGCTCTGACAGCTCAAAAGGGCACGGGTCGCGACCCATTTCCCAGGATATCTTTACGTATCTCACGATCATCGGCCGAGATCTTCTCGAACCGGCCTGAGCAGGGCTATCGTCCGTGTCTCGATACCCACACCCCGTATCTCCGACCTGGGGGTAGCCCATGAGGCACCATGCATCTCGCCGGGCGGTCACGACCGCCGGCGTCGCCGTTCTCGCCGCCGCGACGCTGGCGATCCCGGCCACGGCTCACGACAGCGGCTCCGTCCAGTACGACGGAGCCATCGACAACGCCAAGACCACGCACCACCATCACCAGCACGGTGGCGACGACGGCCACCTGCCCGGTTCGGTGTCGGACGTGGAGCTGGTCAGCCAGCTGGAGCTGAAGAACGTCGAACCGGAGAAGATCGCCGACGTCGGCGTGCACGAGGGTTACGCCTACTTGGCCGCGTGGGGCGGCGCGACCTGCAAGTACAACGGCGTCCACGTCGTCGACATCCGGGATCCGGAGAACCCGGAGGAGGTCGCGTTCATCGTCGCCAAGGAGGGCAGCGCGCCGGGCGAGGGCATCCAGGCCATCTCCCTGGACACGCCGTACTTCACCGGCGACATCCTGGTGACCAACAACGAGACCTGCAAGGACCCTGCCGGCTTCGGCGGCCTCAACATCTACGACGTCACCAAGCCCGAGGCGCCGACGCCGCTGGCCGTCGGCATCGGCGACACCCTGGCCAACGGGCAGGGGCAGAAGGGCGCGAACGAGATCCACAGCGTCTTCGCCTGGGACGCCGGCGACAAGGCGTACGCCGTGATCGTCGACAACGAAGAGGGTCCCGACGTCGACATCATGGACATCACCAACCCGAAGAAGCCGCGGCTCGTCGCCGAGTACGACCTCGACGCCATGTTCCCGCAGATCGCCCAGGACGGCCTGGACGAGATCTTCCACCATGACGTGATCGTGGAGGAGATCGACGGCCGGCAGATCATGCTGGTCTCCTACTGGGACGCCGGCTACGTCCAGCTCGACGTGACGAACCCGCTGGCCCCCGTGTACCTCGCCGACTCCCAGTACGCCGAGTTCGACCCCGAGGCCGCTGAGAGCGGGTTCATGGTGCCGCCGGAGGGCAACGGGCACCAGGGCGAGTTCACGCTCGACCAGGAGTTCGTGCTCGCCACCGACGAGGACTTCGGCCCGTACGCGCTGAGCGCCGAGAACGTCACCGACGGCACCGAGATCGACGCCAGCTCGGGCAGCGACACCAAACAGCTCGCCGAGGGCGACACCTTCACCGGGGCGACGACGTTCGTCGGGCGCGCCTGCCCGGGCGATACCGCCGTGCCGGCCGGCGACCCGAACGTCGCCGACATCGCCGTCGTCGAACGCGGGGTCTGTGACTTCACCGTGAAGGTCGCCAATGTGATCGCGGCCGGCGGCTGGGATGCCGTCGTGATCTTCAACCGTGAGGGCTCCGACGCCTGCAACGCCGAGCTCGGCATGAGTGTGGCCGGCGACATCTACACCTTCGGCGTCGTCCCGCGCGAACAGGGCTACGCGATCTTCGGCTACGAAGACCAGTACGACGACGCGGGCTGCGTGGCCGGCAACGGCTCGGTGCTCTCGCCGATCCCGGTCGGCACGACGGGCGACACGCTCACATTCTCCTCGTACTTCGACGGCTGGGGCTACGTCCACCTGTTCGACGGCCAGACGATGGAGTCGCTCGACACCTACGCCATCCCCGAGGCACACGACCCGGAGTACGCGTCGGGCTTCGGTGACCTGTCGGTGCACGAGGTGGCCACCTCCGAGGTCGACCCCGACCTGACATACATCGCCTACTACTCCGGCGGCCTGCGCGTGGTCAGCACGGAGAGCGGGCAGATCGAGGAGATCGGCCACTACGTCGCCGACGACGGCAACAACTTCTGGGGCGTGCAGGTCTTCCAGCACGAGGGCCAGGAGTACGTCGCCGCCAGCGACCGTGACCACGGCCTGTTCATCTTCCGCTACACCGGCGACTGACCGGCACGACGGGGGAAGGGGCGTCGCCGGCGACAGGCGACGCCCCTCTTCTCTGTTCCGCTGGGGCGATCGTCGGCCTGGCCGAGCGTGTGGTGGATGGTTGAGGATGCGGGTCGCCAGAGCTGCACGATCCCACACGATGCCACCGGCATCGGGCCGCCGGCCCCTGTCCAGGCGACCGGGCAGACAGTCTGATCAGGATCCGGGCGTGTTGACACCAGCGCCAACTGCTCGGCGTCCTTGTCAACACGCCGGACCGACAGACCAGGCCGCCGGGAGGCGGGGACGCGAGCCCCCTTTGCGGCCGGCATGGTCTCGGCAGCCAGCCCGCCGTCGCGCCAATCGGCCAACGGGACCGGCCCGGTCGCGATCACCGCGTACGTCGTCACGGTGACTACGTAGGGCACTGCGCACGCCGGCACTCGCCCCGGCGACACCTCACCCGCGTCAGGGCCGTTGCGGGGACCCGAGCGCGCGGTGTGCGGTCTTCAGGCGAGTGAGGTGCCCGCATCACGCGTGACGACTCCGGCATGCGACAACCCCCCGCAGCGTCGCCACTGACTCGACAATCCCTATTCCCCCAGGTCAGGAGTACTTTCCGCGCCCACGACACGACCTCAGCCAAGATCACCGTCTAGGGTCGAGGATCCGGGCAAGACCGGCCGACGGACCGGATCGGCGGGCCAGATGCTCGCTCCCGCCGGTGGTTTGCCGGCCCGGGTTGCGGGTACGCGGCGCAGAAGACCCGTCATCGTGAGTGAGGTGGGAGTGTGGCCGGCATCGAGCTTCGAAGTCCGGATTTCAGCGACCACACGGCCATTCCCGGCCGCCACGGCCACGACGAGGAGAACGTCTCGCCGTCGTTGGAGTGGATCGGCGTGCCGACGGAGGCGGTCGAGCTGTTACTGCTGTGCGAGGATCCAGACGCGCCGAGCGGTTCGTTCCTGCATTGGCTCGTCACCGGGATAGACGCGCACAGCGGCGGCGTGCCCGAGCACCGGACACCGGCCGGAGGCCGTGAGTGGCGCAACGGTTTCGGGGAGATCGGGTGGGGCGGGCCGGCGCCGCCGCCGGGTGACCAGGCACACCGTTACTTCTTCCGGCTGTACGCGTTGTCCGAGCCGGTCGACCTCCCGGACGACCCCAGCGTCGCGGACGTCTACCGCGCGGCGGACGCGGCGATGATCGAGCGCGGCACGCTGGTCGGGCTCTTCCAGCGCTGAGCGCCGGGCACCCGCCGAGCATCATGAGGAGGGCGACCATGGTCGTGAACGAGATGCTTCTGACCTACCCGAAGAGCCTCGGCGACGTCGATCAGGCGAAGCTCGTGGCCTGCATCGAGGCCTGCGTCGAGTGCGCACAGGCATGCACGGCGTGCGCGGACGCCTGTCTGAGCGAGGACATGGTCGCGGAGTTGGCCAAGTGCATCCGGACCGACCTGGACTGCGCCGACACGTGCGAGACGACCGGCCGGGTGCTGTCGCGGCACACCGGCTACGACGCCAACGTCACACGTGCGTTGCTCCAGGCGTGCATGGTCGTGTGCAGGTCATGCGCGGACGAGTGCGGGCGGCATGCCGCCGCCCACGACCATTGCCGTATCTGTGCCGAGGTGTGCCGACGTTGCGCGGAGGCCTGCCACGACCTGCTCGGCAGCCTCGGCTGACCGAATGCCTCGCCGCGGCCACTCAGTAGCCGCCGCCTCCGCCGCCGTTGCCGCCGCTCAGCAGCGCGAGCGCGACGAGGGCGATGACGGCGACCATTGCCAGGATCCAGAAGAGCGTCCGCTGGGTCTGGGTGGCCATGCTGGTCTCACCTCCTGACGTCGTGGACGGGCGCGTCGCCGGCCGGTCGGCCGAGGTGAGTGATGAACCAGTCGCCGGCCAGCCGGGCGACGTCGTCGAGTGCGCCGGGTTCTTCGAACAGGTGGGTGGCGCCGGGCACGATCGCGATTTCGCGGACGGTGCGCATCGCCAGCAGGGCGTCCTGGTTGAGGCCGATGACCGCCTCGTCACGGCCGCCGACGATCAGCAGCGTGGGAGCGTCGACGTCGGCCAGCGCGTCGCCGGCCAGATCGGGCCGCCCGCCGCGGGAGACGACGGCGCGGACGCGACCACTGGACGCGGCCGCGGCGACCAGCGCCGCAGCGGCGCCGGTGCTGGCACCGAAGTAGGCCAGGGGGAGGCCGGCGGTCGACGGTTCCGCCGCCAGCCAGCGGCTGGCCAGTTCCAGCCGCAGGGACAGCAGACCGATGTCGAACCGGTGCCGTCCGGTGGCGAGGTCCTCGCGCTCCTCGTCTTGCGTGAGGAGGTCGGTGAGCATGGTCGCCAGTCCGCGTCGCTGGAGGGCCCGGGCGACCTGGCGGTTGCGGGGGCTGTGCCGGCTGCTGCCGCTTCCGTGGGCGAAGAGCACGACGCCGCGTGCCGATGCGGGCACGGTGAGGGCGGCGTCGATGGTACCGCCGCCGGGGACGGCGACAGTGACCGGCCGCTCGCTCGCCGGGCTGTCGCCGGTGGTGGCCGACCTGTCCCTGGACGACGCGAGCAGATCGACGACCTCGTCGTCGGTGGTCTGGCTGAAGTCGTCGTAGTAGGCGCCGATCGAGAACAGGTCCTCCGGTGCGGCCGCGCAAACGACGTCGTCGGCGATCGCGGCCAGCCGCTCGGCGGAGTCGGGCGAGCAGACCGGCGTGGCAAGGAGGAGCCGGTGCGGCCGGAACCCGCGCAGCGAGCGCAGGGCCGCCTCGGCCGTGACGCCGGTGGCCAGGCCGTCGTCGACGAGGATCACGTCCCGCGCCTCGAGGTCGGGCAGTGGCGCGGCGCCGCGGTACCGGTCGACCCGGCGGGCGAGCTCGGCTCGTTCGTCGTCGACCAGGGCCTCTAGGTCGTCGGAGCCGAGGCCGAGGCGGTCGGCCGCGCTCGTCACGACGACCTCGTCGCTGCCCTCGGCGATGGCGCCGATGCCGAACTCCGGATGCGACGGCGCGCCGACCTTCCGGGCGACGAACACCTCCAGGGGAGCGTCCAGCGCGGCGGCGACCCGGGCGGCGACCGGCACGCCGCCGCGGGGGAGCGCCAGCACGATCGGGTCACGGAAGGTCAGCGCGCTCAGACGTTCACCGAGCCGGCGGCCGGCGTCGTCACGATCGCGGAAGATCGGTGCGTCTCGAGTGCTCATTCGCGGTTCGTACCCGCACTGCCGTCGCTCCACGCACGTGGGTCCCGCTGGCTGGTCCGACGCCGTTTGGTCGATTCGGCCGCGGGTAAGCGGAGGCGAGTACCACCAGAGCCGATCGTGTGGGAGTCGTGATGATGCAAGGACAGCACTGGACGGTCGAGGTCGTCATCGACGAACACCACGACGATCGCCTGACGCATGCCGAGGCGCGGCTGCAGGCGCCGCGGCGGCCCGCGATGGCGGGCGTCGGGCGGGCGCGGCGCAACCCGGAAGACCCCGATGTTCCGCGAATCGGCGACGAGCTGGCCGTCGCACGGGCCCTGTCGGACCTCGCGCACCAGCTGCTCGAGGTGGCCGCCGGTGACATCGAGATGGCCACCCGGGAGAAGGCGCGGCTGCAGCGCTGACGATCGATCGTCGGGCCGGGTGCCGCTGCCTCAGCGTTCGTCGTCGCGGCGGTCGGGGAGCGCGGTGAACGTCCCGAGGTCGAGGACGTCGACCTCGCCGAGTGCATGGTCGAGCGACGTCGGTGCCGGTGGCGACGGGTCCCGCCCGCGGAACACGTCGCTCAGCCGTGACCGGAGGGTCCGGTGCTGTGGCCGGACGCGTTCCCGGCGCGCGGCGGCCGCGGTCGCGGTGATCTGAGTGACCAGCTCGGCTCCACCGTAGGCCCTGGCGACCAGCAACGCGGCTTGGAACGCGGCCGGGCCTCCGGAGCAGGTGATGACCGAGCCGTCGACGACCATTCGCTCGTGCGACGGGTGCGCTCCGTAGTGTTCGAGGAGCGGGCCGGCCAGCCAGTGGGTCGCCGCGGTGGCGTCGTCGAGCAGGCCGGCCGCGGCCAGCAACGCGGTGCCCGTCGAGCTCGCGAGCAGCCAGCGCGGTGACACGCGGCGCAGCCAGGCGGCGAGCTCAGGGTGCCGGTCGGTCCCGACGCCGCCGGGCACGGCGACGATCTCGGGCGCGTTGATCTCGTCGATGGTGGCCTCGACGACCTGGAACCCGCCCGGGCCCGGCACCTGCCCGAGCGCGGTGCCGACGACCACGGTGCGGAAGTCGGGGATCTGGGACAGCACGAACCGGAAGATCGCAGCCTCGTCGGTGGAGACCCCCCGATAGGCGACGATCGCGGTCGTCGAGCTGGCATCCATGACAACTCCTCGTCGCCACCCATCATAGGAGCGGCGGATCCCGATCGGGCCGGTGAGCCGGGTGCCAGGCCACGAAGGCCGCTAGCCGTTACCACCGTGGGCGGCGGCGCGCTGCTGGATCAGCTGAGCCACGACACGCTCGGACAGCTCCAGGCCGCCCGTCGAGGTCTCGAGCGGGGGCTGCTGACGGTCGTCGCCGTGGACTTCGCGGTGCAGGCGCTCCATGTCCTCGTCCAGCTTGGCCGCCGTGGTCGCGGCCTCGCCCAGGTTGGCCAGGAGCGCGTCGGGCACGTGCTTGTCGTACTTGTAATAGATCTTGTGTTCCAGGCTGGCCCAGAAGTCCATCGCGATGGTGCGGAACTGCACCTCGACCGGCACCGGCGTCGGCCCGTCGGAGAGGAACACCGGCACCTGGACGATCGCGTGCAGGCTCCGGTAGCCGTTGGGCTTGGGATGGCGGATGTAGTCCTTCACCGCCACCACGTCGATGTCGCGCTGGCCGGTCAGCAGATCGAAGACCCGGTAGGCGTCGGAGACGAACGAGCAGGTGACCCGGACGCCCGCGATGTCGGTGATCTGCTCACGGATGCGCTCGAACGTCGGCTCGCACCCCTTGCGCCGCACCTTCTCGAGCACGCTCTCCGGCGTCTTCAGCCGCGCTGAGACGTGCTCGATCGGGTTGTAGACGTGGACGGTGCGGAACTCCTCCTGCAGGATCCGCACCTTCGTGGTGATCTCGTCCATGCCGAACTTGTACGAGAGCATGAACCGCGAGAACTCGTCGCGCAGCTGCCGGAACTCGGCCAGGAACTCGGGGATCTCGCCTGCCGCCAGGACGTCGGGATCGTCGTCGGCACTCACCTGCGCGTGTTCGTCCATCGTTGTCGATCGTATGTGAGCCACTCTCCCTAGGTGTTCTCCTGCTTCACCAGGAGTGCATGCCTGGTACAGCGGGAGAACGCCTCATGATGTCGACGCTCGTGGAGCCTCACCGCTCCGAGCGGCAACGGCGCACGCTAGCTGACGATGGCGTCGGCCAGTTCGCGGACGGTGTCGCGGGCGGTGCGTGCGGCGCCGACGAGGGTGGCCGACGCGGGTCCGGTCCAATCGCCGTAGCCGACCAGGTACAGGCCGGGGACGTCCGCCGAGCGGGTGCCGGCCGCGCCCGTCGTGGCGATGCGGCCGCGGAGTCCCAGCGGTTCGAGGTGGTCGAGTGCCGGCCGGAAGCCGGTGCACCAGACGACGGCGTCCACGTCGGTGGGGCGCCCGTTCGGCCATTCGAGGCCGGTCGGGGTGAATGCCGACGGTGGAGGTTCGGCGACCAGGGAGCCGCGGTCCCGGGCCTCGCGCACGGGCGGCACCATGACGATGTCGCCGAGGCCGCGGATCCCGCTGCCCGGGTCGTCGACGCCGTCGCGGCGGGCGGCGAAGCGGCGCGAGGCCAGCTGGAACAGCACGCGCCCGTCGACGTCGTCGGGGAGGAACCGGGGTGGGCGCTGGGTGATCCAGAGGGTCTCGGCCACGGTGGTGAGTTCGGCGAGGATCTGCGCGCCGGAGTTCCCGCCGCCGACGACCACGACGCGCTGGCCCGCGAACGGCTCTGGTCCGTCGTAGTCGACGGTGTGCAGCTGGCGGCCGCGGAATGTGTCGCGGCCGGGGACGGCGGGCACGTGCGGCCGCGACCAGGTGCCGGTCGCACTGACCACGCCCCGTGACGCCGCGCTACCGGCGTCGGTGTGCACCGCGAAGCGGCCGCCGGCGCCGAGGGACACCGACGACACGCGTATCGGTCGTACGACGGGCAGGTCGTAGCGCTTTTCGTACCGGGTGAGGTAGTCGACGACGTGCGCGGCATCGGGGAAGCGGTCGTCACCGGTCGGAGGCATCATCCAACCGGCGAGCGACGAGTACGACGCCGGCGAGAACAGCCGCAGCGACGGCCACATGTGCTGCCAGGCGCCGCCGGGTGCGGGCTGGTCGTCGAGGATCAGGAAGTCCACGCCGGCACGCCGCAGGTAGTAGCCGACGGCGAGCCCGGCCTGGCCGCCGCCGACCACGATGACGTCGGCGTCGCGGAGCTGAACCGTCATGTCGCGCCCGACGGGGTCAGCGGGCGGTCGCTTTCAAATCGGCGATGAGGGCCTCGACGCGGCCGCGGATGTCGTCGCGGATGGGGCGGACGGCCTCGATGCCCTGGCCGGCCGGGTCGTCGAGCTCCCAGTCCTCGTACCGCTTGCCCGGATAGAACGGGCAGGCGTCGCCGCAGCCCATGGTGATGACGACGTCGGACTCCTGGACGGCCTGATCGGTGAGGATCTTCGGCTGTTCCGCGGCGATGTCGATGCCGACCTCGGCCATGGCCTGGACGGCGACGGGGTTGACTTGGTCGGCGGGCGCGGACCCGGCCGAGCGGACCTCGATGTCGCCGCTGGAGAGGTGGTGGAGGAATGCTGCTGCCATCTGGGAGCGGCCGGCGTTGTGGACGCAGACGAACAGCACGCTGGGCTTGTCGGTCACCTGGACTCCGTGTCGATGAGATCGGCGGACAGCGCGTGGACGCGGCTGTCGAGATCGTCGTGGATCGCTGCCAGCCGGGCATCGTCGGCGCCATCGGGGTCGGCGACGTCCCAGTCCTCGTAGCGCTTGCCGGGACAGACCGGGCAGGCGTCGCCACACCCCATCGTAATGACGACGTCGGCCGCCGTGACGACGTCGTCCGTCAGCGGCTTCGGGAACGCGGTCGTGAGGTCGGCGCCGAGTTCCCGAAGTACGCGATCGTTGATGTGACTGAACCAAGGCCCGCGGCGGTGCTCTGTTACCGCTGACGGGATGATGTTCTGGGTCGTCGTGGCCGTTCTTCGCCGCCGAGCCCTCCCAGTGGGCAGGATGGATCCATGGCCAACAGCCGCTTGCGCTTCCTGTCGCCCCGGCGGGGTGCCGCCGGCCCCGATGGTCCGGCCGGCGAGGTGCCCGAGGCGCCGGAGCGGGCGATGGATCCGCGCCCCGACGCCGCCGCTGTCGTGGACGTCGGTGCCAGCGTGGTCAACAGCGGGGTCTACCGTGACGGGCGCCGCACGGAGTCGCCGGCGACATTGGCCGAGGCGTTGCGGAGTCTGCCCGACGAGTCGAGCATGGCGTGGATCGGGCTGTACCGGCCCAGCGACGAGGAACTGCTGGCGGTGGCCGACCAGTTCGATCTGCACGAGCTGGCCGTCGAGGACGCGATCGTGGCGCATCAGCGACCCAAGCTGGAGCGCTACGGGGACACGCTGTTCGTGGTGCTGCGGGCGGCGCGGTACCTCGACGACGTCGAGCGGGTGGAGTTCGGCGAGGTGCACGTCTTCATCGGCCCGGGTTTCGTGCTCACCGTCCGGCACAGCGAGTCGCCGGACCTGGCCGCGGTCCGCCGTCGCATGGAGGGCGATCCGGACCTCCTGGCGCTGGGCCCGGAGGCGGTGCTGTACGCCATCCTCGACGCCGTCGTCGACGGGTACGCGCCGGTGGTGGCCGGGCTGCAGAACGACATCGACGAGATCCAGGCGCAGGTCTTCGACGGCGATCCGAAGGTGTCGCGGCGCATCTACGAGCTCTCCCGCGAGGTGACCGGGTTCCAGCTGGCCACGCGTCCGCTGCTGGACATGCTCAAGGCCTTGGAGGCCGGCTTCACGACATACGCCACCAGCGAGGAGCTGCGCCGCTACCTCCGCGACGTCCGCGACCACGCGACCATCGTCGCCGAGCGCGTGGACAACTTCGAGGCGCTGCTCAGCAAGATCCTCACCGTCAACGCCACCCTCGTGACCCAGGCGCAGAACGAGGAGCTCAAGAAGATCTCCGCATGGGCGGCGATCCTGTTCGCCCCGACGCTCATCGGCACCGTCTACGGCATGAACTTCGACCACATGCCGGAGCTGCACTGGCTGCTCGGCTACCCGTTCGCCCTGACGTTGATGGCGCTGACCTGCGTGGTGCTGTATCTGTCGTTCAAGCGCCGCGGCTGGCTGTGACGGTACCGAGGGCGACGACGGCAATGGCGGTGACCTGCGGCCACTCGGCGCCCTGGCGCCCCGCAGCCTCGTTGATCATGGAGAAGTCCCCCTTTGGCGGCGCTGGAAAGGGGCGCTTCTCCATGATCAACGTTATGCGAGTGTGAGGGCGTCGCGGATGGCGGCGAGCCGCTCGGGCACCACGCGGTAGTAGACCCAGGTGCCACGCCGGTCGCCGATGATCAGGCCGGCGTCGCGCAGCAGCTTCAGGTGGTGACTCGCGGTCGCAGCGGTCTTGCCGATCGCGTCGGCCATGTCGCAGGCGCAGACCTCATCGGCATTGAGCAGCATCGACAGGATCTTCACCCGGGCCGGGTCGGCCAGCGCCTTGAACATGCCGGCCAGCGAGGCCGCGTCGTCGTCGGCCATCGCTGCCGACGGGGCGCAGCAGATGGTCAGCACCGGCAGCTGTCGCGCGGAGGCGGGGGCGGGTGCCTCGAGGCTGGTCGTCACAGTGGTCATGATGTCTCCAGCTTAGCCGCGGAAGCGAGCCGATTCGAAGATCTTCGTAACACTGCTTTGAGATTCGTCGAATCAGTGATTAGATGAACGTCGAAACAAGGAGGCGCCATGGACCCGTACCTGCCCGAAACAATCGCGACCGAACGCCGGCGCGACCTCATCGCCGAAGCGGCCCGCCGGCGGCTGGTCGCGATCGCCACCTGCTGCCGCCGCAGCGGCGTCGCGCGCACCGTCGGCCGCCTGCGCGGTGCCTGGACCGCGCTCGCCACCAGCAACGACAGCAGGTGCTGCACGACGGCTTGAGCGCGGCCGCTGACCTGTCGATGACCACGGCGAGAGGAGGTGGCGACGATGGACTGCTGCGACGACCTGATCACGGACTGCTGCGACACCGGGTGCTGCTGACGGCACCGACGCTGCGGGGCGGCGCCGGCATCGAGCCGGTGCCGCTTCGCTGCCGCCGCCTCTATCGAGAAGTGCGGACTCCCCGGCCGCCGCTAGCGTCACGGCTATCGCCAAGGTCGCCGGCGTGCCCGCGGACGCCGGGTCCTTCACCGACCCTGAGAGGTTCGACTGGGAGGCCGCAGGGCAGTGACCGGGCTACTGCTCCTTCTTGGCGGCGGCCAGGGCCGCGTCGACGTCGAGGGCGGTGACGGCGTCGATGACCTGGTCGAGCGCGGCCGCCGGCAGCGCGCCGGGCTGAGCGAAGACGAGGTGGCCCTTCTTGAAGGCCATCAGGGTCGGGATCGACGTGATCTGCGCCCACGCCGCCAGTTCCTGCTCCGCCTCGGTGTCGACCTTGCCGAAGACGATCTCCGGGTGCTGCTCCGCGGCCCGCTCGTAGACGGGGGCGAACATGCGGCACGGTCCACACCAGTCGGCCCAGAAGTCGACCAGCACGATCTCGTTGTCGTCCACGGTCTGTGCGAAGGTCTGGCTGGTCAGTGCGGTGGTGGTCATGAAGGTGCAACCCCCTGGGGGGACGTCCGCATTCCCGCCGCCCGGAGCGGGGCGTGGGCGAACTCGGCCATGCCGGCGGCGAAGGGGACGCGCGCTTCGAAGCCGAGTGCCGCGGCGGCACGGCGCGGGGAGGCGACGACGTGGCGGACGTCGCCGAGGCGGTACTCGCCGGTGACGACGGGTGGCGGCGCGACCGGCCCGAACGCCGCGCACAGGGCGGCCGCCATCTCCAGGATCGTGTGCGGCTCGCCGCTGGCGACGTTGAGCGCCCCGCTCCACCCGGACCCGAGGGCCAGGACGTTGGCCCGGGCGACATCGCCGACGTGGACGAAGTCGCGCCGCTGACCGCCGTCCTCGAAGACGCGGGGTGCGGCGCCGCGGGCCAGCGCGCTGCGGAAGATGCTGGCCACGCCCGCGTAGGGGGTGTCGCGGGGCATCCGCGGCCCGTACACGTTGTGGTAGCGCAGCGCACAGACGGCGGCGCCGGTCTCGCGGCCGTACGCGAAGGCCAGGTGCTCGGTGAGCAGCTTCGTCGCGGCGTAGACGTTGCGCGGATCGGGTGCCGCCTCCTCGTCGACGTGGTCCCAGGACAGCTGCGCACCGCAGTGCGGGCAGGACGGCTCGAACTGCCCGGCATCGAGGTCGGCGACCGACCGCGGGCCGGGTGCGACGGTGCCGTGTCGCGTGCAGCGGTACCGGCCCTCGCCGTAGACGACCATCGACGACGCGACCACGAGGCGGCCGGTGAAGCGGCGCCGCCACAGGGCGCGCAGCAGTACGGCGGTGCCCAGGTCGTTGTCGGACACGTAGTCGGCGACGTCGTCGAGGTCGACGCCCAGGCCGACCCGGGCGGCCTGGTGGCAGACGGCGTCGACGTCGCCGACGGCGTGCGCGACGGTGTCGGCGTCGCGCAGGTCGGCCACGCGCAGGTCGACCCCGTCCGGCAGATGCGCGGGCGGCTCGGCATGCGCGGCCAGGGAGTCGAGCACGACCACCTCGGCGCCCTGCTCGGCCAGCTGGTCGACGACGTGCCCGCCGATGAAGCCGGCGCCGCCGGTGACGAGGACTCGCATCGCATCTCCTTCGTGTTCACCAGGGTGAGCGCAGCGCCGCCTGGAGGACGACGGCGACGGCGACCTGCAGCGCGAGCCATCGCCTGGCCCCACCGGCCGACGTCGCCAGCGCGCCGCCGGCCAGCAGCACCAGCGGCATGAATGGCTGCCAGATCCGCTCGGTCTCGGCAGACGACAGCCCGGACAGGTCGGCGAGCAGCACCGCAGCCAGCCCCGAGCCGACGACGAGCCAGGCTCGCCGATCGCGCAGCCGGGCCAGCCCGGCCGCCGTCGCCGGGCCGACGGCCAGCGCGAAGACCGCCAGGTTGGCCAGCAGGAAGTACTCGTACGGACGGTCCGCGCCCACGCCGGCGTAGTACTGGACGCGGGTCGCGGCCAGCCCGTCGAGCCACCAGAACCCCCAGAGGAGCGGCAGCGCCACGACGACGGCGCCCGCCCCGGCCGCGACGGCCAGTACGGCCGGCCTGCGTCGCCACAGCGCGACCGCAGCGATCGGCGCCGCGAGCAGCGCGACGCCGTAGGAGAACAGCAGCGCCAGCCCGAACACCGCGCCGCCGGCACCCGCCAGCGCCCACCGCGATCGGCCGGCCCGGCCGGTCGCGATCACCACCAGCACCACACCGGTCAGCGCCAGCCCGCCGAAGACGACGTCCGCGTTGGTGTGCCAGACGGCCGCCGGTGCCAGCACGAGGAACGGCGCGGCCCGGCGGGCGGACCGCTCCGACACGACCTCGCGGGCGATCACCAGCGCCGCGACGGCCGCGGCGGCGACGCCCGCCATCGCGAGCGCCGTCTCCCACCCGGAACCGGACAACCCCGCGCGGGCCGACGCCCACAGCGCCAGCACCAGTCCCGGCGGGTGCGCCTGCAGATGGACCGGGACGGCGTCCTGGTGCTCGACGTACGTGCGCAGGAACGCCGCCGGACCGCCGCGCTCGTCGACCAGCCCGATGTGCCGGCCGTACGCCTGCCCGATGTCGGCGAAACCGTCAACGCCGTCGACCGCGGCCAGCGCCAGGCTCCAGCCGATCGCCGTCGCCGCCACCGCGCCGAGCACCCGCCGCCACGGCCAGCGCGCCGCGAGCCCGGGCAGCACCAGCACGGCCGCCGCGCCTGCGGCGACCGGCGCGGCCAGCCGCCAGACCGGCGCGAGCTCCCAGCGGCCGTACAGCGGGATGGCGCCCAGATGCAGGTCGTCGGCGGGCAGGGCCAGGCCCCAGACCCGGGCGGTCACCAGCAGCAGGACCCATCCGGCCAGCACCCAGACGACGACCGTCCGGCGGCGCGGCGCCCTGGCCTGCACCGGCCGGGCCGCGAGCGCCGCGGACTCCGTCACGCCGGGAGCCGGATGGTGAATCGGCACCCGCGGTCGTGGTTGGCGACCTCGACGGAGCCGGCGTGCGCCTCGACCAGGCCGCGGGCGATGGCCAGTCCCAGCCCGCCGCCGCCGGCGTCGCGGCCGCGCGCGGTGTCGCCGCGGAAGGCGACGTCGAACACGCGGTCCAGGTCGGGTTCCGGGATACCGCCGCACTCGTCGATGACCTGCAGCACGGCGCCGTCGTGGTCGCGGCCGCACCGGACGACGACGCGGCCGCCTGCGGGCGTGTGCCGGATGGCGTTGTCGAGCAGGTTGTTCAGGGCGCGGGAGAACTCGCGGGCCGACACCTCCGTAGCGGGCAGGTCGTCGAGCTCCTCGACCAGTTGCACGCCCTTGACCGAGGCGTGCGAGGCCGCACCGGCCAGCGACTCGGCGACCGCGTCGCCGATCGAGACCAGCTCGGGCCCGAGCCGCACGGTGCCGCTGTTGATCCGCGACAGCTCGAACAGGTCGTCGACCAGGGCGGTGAGCCGTTCGGCGTCGCCGCGGATCTGCCGGTGGTAGCGCTGGACGGTGGCGGCGTCGTCGGCCACCTCGTCGTCGAGCGCCTCCGCCATCGCGCGGATCGTCGCCAGCGGGCTGCGCAGGTCGTGCGACACCCAGGCGATCAGCTCGCGCCGCGACGCCTCCAGCGCGCGCTCGCGCCGCCGCGACTCGTCCAGCCGGGCGGACACGTCGGCGAGTTCCGCCGCGAGCGTGGCCAGCTCGCCGGGACCGGTGACCGCCGCCGGTCCATCCCCGCCGTCGACCATCGTGCGGGCCAGGTGCCCGACCTGCCTCGTCCCGGTGCCGATGTCGTCGCCGAGCTGCAGCGCCGCGCCGACCGCCATGGCCGTCGCGACCGCGACGACGACGAACAACGCCATGAGGTCGTGCGTCGAGATGAACATCGCCAGCGCCGCGGCCACGACGCCGGCCACCGTCATGAGCAGCGACGACACAGCGACGACGAGCACCTGGGTGCGCACCGGGCGGCCGCGGAACCGGCGTAGCACGGTGGCGCCGGCGAGGAACGCCGCGCCGGCGGCGAGCGCCGTCACCGCGACGAGGATCACGGTGTCGCGGGTCGGGATGCCGGCGGAGGCGGCGATGACGCCGGCCACGACGAGGCCGGTCGCCAGGACCGAGACGGTGGTGGCCTGCCGGGTCATGGCTGGAACCGGTAGCCGACGCCGCGGACGGTGAGCAGGTGCTGCGGCGCCGACGCGTCGTCCTCGATCTTCTCCCGCAGCCGCCGCAGATGCACCGTCACGGTGGAGGTGTCGCCGAAGCGCCAGCCCCACACGGCCTCGAGCAGTTCCTCGCGCCGGTAGGCCACGCCCGGATGCGTCATGAAGTGCACGAGCAGATCGAACTCCTTGGTCGTGAGGGCCACCAGCTCGCCGCTCCGCCGCACCTGGTGGGCGACCAGGTCGACCTCGCAGCCGGCGCCAGTCAGCTGGCGCGCCGCGGTCGACGGTGTGACGTTCCCGGCCGCCGCCCGGCGCAGCACCGCCTTGACCCGGGCGGACAGCTCACGGGGTGAGAACGGCTTGGTGACGTAGTCGTCGGCGCCGATCTCGAGGCCGGCGATGCGGTCGTTCTCCTCGCCGAGCGCGGTGAGCATCACCACCGGGATGGGCGCGACCCGGCGCAGCCGGCGGCACAGCTCGAGACCGTCGAGGCCGGGCAGCATGAGGTCGAGCACGATGAGGTCGGGCAGGGTGTCGAGGGCCTTCGCCAGGCCGGCGGTGCCGTCGGCGGCGTAGTCGACCTCGAAGCCGTCGCGGCGCAGGTACCGCCCGACCACCTCGGACAGCGCCGGGTCGTCGTCCACCACCAGCACGCGCTGGGCCGGTCCGGGATCCATGGCTCCACCATGCCACTGCCGGTGACCGCTTCGCCCCAGGTCGGGCGGGCACGGCGGCAGAGTTTCGCGGCTTGTAAGGATCAGGACAGCCGGTCGACCCTACGGTCGGGAGGGTGAACGCCACCCAGGTGCTCGTCGTCGCGAAGGAGCCGGTCCCCGGCCGGGTGAAGACCCGCCTCTGCCCGCCGCTGGACCCCGTCGAGGCTGCGCGCGTCGCCGAGGCGGCCCTCGCCGACACGCTCGACGCCGTCGCCCGGTGTGGCGCCGACCGGCGCATCCTCGCCCTCGACGGCCGGCCCGGGCCGTGGCTGCCGCCCGGCTTCGAGGTCGTCCGGCAGGTGCGCGGGCCACTCGGCGCCCGGCTGGCGGCGGCCTGGCGGTACGCCGGCGGCCCGGGCGTCCAGCTGGGCATGGACACCCCGCAGGTGACGCCCTTCCTGCTCGACGACGCGCTCCGCCTGATCGTCGAGGGGGGCCCGCGGACGGCGGTGCTCGGGCCGGCCGAGGACGGCGGCTGGTGGGCCCTCGGCCTGTGGCGGTGGCGGCGCGGTGTCTTCGACGGCGTGCCCATGAGCACGCCGCACACGGGCGCCCGTCAGGCCGAGCGGCTGCGGTCGCTGGGCCTGACGGTGACGCCGCTGCCGGTGCTGCGCGACATCGACACGGCGGCCGACGCGGTCGCGGTGGCGGACGCGGTCCCGGACTCCCGGACCGCCGGCGTCGTGCGCGCGCTGCTCGCCGGGGCGGAGCCGCGGTGACGCTGCCGCGAGTGCCGGAGCGGCTGCGCGCCGTGGGGACGGCCCGCGACGAGGCGCTGCGGCGGCCGGTGCACGATGCGCGCACCGCCGCGATCCTGGGCATCGCGCTCGGCGCCTGCTTCCTGATCTGCTTCCTGACCGGCCTCTACTCCCACCTGCAGCAGCACCCGGTGGACTGGCTGCCGATCCCGCCGCGGCCCGCGTCGCTGTACCGGGTGACGCAGGGCCTGCACGTGGCGACCGGCTTCGCCACCGTTCCGCTGCTGCTGGCGAAGCTGTGGTCGGTGTACCCGCGGCTGTTCCACTGGCCGCCCGTGACGAGCGCCGCGCACGCCGCCGAGCGGCTCATGCTGGTCCCGCTGGTCTGCGGTGCGGTGTTCCAGCTGTTCTCCGGCGTGGCCAACGTGTCGCGCTGGTACCCGTGGACGTTCTTCTTCCCCGCCGCGCACTACTGGGTCGCGTGGATCACCATCGGCGCGCTGGTCGCGCACATCGGTGCGAAGGCGGCGGTCGCCCGCGCGGCACTGGCCCGGCCCGGCCACCCGGTCGCGGCGGCCGCCCCGGGCGCGCTGGGGCGGCGCGGCTTCCTGGGCGCGGTGGCCGTCGCCATGGGCGTGGTCACCGTCACCACCGCGGGCCAGACGCTGCCGGCGTTGCGCCCCCTGACGCTGTTCGCGCAGCGCCGCCCGGACATCGGCCCGCAGGGCGTGCCGGTCAACCGCAGCGCCGTCCAGGCCGGCGTCGTCGACGCCGCGGCCGACCCGGCGTACCGGCTGCGGGTCACCGGCGCCGTGGCGCGGCCGGTCGAGCTCACCGCGGGCGACCTCGACCGGCTGGCGCGCCGCGAGGCCGAGCTGCCGATCGCCTGCGTCGAGGGCTGGAGCGTGTCGGCCCGGTGGCGCGGCGTCCCGGTCGCCGAGCTGCTGGCGGCGGCCGGCGTCGACCCGCACGACGACGTCACCGTGCGGGTGGAGTCGCTGCAGGCCGGCGGCCGGTACCGGACATCGGAGCTGAACCACCTGCAGGCCCGCGACTCCGACACCCTGCTGGCCGTCGCCCTGAACGGCGAGCGGCTCGACCTCGACCACGGGTATCCGTGCCGGCTCATCGGGCCAAACCGGGCCGGCGTGCTGCAGACGAAATGGGTGCGGGACCTGGTGGTGATCCGGGCATGACCGAGCCGGCCGCGGCGCCGCGGCGGACCCCGTCCGGGCCGTTCTTCTGGACCTGCCTGGTCGCCGGAGCCGGGATCGTCGGCTACGGCCTCGTGGGGGCGTGGGGCGACCGCGCCGACACGCACCCCGCCGACCTGGCGGTCTGGCTGGGCGGCGCCGGCGTAGCGCACGACGCCGTCGTGGCGCCCGCGGTGATCGTCGTGGCCCTCGGCACGCGGTGGCTGCCGCGGGCCGCCCGGCTGCCGGTCCGGCTCGGGCTCGCCCTGACCGCGCTGCTGACGGTGCTGTTCTGGCCGGTGGTGCGTGGCTGGGGGCGGTCGCCGTCGGTGCCCAGCGCGCTGCCGCTGGAGTACGGCCGCAACCTGCTGGTGGTGCTGGCGCTGATCTGGCTGGTGGTCGGCGCCGTCGTGACGGCGCGGTGGAGGCGGGAACGGAGGCCGGCCGGATGACCGTGGTGATGCGCGACCGGGACGGGTCCGCGCGGCCGCTGGCGGTGGCCGAATGGACCGCGCCGGCGACGGCCACCGAGCGGACACTGCTCGCATCTCTGCGCGGACCGGTCCTGGACCTCGGCTGCGGGCCGGGCCGGCTGGTGGTGGCGCTGGCCGAGCTCGGTGTTCCCGCATTGGGCGTCGACGCGTCGGCGCACGCCGTCGACCAGGCCCGCGCGCGTGGCGCCACCGCGCTGCGCCACTCGGTGTTCGACGCGCTGCCGGGGGAGGGCCGGTGGCAGAGCGTGCTGCTGCTCGACGGCAACGTCGGCATCGGCGGCGCGCCGGCGGACCTGCTGCGGCGCGTCGCCCGGCTGCTTGCCGGAGACGGGCGGGTGGTGGTCGAGACCGCACCGCCGGGCGCGGGCTCGTGGCGGGGTGAGGCGCGGCTGGAACGCGACGGCGAGATCAGCGGCTGGTTCCCGTGGGCTCGAGTGGCCGCCGACGATCTCGCCCGGGTCGCCGCCGCGGCCGGGCTGCGACTGGCCGGGTGGCACGTCGCGGCCGGACGGTGGTTCGCCCGCGTGGCCCGGGTGGTCGAATGATCGACGTCGTCCTGCCGGTGCTGGACGAGGCCGCCGCCATCCCATGGGTGCTCGGCCGGATGCCCGCCGGCTATCGCCCGATCGTGGTCGACAACGGCTCCGCCGACGGCTCGGCGGCGGTGGCGGCCGCGCACGGCGCCGTCGTCGTCGACGAGCCCAGGCGCGGGTTCGGCGCCGCCTGCTTCGCGGGCCTGTCGGCGGCGACGTCGGAGGTGGTGTGCTTCATGGACTGCGACGCCTCACTCGACCCGCACGACCTGCCGGACATCGCCGGTGCGGTCGCCGCGGGGGCGGCGGACCTGGTGCTCGGCGCCCGGCGCGGCCGCGCGATGCCGCCGCACGTCCGGGTGGCCAACCGCTACCTCGCCGGGCGGGTGGCCGCCTACACCGGCGTCCGGCTCACCGACATCGGGCCCATGCGGGCCGCCCGCCGGGACGCCCTGCTCGGCCTCGGCCTGGCCGACCGGCGGTCAGGCTGGCCCCTCGAGATGGTGCTGCGCGCCGGACGGGCCGGCTGGCGGGTCGCCGAACGGCCGGTGCCGTACCATCCGCGCACCGGGAAGAGCAAGGTCACCGGCACCGTCGGCGGGACCGTCCGCGCGGTGCTGGACATGCGGCGGCGGCTCGCCGAGACCCGTCGCCTGATCGACAAGGAGCAGCGGTGACACCAGAGATCGGGATCTTCGGCGGGTCCGGGTTCTACAGCCTCCTCGCCGACGCCGAGACGGTGGACGTGGAGACCGACTGGGGGGCGCCGTCCGCGCCGGTGACGGTGGCCGACGTCGACGGCGTCGGCGTGGCGTTCCTGCCCCGGCACGGTCAGCACCACGAGCTGCCGCCGAGCCGGGTCAACTACCGCGCCAACGTCGACGCGATGCGGCGGCTGGGTGTGCACACGCTGGTGGCGCCGTTCGCGGCCGGGTCGCTGCGCCCGGAGATCCGGCCCGGCGACTTCGTCGTCGTCGACCAGCTCGTCGACCGCACCTGGGGCCGGGCCGACACCTTCTACGACCGCTTCGACGACGGCCCGCGGCACGTCTCGCTCGCCGACCCCTACACTCTGCGGGTCCGGCGCGCCCTGCTGGACGCCGGGCGGACGGCCGGGGCGACCATGCACGACGGCGGCACGGTGGTGGTGATCAACGGCCCGCGCTTCTCCACCCGCGCCGAGTCCGCCTGGCACCGTCAGGCCGGCTGGCACGTCGTCAACATGACGCAGTATCCCGAGGCGGCACTGGCCCGCGAGGCCGGGCTGGACTTCGGTGGCATCGCCCTCGTCACGGACTACGACACCGGGCTCGACGGCGAGCCGGACGTGCCACCGGTGAGCCAGGACGAGGTCTTCGAGGTGTTCCGCACCAACATCGACCGCGTCCGCACCCTGCTGTTCGCCGCCGTCGCCGGCCTGGCGACGCGTTGACCCTCCCCGACCCGAAGATCGGAGACACGATGCGCCCGTCCACCCGGCTCGGTCCCATCGCCGCAGCCCTCCTCCTCGCCGCGTGCGGTTCCGCCGACGACGGCGGGACCGAGGCCGCGCCGGCACCGTCGAGCACCGCGGCGACGCCGTCGCCCACGCCGTCGAGTACGGCCACGACGGAGCCGCCGCCGGCGTCCACCACGCCGAGCCCCGAGGTCGCGGTCCCGGAGGAGCTGGCCTTCGTCGCGCCGACCGTGGACGGTGGCACGTTCGACGGTGCCAGCCTGGCCGGCCAGCCGGCCGTGCTGTGGTTCTGGGCGCCGTGGTGCCCGGTGTGCCAGCGGGAGGCGCCGCTCATCGCCGACCTCGCCGCCCAGTACGAGGGGCAGGTGGCGTTCGTCGGCGTGGCCGGGTTGTCAGGCGACCTCACGGCCATGGAGGCGTTCATCGCCGACGGCGGCGTCGAGGGCATCACCCACATCGACGACCGCGACGGCGCCGTCTACAGCCGGTTCGGGGTCACGCAGCAGTACGACATCGGTTTCGTGTCTGCCGACGGCACCGTCGAGGTGATCCGCGGGCCGCTCGAGGAGGACGAGATCGTGGCCGAGGTCGAGCGGCTGGTCACGGGCTGACCATGGGTGACGTGCCGATCGAGTTCGCCCTGCTGCTCGGGTCGGTGGCGGCGCTGAACCCGTGCGGTTTCGCGCTGCTGCCCACGTACCTCACCCTGCTGGTCGCGCAGGGCGGACCGCCCGGCACCGCCGCGGCGCTGCGCCGGGCCGGCGTCACGACCGCGGCGATGACGGCCGGGTTCGTCGCCGTGTTCGGCGCGTTCGGGCTGGTCGTGGTGCCGGCGGCGGTGTCCGTCGAGCGGTTCCTGCCGTGGGCGACCATTGTGATCGGGGTCGCGCTGGTCGCACTCGGCGGCTGGCTGGTCGCGGGCCGGGAGCTGGTCGTCCGGACGCCACGGCTGTCCGGCGCGGCGCCCTCGTCGTCGGCGTGGTCGATGGCCGGGTACGGCGTCGCGTACGCGGTGGCCAGCCTGTCCTGCACCGTCGCACCGTTCCTCGCGATGGCCACGGCCACCTTCACGTCGTCGGGCATCCTCGGCGGGCTGGCCGCCTTCGTCGCATACGGCGTCGGGATGGGCCTCGTGGTCGGCCTGCTCGCCGCGGCGGTCGCACTGGGCAGCGACGCCGTCGTGCGGCGGGCCCGGCGGCTGCTGCCGTACGTGTCGCGGGTCAGCGGGGTGCTGCTCCTGCTGGCCGGCGGCTACGTCGTCTACTACGGCGTCTACGAGCTGCGGGTGCGGGCCGGCGGCGACCCGGCGGATCCCGTCATCGACGCGGCACTCGAGCTCCAGGGCCGCCTCAGCGGCGTCGTCGCCGACCTCGGGCCGCGGTGGCTCGCCGCCGCTGCCGTCGTCGTCGCCGGCATCGCGCTGATCGTGGGCCTGGTGAGGATCCGGCGTCCGACAAGCCGTTGATCATGGAGAAGTCCTCCTCTCAGCGCCCGTGAGAGGGGGACTTTCCCATGATCAACCGGGGCCGGGGCGGAGGCTGTGGATAACTTTCGGCACCGTCCGCCGGTTCGGGTGATGATCGGGCGGTGCCTCACTACGGCGACGTCCCCGAGCCCTTCCGCTCGCAGCCGTTCCGTGTCATGGACGCCGCCAAGGCCGGGCTGCTGAAGCACCTGCTGGACGGGCCGCAGTTCCGGCGGCCGTTCCGTGGTGTCCGGATTCCGGCGGCGATGCCGGAGTCCTTCGAGCTGACCTGCCGGGCCGCCCGTCTCGCCGTACCTGACGGAGCGGCGTTCTCGCATGAGACCGCGGCAGCGCTGTGCCGGCTGCCGGTGCCCCGTGTCGACGGCGCCGTGCATGTCATCGTGCCGCCCGGGGTGGTCGTGCCGCAGCTCAGCGGCGTCGTCGGCCACACCGGGCTGGACCCGGACACCGTCATCGAGGTCAGCGGCCTGCCCGTGGTTCGGCCGGAGCGGACGTTCGCGCACCTCGCGGCCACCTGGCGGCTGGACGATCTCGTGACACTCGGCGACGCGATCGTGCGTCACTGGACCACGCCGGAACGCCTGCACGACGAGATCGCCGCGCTCACCCGCCGGCGCGGCATCGTCCGCGCCCGTGAAGCGCTGCGGCTGATCCGGCCGGGCGTCGATTCACCCATGGAGACGCGAGTCCGGCTGCTCATCGTCGACGCCGGTCTCCCGTGCCCGGAGGTCGGCCTGAACGTCGTCGACGAGACCGGCGCCTGGCTGGCCCGGCCCGACCTGTCCTACCCGAAGCTGCGGATCGCCATCGAGTACGACGGCGACCACCACCGCACCGATCAGCGACAATGGCGACGCGACCGGTACCGCGACGAACAGCTGCGCGACCTCGGCTGGATCGTCATCACGCTCACCGCCGACGATGTGCTCCGTTATCCCGAGCGAACCGTGCAGCGAGTCGCCCGCCACGTCCGCATGCGTCAGGCGTTCGTCATCGCTCCGCTCGGTCGTCGCGGTGCTGCTCGGCCTTGAGCTGGGCCGACAGTGCCGCCGCTTGGGTGCGGCGGTTCAGGTCGAGTTTGGCGAGCAGGTTGGAGACGTAGTTCTTGATGGTCTTCTCGGCGAGGAACATCCGCTCGCCGATCTGCCGGTTCGTCAGACCCTCGCCGATGAGGTCGAGGATGCGCCGTTCTTGGTTGGTCAAGGCGGCCAGCGGGTCGGTGCGGGTGGCGCGGTCGCGCAGCCGGGCAAGCATGCGTGCGGTGCTCTCGGGGTCGAGCAGCGACTTGCCCTCGGCCAGCGCCCGGACCGCGCCGATGAGGTCGGTGCCGTGGACCTGTTTGAGGACGTAGCCGGCGGCGCCGGCCATGACGGCGTCGAAGAGGGCGTCGTCGTCGGCGAACGAGGTGAACATGAGGCACTGCAGGCCGGGCAGGCGGGAGCGCATCTCGCGGCAGACGGTGACGCCGTCGCCGTCGGGCAGGCGGACGTCGAGGATGGCGACGTCGGCGCGGAGCGCGGGGATACGCGCCATGGCTTGTTCGGCGGTGCCGGCCTCACCGACCACCTCGATGTCGGGTTCGGTCTCGAGCAGGGCGGACACCCCGCGCCGGACCACCTCGTGGTCGTCGAGCAGGAAGACCTTGATCACACGGTCGGTGCCCATGATCACGACGGTACGCCACCCGGCGGTGCCGGCCGAGGACCAAGGTCCCCAGCCCCGGCGACGCTGGGCAGCAGCGCCGAGCTCGGCATGATGGACCTGGCCCCGCTGCCGCGTCGATGCCGGTGCTGTGGTGCCCGCCCTTCGCGCACCCTTCCCAGGTTGATTGTGGAGTAACGCCGGTACCCATCGGACATTCCGGTCAGAATTGGCGGCTCTACTCCAAGATCAACTCAGGACGGCGTAGGCGTGGCGTCACCGTCACCGTCACATGCGGCGGGCCGCGGCGCGGATCGCCGCGACCCCTTCCTCCACGCGGTCTCGGTGCGTGCGATGGCTGAGGACGCACAGGCGGATCGCGTACCTGCCCGCCACTCGGGTGCTCGACAGGAACACCCGGCGACCGGCGTTGACGCGGTCCAGCAGGCGGCGGGTGGCGTCGTCGCCGGCGGTCGAGTGGGCGACGATCACGGTGAGGTCAGGGCGTAGCGGGACGTCGAGGTGCGGGTCGGAGCGCAGCTCGTCGTACGCCCAGCGCGCCAGCTCCAGCTTCTCGTCCAGCGCGGCCCGGAACGCCTCGACGCCGTGCAGGTGCAGGGGGAGCCAGAGCCGGAGTCCGCGGGAGTCGCGCGTCAGCTCCGGCCCGAGATCGGCGAAGTCGGGCAGGCCGGGATCGCGGACGAGGTCCTGCAGGTAGTCGCCGTCCGCGCTGTGCGCGGCGCGCAGCGTCGCCTGGTCGCGGACCAGCAGGACGCCGGTGCCGTAGGGCAGGAACAGGCTCTTGTGCGGATCGAACGTAATCGAGTCCGCGAGCTCGACACCGGCCAGCAGCGACCGTCCGTACTCGGTGAGCTGGAACCCGCCGCCGTAGGCGCCGTCGACGTGCAGCCAGAGACCCTGGTCCGCCGCGAGCGCCGCGATCTCCGGCAGCGGATCGACGGTGCCGGTGCTCGTGGATCCCGCCGTGCCGACGATGAGGAACGGGTGCCACTCGCCGGCGCGGTCGCGCTCGATCGCCGCTCGGGCGGCGGCGACGTCCATCCGCAGCTCGGCGTCGACAGGTACGAGCCGCAGCTGGTCGTCGGTGAAGCCGGCGATACGGGCGGCCTTCGCGACGCAGTGATGGGTCTGTTCGGTGAGGTAGATGGCCGCCTTCGGGTCCGGCCAGCGCAACCGGGCGGTGCGCGCCGCGTGCACCGCCGTCAGCGTGGCCAGCGACGCTCCGGTCGTGATCAGGCCCCCAGCCCCGTGCGGGAGCCCGAACTGCCGGCAGAACCACCGGACGACGCTCTGCTCGAGTCCCACCAGGCCCGGGGCCGTGCTGGCGACCCCGGTATAGCGGTTCACCGTCTGGGCCAGCAGCTCGCCGAGCACGGACGAGTACAGGCCACCGGCGGGGAAGTAGGCGAGATAGCCGGGTCCCGCGGTCTCGACGGCGGCGGCGACGGAGCCGTCGACCTGGGTCAGCAGCTCCGGCAGCGGTCGGGGTCCCGCCGCCGGTGGCTCCGTCGCGGCCGCCGACGCGCCGGCCGCTCGGTCCCAGCTCGCCGGGGCGGCCGGCAGCCCGTCGATGAAGTCGTCGAGATAGTCGAGGACGCCCTTCGCCCACAGCGTCCGCGTCGCTCGGTCCGGTTCCAGCTCGGAGTGCATGCGGGCGAGCGTAGGAGCCGGCCGGTCAGCGGTCTTGAACGTTCTTGCGCCGGTACTGCCCGGGCGGCACGCCGATCATGCGGCGGAAGTGGCGGGTCAGGTGGGCCTGGTCGGCGAAGCCCACCGCTGCCGCGACCGCCGCCGGTGGGTGGCCGGCCTCGAGCAGCGCGCAGGCCCGCCGGACCCGCTGCTCGTTCAGGTACGCGTGGGGTGGCAACCCGTACCGCTCGCGGAAGGCGCGGACGAGCGCGAACCGCCCGACGCCCACCAGTCCGGCGAGTTCGTCCAGGCTCGGCGGGTCGGCCAGCCGAGCCTGCAGGACGTCGCGTGCTGTCGCGGCGTGGCGGGCGCCGGCCCGGCGGCGGGTGCGGTCGCGGCGGGCCCGGCCGTAGCGCGACCCGAGGCCTGCGAGCGTCGTCAGGAGCAGGGTGCTCGACGCCAGCGCGTCGCCCTCCTCCGCGGCGCGGTGCGCCGCGACCACCGCCTCGGCGGCGTCGTGGTCGTCGACCACGGACGGGCCGAACCACGGCGCGCCGGCGCCGGTCGCCTCGGCCAGCAGGTCCGCCGGCGGATACAGCACCCGGTACGTCCAGCCGCCGGCAGCGGCGGCGGCCCCGGTGTGCACCAGGCCGGGGTTGATCAGGACCAGCCCACCCGGCCCGACGTACTCCGTCCGGTCGCCGATGCGCAGTTTCTCCAGCCCGCGCTCCACGACGCCGATCGCGAACGTCGGGTGGCTGTGCGGCGCGAACGCATGGCGCACGAAGCGCGCCCACATGAGGTCGACGCCCGGGACGGCGGGATGCGCCCAGTACCTGGCCGTGTCGCGCACGCCCTCACCGTAGCGCGGCCGGCCGGCCGGCCGCCCCGGCGCTGCTCGAGTCGTGGCCCCTGGCGCGCCCCGCCGCCGATGAGTTCCGCGGCCGGGTGGAGTCTGGCTGTCACTGGAACCGTCCCGACCAGGAGGCACTGATGGGCGTCGTCTTCTCCAGCTTCACCATGTCGCTCGACGGGTTCGTCGCGGACCCGGACGACTCGGTGGGCGCGCTCTTCGACTGGTACTCCAACGGCGACGTCGAGGTGAAACCGGCCGGCTACCCGATCACGTTCAGGATGTCCGAGGCGAGCGCCGCCTACTGGCGGCAGAACGAGACCGAGGGCGTGTTCATCGCCGGCCGCCGGATCTTCGACCACGCCAACGGCTGGGGCGGCAAGCCGCCGAACGACTCGCCGACGTTCGTGGTGACGCACCGGCCGCCGCCGGCGAACTGGCCGCCGATTCCGGATGCGCCGTTCACCTTCGTCGACAGCGTCGAGAGCGCGCTGGAGCAGGCGCGGGCCATCGCCGGCGGCAAGGACATCGGCGTCGCGGGGCCGAACATCGCCCAGCAGTGCATCAACCTGGGCGCGCTGCAGGAGATCCGGGTCGACCTCGTGCCGATCCTGATGCGCGAGGGCGTCCGCTACCTCGACAACATCGAGAACGACCGGACCCACCTCGAGCTGCTGCAGGTCGTCGAGGGGAAGAATGTCACCCATCTGCGCTACGGGGTCACCTACGACTGATCACGTTGAGTTGACGTGTTCCGGCTCTGCCGGGCATGCACCTGGTGAAGCGTGAAGACGCCTAGTCCGACGGCGCCGGCGAGTGCGCCAACGGCCTACTACGTAGGATGGCCGCGACCGGCGGCCGGCCGGGCCGAAGGGGTGAGCAGGTGCGTCGACCAGTGACCGCGACGGCCGGCCGTTCCCTGCTCGCGGTCGCGGAGCGCTGGGCCGCCCGCCCGGCTGCCCAGCGGCGGGCCGCCAGCTCCGCGCTGATGGTCGCGGTCGCGCTGCTGTGGTGGCTGGCGCTGCCACCGCGGGACTGGTGGCCGCTGTTCCCGCTCGGCGTGGCCGGGTTCGTACTGGCGCTCGCCGGGCACCGGCTGCGCGACCGCGTCTGGCTGGCCGCGCTGTGCGGCGCGGTCCACTACGTCGTCGCGCTGCGGTGGATGACGGACTTCAGCCCGCCGGGCTACGCCGCCGTCGCGGTGCTGGAGACGCTGCTGCTGACGCTGGTCGCGGTGGTGTCGCCGGGCCGGTCGGCCGGCCGCTGGGCCGGCTGGTGGCTGGTCGCGCCGGCGGCGCTGGTGCTGCTGGAGGCCGTGCAGTACCGCTTCCCGTTCGGCGGCTTCCCGCTGCCGGCACTCGGGTTGAGCCTCGTCGGCAGCCCGTTCCTGGCGCTCGCGCCGCTGGGCGGGGCGCTGTTCGTGACGGCGCTCGCGGCGCTGACCGGCGGCGCGCTCGCGGCGCTGGTGGCCGGGCCGAACCGGACCCGGATCGTGGCTGTGGCGACCGCGGCCGTCGCGGTCGCCGTCCCGATCGCGTTGAGTGGCGCCCCCGGCACACAGGGCGCGGGCAGCCTGGACGCGGTGATCGTCCAGGGCGGCGGGCCGCGCGGGCTGCGGGCGATCTTCACCGACTCCATGGAAGCGACCGACCGGCACCTGGCCACGCTGGAGCGGGTGGAGGGCGAGCCCGACGTCGTCCTGCTGCCGGAGAACGTCGCCGACGTCGATGGCCCGATCGCCGGCACCGCGCTGGACGAGACGTTCGCCGAGCAGGCCCGGCGGCTGCGCACCACGCTCGTCGTCGGCGTCACCGAGGGTCAGGACCACGGATTCCGCAACGCCTCGGTCGTGTGGGGACCGGACGGCGACCACGCCGACCGCTACGAGAAGCGGCACCGGGTCCCGTTCGGCGAGTACATCCCGTTGCGCGGCCTGTTCGAGCTGCTCAGCGACGACACCCGCTTCGTGCCGCGCGACGCGATCGTCGGCAGCACCGACGCCGTCGTCGAGGCGGCCGGGAAGCCGCTGGCGATCGTCATCTCCTACGAGGTGTTCTTCGCCGACCGCGTCGCCGACGGCGTCCGCGACGGCGGCGAGCTGGTGCTCGCGCCCACGAACGCGTCGTCATACGTGGGGGAGGAGGTCCCGGCCATCGAGGTGGCCGCGTCGCGGCTGCGCGCCCGCGAGTTCGGCCGCACCGTCCTGCAGGCCGCGCCCACCGGCTACTCCGCGATCGTGCTCCCGGACGGGTCGGTGACGCGGCTCAGCGGGCTGGGCACCCAGGAGCTGCTGGACCGGCGGGTGCCGCTGCGGACCGGCCTGACCCCGTACGCCCGCACCGGCGACTGGCCGGTCCTGCTGCTGGTCGCGCTGCCACTGGCCGCCGCCGTCGTCGTCCATGTCACGGGGCGGCGGGCTGTCTCGTCTCGGTGAGGTGAGCGGCAACCGGACGAGGAGTGTGACGTAATGCGGGCGCGAGGGGTTCAAGGCGGAGGCGGCGTGACCAGGACCGAGGAGTTCGAGGAGTTGCGGCCGCTGTTGTTCTCCATCGCGTACCGGCTGCTGGGCAGCGTCAGTGAGGCCGAGGACGCGGTGCAGGAGACCTGGCTGCGCTATGAGACCACCCCGACCCAGCCGAGGTCGGTCAAGGCGTATCTCTCGGCGGTGGTGACCCGGATCTCCATCGACGTGCTGCGCTCGGCCCGGGTCCGGCGTGAGGAGTACGTCGGGCCGTGGCTGCCCGAACCACTGGCCACCGATCCGTATGAGGATCCGGCCCGGTCGGCGGAGCTGGCCGATTCGGTGTCGATGGCGGCGTTGCTGCTGCTGGAACGGCTCAGCCCGTTGGAGCGGGCGGTGTTCGTGCTGCGTGAGGTGTTCGGGTTCGGCTTCCCCGAGATCGCCGCGGCGGTGGGCCGGTCGGAGGCGGCCTGCCGGCAGCTCGCCGTCCGGGCCCGGCGGCACATGGATGACGGGCGGCCCCGGTTCGCCGCCGACCGCCACGAACGCGAAGAGCTCGCGGCCCGCTTCTTCGACGCGCTGCGCGACGGTGACGTCGACGGGCTGCGGGAGCTGCTCGCCGCCGACGTGCAGATGGTCGGCGACGGCGGCGGCAAGGCGCCGGCGCTGGCCAAGGGCGTGTTCGGCGCCGACAACGTGGCCCGCTTCACCGCGTCGCTCTTCCCGCTGCTGGCATCGATCGGCGCGACGGTCGAGCCGCGCACGCTGAACGGCCAGCCCGGCGCGGTCGTCCGCGACCGGGACGGCGCCCTGGTCGCCACGATGACGCTGGACGTGCTCGACGGGCGGATCCAGGCGATCCGCTCTGTCGCCAACCCCGACAAGCTCGGGCACCTGGGTCCGCTGGCCGACGCCTGGGCCGTCGTCCACGAGGTCCGGCGGGCCCGCCGCGGGTGACCGCGGGCGGGCTCACGGCCGGACCGTGCGGCGGAACCCGGTCCAGCGCAGCTCGTGCGGCAGGTGGCGCAGGTCGTTGAAGATCACCAGTGCGTCCGGCAGGCCGGTGCGGTACTCGATGACGGTGAGGCCGGTGTTGGCGCTGCCCAGGCCGAGCCACCGGGCCGGCGGTGCGTCCAGTACGTGCCGCACCAGCCCGGCGATGGGGTAGGCGTGCGTGACCAGCACCTCGTGGGTGTCGCCGTCCGGCGCGAGGGCGGCGAAACCGTCGAAGAAGCCGGCCCAGGGCGACGATCGCGGCATGGGACAGCACGCCGCCGGTCTCGGTGACGACGCTCGGCGTCGACCGCGGCGCCGAGTGACGTCAGCGCGCCGCGTGCAGCGTGTGCGCGTCCTCTCGCCCGTCCCGTCCCGGCGACCGGAGTTGATCACGGAGAAATCGGGGTTCAGGCGCCTCCCGAACCCGCGTTTCGCCATGATCAACGTGACGGTGGTGTCCGGCGTCGTCGCGCGTCGGCAGCGCCGCCGCGGCCCGGGCTACCTCGACCCACGGATCGGGTCAGCGACCGCGCGGTCAGGGCGCCGCGGCGGCCAGCCGGTACGACGGGACGAAGGCGGGGTCGGTGAGGGCGGGGCGGTCGGCGCGGAAGGCCTCGATGGGGTGGCTGGTGGTGCCGGTGGTGGCGAGAGCGGCGAGGATCTGCCCGAGCAGCGACGCGAACTTGGCGGCGTGGCCAGCCCCGATGGCGGTGACGATGCGCGGGTGGCCGGGCACGTGGTCGAGGACGAACTCGCGGTCCGGTGGCAGGTCGTAGACGCAGGTCTTGCTGACCAGCTCCGGTCCGACGGCGCCGGGCAGGTGGTCGCGCAGGAACGCCGCGACCAGTTCGGTCTGGGCCGGGTCGGGGACCTCGGTGCGGGTCTCCTGGGTGACGAAGTGGCCGCTGAGGTCGCGGGCGGCCTTGACCGCGACCTCGCCGTAGACGGGGAAGCCGTAGAAGAACGGCTCGCCGTGCCAGATCCACATCGGGAACCTATGCGGGGCGAAGTCGCGCAGGTTCGGCGTGGCGAAGTAGCTGACCTGTTCCTGGCTGAGCGTGATCGGCCAGTCGACGCCGAGGCCGGCCAGCAGCGTCGGCGTCCAGGACGCGGCGCACAGTACGACCGAGCCGGCGCTGAACCCACCTCGGCTGGTGGCGACGGTGACACCGGTGTCGGTCGAGGACAGGCCGAGCACGGTGGTGCCGGCTGCGAACTCGACGCCGCGGGCGCGGGCCAGCGCGATGTGCGCGGCGGTGGCACGGCGGACGTCGAGGATGCCGCCGTCGGGCTGGAACAGGCCGACGACGTCGTCGCCGATGCGCCATTGCGGCCACCGCGAGCCCACCTGGGCCGCGTCCAGCCGCTCCCACGTCACGCTGGTCCCGGCCAGGGGCGCCAGCGAGGCCTCGTAGGCGTCGAGCTCGCGTTCGCCGGGAGTGCCGGTGACGGCGAGGTCCAGGCCGCCGACGCGGAACACCAGCTGCAGGCCGGTCTCCTCCTCGACCTCGTCCCAGGCGGCGTAGGCGGCCGGGGTGAGCGCGGTGTAGACGGTGGAGTGGTAGGCGTGCCGGATGATCCGCGAGTGGTCCTCCGACGCGCCGTGCGTGTGCCCGAGTTCGTACTGCTCCAGCACCAGCACGTCCGTGTGGCCCGCCTTGGCCAGCCGGTACGCCGCGGCCGAACCGAGCGCACCAGCGCCGATGACGATGTGGTCGTAGACGGTCTTCACGAACGGCCCTCCAGCGGCGGGTCGGTCAGTCCCAGGTCAGTAACCGGTAGTGCAGCCCGGTCGCCGACTCCTGCCACGTCCCGACGGAGTCCGGCGCGCGCCCCACGTCCGGCGCATGCGTATCGCCCTCGAAGGACTCCCGGAGCTCGGTGACCACGATCCGGTCCGCGAACGGCAGCGCCGCCCGATACACCGACGCGCCGCCGATCACCCACACGTCCCCGGACGCCGCGGCGAGCGCCGCCGGCAGGTCGGGGAACGTCGCCACGCCCTCCTGCGGCGTGCGTGACAGCACGAGATTGGCCCGGCCCGGCAGCGGGCGGAACCGCGGCGGTAGCGACTCCCAGGTGCGGCGGCCCATGAGCACAGTCGCGCCCGCGGTCAGCGAGCGGAAGTGCCTCAGGTCCTCGGGCAGGTGCCACGGCAGCGTGCCGTGGCGGCCGATGACGCCGTTCGCCGCCTGCGCCCAGACCAGCCCGATCACACCGCCACCGGCGCCTTGATGCCCGGGTGCGGGTCGTAGCCGTCGAGCGCGATGTGCTCGTAGGTGTAGTCGAACAGGCTGTCCGCCGGCTTCAAGCTCAGCTTGGGGAACGGCCGCGCCTCGCGGGCGAGCTGCGTGTGGACCTGCTCGACGTGGTTGTCGTAGATGTGACAGTCGCCGCCGGTCCAGACGAAGTCACCGACGCCGAGGCCGACCTGCTCCGCGATCATGTGCGTCAGCAGGGCGTAGCTGGCGATGTTGAACGGCACGCCGAGGAACAGGTCCGCGCTGCGCTGGTACAGCTGGCAGGACAGTTCGCCGTCGGCGACGTAGAACTGGAAGAACGCGTGGCAAGGCGGCAGCGCCATCCGCGGGATGTCGGCGACGTTCCACGCGGACACGATGATCCGCCGGGAGTCGGGGTTCTCGCGCAGCGTGCGCAGCACCTCGCTGATCTGGTCGATGTGCCCGCCGTCCGGGGTCGGCCACGACCGCCACTGCACGCCGTAGACCGGGCCGAGATCACCGTCCGGCGCGGCCCACTCGTCCCAGATCGTGACGCCGTTCTCCCGCAGCCAGTTGACGTTCGAGTCGCCGCGCAGGAACCACAGCAGCTCATAGGCGATCGAGCGGAAGTGGACCTTCTTGGTCGTGATCAGCGGGAAGCCGTCGGAGAGCGGATAGCGCAGCTGGTGACCGAAGATGGACCGCGTGCCCGTGCCGGTGCGGTCCTGTTTGCGGGCGCCGTTGTCCAGCACGTGGCGGAGCAGGTCCTCGTACTGCGTGTCGGGCATATCTGCGAGCTTAGACGAGTCTTTCCCACACGCCGCGGCGAACCGCGGACGCACCGGCGCTCGGACGGGGCGGGGCCGCCACCCGGCGAGCGGATGGCGGCCCCGAGGGGGAACGGATCAGCGCTGCGCGACCACCTGGAAGGTGAGCGTGTCGGCGAAGCGCCGGCCGTGGACGTCGGTGGCGGTGACGTGGGCCTGGTGGGTGCCCGGGGCCAGGTCAGTGGGCAGCTCGAACCGCCACAGGTGCATGGTCCGGTTGGCCACGCTGCCACCGTGGACGAGCTGCTCGGCGACGGCGGCCGGGTCGGACCATTCGGGGCCGACGAACTGGTCCTCGCCGCGCATGGGCTGAGTGCGGACGGCCTGGCGCGGCCGGTGGTTGTTGAGGCGGACGGTGACGGTGGATCCGGTGCCGCCGATGAAGAAGTTCGTCGTCAGCCAGGTGCCGCCGGCGAGGTCGGCCTGGTCGACGACGAGCGGGTCGCCGAGTTCGGGCGCCGCACCGACCGGATTGCTGTTCCACGCTGATCGCGCGACGTACCACTCGCGGTACGTCGGGGTGTTGAGGCCGAGCTGGGTCTGCACCCGGTCGTTCTCGCCGGTGACGGTGAACCGCTCCTGGAACGAGGAGTCCGCGAGGTCGAGCGTGAGGACGCCCGGGCGGCCGCCGTCGCGCTGGATGGCGGTGGGGTAGCCGTCCTCGGTGACCCGGCCGGAGAACCAGTCACCGGCGATGGCGCCGACGGTGATGTGCGGGAACGGCAGGCTGTCGATGCCGAACAGGTCGCGCCATCCCTGCATGGCGTCGCCGGTGCGCATGTTCTCGATCGAGTGGCTGTGCCCGGCGAGGGCGACCGCCTTGCGGCCGTGCAGCAGTTCGTACACCTCGCGGACCTGGTCGACCTGGTGGATGGCGCTGCCCTCGTCGGCCCAGTTCAGCAGGCCGATGTGGCCGGCGATCACGATGAGCTTGTCGCGGTCGACCTTGGCCAGGTCGCGGCGCAACCACTCCATCTGGGTCTCGTCGATGTGGCCGTTGTAGCGCGGCCGGTTCACCGGGTCGTTGCACCCGGGGCGCAGGCCATCGACGTTGTCGAGGTCCGGGGTGCACGGGTAGCGCACCGTGTTCAGTGCGATGATGTGCGCCTCGCCGACGTCGTAGGAGAAGTACGCCGGCGCGAGCTGAGCCCGGAAGGTGTCGAACGAGTGCACGGCCGTCGTGGCGTCGAAGTCGAGGTCATGGTTGCCGGGCAGGAACCGGGCCGGTCCGTTCGTCTGCGCGGACAGTCCCTTCACCTCGTCGTACAGCGACAGGTCGTCGCCGACCACGTCGCCGACGAACAGGCTGCCGCAGCCCTGGTAGTCGTTGCGCCGGGCGAGGTCGGCGATCGCGCCCTTTCGCGCATACTCGACCTCGGTCAGGTTGTACGTCTGCAGGTCGCCGGCGATGATGCAGCTCAGCCGGCGGTCGTCGGTGAGGCTGCTCTCCACCAGCGGGAAGTTGACGGCGTCGGGGATGGGGCCGGTCGGGCTGATGCCGCCGTAGCGCAGCTCGGGCGAGCCGGCGGGCAGGTGGTTGTAGTGGAACTGCGCGACGTTGAACTCGTCGACCGGCACCTGGTAGCCGGCCGGCTGGGTGACGAAGACCGTCATGTTGTCGTAGACGGGCAGCCGGTACCGGCCGCGGCGGTCGGTGGTCACTACCTCGCGCCCGTTGGAGACCTCGACGCCGGCTACGCCGCGCTCGTTCCGGTCATGGCGGCTGTCGCGGTCGCGGTCGACGAAGACGGTGCCGTTCAGCACCGTCGGGTCGGAGGGTCCGTCATCGCTGCGGACCACTTCGATCTGGCCTCGGTAGGCGGTCTCGTCCCAGTCCTGGTGCCGCCCGGTCGCGGCGGCGCCGGGTGCCGCGACGGCCGCCGCGACGGCGGCGATGCCGGCCACCGCGGCGAGGACGCGTTCTCTCGAAGACATACAGGGTCTCCCGGAAGTCGTCGGAGCGCCGGCCGGACCGGCCGGCAGCCGCGACTCTTCCGGACGATCCGGAACTCCCAGACAACGCGACCTGAAGGGACCGTGACAGCCCGGTTGTCAACGGGTCGCAGGCCGGTGGCGGGATCGGAAAGGGCGGGGGCGTTGCCGCGGCATCGCGGGGCGGCTGATGGCAGGTTAGGCTTTCCTCACTTCTGTCCTGATCGTTAGAGGAGTGCGGATGGCCGTCGGTGCCGACCTGCCCATGCGGTTCTTCCGGGCGGAGGTGATCGAGGCCCGGTCGGTCTGCGCCGACATGGTGCGGGTGGTGTTCGGCGGACCCGACCTGGCCGGGTTCGCGTCCACCGGGGTGGGCGACGAGTACCTGCGGATCTTCTTCCCGCCCGAGGGCGCCGAGCCGGTGCTGCCGATCATCCACGAGAACGGCCGCTGGACCTACCCGGACGGCGCCGAGCCGTCGCCGATGCGCACCTACACGGTCCGGGAGTTCCGGCGCGGCCGCGGTGAGCTGTTGATCGACTTCGTCGTGCACGACGGCGGGGTGGCGGCGTCGTGGGCGCGGCGGGCGGCGCCGGGCGACGTCGTCACCGTCAACACGCCGACCGGCATGTACGACCCGCCCGGCGACCTGCGCTGGCAGCTCCTGCTGGCCGACGCCGCCGGGCTGCCGGCCGCGACCCGGATCCTCGAGGCCGCCCCGGCCGGCGTGCGGACCCGCGCCGTGCTCGAAGTGCCGTCGCCGGCGCACCGCGTCGAGCTGTCGCGCGACGACGGCCTCGACGTCGTGTGGCTCTACGGCGGCAACGGTCACGGCCCCAGCCGGCTCTCGGGCGCGTTGCGCGCGGCCGAGCTGCCGTCGGGCCCCGGCTACGTGTGGGTGGCCGGCGAGACCGCGGTCCTGCGCGACGCCCGCCGGTACCTGCGGCACGAGCTGAAGCTGCCGCCGTCGGCGTACAAGGTGGTCGGCTACTGGACCGACAACGGCGAGGAGTACAACCGCCGCCTGGCCGCGCTCGACGAGGCCACCCAGCAGTGGCTGCTCGCGCCCTGGGAGACTGACGCCGACGAGGAGGAGCAGGAGGACGAGTACATCGCCCGGCTGGAGTCGCTGGGATTGTGAGCCCGGCCTGGCCGAGGCTGGGCGCGTCTGCCGTCGGCGGCACGTCGTCGACCCGGAGCACGCCGCCCGGCCCATGACCGCGCCGGTGGGCCAACCCTCAGCCGAGCGTGGCGAGGAACACGAAGAACACGACCAGGCCGGCCACCAGGCCGAGCACCCCGCCGGTGAGCGCGCGGGCGCCGTCGTCGGCCAGGCCCCGCTCCGCGCGGTCGAACCCCACCAGTCCGAGGACGACGGCCACCACCGCCGCCGGTGCCGCGACGTACTCGCCGACGATCGGGACGAACGCGAAGACCAGGGCGAGCACGCCGGTGAACAGCGCCGGTCCGCCGAGGCCACGGGGACGGGGCTCGGCGGCCGGGTCCGCTTCCATGCGCCCAAGCTTCCCATGGTCATGCCGGTTCGGCCGTGAGCCGGGCCCTGGCTGGCCGAGTGCATGCAGTTGGCCAGCCCCCTGCTGCTCTCCATTGTCGGGGGCGCGGCCGGGAGATGGGCCCCGGCTTCCATGCGAGCGTGGCGGCACGCGCGCGGGCGACACGTCACCCGCGTCAGGGCCGTCATGGGGACCCGAACGCACGGCGTGCGGTCCTGAGGCGAGTGAGGTGTCCACATCGCGGGTGACGTACGCGCTGCCAGCCGGCGGGCGGGGTCAAGGATTCACGCAACGGTCACCGCCGTTTCGTCGAGCGGAGCGGCGACCGTTTCCGGCGATCGGGACAATCCAGGGCGCTCTACCCATCGTCCATCCCTGAGAGATTGGCATCGCCGATGACGCTGCCCCCACGTGCCGGTAGACGGAAGAGAAGGGCCGGCCTGGCCGCGGCCGCGCTGGCCGCCGTCCTCGTCGGCTTCACCTGGCCGGCCTCGTACGCGGTGACGGCCGCGTCGGACGCGCCGGCTGAGACGGCCCAGGCGGCGGAGCGGAACCGGGACGAAGCGCAGCCGCCGACGCTGACCCCGGCCGACGGCACGTTCCTGGAAGGCACCGTCACCGTCGCGTCCGAGCCGGTCACGGCCGACGACGACGTCACGAGCCTCGCAATCGACGGCACGCCGGTTCAGGGCACTCCGACCGTCGGCGTGTCGACGCTGAGCTTCGACGTCGGCAGCAACTCGACCGAGGCGCGCTACCGCAACTACGTCGTCGTCAACGGCGCGCACCGGATCGACCTCAGCGACGCCGTCAACGAGCGGGTGAGCCTGGACGTGCCGAACGAGCACCTGGTGTCCGGCCAGAACACCATCGAGGTGTTCGCCGGCACCATCACCACGAGCTGCGGCGTCAACCACGACGACTTCGTGCTGTCCGACTTCACCCTCGAGCTGCTCGGCGGGCCCGCCGACGGCGACGCCAACGAGTTCAGCTACGCCTTCGGCGACGGCAACTGCGGGTCGAACGCGTCGCTGTTGCTCCGCGCCGAGCTGGCGTTCGTGATCGACGGCGACCCGCGGCGCACGACCGGTCTCACCGCCGAGGTCGACACGACGACGCTGGCGAACGGGCCGCACGAGCTCGTCGCCCGGACCGCCTCCGGCGCCACTACGGCGCACACCGTCACGGTGAACAACGCGCCGACGGGCGCGCCACACATCGCGCCGGCCGACGGTGCGCTCGCCGCCGGCACCCAGCCGGTGTTCGCGTCGTTCCCGGCCGGCAGCCTCGGCGCGGTGCCGACCCTCACCGTCGACGGCGCCGAGCCGGTCACCCGCCCGACGCTGGGCGGGGGCGTCGCGACGTTCAGCTTCGACGTCGGCAGCAACTCGATCGAGGCCCGCTTCCACAGCCATCTCCTGGTCAACGGCAAGCGGTTGGAGCTCGGCGGCGACTACGTGAGCCAGCGCGTCGACGCGGCGATCCCGAACCAGTTCCTCGTCCCCGGCGAGAACGTGATCACGTTCGTCGCAGGCTCGCTGCAGTCGTCCTGCGGCGTCAACCGCGACGACTTCGCCATCGCGAACTTGGAGCTCGTCGTCGCCGGCGGCACCGCTGCCGGGCAGGACATCGCGCCGTCCTACGCGATGGGCGACGGCTCGTGCGGCAGCAACTCGACGCTGCTGCGCGAGGTGGAGCTGCACTACGTCATCGACGCGCCCGCGGCGCCGGTGCGCGACACACTCGGGTCCGGGCTGGCCACCGTCAGCTTCGACGTCGGCAGCAACTCGATCGAGGCGCGGTACCACAGCTACCTGCTGGTCAACGGCATGCAGGTCGACCTGGGCGGCGACTACGTGAGCGAGCGGGTCGACGTCACCGTTCCCAATGAGTGGCTCATGCCCGGCTGGAACACGATCGACTTCGTGACCGGCACCTTCCAGGCCGGCTGCGGCGCCAACCGGGACGACTACGCGATCTCGAATGTCACTCTCTCGCCGGCCGAGGGCACGGCGACCAGTCAGGGCCAGCACGCCTCGTACGGCATGGGCGACGGCAACTGCGGTTCCACCGTGAACCCGCTGCGCGAGATCGACCTGCATTTCCTCGTCGACGCGCCGGCCCGTGGCCTGCGCGCCGACCTGGACACGCCGGCGCTGCCCGACGGCGAGCACACCGTCGCCGCGTCGTCCACCACGGGCGAGGTCGCCACCCGGCTGCTGGTCACCGACAACACCGCCCCCGAGGTGGCGCTGAGCACGCCGGCCGCCGGCGAGACGATCACGTCGGCAGTGGTGCTGGACGTCCAGCTGGACGACGCCTCCGGCGTGCTGTCCGGCCCGGAGGTCGCGCTCGACGGCACCGCGGTCGCGCTCGGCGACCCGATCGGCCCCGGCCTCACGCCGGGCGAGCACACGCTGTCCGTCACCGGCACCGACGTCATGGGCAACGCCGCCGTTCGTGAGATCGCCTTCACCAGCGCCGGCATCCCGGACGTCCCGGCCGAGCTGACTCCGGCGTCCGGCACCACCGGCGCCGGCGAGTCCGTCACGCTGTCGGCCCGGGTGGCCACACCTGGCGGCGGCGACGTGACGACGTCGTTCGCGCGGGCCGAGGTAGCCACCGCGGACATCGCCTGGCAGGGCAGCACGTCCACCCGGCCGACGACGCTGCGGGTGCCGGGAGAGCGGCCGGTGCCGACGAAGGACCTCGCACCGCTGGACGGCCGCACCGTCGCGGCGCCGACCAGCCGCGACATCACTTACCAGCGGTTCGACATCCGCGTCCGCCGGAACGTCGACGCGCCGTTCCTGCGCTGGGAGGGCGTCGTCGACCCGGAGCGGCTGGTCTCACTGCACGCCTGGAACACCGAGACGCAGGCGTGGGACGTCGTCGCGAGCGCCCGCGGCGCCGTCGAGGGCAACACCGTCCTGTCCGGGACGGTCGAGCAGCGCTACGTCGACCGGCAGCGGGTGCACGTGCTGGTCACCGCCGAGGACCCGTTCGCCGACGACATCGAGCCCGGCGACCCGAACGGCTTCGCCGACCCTGACACCTACGACTTCTCCATCGTCCACTTCACCGATACCCAGTACCTCTCCGAGGGCGCGGTGGAGCAGGAGACGCCGGAGGAGCGGGCCGTGTGGGCGTCGGCCTACCAGGGCATCGTCGACTGGGTCGTCGACAACGCCGCCGAGCGGAAGGTCGCCTACGCCGCCCACACCGGAGACATCATCGAGAACAACATCCGGCCGCCGCTGGACGAGCCGATGCGCGAGCAGGTCATCGGCGAGTTCGAGTTCTCGTCGGAACAGCAGGGCGTACTCGACGGCGCCGGCATTCCGAACGGCGTCGTCGCCGGCAACCACGACAACCAGTCCGGCCGCGAGACCGGCCCGGAGGCGCTGTACAACCAGTACTACGGACCGGACCGGTACGCCGCCGCCGACGACCGGTGGGAGCACGCGGAGTACGGCGGCCCGTGGCGCGAGGGCGACAACCAGAACCACTACGACCTGTTCTCGGCCGGTGGCCTGGACTTCGTCGTCGTGGGTCTGTCCTACGGCGTGACCAAGGAGGAGGTCGAGTGGGCCGACTCCGTCTTCGAGCGGTTCTCCGACCGCAACGGCATCCTGCTCACGCACGACTACGTGGTGCCCTCCACCATGCCCGACGGACGCGATGCCGCGCTCGCCGCGCCCGACGGCACGGTGCTCTACAACCGGGTCGTGGCGCCCAATCCGAACGTGTTCCTGGTGCTGGCCGGCCATCGGCACGGTGTCGCCACGAACGTCCGGCCGCCGGTGGGTGAGATCGGGCACGGGGTCGTCGAGCTGCTGGCGGACTACCAGTTCTACACGGTGTCCGCCGAGCGGCTCGGACTCACCGAGATCGGCGGTTACGAGCCGGACGACCAGCTGCAGTTCGGCGCCAGCTTCTTCCGGCTCCTGCAGTTCGACGTCGACCGGTCGGAGCTGATCGTCGACACGTACTCGCCGCTGCTGGCGGACTTCGGCGCGACCGAGTTCGACACGAACGGCCGGTACAACGGCGACGAGGACAACATGGTGCTGCCGGTCGACCTGGAGACTCGCACCACCACGTTCCAGACCGACGCGATCGCCCTCTACGCGCCGGCGGAGGCGCTCGGCGCGGTGACCGTGCCGTCGGGTTCGGTCGCCTCGGTGGACTGGTCGGGGCTGGAGCCGGGCACCACCTACGCGTGGATCGTCACGGCGCACAGCGCCGGCGGCGGCGTCACCGCCTCCGCGCCCGCCGTCTTCACCACGACCGATGCCGCCGGCCGGCCTGGGGCGTGGGGTCCGAGCGCGCCGCTGTGGCCGTACTTCGCGCCGTTCGAGCCGGAGGAGGCGCCCGTCGAGTAGTCCATCGCACCCGATGACGGGGTCGCCGCGGTCCGTGGCGGCCCCGTCGACGTCACTCACCTGTCGTTCGTTCGTGCTGGTAGTGGCGCTGACGTGCTATAGTGCGGGTAGCTGTGATCGTTGTTTCATCGAACGTTGTGGGATGCGCCGCTGCCCGGTCGTCGGGTGTTTCAGCGTTGACGTAGAGGTCCCCTCACGCGCGGTCGGCAACGCACGGGTCGATTCTCTCGGCCCGTCGTCGCGTCCGGGCTCGCAGCCGCGGTCATGACGACCGCGTCCTGTTCGAGTCCGACACAGCCGACCTCCTTGGGTGGTACCACACGTTGATTTCCTTCATCTGGTCTCCTGGCAACCCGCTGCCGGCCGGCACCGGCGGCTCGGAGAACTACACCGTCGGCCAGGTTCGAGAACTGAACCGGCGCGGCATACCGGCGCAGGTGGTCACCGTCGGCCTGGGAGTGGCCGACGGCCGCGACGAGTTCACCGACATCCCGTTCCTGTCCCTGGCGACATTGGCCGAGGTCAGTGAGCTCGACGGCACGGTCGTCTTCGTCAACGAACCGTACGTCGTGTCGACCAGGGCGCCGGCGTTCGTGATCCTGCACAACCCGCCGCCGATCCGGGAACGGGAGTGGGCGTTCGTCGCCGACGGGACCAGGGATCGTGCCCTGATCGCCACCAGCCGCTACGCGGCCGAGCTGTGGTCACGGTTCCTGGACATCGACGTGGCGACCATCAGTGTGGTCTACCCGTTCGCCGAGCCCTGCTTCGCAACACAGCCCCGGCCGTTCAACGCCGGCGGGAGGACCAGGGTGTTGTTCGCCGGCCGGCTGAGCCCGGAGAAGGGCATCTACACACTGCTGTCGACCCTGCACATCGACATCATCGATCAGGACCTCGACCTCGACTTCATGGCGACGACCGCCGGCGCCGACAAGCCACAGGGCAAGATCATCGAGCAGCTGCTCGGCGCGCACCCCCGGGTCTCCGTCGTTCCCACCCGCAAGACGCCGGCGGCGATGGCGGCATTGATGGCCGAGCACGACGTCGTGGTGATGCCGTCCAACAGCCAGTACTGGCACGAGACCTTCGGCATCGTCTCGATCGAGGCCCAGCACGCCGGGTGCCGGGTCGTCGCCTCCGACGACGGCGGCCTACCCGAGACCGACTGCGGGGGCGTGATCCTGGTCAAGCCGGACGACGCCGAGGCACTCGCCTGGGGCATCCGAGCGGCCGCGGCGGCCGGGCCGCTCTCCGTCGCCGCTCGCCGCGACGCCGGAACGAGGTTCACCGTCGGACAGTCGGTGGACACGCTGCTGAGCGTGTTGGCCCAGCCGCAGCCGATCCCGGCCGCGACCACCGTCCAGCAACTCGAAGAGCTGATCGCCGCGCCGTCGGTGGAGCGAGCCGAGCCGGTAGCAGGGAGACAGCCATGAGCGCGACTTCGCCGAGCGCGATAGCCGATACGACGACCGAGAGCGTGCCGCGACGCGTGCGACATGTGAGTACGTACACCGAACTGGCCCACAAGGTGCAGGCCGCCGGGTTGCTCCGCCGCCGCTACGCCTATTACTGGTCCAGGATCATCCTGGCCACCGCGGTCTTCGCCGGCGTCTGGGTCACGTTCGCGTTCCTCGGCGACTCCTGGTACCAGCTGCTCCTCGCCGCGGGGCTGGGGGTCGTGCTCACCCAGATCAGCTTCCTGGGCCACGACAGCGCACACCGGCAGATCTTCAGGTCCCACCACTGGAACGACTGGATGTCCCGGGTGTTGTCGGGACTGTTCGCCGGGCTCAGCCACGGCTGGTGGATGAGCAAGCACAGCCGGCACCATGCCAACCCGAACAAGGAGGGTGCTGACCCCGACATCGGGCCCAGCGCCTTCGCCTTCACCCCGGCCATCGCCCAGAGCCGGCGCGGGCTGGCGGCCCGTCTCACCCCGTGGCAGGGCTACTTCTTCCCGCTCATCATGTTCGTGGGACTCGCCCTGCACGTCGCGAGCATCCAGCGGCTCGTCGGTCGGCAGCCGCTCAAGCACCGGTGGTGGGAAGTCGCGTTCGTCGCAGGCCGCCTCGGCGGCTACGTGACCGTGCTCCTGCTGGTGCTGCCGCCGGGCAAGGCGGCCGCGTTTTTCGGCGTCCAGATGGCCCTGTTCGGCCTGCTGCTCGGCGGCACCTTCGCGACCAATCACCTCGGCATGCCGATCGTGCCGGCGGACCAGAAGATCGACTTCCTGCGCCGTCAGGTCCTGATGTCGCGCAACATCTCCGGGGGCCGGTTCACCACCTTCGCCATGGGCGGGCTCAACTACCAGATCGAGCACCACCTCTTCCCGAGCATGCCCCGCCCCAACCTCCGCCGGGCGCGAACCCTCGTCCGGGACCACTGCGCCAAGCACGACATCCACTACACCGAAACCAGCTTCGTCGGCGCCTACCGTGCGATCGTGCGCTATCTCAACGCCGTCGGGCGTGTCCCGGACCCGTTCCGGTGCCCGCTCGCCACCCAGTTGCGTACCTGACGTCCCGCCCTCAGCGGTAGCCGGCTGCGAGCGTCGTCAGCACCGTCAGCATCGCTCTCGCCGCCGGGGTGCGGACGTCGCGCGGCGCGACGGCGGCGAGGACGCGCCGCCTCGGCAGCGCCGGGGCGGCCGGTCGCAGCGCGATGTCGGGGCGGACGGCCGAGGCGGCCAGCGTCGAGATGATCGTGACGCCCATGCCCGCCGCCACCAGCGCCTGCTTGCCCGTCCAGTCGTCGCAGGTGAAACCGATGCGGGGCGGCCCGCCGAGCGCCTTCTCGAGCCCTTCCAGCGGCCCGAGGCAGTCGGGGTGGCTGCCCTCGATCCACGTCTCGCCGCGCAGGTCGCGCAGCGGGACGGTCGTCCGCCCGGCCAGGCGGTGCGCGGCCGGTAGCGCGACCCGGTGCTCCTCCTCGAGGAGCGGCACGAGGTCGACGCCGTCGTCGTCGACGCGGTCCCAGTTGGTCACCAGCGCGACGTCGACGTCGCCGGAGCGGATCTGGCGCCATCCGGCGACCACCAGGCTGACGTCGACGCCGGGGTAGAGGTCGCTGAACCGCCGGATCGCCTCGGGCACGAACTCGGTGTTGGCGCTGGGAAAGGCCGACACGCGCACGTGACCGGTGCGCAGCTCCGCGAACGCCCCGAGCCGCGACTCCATGCCCGCCAGCCGGCCGAGGATCGCGCGCGCCTCGTCGATGGCGATGGCGCCCGCGGCGGTGGGTGCGACCCCGCGCGGGACCCGGCGGAACAACGCGACGCCGACCTTGTGCTCCAGTGCGGCGATCTGCCGCGAGACGGCGGGCTGGGTCATCGTCAGTGCGTCGGCCGCCGCCGAGAACGAGCCGCGCTCCGCGACCTCGACCAGCACGCGGAGCGACCATGTCTCCAACATGCGTCGAGCGTATACCTCCTCTGCTCAACCTGCAGTTGTGCTTATGGCTCCTGCCCCGCACGGTGGAGGCATGGACTTCATCGACGACCACCTGCCGCCGGGCCCCGCGCGCGTCCTCGACGCGGGCTGCGGCGACGGCGCGCTGGCGGACCGGCTCCGCGCCCGCGGGTACGAGGTCACCGCGATCGACATCGATCCGGACCTGGCGCGGCCGGGCGTGCGGATCGCCGACATCTGCGGCTTCCGCGACGACCCCTACGACGCCGTCATCTTCTCGCTGTCACTGCACCACGTGGCGGATCTGGACGCCGCCCTCGACTCCACCGGCGCGCTGCTGCGTCCGGGCGGCCGATTGCTGCTCGACGAGTTCGCCCACGAGTGCGCGGACGAGTCGATCGCCGACCGCTTCTACGCGGCGCCGGGCTCCCTGCCGCGCTGGCGGGAGCGGCACCGCGAGTACCACGCCGGGACCGCGATGGTCGAGGCCGTGGCCAGGCGGTTCGCCATCACCTCGCTCGCCCGGGTCCCGTATCTGCACCGCTACCTCGAGGACGCGTCCTTGCGCGACGCCGAATCGGTGCTCGGCCTGCAGCTCGTCGCCGAACCGCGTCCGACCGCACGTCCACCGACCTAGGAGAAGTGTCATGTCGCTTCACGCAGACCCGTTCTTCATCGCCGCGGAGCTCGAGTATCGCCAGGAGGTGTTCCGGCGGTGGCGGCTGGCCGACCAGGTCCGTCAGCAGGTCCCACGGGGTGAAGGCCTCCTCGCGCGGTGCGTGCGGATGCTCTGGCGCGCAGGTCCAGACCGGCTCCGGCCACACCGTCCGCCCACCACCCGGTACGCAGTCGTGCCACCAGGATCGACGAGGAGGCCGTCATGACCACCGCCATCGACCTTCGCCGCGTGCAGCGGCGCACGATGTCCCTGCTGATGGTGACCCAGGTCCTGGGCAGCATCGCGGTGACCGTGACGTTCGCCGTCAGCGGGATCCTGGCGATGGAGCTGTCCGGCTCGACCGGCGCCGCCGGGCTCACACAGGCCACGCTGACGCTCGGTGCCGGTGCGGCGTCCTACCTGCTGGCGACGTGGATGAACCGGTGCGGCCGGCGCATCGGGATGGCGGCCGGATATCTCGTCGGCGCGCTCGGTGCGGGCCTGTGCGTGGTCGCGGCGGAGCTCGGCAGCTTCGGGTTGCTGGTGGCCGGCACGGTGGCGCTGGGCGCGTCGTCGGCGTCGACGAATGTCGCGCGCTATGCCGCGACGGATCTGGCCCGGCCGGAGCGGCGTGCGACCGCGCTGTCGATGGTGGTGTGGGTGGCCACCACCGGCGCGGTGCTCGGGCCGCTCATGGTGGGGCCGGCGGAGGACGTCGCATCGCGGTCGGGTCTCCCGGCGCTGGCCGGGCCGTTCCTGTTCGACATGACGTGTGCGGCGGTCGCCGGACTGCTCATCGTCGCCTTCCTGCGGCCGGACCCGCTGCTGGTCGCGCGTCAGGCGCGCGAGACTGAGCCGCTGCCCGGCACTCGGGCGCCGGTGCGGGCCGGTGTGACACGGTTCGGCGGAGCGGCGCCGACGGTGGCCGCTCTCGTCCTCGCCCACGCCACGATGGTCGCCGTCATGGTGATGACCCCGCTGGAGATGCACCGCGAGGGCGCGACCCACACGGCCATCGGCGCGGTCATCTCGGTGCATTTCCTGGGCATGTACGCCTTCGCGCCGCTGTCGGGTCTGCTGGCCGACCGGGCCGGGGTGCGACCGGCCCTGGTGACCGGCGGCAGCATCCTGACGCTGTCGTTGGCGGTATCGGCCGGGCTGGCCGGGACGTCCGGGCTCACGCACGGACTCGGCCTGTTCCTGCTCGGCCTCGGCTGGTCGGTCTGCACGGTCGCGGCGTCGTCGCACATCGCGGCCTGCTCGGTGGCGGACACCCGCATCCAGGGTGCCGCCGACACCGCGATGACGCTGGTCTCGGCCGGTGCGGCCGCGGCCGCCGGCCCGCTTATGGCGCTGGGCGGCTTCGCCGGACTGCTCGCACTGGCCGCCGTCTTCACGACCGGCGTCCTGCTCGCGGCAACCCGGGTCCGGCCGGCGCGCTCCGCCGGCGCACGCGAGAGCATGCGCGAAGCCGGCGTCCCCGAGCCGGCCGGCTGACGACTTGTGCGCTGACGATGTGGCATCGGTGTTGTCAGGGCTCGATGATCAGGTCGTCGATGTCCCGGCCGAACGTCTCGCCGTAGATGCCTGTCATTCTGCGCATGGTGAGCTCGTCTCGTGGCACGTGGAACAGCGTGCCCGGGAAGTCGAGCGCTTTGAGCTTGGGCCAGTACTCGTCGTGAGCGCTCGGCGGATAGAGCTCGGCCGGGTCTCCGACCGCAATCCATCCGATCGGCACGGTCGCGCCGCTCGTCACTCGAGTGTTGACGTGCACGACGGCGTTGACGCGCACTTCCGCGCCGCGCTCGACGCGGGCCCCTGGAAAGACCGACACGCCGGTCGCGAGGAACACATCGTCCTCGATGGTCGCTCCGTTGAGATGCGCATGCGGTCCCGTCAGGACGTTCTCGCCCAGCGTGAGCGGAAAGCCTGATCGCCCGCGCAACACCGCGTGCTCCATGACGATGCAGTTGTCGCCGACGTGGACCGGTCCGCCGTCCGCGCTCACAACTGCTCCGAAGAGGATGCGGCTGCCCGCTCCGACCCGGACATCACCCGACAAGACGGCGGTCGGCGCGACGTACGCCGATGGTGCGACCGTCGGACGTTCGCCATCGTGCTCGATCAACATGCCCGCGATTACCTCCCTTGTCGTTGGCGCTCGATGCGTGTCTGATCCGCACCGATCCGTACCACCCAAGCTGGCTATTTGATACGGAACCCTGTTACCGGATCGTAACGGCTCGGCGTGGAATCAGCTGTTAACGTTCACAACCTGCCCAGGTCAGGACATGTGGGATCACGGGTCGTGGCGCCCGTATCCGCGAGGGAGGGTTTTTGTGAACAGACGATTCGTGGCGGTGATCGGCGGCGCCGTGCTGGCCCTCTCGGTGGCGGCGTGCGGCGGCGAGGGCGCGGGCGGCGGCACCGAGGAGTCCGCCGCACCCGAGGACCTCACCATCGGGGTCTCGATGCCGACCCAGACCTCGGAGCGGTGGATCGCCGATGGGGACTCGGTGCGTGAGCAGTTGGAGGAGCTGGGCTACGGGGTCGAGCTGCAGTACGCGAACAACGACATCCCGACGCAGTCGCAGCAGGTGGATCAGATGATCACCCAGGGCGCGGACGTCCTGATCATCGCGGCCATCGACGGGACGGCGCTGAGCAGTCAGCTGCAGGCGGCCGCCGACGCGGACATCCCGGTGATCGCTTATGACCGGCTGATCCGCGACAGCGAGCACGTCGACTTTTACGTCAGCTTCGACAACTACCGCGTCGGCGTCGCGCAGGCCGAGGCGCTGCTCACCGGGCTGGGCCTGCGGACGGCCGACGGTCAGCCGGGCGACGCGGCGGGGCCGTTCACGATCGAGCTGTTCGCCGGCTCGCTGGACGACAACAACGCGCACTTCTTCTTCGACGGCGCGATGGACACGCTGCAGCCGTACATCGACGACGGTTCACTGGTGGTCAGGTCCGGCCAGACCGACATCGAGCAGGTCGCGATCCTGCGCTGGGAGCAGGAGACCGCGCAGCGCCGCATGGAGGACCTGCTGACCTCCAGCTACAACGACGGGTCGCGGGTCGACGGCGTGCTGTCGCCGTACGACGGACTGTCGCGCGGCATCATCACCGCCCTGCAGAACGCCGGCTACGGCGCGGCAGGCAACCCGATGGCGGTCGTGACGGGGCAGGACGCCGAGATCGCGTCGGTCAAGCTGATCAGCGACGGCGTGCAGAACTCGACGATCTTCAAGGACACCCGGCTGCTGGCCGAGCAGGCCGTCGTCGCGGCCGAGGCGTTCCTGGGCGGCGAGGAGCCGGAGGCCAACGACACCGAGACCTACGACAACGGCGTCAAGGTGGTCCCGTCGTACCTGCTGCCGGTCGAGACGGTGTACGCAGACGACATCCAGCCGATCCTCGTCGACTCCGGCTACTTCACGGCCGAGGAGGTCGCCGCCGGCCAGACAGAGAGCTGACGGACGGCGCCCAGATGAACGACACCATCCTCGAGATGCGCGGCATCACCAAGACGTTCCCGGGCGTGACGGCGCTCCAGGACGTCTCCCTAGTGGTGCGGCGCGGTGAGATCCACGCGATCTGCGGTGAGAACGGCGCCGGCAAGTCGACGCTGATGAAGGTGCTGTCCGGGGTGCACCCGGCCGGCTCGTACGACGGCGACATCGTCCTCGACGGCGTCCCGGCGCGGTTCCACGGCATCCGCGACAGCGAGGCCGTCGGCGTCGTGATCATCCACCAGGAGCTGGCGCTGGTGCCGTACCTGTCGATCGCGGAGAACGTCTTCCTCGGCAACGAGCGCCGCGGCCGGGGCGGGCTGATCGACTGGAACCGCGCCAACGCCGAAGCCGCCGAGCTGCTGGCGTCCGTCGGCCTGGACGAGAATCCGGTCACGCCGGTCGCGCAGCTCGGCGTCGGCAAGCAGCAGCTGGTCGAGATCGCCAAGGCGCTGTCGAAGGAGGTCCGGCTGCTGATCCTGGACGAGCCGACCGCCGCGCTGAACGACACCGACTCCGCCCACCTGCTCGACCTGCTGCGCCGGCTGCGCGATCAGGGCATCACCTGCATCCTCATCTCGCACAAGCTCGGCGAGGTCACGTCCATCGCCGACGCCATCACCGTGCTGCGCGACGGCCGCACCGTCGAGACATTGCGGACCGGCGAGGGCGAGGTCACCCAGGAGCGGATCATCCGCGGCATGGTCGGCCGCGACCTGGAGAGCTTCTACCCCGACCGGGTCAGCGAGCCGGGCGACGAGGTGCTGCGGATCGAGGACTGGACCGTCTGGCACCCCACCCAGGACCGCAAGGTCGTCGACGGCGTCAGCCTCGGCGTCCGCGCGGGCGAGGTGGTCGGCATCGCCGGGCTCATGGGCGCGGGGCGCACCGAGCTGGCGATGAGCGTGTTCGGCCGGTCCTACGGCCGCGACGTCAGCGGCCGGCTGTACGTGCGCGGCCGGGAGGTGAAGGCGCGGTCGGTGTCCGAGGCGATCGACAACGGGATCGCCTACGCCACCGAGGACCGCAAGCGGTACGGCCTCAACCTCATCGAGGACGTGCGCCGCAACATCTCCGCGGCGGCGCTGCGCAAGCTCGCCAGCCGTGGCTGGGTGAACGGCAACGAGGAGATCCGGGTCGCCGAGGAGAGCCGGTCCTACCTGGGTATCCGCACGACCAGCGTGATGACCACGGTCGGCACGCTGTCCGGCGGCAACCAGCAGAAGGTCGTCCTGGCCAAGTGGCTGTTCGCCGACCCCGACGTGCTGATCCTCGACGAGCCGACCCGTGGCATCGACGTCGGCGCCAAGTACGAGATCTACACGATCATCAACCGGCTGGTGGCGGCCGGGAAGGGCGTCCTCGTCATCTCGTCCGAGCTGCCCGAGCTGCTCGGCGTCTGCGACCGCATCTACACGCTCGCGGCGGGCCGCCTCACCGGCGAGCTGCCGGTCGCACAGGCGACCCAGGAGAACCTCATGGCACTGATGACGAAGGACAAGGAGGCCGCCGCATGACGAGCACGCAGCGACCACCGGCGGAGAACCGCGCGGAACCCGAGAGCGCCCAGGCCGCCGCCCTGCACACCGGCACCAGCAACCTCCGGACGCTGGTGACCCGCAACGTGCGGCAGAGCGGCATCTACGTCGCCTTCGTCGTGATCGTCGCGCTGTTCGCGATCCTGACCGACGGCGTGCTGCTCAGCCCCGGCAACATCACCAACATCGTCCTGCAGTACTCCTACATCCTGGTGCTGGCCATCGGGATGGTGATCGTCATCATCGCCGGGCACATCGACCTGTCCGTCGGGTCGGTCGTGGCGCTGACGGGCGCGGTGTCGGCGGTGCTGGTGATCCAGCAGGGCTACGCGTGGTGGATCGGGGTGCTGGCGGCGTTGCTCGTCGGCGTCGCGGTCGGTGCCTGGCACGGTTTCTGGGTCGCCTACGTCGGCATCCCCGCGTTCATCGTGACGCTGGCCGGCATGCTGCTGTTCCGCGGCCTGACCCTGCAGGTGCTGGACAACATCTCGCTCTCGCCGTTCCCGTCGGAGTACCAGCGGGTGGCCAACGGCTTCCTCAACGGCCTGCTCGGCGGACAGGGCTACGACGCGTTCACGCTGTTCATCGGCGCGTTCGCGGTGGCCGGCTACGCCGTCAGCGTCTTCCGCACCCGGGTCGCGCGGATCCGCTACCGCCAGCCGGTCGAGTCGTTCCCGTTGTTCGTCGCCCGGGTCGTGGCCGTCGCCGCCGTCGTCATGTACTTCGCGTGGCAACTGGCGCACGCCCGCGGCCTCCCGATTGTGCTGATCATCCTCGGCGTCCTGGTCATCGCGTACGCCGTCGTCACCAAGCGGACGGTGTTCGGCCGCCAGGTCTACGCGATCGGCGGCAACCTGTCCGCGGCCCTGCTGTCCGGCGTCCGGGTGCGGACGGTGAACTTCTGGATCTTCGTCAACATGGGCTTCCTGTCCGCCGTTGCCGGCGTCATCTACTCGTCCCGGTCCAACGGCGCCCAGCCGGCGGCCGGCACCATGTTCGAGCTGGATGCGATCGCGGCCGCGTTCATCGGGGGAGCGGCCGTCACCGGCGGCGTCGGCACCGTCGTCGGCGCGATGGTCGGCGGCCTCATCATGGCGGTGATGAGCAACGGCATGCAGCTCATGGGCGTCGACCAGTCGATCCAGTCCGTGGTCAAGGGCCTGGTCCTCCTGCTCGCCGTCGCGTTCGACATCTACAACAAGCGCCGCGGCGGCGCCGCCTCCCGCTGAACGCCAGCCCGTGATCATCAACCTTTCGTGCCGCCATGGCGACACAAAAGGTTGATGATCACGGGGTCAGGGTGCGGTTACTGGATGCCCTCGCGGACCAGGCGCCAGTGCTGGCACTGGCAGGTGTTGGTCGTCCACTGCTGGGCGACGGCGCCGTCGGCGGTGGAGCCGCCGGCGATCTCGAGGCTCTTGCCGCTGTTGGCGTTGACCAGGCGCCACCAGCCGCCGGTCACCGGCGTCGCCACCCAGGTCTGGGTGGCGCTACCGGTCGGGCCCCACTGCACGGCCTGGACGCCGTCACCGGTGGCGGCGCCGGGGATCTCCAGCACCTTCCCGCTGTTGACGTTGGCCAGCTGGACGCCGCCGGTCACCGTCCGCAGGTTCCACACCTGGGTGGGGTGGTTGGTGTCGCCCCACTGGCCGGCGCCGGCGCCGTCGGTGGTGAGGGCCGACAGGATCTCCAGGAACTTGCCGCTGGTCCGGTTGACGACGCGGAACTGCGGGTCCAGCGCCGCTGACGTCCGGTAGACATGCAGCACGTCGAGCTCGGCGAACGACGTCGCTTTGGTGAACGTGATCGTGTTGACGCCGGCGTTCAGGTTCACCGTCTGCTGGGCCCACAGGTAGCGGCCCCAGTCGACCGTCGGCGGGTAGGAGATGGTGGTGGCCGCGCCGCCGTTGACGCTGACGGAGTGGGTGCTGGTGCTACCCATGCCGTTGGCGTAGCGGACGTTGAGCCGGTACGACCCGGCGGCCGGCACCCGGACCGTGAACGTCACCGAGCTGCCCGCGTTGTTGATGTTGCCGACCTTCTGCCCGTTCGACGCGTCGTGGTGGGTGACGAGCGTGGCGTCGTTGCGGGCCGCCCGCTCGGCCTCGTACTGCTGGGCGTCCAGCGGGATGGTGCCGACCCGGACGTCGTTGTAGGTGGTCGACGGGTTCTCGACGTTGGTCGCATGGAAGAGCGTGCGGCCGTCGACGCTGGTGTCGAAGCCCTGCGCGAAGCCGCTGAACGCACCGCCCTGGGTGTCGGTGGAGTCGTAGGTGACGGCGTACGGCAGCCGCTCCCACGGCCCCTCGCCGAGGTTGTAGTTGACGTAGAAGTGCTGGCCGGTGTTGATGTTGCCGCTGGAGTCCAGCGACCACTTCGACGACACGATGACCATGCCGTTCGGCCCGCCGCCGGGCACCCAGCGGACGAACGGCGACGACCCGATGCCGCGGCCGTCGGCCAGCCGCACCGGCGTGCCGATGCTGGACTCCGGGCTCCAGTTCAGGCCGTCGGGGGAGATCTTGTAGTAGACCGGGGCGGTGTTCAGGCTCTGGCTCGGCCGGTTGACCACCTCGAACGTCGCCAGGTAGCGGCCGTCGGGCAGTTTCGTGACGGTGATCATGCCCGGCCGGTCGCTGGTGTTCGGCGGCGCCGACACGTTGACCAGCGGGCCCCAGGTCTGCCCGCCGTCGGTGGAGCGCCGGTACGACACCGCCTGCAGCACGCCGTTGGCCTTCTGCCGCTCGTCGGAGAAGTAGGCGACCAGCCCGCCCTGGCCGTCGACGGCCAGCGCCGGCTCCCAGACGGTGGTGGTGGTCGACGTCGGGCTGGGGTCGTAGATCGCCGGCCCGCCGGTGTCGATGGTGCTCAGGTAGGACCACGTGACGCCGCGGTCCTGGCTCTTGTACACGACCAGCCGGCTGCTGGAGCGGTCCGCCGGCATGATCATCCCGGCCAGCAGGATGGTGCCGGCCGGCAGCGAGCCGACCTGCTGCGGCAGCTCGTACAGGAATGGCTGCGCGGTGCGGGTGAGCGTCGGGAAGGTTGCGCTGGGCGCGACGTCGGCGATCTTCGTCCAGCTGGTGCCGTCGTCGGTACTGCGGTAGATGGGGTAGACCTGGACGCCGCCGACGAGCACCAGCTGGTCGTACGTCACCAGCTGGGTTCCGTTGGCGGTGCCGTTGTTCTTCAGCGTGATGATCTTCGCGTAGGTGGTGCCGACCGGCCGGTTGCCCTCGGGTTCGAAGGAGGTTCCGGCGGCGGGGGAGTAGACGAGCGCGCCGTTGCCGGTCGTGACGGCGGTGGCGGCGGGATCGGGTGCGGCGGCCAGGGCGGCCGCGGCCAGAGCGGCGACGGCGGCGAGGGCGGCCAGCGCACGGCGGCGTGGGCTGCGGACAACGGTGGACATGACTCTCCTCGTGACGGGGGTGGGCGCAGTCATGCAACGTTGTATGGTTGTGCGGCCATACAACGTTGTAACACCGGTGTGATCAGCACCCTAGGGTTGGGTCACCGCTGGTGTCAACGGTTACCGTGTGCACATGACAGCGACGCTGCGTGATGTCGCCCGGCTCGCGGGCGTGTCGTTCAAGACCGTGTCGAACGTCGTCAACGACCATCCGTACGTCTCCGACACCACTCGCGCCAAGGTGCAGGCCGCCATCGACGAGCTGGGGTACCGGCCGAACCGCCAGGCTCGCAGCCTTCGCTCGGGCCGCACCGGCGCCATCGGCCTCGCGGTGCCGGAGCTCAGCCTGGCCTACTTCGCCCAGCTCGCCGACGAGGTCATCACCGCGGCCGAAAAGCGCGACGTCGTCGTCGTCATCGAGCAGACCGGCGGCGACCGCCGGCGCGAGCTGGACGTGCTGTCCGGCCCGCGGCGGCAGATGACCGACGGGCTGCTGTTCAGTCCGCTGGGTCTGAGCAACGACGACGGCGGGCTGCTCGCCGTCGACTTCCCGCTGGTGCTGCTGGGCGAGCGCATCTTCGACGGCCCGGTCGACCACGTCACCATGGAGAACGTCGACGCCGCCCGCGCCGCCACCGAGCACCTGCTCGACCTCGGCCGGCGCCGCATCGCCGCGCTCGGCGCGCACGAGGGCGAGGTCATCGGCTCGGCCGGGCTGCGACTGAGCGGCTACCATGCGGCGCTCGAGGCGCGCGGCATCGCCTACGACGATGCGCTGGTCGTCGACGCCGGACCGTGGCACCGCATCAACGGCGCCGAGGCCATGCGGGCGCTGCTCGAACGCGGCGTCGAGTTCGACGCCGTCTTCGCCCTCAACGACGAGCTGGCGCTCGGGGCACTACGGGTCATGCAGGAGCAGGGCATCCGAGTGCCGGACGACGTCGCGATCATCGGCTTCGACGACGTCGACGAGGGCAAGTACTCGCTGCCCAGCCTGAGCACCGTCGACCCCGGCCGGCGCGAGATCGCCCGGCTGGCCGTCGAGGTGCTGCTCGAGCGCATCGAGAGCGGCCCGGAGGCGCCGCGCCGCGAGCTGCGCTCGGCCTACCGCATCGTCGAGCGCGAGTCGACGGGCGTCCTCCAGCCGCAGGGCTGAGTCCGCTTGACATCTCCCGCCGCGTTCCCCATGCTGAACCTTACAACGTTGTAAGGTCATGATCATCGCAGCTGATCAGCGCCGCCCCCGTGCAGACAGAGCAGTCCCGCATCGGAGAAGGAACCAGACCCATGACACGCAACCGCTTCACCCTGGGGCTCGGCCTCGTCCTGGCCCCGGTCGCAGTCGTCGCCGCCTGTTCCGGCGACGATTCCGGCGGCGCGGCCGCCGACGGCCCCGTCGAGCTCACCTTCTGGCACGGGTACACCGAGGCCGACGGCGACGTGCTCGAGCAGATCGTGGCCGACTTCAACGCCTCGCAGGACGAGGTCGTGATCAGCACCGAGATCAACCCCTGGGACGTCATCGACGACACGTTGCTGCCGGCGCTCTCCGCCGGCGACGGCCCGGACATCGTCGCGATGCCGGCCGAGCGGCTGCCGGTCTACGCCGACCGCGGCGCGTTCGTCGAGCTCGACGAGTTCTACGACGACCCCGAGAGCAACACCGCCGAGCTCAACGAGGGCGCCGTCGACATGGTGACCGTCGAGGGGACCCGCTACGGCGTGCCCACCGGGTTCGTCCCGCTGGCGATGTTCTACAACAAGGCGCTGTTCGCCGCAGCCGGCATCACCGAGCCCCCGGCGACCTGGGACGACTGGGTCGAAACCGCCCGCGCGCTCACCGTCGACCAGAACGGCGACGGCACGCCGGAGCAGTACGGCGTGGCGATCCCTGACCACGCGACAGTCGCCAACGGCGTCTGGCCCAGCCTCTTCTACGGGGGCGGCGGCGACATCGTCGAGGGCGGCACGGACGTCGTCATCGACTCGCCGGAGAACCGCGCGACGCTGGAGTACTGGTACCAGGCGATCGCGGTCGACAAGATCTCGCCCACCGGCGTCGACGGCATCGCCGGCGACGGCCTGTTCAGCAGCGCCAAGGCCGCGATGTACCTGGGCGGGCCGTGGATGGCGTCGATCTCGGAGGAGAACGGCATCGACTACGGCATCGCGCCGGTCCCGGCCGGCCCGGAGGCCCAGGCCGCGTCCGCCATCGGCGTCTCGATGGCGATCACCGAGCAGGCCGGCGACGACGCCGTCGAGGCGGCCGAGCAGTTCTTCAGCTACTTCCTCGACCAGGAGAACGCGGTCACGTGGTCGCTGGGCTCCGGCTGGCCGCCGCTGCGCACCGACGTCCCCGCCGACGCCGTCGCGGAGAACCCGGTGGTCGCGGCGCTCACCGAGCAGGCCGAGTTCGGCCGGCCGCTGCTGCCCGGCGTCGTGAACAGCGTCGACGTGCTCACCGCCGTCGACGAGCTGACCCAGCGGGCGATGGCCGGCGAGGACATCGGCATGCTGCTGTCCGAGGCCCAGGCCGAGATCGAAACGGCCATCGGGTAGGTCTCGTGTCCGTCACCGCACCACGAAAGCGCTACCGGCCGCCCGCGCCACTGGGCGGGCGGCGGGTGGCACCCGGGGCCGGGCGGAGCCGAACCGGACGCCGCAACGCGACCGCGCTGGCCTTCCTCGGCCCGGCCCTGCTCATCCTGACCGTCTTCGTCGGCTGGCCGATGGTGTCGGCCCTGCGGACGTCGTTCACCGACGCCAGCGGCTTCGGTGAGGCCGAGTGGGTCGGCTTCGACAACTACGTCCAGGTGTTCACCGACCCCGACCTGTTCAACGCCGTCGGCAACACGCTCTGGTACATGGCGCTGTTCACGCCGACGGCGGTGATCGCGGCGCTGGCCCTGGCGCTGGTGCTGAACAGCCCGGCGCTGCCGTTCCGCGGGTTCTTCCGGACGGCGCTGTTCGTTCCGTTCGTGGTGTCGCTGGCGGTCGCGGCCTACGCGTGGACGTACTTGATCGACCCGCAGGTCGGGCTGCTGAACCACTGGCTGAGCGGCGTCGGCCTGCAGCTGGGCAACGTGCTGGAGGACCCGGACCTCGCGATGCCGGCCGTGGCTCTGGTCGCCGTGTGGAAGAACTTCGGCTTCTACCTGGTGATCTTCCTGGCCGGGCTGCAGGACATCCCGGGCACGCTGTACGAGGCGGCCAAGGTCGACGGCGCCGGCCCGTGGCGGCGGTTCACCAACGTGACGCTGCCGCTGCTGTCCAACACGCTCGCGTTCGTGCTGGTGTTCGCGATGATCGCGGCGCTGCAGGCGTTCGACCAGATCTACGTGATGACCGGCGGCGGGCCGTACGGCAACACCCAGACCATCGTCATGGAGATCTACGAGTCCGGCTTCCGCAAGCTCGAGCTCGGCTTCGCGTCGGCGCTGTCGTACGTGCTGCTGGTCGCGACGCTGCTGCTGAGCGTCGTCCAGTTCGTCTTCTTCGGCCGCCGTGAGAAGGACGCCCAGTGAACGCCCGCATCCGGCCCGGCACCGTCCTCGGCACGATGGCCATGCTCGCCGTCACCGCCGCCGTGCTGCTGCCGCTGGCCATCATCGTGCTCACCGCGTTCAAGCCGGTGTCGGAGGTGAACGCGTACCCGCCCACCCTGCTGCCGCAGGACTGGACGCTGGACAACCTCAACCGCATCGTCGACGAGCTGCCGTTCGTCCGCCTGGTGCTGAACAGCTTCCTGTTCGCCGGCGGGGTGACGGTGTTCGCGCTGGTCTTCGACTCGCTGGCGGCGTACGCGCTGGCCCGGATCGACTTCACCGGCCGGCGGACGCTGCTGATCGCGATCATCGCGACGCTGATGATCCCGTTCCAGGCGACGCTGGTGCCCGTGTACCAGCTGGTCAGCGACCTCGGCTGGGTGAACACGTTCGCCGGGCTGATCGCGCCGCGGGCCGCCGACGCGTTCGGCATCTTCTTCCTGCGGCAGTTCTTCCTGGCGCTGCCGCGCGACCTCGACAACGCCGCCCGCATCGACGGCGCGTCGGAGTTCCGGATCTTTCGCAGCATCGTGCTGCCCAACGCGATCCCGGCGCTGCTGACGCTGGCGATCTTCACGTTCGTCAACAACTGGAACGACCTGCTCTGGCCGCTGATCTTCACGACGGAGCGCGAGATGGGGACGATCACGTCCGGGCTGACGCTGCTGACCGGGCCGGGCGGCATCGTGCCGTACGGCGTCATGATGGCCGGCGCGCTGGTGGCGATCCTGCCCCTGGTGGTCGCGTTCCTGCTGGTGCAGCGGCGGTTCATCGAGAGTATCGCGACGACGGGAATCAAATGACGACGTCCTGGCACACCGACGGTGCGCTGCACTTCGCGCTGGGCGTCGAGGACACGTTCGTGCCGCAGGAGCGGCCGGGCGAGCGGGCCATCGACGAGTACGAGCTGACCCAGCACTACGAGTTCTGGTCCGGCGACCTCGGGCTGGCCGCGTCGGCCGGCGCGACGCTGCTGCGCTGGGGCGTGCCCTGGTACCGGATCAACCCGGCGAAGGACGAGTGGGACTGGTCGTGGCTGGACCGCGTCGTCGACCGGTTCGCCGAACTGGAGCTGCGGCCGGTCGTCGACCTGCTGCACTACGGCACCCCGCTGTGGCTGGACGGCCAGTTCGCCAGCCCCGACTATCCGGAGCGCGCCGCCGAGTACGCGTACCGCGTCGCGGACCGCTACGCCGACCGCGTCACCGACTACACGCCGGTCAACGAGCCGATGATCCACGCGCTGTTCTCCGGCGAGTACGCGTACTGGCCGCCGTACCTGTCCGGCCCGGACGGGCTGGTGACGATGGTGCGGCAGCTGGCCCGCGGGTTCGTGCTCGCGCAGCGCGCGATGCGCGGCGTGCTGGGGGAGCGCGGCGTGTTCGTGCACGTCGACGCCGGTATGCGCTACGTCGACGACGCCGCCTCGCCGTCGCAGTTGCCGTTGATCGAGCGGCTGCGCCACCAGGTGCACCTGGTCGAGGACCTGGCGACCGGCCGGGTCGGCGCGGAGCACCCGCTGGCGTCGTTCCTGCTGGAGCACGGCTTCCACGACGACGACCTCGGCTGGTTCGCCGCGGACCCCACGCCGCCCGACGTCATGGGCGTCAACTACTACCCTCGGCACTCCACTGAGGTGTTCGAGGCCGGCGTGCACCACGCCGGCGGCTTCCCGGACCCGCGGCCCACCCGCGACGACGGCGTCGCCGGCCTGGAGGAGCTGCTGCGCGCGGCGGCCGGCCGGTACGGCGTTCCGGTCGCGCTCACCGAGACCTGCGTGACGGCGAGCGTCGCCGATCGGCTGGCCTGGCTGGACGCATCCGTCGACGCCGTCCACCGGCTGCGGGCCGACGGCGTCCCCGTTGTCGCGTACACATGGTGGCCGGTGTTCGACATGTACGAGTGGACGTACCGGCACTCGGCCGCACCGCGCGAGGCGCACCTGCTCACGATGGGCCTCTGGGCGCTGTCCGAACGCGACGGCGTCCTGCACCGCGTAGCCACCCCCCTCGTCGATCGGTTCCGCGCGCACGCCCACGACCCCCGCAACCTGCCCGCCGTCCCCGCAACCGAGGAGAACTGAGTGCCGCACGCATCCCTGACCGTCGATCCGGCCTTCGTCGTCGGTGCCATCGACCGGCGCCTGTTCGGTTCGTTCGTCGAGCACCTGGGGCGCGCGGTGTACGACGGCATCTACGAGCCCGCCCACGCCACCGCCGACGAGGACGGCTTCCGCAAGGACGTCATCGAGCTGGTCCGCGAGCTGGGCGTGTCGACCGTCCGCTACCCGGGCGGCAACTTCGTCTCCGGCTACCGCTGGGAGGACGGGATCGGACCGCGCGAGCGGCGGCCGCGACGGCTCGACCTCGCCTGGCACTCGCTGGAGACCAACGAGATCGGCCTGGACGAGTTCGCCCGCTGGTCGGCGAAGGCCGGCACTGAGCTGATGCTGGCCGTCAACCTCGGCACTCGCGGCGTGCAGGAGGCACTGGACCTGCTGGAGTACGCCAACGTCCGGTCCGGCTCGACGCTCTCGGACCTGCGGGTCGCCAACGGCACGCCGGAGCCGCACGGCGTCGTGCTCTGGTGCCTGGGCAACGAGATGGACGGGCCGTGGCAGCTCGGCCACCGCAGCGCCGACGACTACGGCAAGCTGGCCGCCCAGACCGCCCGGGCGATGCGCCAGCTCGACCCTCGCGTGCGGCTGATCGCGTGCGGCAGCTCGAACCGGCAGATGCCGACGTTCGGTGCCTGGGAGCGGACCGTCCTGGAGCACACCTACGACGAGATCGACTACCTCTCGTGTCACGCCTACTACCACGAGACACCGGGTGACCTGGGCGGCTTCCTCGCGTCGCCGGTGGACATGGACCGCTTCATCGAGTCCGTCGCCGCGACGATCGACCACGTCCGCGCGCTGCGGCCCGGCCGGCGCCGGGTCGACATCTCCTTCGACGAGTGGAACGTCTGGTACGTCGACCGCTACCACGAGGAGGACAAGGTCACGGACCCGCAGGTGTGGCCGGTCGCGCCGCGGATCCTGGAGGACTCGTACACCGTCGCCGACGCCGTCGTGGTGGGCGGCCTGCTGATGTCGCTGCTGCGTCACGCCGACCGCGTGACGGCCGCGAGCTTGGCGCAGCTGGTCAACGTGATCGCGCCGATCATGACCGAGCCGGGCGGCCCGAGCTGGCGCCAGACCACGTTCTTCCCGTTCGCGACGACGTCGCGGCTGGCTCGCGGCGTCACACTGGCCGTGGAGGTCGAGACGACGACCTACTCGACGGAGGCGTATGGCGACGTCCCGGTGGTCGACGCCGTGGCGACGCACGACGCGTCGGCGGGGGAGACGGCGGTGTTCCTGGTGAACCGGTCGGTGGACTCGGCGGCCACGGTGTCGGTGGACGTGCGGGGCGTCGGCGCGAGCTCGGTCGCCGAGGCCGTCACGTTGTGGGACGACGACGTGCACGCCCGCAACACCCTCGACCACCCCGACCGGGTGGGCCTGCGCCCGACTCCGTCGGCCGTGCTGGACGGGGGCACGCTGCGGGTGGAGCTCCCGCCGGTGTCGTGGACGGCGGTCTCACTACGCTGAGGGCGTTGCCGACCTCGCCGAGGAGATCACGATGACGACGGTGGAGCTGACCCGTTTCCGGGTGCTGCCCGAGAACGCCGACCGCCTGCTCGCCGCCCGGCCCGCCATGCTGGCCGACTTCCGCGCCGACCGGAAGGGCTTCATCGACGCCATGCTGGTCCGCCTGCCCGGCGACGAGTGGCTCGACATCGTCACCTGGCGTTCGCCCGAGGACTTCGCCGCCTCCCGCGCGAAGGGTGCCAACCTGCCGGGGATCGAGGCGTTCTTCTCGGCGATCACCGAACTGGTCTCCGCCGAGGAGGGCACCACCGACGACGCCTGAGGCGACCCCCGCGGATGTTCTGTTCGGGCTTGTTGACACCAGCGCCAATGGTTGGCATCAGCGTCAACATGCCCGAAGAGAACCCCCCGGCCCACCCGCACCAGGGTTCGCCGCCGTGGTGTCAGCGCGGGGCGGTTTCGACATGGTCGACGACGCCGCTGACGCCCTTCTCCGTCGCGCAGTGGGCACAGCAATAGAAGTGGCCGCTGGCCTCGACGCCATGTCCGACGATGCGGCAGCCGCAGTGTTCACAGATCGGCGCCATTCGATGGATGGCACATTCGAAGCTGTCGAACACGTGGACAGCGCCCTGCGCGTGTAGTTCGAACGACATCGCGTAGTCGTTTCCACAGACCTCGCATACCGCCACGATGATCACCTCCGGAGTAAGCGACCGGGCCGTGCTGTTGATGCTTCTCCGATCTGCCCAGGCATGCAACGTTCGGCCAGGCGTTCCAGCCCCGTGGGTGGTCCGCTCGAAAACGACGACCACCTCCGGCCACCGCTCGATACCGACCAGGTCGGCGGCAACCCTGGCCAGCAGGGCGGTCTGGTACCCGTGACCGGTACCTGTCTCCATGACGGCCCCAGTCCGGTGAGCCACAGCGGCTACGCTGTGAACCACCTGTTCGCGGGGGTGTATCGGTGACCGAGGGCGGCGTTGATTTGCGTCGTCGGGCACTGGCGTGCGAGGCCGGGGATGAGAACCTGGGTGTCGCGCTCCGGGCCGTAGAAGCGAGTGCGGACGATCTGGACGGGGTCCAGCGGCGGCGTCAGGCAGACCACCTCGGCGACGCCGGGAGCCAGCGCGCCGGCCAGGACGGAGAGGAACGCGCCCTGGCCGGCGCCGATCAGGCGGACCGGCCCCGCGGCCCAGGTGCGGACGAACTCGACGGCGCGGAGCACGTCGTACACGCGGGCGGCGCCGAGGCTGTCGGAGAGGCAGACGAGGTCGGCGACGATCTTGTAGAGCGTCCCGTAGCCGGCCTCGAGACCGAACTCGTTGAACCGGTGCACTGCGAGCGCGCCGGTGCCGCGCACGTCCAGCACGACGATCCGGCGGCCGGCAGCACGGGCGCGGTCGCAGGCGTCGAAGTGGGCGGCGAGGTCCTCGGTGCCGCGGTCGAGCAGCAACAGGTCGGTGCCGTGCGCCGGCACACCGGGGACCGGGTCGAGCACGATCGCGGCGTTGACGATGTCGCGCTCGGACCACCAGAACGCCTTGCGCGCGCCGGACGCGGGATCGGTCCACCAGCGCGGAAAGAACTCCGCTGCGGGCTCGCGGCCGCTCATCACGCGGTCGTGCAGCCAAGGGATGCCGCCGGCATCGCCGGGCAGCTCGCGGGCCAGCCGGTCGCGGTTGAGCTCGAAGACCCGCGGCGCGTCCGGGTGGTCGGTGGCCAGCTGCCCGGTCCGGGTGCACTGCAGCTCGGCGGTCGTCCGCACCGGCGGCTCGTCGTGGGCCGGCGCCGCCGCCGGGGCCGGGCCGTCGCCTAGGTGACGGGCGAAGAACTCCGTCGCGGCCGCGGCCAGCTCCGGGCCGAGACCGTGCTCGCCGTCGGCCCTGACGTGGGTGAGCGAGCCACCGGTCAGCGCGACGACCCGCTGCGCCCGCGCGACCGTCCGGACCGCGCCCTCGACACAGAAGAAGTCCGAGTTGGCCGAGAGCACCAGCGTCGGCCGGGGCGCCATCGCGATGAGGAAGTCCTCGTGGTCCAGGCCCGCCAGCGCTCCGCCGGGGATGATCTGCTCCGGATCCTGCGCCTGGCCGGAGCGCTGATACTCCTCCCGGCCGGTGATGAAGCAGCTGGGCGCGGCGGCCGCGATGCGCGGCTCGACCAGCATCAGCCAGGTGGTCTGGGTGCCGCCGCCGCTGTTGCCCGCGGCGCCGACGCGGCCGGGGTCGACTTCCGGTCGCGCGACGAGGTAGTCCAGCGCCCGGCGCGCGTCGTTGACGAAGTAGCGCGCGATGGTGTCGCCGGCCCACCAGCACTGGACGCCGGCGTGGACGTGCTCGGGCACGTTGGCGGGGATGAGCTCGCGCCCGTCAGCATCGAGGTAACTCTTCCGCTCGCCCTGCCCGATGGAGTCGTACGTCAGCACCACCAGGCCGGCCCGGGCCAGCCTGGCGCACATCGCCTGGTAGCGCGGCGCGGCCTTGCCGGCGTCGGCGTGCCCGCACAGGAACAGCACCGCGCCGGCCGGGCGCTCGGCGGTCGCCGTATGCGGCACGTACAGGTTCGCCGGCAGCCGCACGCCGTCGCCGATCTCCAGAATCAGCTTCTCGATCGTGTGGCCGTCCGCCGCCACCGTGCCGGCGGGCCGGGCGGCGGGGACCTGCCGGACGTCCGGCAGGTCCCCGCCCAGCGCCTCGAGGGCGAGCTTGCGCAGCTCCTCCTGGCGCCGGCGCACGTCGTCGGGGGTCCGCAGCAGGTCATTGGCACGCCGGCCGGCCGCGAGCCACTCGCTGGTCCGGCGGTGGACGTTCAGCTGCACCTGCAGCGACGGGTCGTACATCCCGTCGAGGAAGTCGCGGAACCGCGGCGCCGTGCCATCGGCGTCAGCCATACGTGCCCTCGGCGATCACGCCGACCGGGCCGGTGGCACTGGCCCAATGGACGCGCGGGCCGGTCACCGTCGTCGGTGTGCCGTCGACGTCGTTCTCGACCACGACGTCGTTGAGGTTGATGTACCAGTTCTTCGTCGTGGACCCCATCGACTCGGTGAACGTGCAGGCCACCAGCCGGGCGCCCCACGGGTGACACTGAATGCCGCCGTCGGCCAGTGCGGCGTAGCGGTGGTCGAACGTGCAGCGGAGGAAGTGCTTCTGCACGGCGACGTCGTTGGTCCAGATGCTGCGCAGCTCGCGGGCGACGAACGTGCAGTCGGCGTACCGGACGTTCTGGCCGGCGTTGCCCTGGTCGGCGATGAGGTACGAGCCGCGGTACACCTGCCCGTTCGTCCACGGCCGGTCCTCGAAGTGGCAGTCGGCGTAGACCGTGGCCAGCGACGCGTCGGCGGACCCGTAGCCGACGTTGGCCGAGCCGTAGAACGTCGACCACTTGAACACCAGGCCGGGTTTCGTGGTGTAGGCGCTGTGCTTGGTGGTGCCCCAGAACGTGCACCCCTCGAACCGGGTGTAGCCGCCGTCGCCGTGGGTCACGTCGAGCCCGCTGCCGGCGTTGTTGATGAACTCGCAGCCGCGGAAGTATCCGTCGCGGCACACGCTGTTCTCGGCCTCGATGTCCACGCCGGCCGACGGCGCCGACTGGACCGCGCCGCGTCCGGTGTGGTTGAACGCGCTGTCGGTGCAGGTGAGCCCGCGACCGCCGGTCCACGACAACCCTTGGCGGCCGTTGTACTCCGAGCGAAGCCGGGTGATCGTGTGCGGGGTCGGCGGGTCGGCCGCGGTGAGTCCCCCGTGCCCGATGGTGACGCCGTCGAGCCCGTGGTGGTGCGAGTGGACATCGGTGATCTGGACGTTCGTGCAGCGCAGGAGGCGGATACCGGTGGCCTTGAGCTGCCGGCCGGTGTCTCCGAACTCGCCGCCCAGGATGAGCTGGTCGTTGTTGCCGTCGAGCTCGAGGTTCTCGATGGTGATGTTGCTGCCGTCGAGGACTTGGATCATCCGGCCGGCCTCCACCCCGTAGGACGCCGTGGTGAACGGGAGCGACGGCGGGTCGTAGCGTTCTCCGGTCGTGGGGTCGAACGAGCCGTAGCGCAGCCCGGCGGCCAGCCGCAGGACGGCGCCGGCGGTGCCCTTGACGTGCAGGAACTGGATGCCGCTGAGGTGGAAGATCGGCTGCATGACGTAGTAGGGAGTGACGCCGTTCGTGTGCGTCTGACGTCCGACCACGTACACGCCGGCCGGAATGGTGAGGGTGCCGCCGCCGGCGGCCTGGACGGCGGCCGCGGCGTCCTGGAACGCCTTGGTGTCGTTGGTGCTGCCGTTGCCGGCGGCGCCGAAGTCGGCCTTGATGTCGAACGTCGGGTAGGCCGCGGCAAGCGCGGACGTCACGCCGGGCAGCTGGGTTGCGACGGCGAGGGCGGCGCCGCCGGCGAGGACGGTGCGGCGGCGGAACTGACGGGGGACGGCCATGGTTCCTCCTTGCTGGGGGACGGAGAGAGGACTACTTCAGGGCGCCGGTGACCATGCCGCCCTGGATCTGCCGCTGGAAGCTGAGGTAGACGACGAGCACGGGGACGATCGAGATGGTGAGGCCGGCGAACAGGGCGCTCCAGTTGCCGGCGTAGCCCTGGCTGACCGCGAGGTTGGCCAGCCCCTGGGCGAGCACGTAGTTCTCCGGGCTGGACTGCAGGATGAGCGGGAGCAGGTACTGGTTCCACTGGCCGAGCACGACGAAGATGCCGACGCTGACCAGGCCCGGACGGGCCAGCGGCAGCATGATCCGCAGGTACGTGCCCCAGTGCCCGCAGCCGTCGATGAACGCGGCCTCGGACAGCGACGTCGGCAGCGTCCGGAAGTAGGCGGTGAGGAAGAAGACGGCGAACGGCAGGTTGTACGCGGCGTAGACGACGGCCAGGCCGGGCAGCGAGTCGGCCAGCCGCAGGTTCTGCGCGATGAAGAACAGCGGCACGATGGCCAGGAAGGTCGGGAACGTCATGCCGACGACGAACAGGAAGTACACGAGCCGGTTGCCACGGAAGGCGTACCGCGCCACCACGTAGGACACGGTCGCGCCCATGGCCAGCGTGAGCGCCGTCCCCAGCGCCACCACGATCACCGTGTTGAAGAAGTAGCGCCCGATCTCGGCGTTCGTCCAAGCCTCGGCGAAGTTGTCCCACCGCAGCGCGCCGGGCAGGCTCCATGGGCTGCTGAGCAGCTCGTCGTTGGTCTTGAACGCCGACATCACGCACCACGCGAGCGGGATGACGACCAACGCTGCCCAGGTGAGCAGGAAGCCGTGGGTGAAGACGTTGAGGACCGTGCCGGTGGCGGTGCGGCCGTCGCGCGGTCCCGGCGGCGCCGGCCGGACCGCGCCGGGTGCCGGCGGACCGGCTGGGCCCGGCGCGCGCTGCGTCGTATCGAGGCTCATCGATGCTCCTAGAACTCGACGCGTTCGCGCCGGGTCAGCCGCAGCGACGCCGCGGCGAAGGCCAGGGTGAGCAGTAGCAGGGCGACGCCGATGGCGGTGGCGTAGCCGAACTCGCTGTTCTGGAACGCGGTGAGGTACAGGTAGTTGCCGAGCACCTGGGTGGCGTTGTCCGGCCCGCCCGACCCGCCGGCCGCCGACATCACGTTGACGATGGCGAACATGTCCAGTGCGTGGATGCCGAGGTAGACGCCGGCCACCTGGACGGTGTCCCAGATGAGTGGCAGCGTCATACGCCAGAACGTCTGCCACCGTGACGCGCCGTCGAGCCGGGCGGCCTCGAAGATGTCGGCCGGGATCGAGCTCATGGCGCTGGTGAAGAGGATCACGTAGAAGCCCACGGACAACCAGATGATCACCGCGAGCATCGCAGGGTAGGCGGTGTCGCGGCTGCCCAGCCAGTTCACCGGCTCGATGCCGACCAGGCCGAGCGCGCCGTTGAGCAGGCCGCTCTCGGTCGGGTCGTAGACAGTGGAGAACAGCACGCCGACCACGGCGATCGACAGCAGGTGCGGGAAGAAGTACACGATGCGGTAGACCGCGGCGCCCCGGACGCCGCGGCCGCCGCCACGGGCGCGGTACCGGCCGACGTGGATCATCGTCGCGAAGAACAGGCCCAGCGCCAGCGTCGCCGCGGGGATCACCAGCACGGCGATGACGTTGTGCCACACCGAGATCCAGAACACGTCGTCCCGCACGAGCCGCACGTAGTTGTCCAGCCCGATGAACGTCCGCTCCGGCGACAGCCCGTTCCAGTCGGTCAGGGAGATGTAGAACGACTGCGCGTAGGGGGAGATGACGAGGACGCCGTAGAGGAGGATCGGCACGGCGAGGGCCGAGACGACGAACCTGAGACTGCCGGCACGCATGGCGTCACTGATCCCCGTACTTCTCGATCGAGTCGTCGTTGCGGACGGCGTCGGCGGCGGCCTGGCAGCGCCGGCTCCACTCGTCCGGGTCGATCTCGCCGGTCATCAGAGCGCTGGTCGCGTTGGCGGCCTCGGTCTGCAGCGGCGAGTACCAGGTGCCGTAGCGCCAGTAGAACGTGTCGTCGCCCGACGCGGTCAGCGCGTCGCGCACCGACGTGAGCCCGGTGCCGGCCGACTGCGGGTCGTAGTCGGCCAGGCTGGTCAGCGTCTGCGTCTGCCGGGTGAAGTTCTGCGACGACGTCGGCGACAGCATGATGCGCAGCAGTTCCATGCCGCCGTAGGGGTTCTCCGCCTGCGCCGGGACGATGAACGCCTCGTTGCCCATGCCCCGGATGGCCGCCTGCGGCAACGCGTCGTCGTCGGTCAGCGACGGAGGCGACGCGATGACCATGTCGAAGCCGTCGGGCGTGACGTCGCCGAGCTCGCTCTCCAGCCATGAGCCGCACGGGATGAACACCGCTCTGCCGTTCGCCCAGTACGTCTGGGCTTGGGTGTGGGTGAGACCTGAGGTGCCCTGCATGATGAAGCCGCGCTCGACCAGCTGGTACATGGCCCGGGCCGACTCCAGCATGGGCTCGCTGGTCCAGCTGTCCGGCTCGAGGTTGTCCAGCGCCTCGATGACCTCGCGGCCGCCGGCCTTGATGGCCATCATGACCAGCGGCGTCAGGATGTAGCCGGGGTTCTTGCCCTGGTACGTCCAGGGCGCCATGTCGGTGGAGTCCTTGATCTCCTGACACAGGTCGAGCATCTCCGCCCACGTCGTGGGGAAGGTCCAGCCGCGCTCCTCGAACAGGGAGCTGCTGTAGTACAGGCCGTGCACCGTGAAGGTGTAGTTGAGCGCGTACGGCACCCCGCCGAACGAGCCCTGCTCGACGATGCCCGGCAGCAGCGTGTCGCGGACGGTCTTCCCGTCGCCGCCGTCGGCCGGCGCGTCCAGCAGCGGCGTCAGGTCCATCAGCTGGCCGTTCTCGACCAGTGGGGCGAGCATCAGCGCGCCGGCGCCGGCGTTGCAGATGACGTCCGGCACGTCGCCGGAGACGAACCGCGGCTGTAGCAGCTTGCCCAGCTCCTGCCCGCCGGTGTGCTGGATCTCGGCCTGCGGGAACCGCTGCTGGTAGATCGCTTCGGCGTCGATCGCGTACTGGTCGCCGTAGCCGCCCTTGAAGATGACGGCCTCCAGCGGCAGATCCGCGGGCACGCCGAGCGGGTTGTCCGGGTCGCCGGTGGCCCGTGGACTGGGGGACGCCCCGTCGCGCGTCGACGACGACGTCGCGCAGCCGGACAGGAACCCGGTGCCGGCCAGGGCGCCGAGTCCCGCGCCGATGCCAAGGAGCGTGCGCCGGCTCAGGGCGTGGGTCGGGTGGGTCATGGTGTCTCCTCGGTGTCGGGTCGGCCGGCGACGCGCAGTGTGACGGCGTCGCGCCCGGCGACGATCGTGCCGGGCAGCGGCCGCAGCGTCAGCGTCAGCTCGCGGGGCGCGGCGGCGGCGGTGTCCCGGGCGCGGACGGGGATCGCGACGGCTCGGTGACCGGGCGGGATGACGGCTACGCCGGGCAGGCCGTCGTAGTCGACGCGGTGGCGGGCGTCGCCGGACAGGTCGTAGTGCAGCGCCAGCGGCGCGGCGAGGTCGTCGCCGAGCCGGCGGACGGTGACGGTGGCGGCCTCGCCGGCCCGCACCCAGCGCCGGTCGCTGGTGACCACCACGGTCGCGGCGCCGCTGATGGGCCGCACGTCGAGGTCGACGTCCTGGGCCGCGCCGGTGGTCTCGACGATCGGCTGCTGCGGCCGGATCGCCCAGAGCGTGCCCGTGACGTTGGACAGCATCGGGTCACCGGCGCCCTCCATGCCGGCGAGGAACGGCCCGTCGAGGTCGCCGAGCACGACGCAGTCGGTGAAGCCGGTGTTGCCGTACTCCGGCAGGACGGTGACGAGCCCGGACCAGACCTTGACGAACGGGTCGGTGCGTGGGGTGTCGCGCAGCGCGGTGAACGCGACCCGGTCGAACGTCGCGCGCAGGCCGTCGTAGCCGCGCAGGCCGTAGAGGTTGACGGTGCCGGCGGAGTCGCCGGCGTCGAACACGCAGTCGCGGAAGACCACCGAGCCGCTGGCCGGGCCCTGCGCGCCGGGCTGCACGTGCACGACGGCGTCGCCGGTCGGTCCCATGTAGCACCGCTCGACCAGCACCGATGCGGGCGTGCTGTGCGGGCGGTAGCGCATCAGGTTGATCTCGAAGCTGTACGTGCGGTTGCCGGCGAACACGCAGTCGCGGATCACGACGTCCTTGATCAGCTGCTCCGCGGTGTCCGGCTCCAGGTCGATGCCGGCCTCCGGCAGCGTGCCCTCCGTGTTGATGAACGCGCTGCCCTCGATGAGCAGGCCGTCGGCGTAGATGATGCTGATCGCGTTGCGCTTGTTGTCGTCGCACACGACATTGCGGACGGTGATGTTCTTCGACCCGCTGCCGGTGATGATCCCGTCGCCGGGCGCGCCGCGCAGCACCAGGCCCTCGACGGTGACGTTCTCTGACGTGCCCATGCGGACGTTGGCCCGCCATTCGCCGGTGTACTCGGGCTTGTTCATGACGCAGGTGGCGCCGTAGCCGATCAGCTTGACGTTGCGGCGTCCGTGGATGCGCCAGATGCCGTCGCGGCGGTCCGGGAACGCGGCGGCCTTGCCGCGGACGGTGACGCCGTCCTCGAGGATGACGGTGATGTCGTCACGGTTGATCCACAGCGGGCCGGTGATCCAGTCCTGTCCGACGTTGTCGATGACGACGACGTCGGCGTCGCTGGCCAGCGCGGCGGTGAGCGCGGCGGTGGAGTCCTCCGGGTCGAAGCCGAAGTCGGAGGCCTTGACGACGCCGGCCGCGGGGTCGGCGTCCGCGGCCGCGACGCTGAGCTTCGTCGCGCCGTGGAACAGCGGGATCGCGGCGGCCATGCTGAGCACGGTGCGCCGGGTGACGGTGGTGGGCTGAGGCATGGTCCCTCCAGGGGGAAGGGGAGCGGGGGTCAGACGGTGCTGGTTCGGATGCGCTCGGGCCAGGCCAGTTCGGCGCCGAGGACGCCGGTGAGCAGGCGCTGGAACTGCGCCAGCGCGTCGGGCTTGGCGCGGACGGCGCGGGGCGGGAGGCCGGTGGCGAGGCAGTGCGCGGCCAGCGCGCCGGCGGCCTCGCCGATGGTCCACTCGACCGGGTGCAGCCGGTACCCGCCGTTGGTGACATGCGTGGTGGCGATGTTCTTCGCCGCGGCGATGAGGTTGTCCATGCGGACGGGGAGCAGCGCGCCGAGCGGAACCTGGAACGGGTGGCAGGCGATGTCGACGTAGCTGCGCGGGACGCCGGCGCCGGTGCTGGGGTGCAGGTCGATGCGGTAGCAGCCGATGCCGACGGAGTCGGCGAAGAGCTCCGAGCCGGGCGGCAGGCCGGCGGCCCGGCGGGCCTCGACGCCGATGTGCTCCTCGACGACGGTGACCTCGCCGACGATGCGCCGGGACTCGCGGACGTACGGGCGCAGCGCAAGACCCGCGTCGTCCGGTGTCCCGTCGCGGAGCAGGTCGCCGCGCGGGCGCAACCCGGGGTAGCCGGTGCCGCCGTCGTGCCTGGGCGCCTCGGTCTGCATCCAGTAGAGCAGCGACCGGCTCAGCTGCCGGGCGGCGTCGAGGTGGCGCTGCCGCTCGGCCGGTCCGACGCCGGCCAGCGGGCCGAGCACGTAGTCGTTCTGCGGCCAGTTGACGAGGGTGACGTCGCTGGCCAGGAACCCGGGTGTGAACGTGCGGGCGCTGAGGATGCGCCGGAACGTCCAGCGGTCGATGCCGTGCCCGCCGGTGGGCGTCGCCGCGTCGGTGAACAGCGGATGGGTGCGGACGGCCAGCGAGTCGGGGCGCACGTCGGTCCAGGACAGCAGCGGCCCCGGCCAGTAGTCCGGCGCGTGGTCGCGCCAGAAGCCGTAGCCGGCCGGGCGGTCGATGGTCCAGTCCTCGCCCTCGCGGTAGTCCAGGGCGAAGCACCAGGTGAACGCCTGCTGGTCCAGCGGCTGCGGCGGCCCGGGCAGAGCGTGCAGCTCACCGGTCTGGTCGCGGCTCTCGGCGCCGATCACTGATTCCGCGCCGGACTTCTCCACGACGTCGCCCAGTTCGGTCGCGTCGAGGACGTAGGGCGCACGGACGGCGACGTCCTCGGCCGCCCGGCCGTCGGTGGCCTCCAGCCGCACGGCGGCGACGGCGTCGCCGTCGACCTGGACGAGCCGCGGCCGGGTGCCGGTGAGCACCGTGAGCCGCCGGTTGGCCAGGTACGGCGCCAGCATCGCGTGGATGGCGGCCAGCGCCACCTTGGGCTCGTGGCACAGCGGGCTGACCCGGCCGTCGCCGGGGTTCAGCGCGGCGGCGGCCAGGGCGGACTCGGTGAGCGGGTAGTGCCGGCGGTAGAGCTCGCGGATCTCGGTGCGCAGGCGGCGGTAGCTCGCCGGCGCGCCGAACGTCTCGACCCAGGCGTTCTCGTCCGGTGGGACCGCCTGCGACGTGAGCTGGCCGCCCAGCCACGGCGACTCCTCCGTGAGGACGACGCGACGGCCGAGGCGCAGGGCCGCGAGCGCCGCAGCGACGCCGCCCAGCCCGCCGCCGACGACGAGCACATCGGTCTCGAGGTCCATCGGCGCCTCCCGGCTCGTCAGCAGCTGATTAAGCGCAATGATTAAGCGCTATGATTAAGCGCGTTAGCCGATGCTAGACTCGGATCGTTCCGTCGTCAATGGGTGGGTCCGGCGAGATCTCGCCGGCACAGGGAGGCAGGTATCCGTGGCCCAGCGCCGCCGGCCAGGCAGCCGACGCGTGACGCAGAGCGATGTCGCTCGCGCCGCGAACGTCTCCACGGCCATCGTCTCCACCGTCATCAACGGCAAGAGCGACGCCATCCGGGTCAGCGAGCAGACCCGCGAGCGCGTCTGGCAGGCCGTCCGCGACCTCCACTACACGCCGAACATCGCCGCGCAGAGCCTGGCCGGCGGCCGCAACCGCATCATCGGCGCGTTCACCTATCAGCGGATGTTCCCGTGGGAGAGCCGCGACTTCTACTACGAGTTCCTGCTCGGTATCGAGGAGGAGGCCGAGGCCGTCGCGCACCACCTGCTGCTGTTCACCGGCGCGAAGAACGAGTCGGGCGAACGGTCCATCTTCAGCCGCGACGCGAACCTGCTGCGACTCGCCGACGGCGCGATCCTGGTCGGCGGCCGGGTCGACAGCGAGGAGCTGGCAAAGCTGTCCGCCGACGGCTACCCGTTCGTCATGATCGGCCGGCACGACGACGTCGGGCCGCAGGTGTCGTGGGTCGCGGCCGACTACACCGCCGGCACGGACGCCGTCGTCGAGGAGCTGTACGGGCTGGGGCACCGTCGGCTGCTCTACGTCGCCAGCGGGCGTTCGCTGGAGACGCTGGCGGAGCGGCGCGCGGGGTTCGCGGCGGCGTGCGCGCGGCACCGGCTCGGGCCGAAGCGGGCGCGCATGGTCGCCTTCGGTGCCGCGAACCCCGACCTGCCGCGGGTGCCGGTTGCGGCCGGCGAGGCCGCGGTGCTGGCGGCGGCGCGCGAGGCCGGTGCGACCGCCGTCATCGCCGAGTCGTCCTACGTCGCCCACCGCGTGTACGAGACCGCGCGGGCGCAGGGCGTCGGCGTGCCGGGCGAGCTGAGCGTCGTCGGACTGGGCGACCACGGCGACCGTGAGAACGTGCTCTCGCCCGACCCCGCGCTCACCCTGCTGCGCACGCCCAGCCGGGAGATCGGCGCGGCTGCCGTCCGGATGCTGTTGCGGCTGCTCGACGCCCCCGACGGCGGCCCGGAACAGGAGTTCATCGCCTGCGAGCTGACCGCGGGCCGCACCGTCGGCCGCCCGTCGGCGGTGTGAGCGCCCATGGAGGCGCTGCTGGCGAAGCTGACGCTCGAGCAGAAGGTCCGGCTGCTCACCGGGACCGACTCCTGGCACCTGCCGGCCGAGCCCGCCGTGGGTCTGCGGTCCGTCGTGCTGACCGACGGCCCGGCCGGGGTGCGGGCCGCGCACCGCGGCGGCGCGGTGACGGCGCTGAACCTGCCGTCCGGGACGGCGCTGGGCGCCGGCTGGGACGTCGCGCTGGCCGAGCGGTTCGGCGCGGTCCTGGCCGCGGAGACCCGGCGGGTGGGCGCCGACGTCCTGCTCGGGCCGACCGTGAACCTGCACCGCAGCCCGCTGGGCGGGCGGCACTTCGAGGCGTTCTCAGAGGACCCGCTGCTGACGTCGCGGCTGGCGGCGGCGTACGTGCGGGGCGTGCAGTCGGCGGGCGTCGGCGCGTGCCCGAAGCACTACGTGTGCAACGACGCGGAGACCGACCGGCTGACGGTCGACGTCGTGGTGTCGGAGCGGGCGTTGCGCGAGCTGTACCTGGCGGCGTTCGAGGAGACGGTGATGCGCGAGCGGCCGTGGCTGGTGATGGCCGCGTACAACTCCGTCAACACAGCGACCATGACGGAGAACCTGCTGCTGGCCGAGCCGCTGTGCGGAGAGTGGGCATTCGACGGCGTCGTGGTGTCCGACTGGGGCGCGGCCCGGTCGACGACGGCGGCGGCGCTCGCGCGGCTGGACCTGGTGATGCCGGGGCCGGAGGGCCCGTGGGGCGCAGCGCTGGTCGAGGCCGTGCGGGACGGATCGGTGCCGGAGGCGGCCGTCGACGAGAAGGTGCTGCGGCTGCTACGGCTGGCGGCGCGGGTAGGCGCGCTGGCCGGGTATGAGAAGGCGGCCGGCGGGCCGGCGCCGGTCAGTGTCGACGGCGTACGGTTCGCGCGTGAGGCGGCCGCCGATGGCATGGTGCTGCTGCGCAACGCCCGCGGCGAGCTGCCGTGGGACCCGTCGGCGCTGCGGTCGGTCGCCGTCATCGGACAGGCTGCCTTCCTGGCCCGGACCCAGGGCGGCGGCAGCGCGTACGTCGAGCCCGAGCGGGTCGTGTCGCCGCTGGACGGCCTGCGCGCGGCGCTGCCCGGCGTCGACGTGCGGTGGTCGCTCGGTGCGCAGGTGCGGCCCGGGCTGGTCTCGCTGCCGCCCGCTGACCTGGCCGACCCCGAGACCGGCGAGCCGGGGGTGCGGCTGGTGGTCCGGGCCGCCGACGGGACGGTGCTGCGGTCGGAGCGGTACCGGTCGGCCGAGCTGACCCGGCTGGGGTCGCGCCGGTTGGCCGGCGCGGCGTCGGTCGAGCTGGCGACGGTGTACCGGCCGGCGGCCGGCGGCCCGGCGCGGCTTGGCGTGGCGGCGGCGGGCCGGGTGCGGCTGACGGTCGGCGGTGCCGAGGTGCTCGACACGGTGCTCGAACACGACGGCGCTGCGTTCGCCGGGGGACTGGTGTCGCCACCGGTGGCGGCCGCGCCGGTGGAGTTGGTCGCGGGCCGGCCGGTGGACGTCGTCGTCCGGCTCGACCTGCCTGGTGGCCACGAGCAGACCGCCGGGACGCTGGTGGTCGGGACCGATCCGGTCGCGTCGGACGCGTCCGACCCGGTCGCGGCTGCGGTGGCCGCCGCTCGCGCGGCCGACGCCGTCCTCGTCGTCGTCGGCACCAGCGCCGACGACGAGAGCGAGAGCTTCGACCGCACCACGCTGGCGCTGCCCGGCCGGCAGGACGAGCTGGTGCGGGCGGTCGCGGCGGCGAACCCGCGCACGGTGGTCGCGGTGACGGCCGGCGCACCGGTCCTGCTGCCGTGGCGCGACGACGTCGCCGCCGTGCTGCTCACCTGGTTCGGTGGCCAGGAGCTGGGACACGCGCTGGCCGACGTGCTGCTCGGCGTGCGCGAGCCGGGCGGGCGGTTGCCGACGACGTGGCCGGCCGCGGAGGCGGACGTCCCGGTTCGGTCCACGACGCCGGCCGACGGCCGGCTCGCCTATGACGAAGGCATCCACGTCGGCCACCGAGCCTGGCTGCGGGCCGGGCGCGCGCCGGCGTACCCGTTCGGGTTCGGGCTCGGCTACACGACGTGGTCGCTCGGCGGCCTCCGGGTGACACCGGCGGTCGACGGTGGCGTCGACGTCGAGGTCGAGGTGCGGAACACGGGCGCGCGGGCCGGCAAGCACGTCGTGCAGGTGTACCTGTCGCGGCCGGACAGCGCGGTCGAGCGGCCGGTGCGATGGCTGGCCGGGTTCGCCGTCGTGCGGGTGGAGACGGGTGCGACGACGCGGGCGCGCGTGGGCATCGGGCGGCGGGCCTTCTCGCACTGGACCGCCGGCGGCTGGGCCGTCGAGCCCGGCCCGTTCACCTTGCACGTCGGCTCGCACGTCGACGACCTGCCGCTGCGGTGCGACCTGACGCCCCCCAGGAGGGCCGGGCAGACCGGCGATGAGAGGGGGCCGGAGGCCTCCTCGATATCGTCGGTGCGAGTCGTCGAGCCAGGGTGACTGTGGTTGGGGCCATGCCCGGCCCGACGACATCCGAGGGCCCTGGGCACAATGACCGGGTGTGCGGACGCTACGTGGCCGACGCGTCGATCGACGACCTGGCGGCCGAGTTCGACGCCATCGCCGCGGGGACCGTCGCGGACTTGATGCCGTCGTACAACGTCGCGCCCACCGACCGCGTCCCCGTCGTGCTGGAACGCACCGACGAGCCGCCGGAGCGGACCCGGCAGCTGCACGCGGCCCGCTGGGGGCTGATCCCGTCGTGGGCCGAGGACCCGGGCGGCGCCGCGACGATGATCAACGCACGCATCGAGACCGTGGCGGACAAGCCGGCCTTCCGCGGCCCGGTCGCCCGGCGCCGCTGTGTGCTCCCGGCCCGTGGCTACTACGAGTGGCAGCGTACCGGCCGGGCGGGGCGGCCGTACTTCATCCACCCGAAGCGCGGCCTGCTGGCGATGGCCGGCGTGTTCGAGTGGTGGCGGGACCCGTCGGTGCCGCCAGGCGCACCGGAACGGTGGGTGCTGTCAGCCAGCGTCCTGACGACGGAGCCGGTGCCGGGGCTGGCGCACATCCACGACCGGATGCCGGTGCTGCTGTCGACGGAGGACATCCCGGACTGGCTGGATCGCCGCAACGAGGACACCGCGAGCCTGCTCGGCCTGGCGCGGACGGCGGCGGCGCGGGTGGGCGCCACGCTGGAGACGAGGCCGGTCGGGCCGGAGGTCGGGAACGTGCGGAACAACCATGCGGGGCTGCTGGCCGAGGCGGTCCCGCTGCAGCCCACGCTGGAGGGCTGATCAGCCGCCCAGCGCGCCGGACCGGCAGCCGTCGCCAGCAGCCCGTCCCGCAGCACCGCTGGGTCGTCGTGGTCGCTGCCGACGTGCGGGTCACTGGCATGCGCGAGGAGCATGGTGCGCCGATCCTACGGCGCGGCCTCCATGGCGGACCGTTTGGGCGCGCGGCGGCGGGGTAGTCACCGTCACGGCTGTCGACGCGACGAACTCCGGGAGGACCCGCCGTGACCGGACTCCACGTGCTCAACGAGATGCGGCGCTGGCTCGTGCGGCCGGGAATTGAGCAGCGGTTGCTGGCCGCCCTCCTCGTCAGCGTGCTGGTCATCGTGAGCGGACTGGTCCTCCTGCGCCTCGCGTCCGACCCCGAGACGCCTTCCGGTCGGGACACGGCGGGAGCGGCGGCGCAGGCTCAGCTCCCGGCGATACTCCAGCTGCCGGCCTCGCGGCAGGCGGAGTCGTAGCTCGCTCCAGCACACATGGCGGACAGGATCGCGACGCCGGTGTCGACGCCGCGATCCAGGCCGCTCCGGATCGGGTTGTCAACCAGAGATGACAGCGGCCGGGTCAGGGCGCTGGGACCGTGAGCAGGTAGTCATCGGCGTCGTCGTCCCAGCGCAGCTCAATGGCTCCGGTCGTGGCGGCGGCGCGGACGAACTGGAGGAAGCTGCGGAAGCCGAGCGCCTGCTCGCCGAAGCCGGGGCGGATCCGGCGCAGCTGGTCCTTGAGCCCGGACAGCGCGGCCCGGCCCTGCTTCGCCGTCAGATCCTGGACGACGGAGCGGAGCAGGTCGAACGCCTCCTGCTCGCCGTCGAGCGCGGGGAGCAGCACCTCGGGATCGCCCTTGGTCGGCCCGTCCGCCAGCTCGACGACGTGCCGCTCGGCCAGGTGGCGCAGCAGCTCGCCGAACGCGCGGAAGCCGTGGTCGGCCTCGTTGAACGTCGGGTCCTTGCGCAGCAGCGTCCGCTTGAGCGTGGACGCGGTCACCTGGCCGCCGGTGCGCTGCAGGCCGGCGACGCTCTGCGCGACGACGCCGGCGAGGTCGTCGAGGTCGCGAGGCGGCCGCTCGTCGGCGGGCGGCTGTTCGTGGGCCGGCGCCGGCCCGGCGGGCTCGGCCGCGAGCCGTTCCGGCTCGCGCTGCCGTGAGTGCCGGCTGGGGGCGGGCTCGATCCCCTCGAGGTCGTCGTAGTAGAGGAACTCGTCGCATGCGGGCGGCAGCAGCGCCGACGTCGACGCGCGGATGCCGACGCCGATGACCCGCTTGTTCAGCTCGCGCAGCTTGTACACCAGCGGCGTGAAGTCGCTGTCGCCCGTGCAGATCACGAACGTCGACACGTAGTCGCGCACGAACGCCAGCTCGACGGCGTCGACGGCCATCTTGATGTCGGCGGCGTTCTTGCGGGAGGCGCCCATCCGCTGCGGCATCTCGATCAGCTCGACGTGCGAGCGGGTGAGCATGCGCCGGTCCTCGTCGAAGTACGACCAGTCGGCGTACGCCCGCCGCGCGACGACCCGGCCGCGCTCTGCCAGCGCGTCGGCGATCGGCCGCACGTCGAAGGCCAGGCCGCCCAGGTCTTCGCGGGCGCCGATGGCGAGGTTCTCGTAGTCCAGGAACAGGGCGATGCGATCTTCGTCGTCCACACCGGCAGGCTACGCCCGCGTCCGCCGCACTCCTCCGTGATCATCAAGGATCGACCACGTCATGGTGTGGTCGATCCTTGATGATCACGGAGGTGGGAGATCTTCCGGCAGGCCGATCGCCGACGCCGTCCAGCGGGTCGCCGAGGCGCGTGGCGGCACTCGACCTCGAGCTGACCGATGACGAGGTGCGCGCACTGGAGGAGCTGTACACGCTGCGGCTCCCGTCGGGCTTCGAGTGACGTAACGATCTCCGTGGCACGGCGTAACCGGATGGAAACCGCCGACCGGAATCTTCTACTCACCATCTCCTGAAACCGGCATACCGGGCCGGGTCAGGATTCCGGGGTCGCGACCCGACCTCGCGCACCAGCCCCTCGCCGCTGCGCGGTCGCACCCCGATGTCGCGGGCACGCGCAGCTCTGCCCTGCGTGAGCCGAAGGTGACCTGATGCCCTTGAACGAGGATCGACCGCACCGCACCACCGGACTCCCACGACGTCTCTCGCGGCGCGTCGCCGCCGCCGGCATTGCCGCGGTGGCCGGTGTGGCCGCCGTCGTGGCCGTCGCAACCCAGGCGTCCGTCCTGCATGCCGAGCCCGGCGCGCCGGCCCTCGAGACCCCCGTGCCGACCATCGCCGCCGAGTCGACGGGCGAGGACGCGCCCGAGCAGGCGTCGCCCGCGACCCCCGTCCCGGCGCCGGCGGTGACGGCGGCTGCCTATGACCCGCCGACCGTCGACGAGGTCGCGTACGTGCGCTACCTGGTCAGCCAGGATCCGTCCTACGCCGGCACGGCCAGCGTCGGCGGCGGCGCCGGCGCGCAGTACCTGTCCGCCGACCTGGCCGATCCGAGCGTGAGCGCCGACGACGACCGCCGGTACAGCCTGTTCTACTTCGACTACGCAGCCGACCAGCTCCTGCACTACGTCGTCGACGTCACCACCGGCACGGTCGAGTCGGTGACGGAGGGCACGGGCGTGCAGCCGGCACCCACCGACCAGGAGACGTTGCTCGCGTACCAGTTGCTGCTCGCCGATCCGCTCAGCCAGGGCATCAAGGACGAGTTCCGGGCCGCGACCGGTGAGGAGCTCACCGACCCGGCCCAGACGACGTTCACCGCGCACGCGTACACCGCCGGACCGGCCGACCTCGGCGCGGAGTCGTGCGGCGTGCAGCGCTGCGTCCAGCTGATGGTCCAGGCGCCGGACGGCCGGTACCTCACCACGACGCCACTGGTCGTGAACCTGTCGGCGCAGACCGTGACGTCCATCAAGTGACCCAGGAGACGACTGAAGATGCGCGTACCGAAGCTCGTGCTCGCCGCCGCCCTCGCGGCGTCCTCGCTCGCCGGGTTCACGTCGACGGCGTCCGCCGCGTCCGTGACCGAGCTGTCCTGCTCGGGCCCGTCGCTGGTGAAGGAGACCCTCCGATCCGGCTCGGGCTGGGAGATGTGCTGGCGGATCGACAGCTACCGCGGCCTCGTCGTCGACAAGGTGGCGTTCACGCCTCGCGACGAGGGCCGGCCGGTCATGGTGCTCGACTCGATCGGGCTGGCTCAGCTCAACGTCCCCTATGACACCGGCATGACGGAGTACAACGACGTCACCACCTATCAGGTGGGCGGCCGCCGGATGCAGGACCAGACGGCGATCGACTGCCCGGCCGGTGAGATCCGCAGCTCCTACCTCACCGAGACCCGCCCGCTGGCGCCCGTGCTGTGCGTCGGCGAACAGGAGGCCGGGCTCGCGTACCGGTCGAACATCACCAACGACGCGCTCTACGGCGCGCAGGGCACGCACCTGGTGCTGCATACGGTGTCGCGGATCGGCTGGTACGAGTACCAGACCGAGTACCGCTTCCACGACGACGGCGAGATCACCGTCCGGCTGGGCGCCACAGGCGACCTCTCGCCGAACGACTACGTCGACGCGGTCAACTTCGGCTGGCCGATCGCGGAGGGCCAGGAGGACTTCGCCGTCAACCACTACCACAGCGCGTTCTGGCGGGTCGCGTTCGACATCGACAGCGCGGCGAGGCAGCGCGTGGAGAAGATCGACTCCGAGTTCACCGGCGAGTACGGCACCACCGGCGACACCGGGAGGACGCCGGTCATCGAGACCGCGATCAGCCCGGTGAACCGGGAGCAGAAGCTGATCCTGGACAACCGCGAGACCTACCGGGTCGTGAACCCCGACAGCCTCAACGCCGACGGTCACGCCCGCTCCTATGAGATCGTCATGGACCGCGCGCAGGCGTACGCGCTGAACCCGGAGACCGACTACGACCTCGCGTTCACCGAGCCGAAGTCCGACGAGATCTTCGCGTCGTACAACCTGCTGCCGTCGAAGCCGAACGCGAGCGTCACGCAGTACGTCGCCAACCGGGAACGCCTGCGCAAACCGGTGGCCTGGGTGAACGTGGGCTTCCACCACATCGTGCGCGACGAGGACCAGAGCCCGATGCCGATCCACTGGCAGGGCTTCACGCTCTACCCGCGCGACTTCACCGCGCAGAACCCGAACGTCCCCGAGGGCCGGAAATGGGTCAACGGAGACATGCGCGGCGTGCCGAACCCGAACATCACGCCGACCCCGACCCCCACGCCGACGGTGACGCCGTCGCCGTCCGCCACCCCGACGCCCACGCCGGCCCCGTCGGCCAGCCCGACCACGACGAGCCGGCCGCGGCCGACGCCGCAGCCGCGGCCCACCGGGCGGCCGACCGGCTGGGGCTGACCGTGGAGCCGACCGGCGCGGAAGTGAGGTTCGGATGTCGCTGGACCTGGACGAGCCTGCTCTGACCGCGCCGGTCGGCCGGCGGCTGCCCGGCCGGCTGGCCGGCCTCTGCGTGGCGGCGGCTCTGGTGGTGCCCGGCGTGTGGGTGGCGACGGCGGGCAGCGGCCACGACGCGCACGTCGCGCCGGCACCGGGTGCCGCGACCGCGCAGGCGGGAGACGTGCCGACGGCCGCGGACATCTGCTTCGTCCGGATGATGATCCCCCACCACGAGCAGGCGGTGGCGATGAGCGACCTGCTGCTGGCCAAGTCCGGCGTGTGGGAGCGCGGGCGCCGGTACGCCGAGTTCGTCCGCGCGGCGCAGGCCCGCGAGGTCGAGATGATGCGTCGTTGGCTGGACGCGTGGGGGAGCGTGGCGCACGGCGGGCACGGCGCCGGCACTCCCGGCTGCGGCCACACCGGGCCGATGCCCGGCATGCTGCCAGCTGGCCGGATCGAGGCACTACGGGTGGCGGACGGTCCGGCGGCGCAGCTGCTCTACCTGCGGCTGATGATCCCGCACCACGAGGGCGCCGTGGAGATGGCGTACGACGAGATCGCCGCCGGCTCGAACGTCTACGCGGTGTCCGTCGCCAAGCACGTCGTCCAGGATCAGCTGGGGGAGGTCGCGGCGATGGAGTCGATGCTGGCCGAGCTCAGCGCGGCGCCGTGACCCGGACCCGTCGGGCCCGGCTGGTGGCCGTGCTCCTGCTGGCACTGGTCGTGGGCGCGCTGGTGCCGAGCCGGGTGGCGCACGTGTTCACGCTGGACAGCGCGTCGATGCTGCCGACGCTCGAACCGGGCGACTGGGTCGTGGCGAACCGGCAGGACGAGCCGGGACGCGGCGACCTCGTGGTGTTCCGCGACCCGGGCGGCTGGGTGCGGTCCGGCGCGACCGGCGCCAGCCCGTACCTCGTCAAGCGGGTCATCGGGGTGCCCAGCGACCGGGTGAGCTGCTGCTCGCACGGCGCCCTGGTGGTCAACGGCGCGCCCCTGGCCGAGCCGTACCTGGCCGGCGGACCGGCCAGCGCGCTCGCCTTCGACGTCACCGTGCCCGACGGCGCCCTCTGGGTGATGGGCGACAACCGCGGCGACTCCAGGGACTCCCGCTCCGATCCGCTCGGGGAGCACGGCGGTGCCGTCGACCTGGAGCTGGTGGTCGGCGTGGTCTCCCTCGCCTGGGGCAGCCAGGGTGTGCGGACGTTCTGACCCTGTTGGCTCGACGTCTGACATCACCAGGACTTCTCCCGCATCCCCAGGGACGCATGTCTGGGGAAGCGGGAGCACCCCAACTCGACGTGATCCTTCAGCTCGCGCGGCGCTCCAACAGGACGGTGTCGTGCCAGACGCCGTCGACCTGGGCGATCCGCTCGCGGATGCCGACGGTGCGGTAGCCGGCCTGGTGGTGCAGCGACAGGCTGGCGCGGTTCTCGGTGAACACCGCCGTCTGCAGCGTCCACAGCCCGTCCGCGTCGGCCGCCGTCACCTGCTTCCGCAGCAGCGCCTTCCCGACGCCGCGGCCCCGATGGTCCGGGGAGACGTACACCGAAGTCTCGCCGACGCCGCGGTAGCAGTCGCGGGTCGAGATCGGCGCGACGGCGGTCCAGCCGACGACGGCGCCGTCGATCTCGGCGACCCAGCGGTGGCCCGGCAACCAGCGCGCCGCCAGCTGTGCGGCCGGCGGCACCGACGTCTCGAACGTCGCGATGCCGGTGTCGATGCCCTCGCGGTAGATGCGCCGCACGGCCGGCCAGTCGGCGTCGTCCAGCGCCCGGACGGTGACGTCGGCCGGGACGTCGTCGGGGCAACACGGCCGGGTGGCGCCGGCCATCCCCATGACGACGTCGGCCATGTGGGGGAGCCCGGTGCAGCAGGCCTCGTTGACGGTGACCCGAGTGCTGGTGCCGACCTTGGACACGTGCACGAACCGGGTGGCGGCCAGCTTGCGCACGTGGTGCGAGCAGGTCGACTGGCTGATGCCGAGCAGCTCGGTCAGCTCGCCGACGGTCAGGCCGCCGTTCGAGGTGGCGACGGCGTGCAGCAGCCGGACCCGGGTGGGGTCGGAGAGTGCGGCGAAACACTCGGCGTAGTCGGTGGCGGCGTCGGCCGGGAGCAGCGACGCCGGGGCGGCCAGGATCGTCATGTGACGCAGTCTATCGACACACATCGATAGTTGCGACGATCGACACTTGTCGATAGAGTCTCCCACCAGTCCATCGACGGTCTTCGATGAAAGTGAGTCGCACATGACGGATCCGGTGGTGGTGACCGGCGCCGGCCCGGTCGGGCTGGCGGCGGCGGCCGAACTGGCCGAGCGCGGTCTCGACGTCGTGGTGTTCGAACGCGGCGCGACGGCGGCCGCGGCGGTCGCGGAGTGGGGACACGTCCGGCTGTTCTCCGCCTGGCCGGAACTGATCGCGCCCGCTGCCCGGCGGTTGCTGGAACACACGGGCTGGACTCCGCCGCCGGCCGACGCGTACCCGACCGGCGCCGAGTGGGTGCGCGACTATCTCGCCCCGCTGGCCATGGCGCTGGGGGAGCGGGTGCGCACGAGCGCTGAGGTCGTCGGCGTCGCCCGCCGCGGTCGCGACCGCGTGGTCGACGCCGGCCGCGACACCGAGCCGCTCACCGTCCACGTCCGGTACGCCGACGGGCGGGAGGGGCGGGTGCTCGCCCGCGGCCTCGTCGACGCGTCCGGCACCTGGGTCGCCCCGAACCCGCTGGGCGGCGACGGCCTACCCGCGCTGGGCGAGCGCGCCGCCGTCGAGGCCGGCCGCATCACGTACCGAGTGCCGGACCTCAGCCGGCCGGCCGTCCGCGACCGCTATGCCGGCCGGCACGTCGTCGTCGCCGGGAGCGGACACTCCGCCCTGACCGCCCTCGTGTCCCTGACCAGGCACAACGGTGACACGGCGGTGACGTGGCTGCTGCGGCGCGGTGGCATCGGTGACACCTTCGGCGGGGGCGACGCCGACGAGCTGCCGGCCCGCGGGCGGCTCGGCCGGCAGGCGCGTGCCGCGGTCGAGGCGGGCGGCGTCCAAGTGGTCACCGGCTTCCGGACGGCGGCCGTCGAGGCCCGTCACGGCGAACGCCTGACGTTGGTCGCCGAGGACGGCCGCACCGTCGACGCCGTCGACCACGTGATCGCGCTGACCGGGCTGCGGCCGGACCTGAGCTGGCTGTCGGAGGTGCGGCTGGAGCTCGACCCGGCGCTGCAGGCCCCGGTGCGGCTGGCACCGCTGATCGACCCGAACGTGCACTCGTGCGGCAGCGTGCCGCCGCACGGCGTCCGTGAGCTGGGCCAGCCGGAGCCCGGGGTCTACCTCGCCGGCATGAAGAGCTACGGCCGCGCGCCGACGTTCCTCGCGCTCACCGGGTACGAGCAGGTGCGCAGCATCGCCGCCGCGCTCGCCGGCGACCGCGCCGCCGCCGAGCGGGTCGAGCTGGTGCTGCCGGAGTCCGGCGTCTGCGGCGGCTCGGGCGGGTACGACGGCGACGGCGGCAGCGGCGGCTGCTGCGGGGTGGCGGCGGAGCCGGAACTGATCCAGCTGAGCGCGCCGTCCGGTCGCTGAATACAGGGTTCCCTGAATACAGCGATCCGTGTATCGTGCGGCGTCATGAGCACCGTCACGATGTCGCACAGTGAGGCCGTGGCCCGGCTCGGCCACGCGCTGTCCGACCCCACACGGGCGCGGATCCTGCTCGCGCTGCGCGAGGCGCCGGCGTTCCCGTCCGACCTCGCCGACGCGCTGGGCGTGTCGCGTCAGGTGATGTCGAACCAGCTGGCCTGCCTGCGCGGCTGCGGGCTGGTCGAGGCCACCCGCGACGGCCGCCGCACGTGGTACCGCCTGTCGGACCCGCACCTGGCGCCGGCGCTGGACGAGCTGCTGCGGGTGATGCTGTTCGTCGATCCGGCCTGCTGCGGGCCCGACGGGTGCACCTGCGGATGAGCGGCGTGGTGCGTGCCGGCCGGCGCGCGGTGCTGCGCCGCCGGGTCCGGCTGATCGTCGCGACGACGATCGGCTACAACGTGGTCGAGGGGGTCGTCGCCATCGCGGCCGGCGCCGCGGCGTCGTCGGCCGCGCTGATCGGGTTCGGGCTGGACTCCGTCGTCGAGGTCGTGTCGGCCGCCGCGATCGCCTGGCAGTTCGCCGGCCGCGACCACGAGGCGCGCGAGCGGGCCGCGCTGCGGATCATCGCGTTCTCGTTCTTCGGACTGGCTGCGTACGTCGGGTTCGAGGCGGTCCGTGCGCTGGCCGGCGCGGCCGAGCCCGAGCACAGCACCGTCGGCATCGTGCTGGCCGCGGTGAGCCTGGCGGTCATGCCGGCGCTGTCGTTCGTGGAGCGGCGGACCGGGCGCGAGCTGGGGTCGGCGGCCGTCGTCGCGGACTCGAAGCAGACGCTGATCTGCAGCTACCTGTCGGCGGTGCTGCTGGCCGGGCTGGTGCTGAACTCCGCGCTCGGCTGGTGGTGGGCCGACCCGCTGGCGGCGCTGGTGATCGCCGGATTCGCCGTCCGCGAGGGGATCGAGGCCTGGCGCGGCGACGCCTGCGCGACGACGGCCGGTGCGCTGCTGCGCGACCCGGAGGCCGACGGGTGCGGCCCGGACTGCGACTGCTGCTGACACGCGTCGTCAGCCGCGAGGCGCGACGCCGAGCTGGTCGAGCAGGGTGAGGACCCGCCGCTCGATCTCGTCGCGGATCGGCCGGACGGAGGCGAGGTCCCGGCCGGCGGGATCCTCGAGGGTCCAGTCCTCGTAGCGCTTGCCGGGGAAGATCGGGCACGCGTCGCCGCAGCCCATGGTGACGACGACGTCGGCGGCCTTGACGATCTCGTCGGTCCAGGGCTTGGGGAACTCCGCGGAGATGTCGATGCCGCGCTCGGCCATGGCGGCGACGGCGACCGGGTTGATCTGGTCGCCGGGTTCGGAGCCGCCGGACCACGCGACGGCGCCGTCGCCCGCGTGGTGCTGGAAGAAGCCGAGCGCCATCTGCGAACGCCCGGCGTTGTGGACGCACAGGAACAGGACGGTGGGCCGGCCGTCGTGGTGGAGGCCCTCGACCCGGGCCAGGGCGGTGAGCCGCTGCCGGGCGAAACGCTCGGCCAGCAGCGGGAGGAAGTTCGCGACGACGGCGCGGCCGGCGAACTGGTCGTAGGAGGTGTGCAGGAACCGCTCGATCGTCTCCTGGCCGAACGTGCCCTCGAAGTCGCCGGCCAGCCGGGTGGCGGCGGTGGTGAGGGCGTACTGCTGGTCCAGCGTGATCGGTTCTCGCTCGTCGGTGTTCGGCATGACGGTGTCTCCTGTCAGATGGCGGCGAGACGTGCGGCGAGTCCGTCGACCCGGCCGGCGAGAGCCGTCACGGTGGCGTCGAAGGCCTCGGCGGTGCCCGCCGGGACGGGGTCAGGGATGGACCAGTGCAGCCCGCCGAGGTCGCCGAGCTCCTCGTGGGCGTGGTCGCAGACGGTGATGACGAGGTCGTCGTCGGCCGCGACGTCAGCCAGGCGCTGGGGCCGGGCCGCTCGCAGCGGGAGGCGGTGCCGCCGGGCCGCGGCGACGGCACCGGGGTCGACGCGGTCGGCCGGATGCGTGCCAGCGGAGGCGACGGGGATCTGGCTCGCCTGCTGCCAGAGCGCGGCGGCGAGCTGGGAGCGGGCGGAGTTGGCGGTGCAGACGAACACGACGCGGTGGGCCTGCCCGGCGGCGCCGGGGACGAGGCCGTCGAGCGCGCCCGGGGTGAGCCGTACGTAGCTGCGGCGCCGGTCGGCCTCGGAGCGGCCGCGGGTGAGCAGCCCGGCGGCGTCCAAGGTGTTGAGGTGGTGGGCGAGCAGGTTCGACGGCATGCCCAGGCGGGCCTGGAGCTCGCTGGGGGAGAGGTCGCCGAGGCTGAGCAGGTCGACGATGTGCAACCGGGACGGGTCGGCCAGGGCCGCGTGCTTGGCGGCCCGCCGCTCCACGCCCGTTCGCTCAGTGTTCATTGCCTCAATCTTGACTGAGCTAATTCGCTCCGTCAAGCTGTCACCGTGATGCTTCGACGGTTGTTGGCCGAGTTCCTCGGCACTGGTCTGTTGGTGGCGGTGGTGGTGGGTTCCGGGATCGCCGCCCAGCGGCTCTGGCCCGACGACGTGGGGCTGCAGCTGCTGCAGAACAGCACCGCGACGGTGCTTGGGCTGGCCGTGCTGATCCTGCTGTTCGGCCCGGTCTCCGGCGCGCACTTCAACCCGGTCGTGTCGCTGGCCGGCTGGTGGCTCGGCCGGCGGACCGGTGACGGCCTCACGCCGGCCGAGCTCGCCGCCTACGTGGCCGCGCAGTGCCTCGGCGGTATCGGCGGCGCGCTGCTGGCGAACACGATGTTCGAGGTCGGCGCCGGGACGGCGGCGACCGAGCGTGGCGGGACGGGGCTCCTGGTCGGTGAGGTGGTCGCGACCGCCGGGCTGGTGCTGCTCGTTTTCGCGCTGGCCCGCACCGGACGCGGCGCGTTGTCCGCGCCGGCGGTCGGCGCCTACATCGGGGCGGCATACTGGTTCACCAGCTCAACGTCGTTCGCCAACCCCGCGGTCACCGTCGGGCGGATGTTCTCCGACACCTTCGCCGGAGTCGCGCCGTCCTCGGTGCCGGGGTTCGTCGCCGCCCAGCTCGTGGGTGGTGCCGTCGGCGTGCTGCTCGTCCTCGTCCTGTACCCCGACGCCGGCCGGGCGGCCGACGCCGTCGTCGTCCCGCACCCCGAACCCACGCACGCCCGAGCCTGAGAGGCGTTCCCATGCACATCGTCGCCGTCGGCGGCAGCGACGCCGGCATCTCCGCCGCGCTGCGCGCCCGCGAGCTGGACCCGTCGGCGGAGGTCACCGTGGTCGTGGCCGACGCCTATCCGAACTTCTCCATCTGCGGGATCCCGTACTACATCTCCGGCGAGGTGGGCCACTGGTCGAACCTGGCGCACCGCACGCACGCCGACCTCGAGGACACGGGGATGCGGCTGCGGCTCGACACGCTCGCGACCGGCATCGACGTCGACGGGCGGCGGCTGGCGCTGCGGTCGAGCGACGGCGCGGAGACGACGCTGGACTACGACGAGCTGGTCATCGGCACCGGCGCGCTCCCGATCCGTCCGCCGATCGCCGGGCTGGACGGCCTCGGGGCGGCCGACGGCGTGCACGTGCTGCACTCCATGGGCGACACGTTCGCGCTCGAACGGAGCCTGGAGCGCCTCCAGCCGTCGACGGCGCTCATCGTCGGCGCCGGCTACGTCGGGCTGGAGATGGCCGAGGGGCTGAGCGCCCGCGGCATCGCCGTCACGCAGGTGGAGATGCTGCCCGAGGTGCTGCCTACCGTCGACCCGTCGCTCGGAGCGCTCGTGCACGCCGAGCTGGACCGGCACGGGGTCACCGTCCACACCGGCTCCACGGTGACGCGGGTGGGCCGTGGCGCCGCGGGCCTGCAGGTCGACGGCACCGGCCCGGACGGCGAGCCGCTCGCGTGGGACGTCGACCTGGTGCTCGTGGTGGTCGGGGTCCGCCCCGACACCGACCTGCTCGTCGCCGCCGGGGCGCGCACCGGGCCGCGCGGCGCCGTCGTCGTCGACGAGACCATGGCGACCGGGTTGCCGCACGTCTGGGCCGCCGGCGACTGCGTCGTCACCCACCACCGCCAGCTCGGCGTCACCTACCTGCCGCTGGGCACCACCGCGCACAAGCAGGGCCGGGTGGCTGGCGAGAACGCGCTCGGCGGGCGGACCCGCTTCACCGGCAGCCTCGGCACCCAGGTCGTCAAGGTGTTCGACCTCGTCGCGGCCCGCACCGGGCTGCGGGAGCACGAGGCGGTTGCGGCCGGGTTCGCGCCGGTCAGCAGCACCGCCACGCCCGACGACCACAAGGCGTACTACCCGGGCGCGCAGCCGATCACCATCCGCATCACCGGCGACCGCGACACCGGCGTGCTGCTCGGCGCGCAGCTGGTCGGCCCTCGCGGCACCGAGACGGCGAAACGGGTCGACACCTACGCCACCGCGCTGTTCCACGGCATGACCGTGGACGGGTTCAGCGAGCTCGATCTCTCCTACACCCCGCCGCTCGGCTCACCGTGGGACGCCACCCAGATGGCCACCCAGGCCTGGGTCCGGGAGCACCTGCTGCCGGCGCAGGTGCTCAGCCCTCGCTGAGGTCGTGGAGGGAGGCGGCGGGCCGGCCGGTGAGCGCCGCGACCTCGTCGCTCACCGCCGCCCACCGGCCCAGCCGGATGGACTCGAGCGTCGTCGCGTACGCGTGCGCCCACCACGACGTCTCGCCGCCGTCGAGCAGAGCGGCGACGTACTCGGCCGGCGGGACGTCGACGTAGCGGGCGGCGGGGTCGAGGGCCGCGACCACCTCGGCGAGGCTGAGCGCGGCGGGACCGGTGAGGTCGTGGTGCGTGTTCGACGGCGGGCGCAGCGCCAGCGCGGCCAGCGACCGCCCGACGTCGGCCCGCGCGACCAGCGACACCCGGGCGTCGCCGGCCGGCAGCCGGACCTCGCCGCCGGCCGCGTCGCCGCGCCGGGAGCCGCGCACCAGGGCGGCGAAGAACTCGGTGTACACCGACGCTCGCGCCAGCGAGTAGCCGCAGCCGCTGGCGGCCAGCAGCTGCTCGGTGTGCCCGTTCGTGACGGCGTAACAGAACGGCGACTCGAGGTCGACGTCCAGCCCGCTCAGCGCGACGACGTGCCCGACCCCGGCGTCGGCGGCCGCCTGTACGACGTTGGCGTGGTGCAGCATGACCGTCGCCGCGTGGCCGTCGCTGGATACGAAGACCAGCGTGTCGGCGCCGGTCAGCGCCTTGCGCAGGGTGACGGGGTCGGCGTAGTCGGCGGCCGCGACGGTGACTCCCGGCGGCGGGACGTACGTGCTCGACGGGCGTGCGAGCGCGACCACCTCGTGGCCCGGCTCGCCGGCCAGCAGCTCTGCCACCTGGCCGCCCAGCCGTCCACTCGCCCCGGTCACCGCGATCCTCATGGCCCGGAGCGTAGGCGACCACCCGGCCGATCTTGACGGCGCCCGCCGCCAGGGACACAGTGGACGGCACGGGGGGCGGTGCGATGACGTCTGTGATCCTGGTCGACGACACCACGCTGTCCCGCGACGCGCTGGCCGCCCAGCTGCGCGGCCAGGCGTGGGCCGGCGAGGTTCACACCGCCGCCGACGTCGCCGGCACGGTCCGGCTGCCGCTCGACCCGGAGTCCACCGTCGTCCTGGTGCATCTCGGTTCCGTCGACGGGCTGCGGGTGCTGCGCGCCGTCCGTGCCGCCCTGCCGCAGGCTCGCGTCGTCGCGATCGCGGTCCCCGACGGCGGCGACGACGCCTTGGCATGCGCGCGGACCGGCGTGGCCGGCATCGTGCTGCGCACCGGCACGCTGCGCGACCTCGAGGCCACCGTTGCCGGCGTCGCCCGCGGCGAGACCGTCTGCCCGCCGAGCGTCGTCGCCGCGCTGGTCCGGCACGTGGTCGCGGAGGCCGGCGCCGTCCAGGAGACCGCCGACGACGGCCGCCTGACGTCGCGCGAACGCGAGGTGCTGGTGCTGATCGAGCAGGGCCTCACCAACAAGGAGATCTCGCGCCGGCTCGGGATCGAGGTGCGTACCGTCAAGAACCACGTGCACAACGTCCTCGAGAAGCTGCGCGTCCGGCACCGCAGCGAGGCCGCCGCGCGGCTGCGCGACGCCCGGGTCCCGGAGCTGTCCGCGCTGGTCGCCGCGTCCGCCCGGCAGGGTGAGGTGGCCCGGTCCTAGTACCCCGGACGGGACCATGAAGGGATCGGGGACCGGTCCCTCCCGGCGGCCGAATCCAGGCCCCGGCTGGGCCTGCCGGCCGGCACCGAGGCGGTCCTAGCGTCGGAGCATGCGGCGGATCCGGATCGCGCTGGGCGAGGCGCCCGCGGAACTGCACCGGCTGGTCGAGCAGAGCCTGGCCGGCCAGCCCGACCTCACTCTCGTCGCGGCGACGTCCGGCGAGGTCGGCCTCATGCTCGAGGCGGGCCGGGCCGACGTCGTCGTGGTCGCGATGCACCGTGGCGAGATCCCCGCGGTCGCCGAGCGGCTGCTCGACGAGTACCCGCTGGTCGGCGTCGTCTGTGTCGACGTCGAAGCCGGCCGCGGCGCGGTCTACCGGCTGCGGCCGTCCCTGGAGCCGATGGACGCGGTGTCGCCGGACGCCATCGCGGCCGCGATCCGCAGTGTCGCCGAGAACAACGCCGCGTGGGGGTACCGATGAGTATCGGCTACGACGACTGGCCCGGCGAGACCGACGACGCGGCCGACCCGTACGACGCCTATGACGCCGCCGTCGATGACGACGACGGGTACGGCGACGCGGACGGCGATGGGCTCGGCGCGGCGCTCGCCGAGGTGCTCTCCGACGACTACGCCGACGCGACGCCGGAGGACCTCGAGCTGGCGGTCGCCGGCATCCTCGACGAGCTGAGCCCGGCCGAAGCGTTCGGCTTCGGCAAGGCGCTGCGGCAACTCGGCAGCGGCACCGGCCGGCTGGTGTCCGATCCGGCGTTCGCGCAGATCGCCGGCAAGGTCCTGCCGGTCGCCGGGGGAGCCCTCGGCACCGCGATCGGCGGGCCGCTCGGCACGGCGGTCGGCACCCAGCTCGGCTCGGTGGCGGCACGCTCGCTGCAGCGCACCCCGACGACGGCGGCCGCGCCACCCCCGCCACCAC
>NZ_SMLB01000013.1 GCF_004349105.1 Jiangella aurantiaca
GTGGGCGGCGTCAGATGTGTATGAGAGACAGGGCGGGGGGCGGGGAGCCGGCGGCGCACCGCGGCCGAGGCCACGGACGTGCGCATCCGCTCGCCGGTGGCGTCGATCCAGTCGAACCCGTCGACCAGGCGGCGGTTGGCCTCGACGGCGCTGTCGCGGAGCCGGGTCGGCAGCAGGAACGCCTGGATCCGCCGGCCGAGCGAGGCGGAGCGGGCGACGGAGCGGCGCACCATGTCGGTGTCCTCGCGCAGTGCCTCGACGGGCTCGGCCTGGCGGGCGTAGCGGGCCCGTTCGACGGCACCGACGAGGTGGTCGAGGAGCTGCTGGTCGTCGTCCTCGAGGGAGGCGGCGGTGGCGAGCCGACGACCGGTGACGCGCGGGGTGGCGGCCGGGTCCCAGGCGTGGCCGGCGTCGCGCGCGGACTCGCGCAGGTCGGCCCAGGCGGCCTCGGCCAGCGCGCCGGGATCGTCGCCGGCCCGGCGCCAGCGCAGCTCGCGTGCGACGCGGGCGGCCACCGACGGCGTCGCGAAGAACGCCGCCAGCGCCAGCGCCCCCAGCACGATCAGCGGCCATTGCGACGGCGGCTCCTGGTTGCCGGACGCCGCGCCGCCGCCGAGCTGGTCGTCGCGCGGGATGGACGGGGCGGTGTTCGACGGCGACGGCGCCGGGCCGCTCGGGTTGGGGTCGGGCACCGGCGCGTTCTGGCTCGGGACGACCGTCCAGTCGGGCGCGATGCCCGTGATCGCGGCCGGGGTGGGCTCGAACCGGACCCAGCCGGACCCCTCGAAGTACAGCTCCGGCCAGGCGTGGGAGTCGTGGGAGCGGACGAGGTACGTCCCGTTGCCCTGGTAGTCACCAGCGGTGAAGCCGACCGCGACCCGCGCCGGGATGCCCAGGTAGCGGGCCATGATGGCCATCGTGGCGGCGAACTGCTCGCAGTAACCGGTCCGTTCGGTCAGGAAGTCGACGAGCGCGTCGGCGGTGTGGCCGGACGTCGACTCGATGTCGTACGTGAAGTCGCCCTCGGGGCCGCGGAACCACTGCTGGAGCGCGGCCGCCCGGCTGAAGTCGTCGGTGGCGCCCTCGGTGACCTCGTCGGCGAGTTCGGTGACCAGCGAGGGGAGCTCGTCGGGCAGCTCGAGCATCGCGTCGACGTCGTCATTGGGCGGGCCGGCGTTGCGCAGCGCCTCGACGCTCGGCTCGACGACCAGGCTCTGCACGTTGTACGAGCGGGCGCGGACGTCGTCGCCATCGGCCACGACGTCCAGGGTCGGCGCGTGGTAGCGCCAGTCGCCGTCGATGTCGATGTGCTGCGCCGGGTAGGGGAGCGGCAGCCAGCTGGAGCTGAAGTCGTCGGTGACCCTGATGTCGTAGTCGGCGACCGGCCAGTCGGCCTCGACGAGGCCCTGCGGCCACGGCATCCCGGAGTCGACGGAGTCGGGCACCGGCCGGTCGGAGGTCTTCCACTCCTCGCCGTCGAACACGTCGAGCGTGACGATGCGGATGTAGGTGGCCTGGTCCTCGGGGGAGCTGTAGCGCAGGACCTCGACGTTCTCGCGGCGCTGCAGGTTGCGCTGCAGGTCGATGATCGGGTTGTCCGTCCGGATGGTCTGCCCGCCACCCCCGCCGCCACCGCGGCCCGGCCCCAGCACGCCCTCGGTGAGCACCGGCGCGAGGCCGGGAACCGCGACCGCCACCGCCAGCGCCACCGCGCCGACCCGGCGGCCGTTGCGGGCCAGCGAGTCGGTCTCGGGGATGCCGCTGCGCCGCGCCGACGGACTGGCCGACCGGCCCCACGCCGCCACCCGGGTCCGTCCCTCGGACACCAGCAGCGCGAGGAACCCGGCCGCCGGCGGCAGGAACCACCACCAGTCCAGCCCGGTGGTCATGACCGACGCCGCGACGCCGTAGCAGGCGGCCAGCGGCACGCCGGCCAGCGGGACCCGGCGCAGCCAGACGGCGAGCGCGTCGACCATCAGCGCCACCAGGCCGGTGCCGCCGACCAGCAGCATGAGGATGCCGCGCGGCACCGGGATCGGGGCGATGTACGTCGAGGTGACGTCTATGCCCTCCCAGAACACGTCGACCAGCCGGGTGGCCCAGTCGGTGGTGGGGATGAAGCCGAACAGGGCGACGTCGTTGGCCACCAGCACGCCGAGCCACAGCACCACGATCGCCAGCTGCGCGACCGGCACCAGCAGCGCCGGCACGCCGAGCTTGCGAAGCACGTAGCCGGTGCCGGCGACCAGCGCGACCACGATGGCGGCCGGCACGATCCAGTCGTCGGCCTGCGTGATCGCGAACAGCGGCAGCACGGACAGCCAGGCCGCCACCGCCCCGATGATGGTCAAGCGGCCGTGTGCACTCAGCGACGACATCAACGCGCCTCTCGTCCGCTCGAGGCACCGGCCGGCGCCGGCGCCGGTGCCTGCACGGCGGGCCGCTGCAGCCCGAGTCGCTCCCACAGCGATGCCAGGTGCTCACCCCGCTTGGCGACGATGACGTTCCAGCCGGCGCTGCGCAGCACCTGGGCGGCGGCGGTGAGCCGCACCTGCTCGCGGCTGTTCTCGCCCAGCGACGTCCAGGACATGACGTCGAGGACGACGGCCAGCGCGGCCGTGGAGCCCTGCCGCAGCCCGGCGACGACACGGGCCTCCTGCTCGCTGAGCCGGCCGAACACGCCGACCAGCAGGCCGGTGGCGGCCTCGGCGCCGCTGAGGAGGTCGGGCCAGCGGCCGACGGACGCGTCGCGCTGCGGCTGGACGACGGCGAGCGCGTCGAGCAGCGACACCTTGGCGTCGCCGGGGCCGCTGGCGGGGTCGTGCCAGTTGGTGGAGACGGCGCTGCCGTGGTCGGTGGCCAGCCGGACGGCGTAGCCGCGCTCGGCCAAGTGGACGCCGATGGACGCCGCGGCGGTGACGCTCCACTCCAGCGAGGAGTCGATGCCCTCGCCGGTGTGGCCGGACGTCCGGGTGTCGAGCAGGATGGTGGCGCGGCTCTGCCAGGGCTGCTCCTCGCGCCGGACCATCAGCTCGCCGTGGTGGGCGGTGGCCCGCCAATGCACGCGGCGCATGTCGTCGCCGATGCGGTAGGCGCGGATCGTCGCGTCCTCCTCGCCCGCGGCGGCGATGGCCCGCGGCCGGCTCTCGCCGCTGCCGCTCCACTCGCCGACCAGCCGCACCGGCGGCAGCTGGTGCACCGTCGGGGTGACGATGAGCGTGCCGAAGTCGCTGAACGCGCGCCTGAGCTCGACCATGCCGAACGGGTCGGTGACCCGCACCGTCAGCGGGCCGACCTTGTACCGTCCGCGCACGACCGGGTCGATGGCATAGGTGACGTCGCGCCGGAACCGCGACCACACGTGGTCGAGGACGAACCGCGGCCGGGCGCCGAGCGTGAACGGGATGCTGTCCTCGACCAGCAGCACGCCGGTCGGGATGCGCGCGGAGTTGGCCAGCCGCAGGTGCACCGTCGCCCGCTCGCCGACGGAGACCCGTGGCGGCTCGATGGACCGCGACGCCGCCAGCCGCACCCGGCTGCGCAGCGCGACGACCAGGCTGATGGCCGGGACGACGGCCAGCAGCAGCCCGACGCGGAGCACGTCGCGCTGCCCGGCCAGGACGGCGGCGACGATGGCGCCGCCGCCGACCGCCAGGAAGGCCCAGCCGCGGCGGGTGAGCCCGGACAGCGCGTCGTTCATAGAAGGCCCTACCGGGCCGGTTCGGGCTGCGGGATGCGCTGGACGAGGTCGGCGACGATGCTCGTGGAGTCGCGGCGGCCGATCTGCGCCTCGGCCGTCGGCAGCAGCCGGTGGCCGAGCACCGGAGCGGCGAGCGCCTGGATGTCGTCGGGCAGCACGTACTCGCGCCCCTCGAGGCCGGCCCACGCCTTGGCCGCCCGGATGAGGTGCAGCGTCGCCCGCGGCGACGCGCCCAGCCGGAGGTCGGGCGACGTGCGGGTGGCGGTGGTCAGGGCGACGGCGTACTCCTTGATCGGGTCGGCGACGTACACGCCCCGGACCAGCCGGACCAGCTTGTGCACGTGCGCGGCGTCGGTGACCGGCTCGAGCGGGTCGAGGGCGCTGGTCGAGCCGTGGGTGTCGATCATTTCGATCTCGTGCCGCGGCGATGGGTAGCCCATGGACAGCCGCATCATGAAGCGGTCGCGCTGCGCCTCGGGGAGGGGGTACGTCCCCTCCATCTCGATGGGGTTCTGGGTGGCGACCACCATGAACGGCGCCTCGAGCTGGTAGGTGGTGCCGTCGACGGTGACCTGGCGCTCCTCCATGCACTCCAGCAGCGCCGACTGCGTCTTCGGCGAGGCGCGGTTGATCTCGTCACCGACGACGATGTTCGCGAACACGCCGCCCGGCTTGAACTCGAACTCGCGGGTCTCCTGGTTGAACACCGAGACGCCGGTGACGTCGCTGGGCATGAGGTCGGGCGTGAACTGGATGCGGCGCACCGAGCAGTCGATGGCGCGGGCGACCGACTTGGCCAGCATGGTCTTGCCGACACCCGGGACGTCCTCGATGAGGATGTGGCCCTCGGCCAGCAGCACGGTGAGGGCCAGCTTGATGACCTCGGGCTTCCCCTCGATCACCGAGCCGATGGCGGCCTGGATGCGGGCCGCGGTGTCCGCGAGGTCGCTCAGCGCCAGTTCCGGCACGAGATCGTTGGGCCCCTGCTGTTGATGACGGCCCGGGTTGAACGGCTCAGGCACGTTTCCTCCTTCGATCCCCGACCTCGTCGGCGTGACGTGCCTCGGCCGATCGCGGAATTCCGCTTTCCAGTCTGCAGTGTGCGACGTCCGACCCGCCCCGCAGGTTCCGACCGGCCCCGGCTTTCGCTTACCCGCAGAGCCTATGTCCACTCCCTATGCACGCGCATCCATCCGAAGCGGACATTCGCCGATCGCCCGCTGGTGGGAGCGCCTGTCGGACGGACGGGGGTTGGCGTTCCGCAGGCCGCGAACTGAGGGGGACGGGGCGAGTCTGGGCACACCTCCATGCGCACGGGCGCGGCCCCGGTTCCACGGTCGGGCTCGTCGTCGCCTGGTCCCATGATCATCAAGGATCCGCCACACCATGACGTGGTCGATCCTTGATGATCACGCCTGCCGGATGTCGACGTCGGCGGCCGCCGCCGCCGGCCTGCGCCGCTTCCGTTGCCACGGCGCTCCACCACTTTCCTCCACCGCGGCGCCCCGATGACCACCGCACGTCGCTGACCAGGCATGACGCCGGGCCCCTCAGGCCCGGGCGGGCGCTGCCCGGGCCGACGGGCCGGCCGCACCCCCGCTCCGTCTGATGGTCGCTCCACCACGGCCCACCAGGCCGTCCAGCGTCGTCCGCTGGCCCTTGCCGGCAAGCCTCTGACCAGCGCGGACGTGCTCTCCGCCGGTCCCAGCGCCGCGTCCGGCCGCCGTCACCCGGCGACGGCCGGGCGGAGCGTGGTGGGGCGAGGAGGGGCTGAATGTGGTTGCAAGTGGGGGAGAGTGGAGTAGAGTGGCGGGCAATGGAGGAAGAGTGGTCCGGGGTGGCGGTCAATGGAACGTCCGGTGACGGTCGCGGCGGACAGCGGGGAGGTGGGCCGTGTTCCTCGGTACCCACACGCCCCGGCTGGACGACAAGGGGCGGCTCATCCTCCCGGCGAAGTTCCGGGACGAACTGGCGGAGGGCGTCGTGATCACACGAGGGCAGGAGCGCTGTCTCTACGTGTGGCCGCGTACCGAGTTCCTCCGGTTCACCGAGCAGTTGCGCGCCGCCCCCATCACGCACAAGGGCACGCGCGACTTCGCTCGCATGCTGGCTGCGGGGGCCAGCGACGAGGTCCCGGACAAGCAGGGCCGCATCACCATCCCGCCGGGTCTGCGCACGTACGCGGGCCTGGAGCGTGAGTGCACCGTCGTCGGTGCCATGACACGGGTGGAGATCTGGTCCGAGCAGGCCTGGGAGACGTACCAGGCGGAGAAGGAACCGATGTTCGCCGACATCTCGGAGGAGGTGCTGCCCGGCATCTTCTGACCGCCGTCGCGTGGAACGCACGACGAGGTCTCCGGCCGCTCAACCGCTTGACACACCTTCCCCGGTGCCAAGCGGCCAGAGCTGGCAAGCAAGCCCGAGCGGGCGGGGACCTGGTCGTACGAACAGCGAACGGCACAACAGGCAACGACGAGAGACGCGGGGGTGTCGATGACTGAGCAGGGGGCGCACGTCCCAGTGCTGCTCGACCGCGTCGTCGAGCTCCTGGCGCCCGCGCTGGAGGACGAGCGGCGTGTTGTGGTCGATGCCACGCTGGGTCTCGGCGGGCACGCCGAGGCCCTGTTGCGCCGCAGTTCGACGGCCCACCTGGTGGGCCTCGACCGCGACCGCGAGGCGCTGGCCCGGGCCACCGAGCGGCTGGCGCCGTTCGGCGACCGGTTCACCGGCGTGCACGCGGTCTACGACCGGATCGCCGACGTCTTGGCGGGCCTCGGCATCCGGCGCGTGCATGGCGTCCTGTTCGACCTGGGGGTCTCCTCCCTCCAGCTGGACGAGGCCCAGCGCGGCTTCGCCTACGCCCAGGACGCGCCGCTGGACATGCGGATGGACCAGTCCACCGGCATCACCGCGGCCGAGGTGCTCAACACCTACGCCGCGGCCGACCTCACCCGCATCCTGCGCCGCTACGGCGAGGAGCGGTTCGCGTCGCGCATCGCGGCGGCGGTCGTGCGGGAGCGGAAGCGGGCGCCGTTCGACACCAGCGCCCGGCTGGTCGAGCTGATCCGCGACGCCATTCCCGCGCCGGCCCGGCGCACCGGAGGCAACCCGGCCAAGCGGACGTTCCAGGCGCTGCGCATCGAGGTCAACGGCGAGCTGGAGGCGCTCGAGCGGGCGCTGCCGGCGGCCATCGACGCGCTCGCCGTCGGGGGCCGCATCGTCGTGCTCTCGTACCACTCGTTGGAAGACCGCATCGTCAAGCAGCTGTTCGCGGCGCGGACGACCAGCTCCGCGCCGCCCGGACTGCCGGTCGAGCTGCCGGAGCACCGGCCCGAGCTGCGGCTGCTGACCCGGTCCGAACCGCCCACGAACGAGGAGATCGCCGCCAACCCGCGCGCACAGTCGGCCCGGCTGCGCGCCGTCGAGCGGATCAGGGAGGGGGCGTCGACTGCGGCCCGCCGCGAGGCGTCAGGGGGAGAAGCATGAGTGCCGCCGAACGCGTCTACGCACCCGTCGCCGCGCCGCGACGTCCGGCGCTGCGCAGTGTGCCGCCGCGCGCCTCCCGCGCGCCCCGCGCCCCGTTCGTCGTGCTGGTCCTGCTGGTGCTCGGCATCGGCCTGATCGGCCTGCTGGTCCTCAACACCGCGCTGCAGCAGGGCGCGTTCGAGCTGGGCGAGCTGCAGTCGACCACCGACGAGCTGCGTGACCGGCAGACCGACCTCGCCGACCGCGTCGCCGCCCGCAGCGCACCGGACGCGCTGGCCGATCAGGCGACCCGGATGGGCATGGTCCCGGCCGAGGAGGCGCCCACGTTCCTGGAGCTGCCCGGCTCCTCGTCCGCCGACGCCGGTGGTGCTGACTGATGCCGCCCAAGCGCCGGGACGGCAGGGGACAGGCCGGACGAGGTGCGGCCGGACGAGGAGCCGCGGCGGGCGCAGGACGGGGCAAGGCGGCGGGCCGCGCCGCGCGGCCGGCGCCCAAGCCGGCCCCGAAGCCGGCCCGCAAGACCGCCGCGAAGGCCGCGGCGAAGCCGGCCCGCAAGACCGCCGCGCCGCGGGCGCGCAAGAGCGCTCCCACGTCGTCGCGTGCCGGTGCCGTGCCGACGCCGCCCCGGGCGCCCAAGGCGACCAGAGCATCGCGGCCGGCCAAGCCGGCCAAGCCGCCGAAGGCGCCCAAGCGCCCCAAGCCGCCGAGGCAGCCGCGCACGGTCCGGCTGGCCGACCCGCGCAAGCGGCTGCGTGTGAGCCTGGTCGGCGTGTGCGTGGTCCTGTCGTTGTTCGGCGGCCGCCTGATCCAGCTGCAGGGTATCGACGCGTCCACGTACACCGCCGTCGCCGACCGCATCGGCCTGAAGACGGTCGCGGTGCGGGCCGACCGCGGCGCCATCGTCGACCGTGACGGTGAGCCGCTGGCCAGCACCGTCGAGGCGTACGACGTCGTCGTCGACCAGACGCAGGTGGCGAACCCGGCCGCCTACGCGCTGCAGTTGGAGGCCATCCTCGGCAGCCCCGCCGCCGACCTGCAGCGCGACCTCACCGGGTCCGACCGGTACGTCGTCGTCGCGCGCGGGGTACCGGGGGCGACCTGGCGGGAGATCCGGGCACTCGGCCTGGCCGGGTTCACCGCGGAGACCGCCGCCGCCCGCGACTACCCGGCGGGCACCGTCGCCGGCAACGTCGTCGGGTTCCTCGGCACCGACGGCATGGGCCTCACCGGGCTCGAGCAGTCGATGGACCAGACTCTGGCCGGCGTCGACGGCGAGGCGACCTACCAGTTCAGCCCGGGCGGCATCCGCATCCCGAACAGCTCGGCGAATCACGTCAGCCAGCCGGTGGCCGGCACCGGGCTGCGGCTGACGCTGGACAGCGACGTGCAGTGGCACACCGAGCAGGTGCTCGCCGAGGCGGTCGCGAACGCCGGCGCGGCCGACGGTGTCGCCGTCGTCATGGACGTCGACACGCAGGAGATCGTCGCGCTGGCCGCCACGCCCGCGTTCGACCCCAGCGACCCGAGCAAGACGGAGGCCACCGACCGCGGCAGCGCCGCCGTCGAGGACGCCTACGAGCCGGGCTCGGTGTTCAAGCCGATCACCATGTCGGCCGTCGTCGACCAGGGGCTGGCCGACCACACCACCACCTTCTCGGTGCCCGACAACATCCGGCGCGGCGGCGAGACCATCCACGACTACTACAGCCACGGCGAGGACCAGATGACGCTGGCCGGCATCGTGGCGAAGTCGAGCAACGTCGGCACCGTCCTCGCCGCCGAGACGCTGGACAAGGACGTCTACCACGACTACCTCCAGCGGTTCGGGTTCGGCACGGCACCGGACCTCGGGCTGCCCGGCGAGACCGGCGGCCGGCTGCCGTCCGGCGACGACTTCACCGACCTGACCCGCGACAACGTCGCGTTCGGCCAGGGCATCTCGGTCAGCGCCGTGCAGATGGCGTCGGCGTACGCCACCATCGCCAACGGCGGCGTGCGGGTCGACCCGCGGCTGGTCGCGGCGACCGTCGACGCCGACGGGCGCGAGACGCCGGTGGAGCCCTCGGCGCCGGAGCGAGTGATCAGCGAGGAGACCGCCGCCGAGGTCACGACGATGATGGAGGCCGTCATGGGCGAGGGCGGCACCGGCAAGCCCGCGCTGGTCGACGGCTACCGCGTCGCCGGCAAGACCGGTACCGCGCAGCGGGTCGACCCCGAGTGCGGCTGTTACGCCGACTACAACTCCTCGTTCATGGGCTTCGCGCCGGCCGACGACCCGCAGTACGTCGTCGTCGTCTCGCTGTTCGACCCGCAGAACGGCAATTCCGGCAGTGCGCTGGCCGGTCCGGCCTTCGCGGACATCATGCGCTTCGCCCTCGAGCAGGGCGGCGTGGCGCCGACCGGCACAGAGGCGCCGCAGGTGCCACTCTTCGCCGACTGACCGAGTAGATTGCTCTGTCGTGCCCGACCGCCCAGGATTGCGACCCCGCCACGTCACGCCGTTGCCGCTGACGGCGCTCGACGCCGCCGCGCCGGCGGACGTGCAGGTGACGGGCGTCACGCACGACTCGCGGCAGGTCCGGCCCGGTGACCTCTACATGGCGCTGCCCGGCGCGGTGACGCACGGCGCGCGGTTCGCGGCGGCTGCGGCGGCGGCCGGCGCGGTGGCGATCATGACCGACGACGAAGGCGTGGCGCTGGCCGCCGACGTCGCGATCCCGGTGCTGCGGCTGGACGACCCGCGCTCGCGGCTCGGCGAGATCGCCGCCGCCGTCTACGGGCACCCGGCGCGCGACCTCCTGATGCTCGGCGTCACCGGCACCAACGGCAAGACCACGACGACGTACCTGCTGGAGTCCGGGCTGCGCGCCGCCGGGCACACCACCGGGCTGATCGGCACCGTCGAGACCAGGGTCGGCGACGAACGGGTCGCCAGCGTCCGCACCACCCCCGAGGCCACCGACGTGCACGCGCTGCTCGCCGTCATGCGCGAGCGCGGCGTCACGGCGTGCGCCATGGAGGTGTCCAGCCACGCCATGGTGTTCGGGCGGGTCGACGGCGTGGTGTTCGACGTCGCCGGATTCACCAACCTTAGCCAGGACCACCTCGACTTCCACACCGACCTGGACGACTACTTCGCCGCGAAGGCCCGGCTGTTCACGCCGGAGCACGCCCGCCGCGCCGTCGTCGTGGTCGGGGACGAGTACGGCCGCCGGCTGGCCGCGTCGACGCCGCTGCCGGTGGTGACGGTGGCGCCGCCGCACGTGGCGGCCGACGCCGACTGGCGCGTCGACTGCTACGGCGACCGTGCGACGCTGGCCGGTGCCGACGGCGACAAGCTCGAGCTGCGGGTCCCGATACCGGGCGAGTTCAACGTCAGCAACGCCGCGCTGGCGGTGACGATGCTGCTGCAGGCCGGCGTCGACGCCGCCACGGCGGCCGACGGCGTCGCGGCCTGCCCGGGTGTGCCGGGCCGGATGGAGCGGGTCGCCGGTCCCCGCGGCGCTCCCGCGGGCGTCGTCGACTTCGCGCACACGCCGGACGCCATCGAGAACGTCTTACACGCGCTGCACCCGCGCGGACGCCTGATCGTCGTCGTGGGTGCCGGCGGCGACCGCGACCGCGAGAAGCGTCCGCTCATGGGGGCGGCCGCCGCGCGCGACGCGGACGTCGTGGTCGTCACCGACGACAATCCCCGCTCCGAGGACGCGGCCGCCATCCGGGCCGCGGTCGTCGCCGGCGCCAGGTCGGTGCCGGACGCGGAGCGGGCGGGGGAGATCCTCGAGGTGGGGGACCGTCGTGAGGCCGTCCGCGCTGCGCTGCGCAGCGCGCGCGGTCCCGACGACACCGTCGTCATCCTCGGCAAAGGGCATGAACAAGGGCAGGAGATCGCAGGCGTCGTGCATCCATTCGACGATCGAGACGTGCTCCGCGAGGAGCTGGTGCGGTGGAGTGAGGAGTTCCAGGCTTGATCCCGCTCACCTTGGCCGAGGTCGCCTCGGCCACCGGCGGCCGGCTGGACGCCGTCGCCGACCCCGCCGTCCGGGTGACCGGCCCGGTGGTCACCGACTCCCGTGAGCTCGAGCCCGGGGGGCTGTTCGTCGCACGGCGGGGAGAGGCGCAGGACGGGCACGACTTCGCCTCCGCCGCCATCGATGCCGGCGCCGTGGCGGTGCTGGCCGCGCGGCCGGTCGGCGTGCCGGCGGTCGTCGTCGACGACACCGAGGTCGCGTTCGGCCGGCTGGCCCGCGCCGTCCTCGACAAGCTGAATTCCGGCCTCGGCGGAGAAGCGAACCTCGACCGGTTGCCGCAGGTGACCGTCGTCGGCGTCACCGGGTCGTCCGGCAAGACGACGACGAAGGACCTGCTGGCACAGGTGCTCGAGCCGCTCGGGCCGCTGGTCGCGCCGCCCGGCTCGTACAACAGCGAGGTCGGCGTGCCGCTGACGGTGCTGCGCATCGACGAGTCGACGCGGACGCTCGTGGTCGAGATGGGCGCGCGCCGGCCGGGGCACATCGCCTACCTGTGCGGCATCGCGCCTCCTCGGGTGGGCCTCGTCCTCAACGTCGGCAGCGCGCACCTCGGTGAGTTCGGCGACCGCGAGACCATCGCGCGGACCAAGGCCGAGCTGGTCGAGGCGCTGCCGCCGGCGGCTGAGGGCGGCGTCGCGGTCCTGAACGCCGACGACCAGGTCGTGCGCCGGATGGCCGAGCGGACTGAGGCGCAGGTCGTCATGGTCGGCGAGTCCGTCCACGCCGACGTCCGCGCCGAGGACGTCGCCCTCGACGCCGCCGGCCGCGCGTCGTTCCGGCTGGTGACCACCGACGGCGAGGCCCGCGTGTCGCTGCGGCTGGTCGGCGAGCACCAGGTGTCGAACGCGCTGGCCGTCGCCGGTGCCGCGTTGTCGCTGGGTGTGCCGCTGGACGAGGTCGCGTCGCGGTTGTCGGCGGCGCTGCCGCGGTCGCGGTGGCGCATGGAGGTCACCGAGCGGCCCGACGGCGTCACCGTCGTCAACGACGCCTACAACGCCAACCCCGAGTCGATGCGCGCGGCGCTGAAGACGCTGGCGTCGCTGCGGCCGGCTGGCAGCGGCCGGACGTGGGCGGTGCTCGGCGAGATGCTCGAGCTGGGGGAGTCGTCGATCGCCGAGCACGACGCCATCGGGCGGCTCGCCGTCCGGCTGAACGTGTCGCGGCTGGTGGCGGTCGGCGACGGCGCCCGCGCGATCCACCAGGGCGCGTCGCTGGAGGGGTCGTGGGACGGCGAGTCGGTCTGGGTGCCCGACGTCGACGCCGCGTTGGAGTTGCTCCGCGCCGAGCTGCGGCCCGGCGACGTCGTCCTGGTCAAGTCGTCTCGTGATGCCGGCCTGCGGTTCCTCGGCGAACGGCTGGTGGAGGACAAGTGATCTCGATCCTCACGGCCGGCGTCGTCGGCCTCGTGGCGTCGATCCTGGGCACCCCGTTGGCGATCCGCTGGCTGGTCAAGCGCGGCTACGGCCAGCTGATCCGCGACGACGGCCCCACCAGCCACCACACCAAGCGCGGCACGCCCACCATGGGCGGCGCCGTCATCATCATCGCGGCGGTGCTCGCGTACTTCGTCGCGCACCTGGTCCGGCCGTCGCCGCCGACGGTGTCCGGCCTGCTCGTGCTGCTCCTGGTCGTCGGGCTGGGCATCGTCGGGTTCCTCGACGACTGGATCAAGATCTCCAAGCAGCGCAGCCTCGGCCTGCGCAGCCGGGCCAAGATGGCCGGGCAGATCGCCGTCGCCGTCGTGTTCGCGATCCTGGCGATCAACTTCCCGGACGAGCAGGGCTACGCGCCCGCCTCACAGGCGCTGTCGGTGCTGCGGGACACGCCGTGGGTGCTGCCGGCGGCCGTGTTCGTGCTGTGGGCGCTGTTCCTCATCTCCGGGTTCTCCAACGCCGTGAACCTCACCGACGGGCTGGACGGCCTGGCCACCGGCGCCGCGGTCATGGTGTTCGGCGCGTACACGCTGATCGGCGTCTGGCAGCTCAACCAGAGCTGCGGCGTCGCGCCCGGCCCCAGCTGCTACGAGGTGCGCGACCCGCTCGACCTCGCGGTCGTCTCGGCGGCGCTGGTCGGGGCCTGTTTCGGGTTCCTGTGGTGGAACGCGGCGCCGGCGAAGATCTTCATGGGCGACACCGGGTCGCTGGCGCTCGGCGGCGGCCTGGCCGGCCTGGCCATCACGACGCGCACCGAGCTGCTGCTGATCGTGCTGGGCGGGCTGTTCGTCGTCATCACGCTGTCGGTGATGCTGCAGGTCGGGTGGTTCAAGATCTCCGGCGGGAAGCGGCTGTTCCGGATGGCGCCGCTGCAGCACCACTTCGAGCTCAAGGGCTGGGGCGAGGTGACCATCGTCATCCGGTTCTGGATCATTGCCGGTATGTTCGTGGTGCTCGGGCTCGGCCTGTTCTACGCCGAATGGGTGGCGACGGCGTGATCGGTGGGTCGCCGTCCTGGCTGAAGGAGGCGCAGCGCGACAGCCCGTGGCCGGAGCTGCGGGTCACCGTCGCCGGGTTCGGCGTGTCCGGGTACGCGGCCGCCGACACGCTGATCCAGCTGGGCGCCCAGGTGACCGTGCTGGAGGACCGCGACGGCCCGGCCGAGCAGGAGCGCGCGACGATCCTGCGCATCCTCGGCGCCCGCATCGAGCTGGGCCCGGGGTCGACGGCGTCGTTGCCGGCCGGGACGCAGCTGGTCGTGACGTCGCCGGGGTGGAAGCCGTCGGCGCCGCTGCTGGCCGCGGCCGCCGCGGCCGGCGTGCCGATCTGGGGCGAGGTCGAGCTGGCCTGGCGGATCCGTGACCCCGCGACCCCCTGGCTGGTGCTGACCGGCACCAACGGCAAGACGACCACGGTGCGGATGCTGACGTCGATGCTGCGTGCGTCCGGGCTGCGCGCCGTTGCCGCGGGGAACGTCGGCGACCCGATCGTGTCGGCCGTCATGGACCCCGGCGGCCACGACGTCATCGCCGTCGAGCTGTCCAGCTACCAGCTGCACTGGACGTACTCCATGGCGGCGCGGTCGGCCGCCGTGCTGAACGTCGCGCCGGACCACGTCGACTGGCACGGCTCGATGGAGGCGTACACCGCGGACAAAGCGCGTATCTATTCGGGCGTCGAGACCGCCTGCGTGTACAACGTCGCCGACCCCGTCACCGAGCAGATGGTCCGCGACGCCGACGTGCGCGAGGGGGCGCGGGCGATCGGGTTCACGCTGGGCATCCCGTCGGTCGGCATGGTCGGCGTCGTCGACGAGTTCCTGGTCGACCGCGCGTTCATCGCGGAGCGCCAGACGTCGGCCGCTGAGCTGGCGGCGGTGGCCGACGTGCGGCCTGCGGCGCCGCACAACGTGGCGAACGCGCTGGCGGCCGCTGCGCTGGCCCGCTCGATCGGGGTGCCGCCGGTCGCCGTCCGCGACGGCCTGCGCGGCTTCGCCCCCGACCCGCACCGCATCGCCACCGTCGCCGTCGTCGACGGCGTCACCTACGTCGACGACTCCAAGGCGACCAACCCGCACGCCGCGGCCGCGTCGCTTGCGGCGTACGACTCGGTGGTCTGGATCGCGGGCGGGCTGGCCAAGGGAGCGTCGTTCTCGGAGCTCGTCCCCGCCGTGCGGGATCGCCTGCGCGGGGTCGTCCTGCTCGGCGCCGATCGCGCCGTCATCGCCGAAGCGCTCGCACGACACGCACCGGATGTACCGGTTGTCGACGTTCCGGACACCGACAATGAGGCCATGGACCGCATCGTGGCCGCCGCCGCCGGGCTCGCCCGTCCGGGCGACACCGTGCTGCTGGCGCCGGCGTGCGCGTCCATGGACATGTTCGCCAACTACGCGGCCCGGGGCGACGCCTTCGCTGATGCGGTGCGACGCTTGCCTGGTGGCCGCGCGACGCCGTGAGCACGGTCGACGAGCACACACCGGCCGCCGCCGACGCGAAGCCGATGCGCACGGCGGCGGCCGAGTCGCTGCGCCGGCTGCTGCAGCGGCCACTGGCCTCGTACTACCTGGTGCTCGGGTCGGCCGGCCTGCTGCTCGTGCTCGGCATGGTCATGGTGTTCTCCGCGTCCAGCGTCATGTCGCGGGTGCAGTTCGGCTACCCGTACTACTTCTTCGCCCGTCAGCTGGCCTGGGTGATCGTGGCGCTGCCGTTCGCCTGGATCGCGTCGCGGATGCCGGCCCGGCTGATCCGCCGGTTCGGGCTGCCGATGCTGGTGGCGGCGGCGATGCTCCTGACGCTGACGTTCGTCCCCGGCCTCGGCGTGACCCGCGGCGGCAACACGAACTGGCTCGACCTCGGCGGCCCGTTCCTCATCCAGCCGTCGGAGCCGGCGAAACTGGCTCTGATCATCTGGGGCGCCGGCATGTTCGCCTTGAAGGGCCGGCTGCTGGCGCAGTGGAAGCACCTGATGATCCCGTTCATCCCGGTCTCGGGCGCCGTCGTCGCACTGACGATCGGTCAGCACGACCTCGGCACGGCGCTCGTGCTCATGGCGATCGTGCTGACGCTGCTGTGGGTGGTCGGCGTGCCGACGTGGCTGTTCGGGCTGGCGCTCGGTGTGGTGGGTGTGGTGGGGGCGTACTTCGTGACGGCCTCGGAGAACCGCATGTCGCGCGTCGTCAGCTTCCTCGACCCGTTCTCGGACTTCTCCGGCACTGGCTATCAAGCGGCCAACTCGATCTACGCGTTCGCCACCGGTGGCTGGTGGGGGAGCGGACTCGGCGCGAGCCGGCTCAAGTGGGGCCAGCTGCCCGAGGCGCACACCGACTTCATCTTCTCCATCCTCGGCGAGGAGCTCGGGCTGCCCGGAGCGCTGATGGTGCTCGGGCTGTTCTTCACGCTCGGGTTCGCCGGCATCCGCATCGCCATGCGCACCACTGACACGTTCACCCGCCTGGCGGCGGCCGGCATCACCGGTTGGCTGATCGTCCAGGCGATCATCAACCTCGGCAGTGTCCTCGTCGTCTTCCCGGTCATCGGCGTGCCGCTGCCGCTGGTGTCGTACGGTGGCGCCTCCATGGTCGTCGTCATCGTCGCGGTCGGGATCCTGATGGCGCTGGCCAAGGAGGAGCCCGGCGCCCGCGAAGCATTGGCGGCCCGCAAGCAGGCGCGGCGCGAGCGCCGCCGGTCGAGGAGGGCCCACGCATGAGCACGCGGCTCCCAAGCAGGAGGATGTGCGGGTGAAGGTCGTCCTGGCCGGCGGTGGTACCGCCGGGCACATCGAACCTGCCCTGGCAACGGCCGAGGCGGTGGTTCGTGCCGATCCGGAGGCGCAGGTCACGTTGCTCGGGACCGAGCGCGGGCTGGAGGTCCGGCTGGTCCCGGAGCGCGGCTACGAGCTGGCGCTGATCCCGCCGGTCCCGTTGCCCCGCCGGCCGACGCCCGACCTCCTGCGACTGCCCCTGCGGGTCCGCGCCGCCGTCCGCCGGACCACCGAGGTCCTGCGGTCGCACCATGCGGACGTGCTGGTCGGCTTCGGCGGTTACGTCGCGCTGCCCGCGTACATGGCGGCGCGCCGGCTGGGCGTGCCGATCGTCGTGCATGAGGCGAACGCCAAGCCGGGCCTGGCCAACCGGGTGGGCGCCCGGTTCACCTCCTTCGTCGGGGTCGCCTCACCCGGCATCGATCTTCCACATGCCGAGCACGTCGGCATTCCTCTGCGCCGATCGATCGCGCTCCTCGATCGCGACACCTCCCGCGCCGAGGGCCGCGCCTTCTTCGGCCTCGACCCGTCGCTGCCCACGCTGCTCGTCTTCGGCGGCAGCCAAGGCGCGCGGCGGATCAACGAGGCGACGGCCGGTGCCCTTCCCGCCCTGCTCGACGCCGGGTTCCAGGTATTGCACGCCGTCGGGCAGGGCAACGTGGATGCCGCCGCCGAGGCTGCCGCCGCCAGCGGGATCGCCGCGGCCGTGGGTCCGCGTCCCCGGTACGTCCCGGTGCCTTACATCGACCGCATGGACCTCGCCTACGCCGCCGCCGACCTCGCCGTCTGCCGAGCCGGCGCGATCACCTGCGCCGAGCTGGCCGCCGTCGGGTTGCCGGCCGTCTACGTCCCGCTGCCGCACGGCAACGGCGAGCAGCGCTTCAACGCCCTGCCCACCGTCTCCGCCGGCGGCGGAGTGCTCGTCCCCGACGGGGAGTTGAACCTGGAGCGGCTGGCCGCCGAGGTGATTCCGCTCCTGGGCGATCGGGCTCGGTTGGACGCGATGGGTGCCGCAGCGGTTACTCTCGGTCGGCGCGACGCCGACGATCGCCTGGTCGACATGGTGCGGCGCGCGGCTGCACAGAAGAGCGTCGGAGGTTGACCACGTGATCGTCTCGCCACCGGAGCGGACCGTGCCCGCGGAGAAGCTGGGCCGGGTCCACTTCGTCGGCATCGGCGGTGCGGGCATGAGCGGCATCGCCCGCATCCTGCTGGCCCGCGGCGTCCCGGTGTCGGGCAGCGACGCCAAGGACTCCGGCGTGCTCGCCGGCCTCCGGGCGCTCGGTGCCGAGGTGCACGTCGGCCACGCCGCCTCCAACGTCGGCCTCGCCGAGACCGTCGTCGTCTCGACCGCGATCCGCGAGAACAACCCCGAGGTCGTCGAGGCGAAGGAACGCGCCCTGCCGATCCTGCCCCGGGCCGCCGCGCTGGCATCGGTGATGGCCGGCCGGCGGGCGATCGCCGTCGCCGGGACCCACGGCAAGACCACGACCACCTCCATGATCACGGTCGCGCTGCAGCACTGTGGCGCCGACCCGTCGTTCGCCATCGGTGGCAGCCTGAACGAGTCGGGCGCCAACGCCCACGACGGCAGCGGCGACATCTTCGTCGCCGAGGCCGACGAGAGCGACGCGTCCTTCCTGGCCTACGAGCCCGAGGTGGCGATCGTCACCAACGTCGAAGCCGATCACCTCGACTTCTACGGCACCCCCGAGGCCTACGAGGCGGCCTTCGACGCGTTCGTCGACTGCGTGACCGGCTTCCTCGTCGTCTGCGCCGACGACCCCGGCGCTAGAGCCTTGGGTGAGAGGGCAGCTGGAAGGGGGGTCGTGGTGCACACGTTCGGTGAGTCGCGCCACGCCGACGTGCGGGTGACCGCCCTGGACATCGCCGGGCCGGGTGCGTCGTTCGAGCTGGTCGCCCGCGGCCGCCGGCTGGAGCGGATCCAGCTGCAGCTGCCAGGCAAGCACAACGCGCTGAACGCGGCCGCGGCCTTCACCGCGGCGCTCGGCATGGGCTTCCCGGCGGGCGACGTGCTCGACGGTCTGGCCGGCTACACCGGAACCCGGCGCCGGTTCGAGCTCAAGGGCGTGGCCGGAGGCGTCCGCGTCTACGACGAGTACTCCCACCACCCGACCGAGGTGGCCGCCGCACTGGCCGCCGCCCGCGGCGTGGCCGGACCCGGCCGCGTGGTCGTGGTGTTCCAGCCGCACCTGTTCAGCCGCACCCGGATCTTCGCCTCGGAGTTCGGCACCGCCCTGGGCGCCGCCGACGAAGTCATCATCATGGACGTCTACGCCGCCCGTGAGGACCCCGAGCCCGGTGTCACCGGGGCACTGGTGGCCGCATCGGTGCCGCTTCCGCCGTCGCACGTGGTGTTCGAACAGTCGTGGTCGGCGGTGCCGGAGCTGGCGGCGTCGCGGGCCGAGCCCGGCGACATCCTGCTCACCGTCGGCGCCGGCGACGTCACGCTGATCGGCCCCGAAGTGCTCGACGTGTTGGAGGCGCGGTCGCGATGAGCCTCGCGTCGCGGTCGCCCAGCGCCCAGCTCTTCGCGGCGCGGGCCCGGCGACAGCGGCTGCGGCGGCTGCTCGGCCTGCTGCTAGCCCTGCTCGGTGTCGCTGTGGTGTCCGGTCTGGTGTGGTTGGTCGGCTGGTCAAGTGTGCTCTCCGTGAAATCGGTGTCGGTCGAGGGTGTTCCGTCGCCGCTGACGGATGAGGTGCTGTCGTTGGCCGAGGCACCCATGGACACGCCGTTGGCCAGGGTCGATACCGGTGCCGTCGCCGACCGGGTGAGCGAGCTGCCCGAGGCCGCGTCCGTCGACGTCAGGCGCTCCTGGCCGTCGACGCTGACCATCGACGTCACGCCGCGGGTCCCGGTGGCCGCGGTGTCCGCCGACGGCTCGTGGTGGAGCGTCGACGAGACCGGCGCCCTCTTCGGTGCCGCCGACTCCCGGCCGGACGACCTGCCTGTGTTGACCGCTCCCGGCGACGACTCCTCCTCGGACGTCGACGACGCCGTGCGCGCGGCCGGCGTCACCGTCCTGACTGGCCTGCCCACGTCGCTGTACGACCTGGTCGACACTGTCGAGGCGCACTCGGAGGCGGACATCCGGCTCGAGCTCACCGACGGTGCGGTGGTCCGTTGGGGCACCGCCGACGACATCGACCGCAAGGCCGAGGTTCTGCTGGCGCTGATCGGCGCCCAGGAGGAGGCGCCGTCGTCGTACGATGTGTCCGCGCCGGAGCACCCCGCCGTGAACCCCTGACCGGGGTCACCCGGACGGGCCGTGTGCCGCCATCAGGTTCTCCGTCCGCAGACCGGGCAGAGGGTGAGCACGTTCGTGCCGTCGGCCGGATCTCGTTCGAGCAAGGCGGGTGGGCGCGGCTGGGGGCAACGGCAGGTCTGCTGGGCCTTTGCCGCGGGCTTCTCGGCGTGCAGTGCCTGCTTCGCATGACGGCGACGCCGTTCGAGGGCTTCGCGATCATCCCGATGGCGGCGCCGGCGCGCCGTCCTCTTGGCGAGATCAACCTGAACGCGGTCGCGGATGAGCCGCGCGATCTCGTCGTCGAACCCTGTTCGCGTGCGTTGCCGGGGGATGCGGCGCTCGCGGACGTCCTGGTTGTCGATGGTGGGCGCTGCAAGGTTGAGGTGGGCGTTCGTCATGTCATTCATCTCGCCAGATCGGGACGGCCCGCGCCACCGCGAAGTCCGGAAATGTGGACAAGTCCGTGGGTTCGGCAGCCCTGTGGACGCAGGCTCTCGACAGGGTGGTGTCGCGCAGCGGAATCCAGTCGGTTGATCTTGCGGTCAGACTTTGTCGGTGGGGGCGGGTAGGGTGGTGTGCATGTTCGAAGAAGCGCCGCTGTCTGCTTCGTCGCCGGGTGTGGACCCGGCGGCGGGGCGGCTGGCGGCGTGGCATCCCGAGCGGGGTGAGTGGGTCGCTGTCGAGCCGTGCGACATGGTCGATCCGGTGCTGGAGGCGGTGCTGGGCGAGCTGGCGCGCGAATACGCGGCGGTGCCGGCGGCCGGGGTGTTGCTGGTCGATGTCGACGAGGTGCCGGTGGGCCCGGAGCTGGCCGGGCAGCTCGCGACCTTCGACCCGTCGACGGCAGACGCACACGACCTGGTGGAGGCCGCCGCCGGGCTGGAACGGCTCGAGGCCTGGGTGGCGGCGAGGAAGGCCGCCGTGCATGCCGCGTTGGCGTCGCGGCCGCAGATGCGCCCGGACCACACGGGGTATCGGTCGGTGAACCCGGTCACGAACACCGCGATGGAGATCGCCGGACGGCGTCACCTCACCGTGAAGCAGGCGGAGAACCAGGTCGGGCACGCCCAGCAACTGGTGCTCGACTTCCCCGCCACCCACGTGCTGTTCGAAGCCGGGTTGATCGATCTGCGGCGGGCGCGCGTCATCGCCGACGAGCTGGGCGGCCAGGACCTGGACGTGCGGGAGCGGGTGGAGGCGGCTGTGCTGCCGACGGCGCCCTATCTGGACTCGGTCGCCCTACGCAAACTGATCAGACGGCTGCTGCACGAACTGGCACCGGTGAAGACCGCCGAAAGGCACCGGGCCGCCCGGGACCGCCGCTATGTGGCGATGTCGCCGGCCAGCGATGGGATGGCGCACCTGGAAGCGCTGCTGTCGGCCGAGGACGCCACCGCGCTGAACACCGCGCTGAACGCTGCGGCCGCCGATGCGAAACGCGCGGACGCAGCCGCCGGTCGGCCGCCGCGCACGAAGGACCAGCGCCGCGCCGACGCCCTGGCCGACCTCGGCTGGGCCGCGCTGGCCGCTTGCACCGACGCCGCCGGCACCGCCACGGGCCACGCCGGCACGGGCCACCAGGCAGCGGACGCCGGCCAGACCGAGGACGCCGGCCAGGCTGAGGACGCCGGCCGGGCTGCAGGCGTCGGCACCGTTGGCGGGCGGGCCGCTTCCGGTGGTGTCGCGGGCTGGTTCGGCCGCCTGAAGTCGGACGGTGGCACGAGGCGGCTGCCGATCAGCGTGCACCTCACCGTCCCGTTCGCCACGGCGGTCGGGTTGAGCGACCAGCCGGGCGAGCTGGAGGGCTACGGACCCATCCCCGCCCACGTCGCCCGCACCCTCGCCGCCCAGGGCGTGTGGACCTGGCTCAGAAAAGACCCCGGCACCGGGCAGATCCTCGATCTGGGCCGCACGAAGTACCGGCCCACCACGGCACTGGCGGAGTTCATCACCGCCCGGGACCAGACATGTCGAGCCCCCGGCTGCCACCGACCCGCCCGCACCTGCGACATCGACCACATCATCGCGTTCACCGCCGGCGGGTCGACGTCACCAGACAACCTGCACACCCTCTGCACCACCCACCACCTGCTCAAACACCACGGCCACTGGACCGTCCACCGACCACCCGACGGCACCACGGTCTGGCGTAGTCCCACCGGCCACCACTACCGAAAACCACCCGGACCGATCGGCCCGGTAGCGGCGACCGGCCCGCCAGTTCCTGACGCAGGCGGCTGAACTCGTCCCGCCGCGGGCGTCAGGCGGTCGCGGGCAGCGGACGGTCGCGGTTGAGCAGCCAGCGTTCCGTCGTCGTCCAGGCGCCCGAGAACAGCAGGTAGAGGCCGGCCGCGAGCGGCACGAACGCGGCCACCGCGACGGTGCCGTACGGCAGCACACGGGCCACTCGCGCCATCACGACCTCGGCCTCGGACGACGGCGACTCGCCCAGAGTCGCCTGCCGCTGCGCCAGGCGCGACGACCACCAGGCGACCAGAAGAAGCAGCACGAACACCGCGCCGAACACCAGCAGCTCGGCCGGCAGCATCCCCGACCCGGCGGCGGCGAGCCAGCGGTCGCTCAGCGGCACGCCGAGCAGGGTATGCGTGAACAGCGCGTTCGCGCCGCCGTGCAGCGTCGGCGAGGAGAACAGCCGGTACAGCACCATGAAGAACGGCAGCTGCGCCAGCGATGCGCCGAGGCCGGCGAACGGTGACGTGCCGTGCGAACGGTGCAGGGCGGCGAGCTCGCGGCGCAGGCGGACGGGATCGCGGCGGAATCGTTCGCGCAGCCGCAGCTCGGCCGGGCGGAGGGCGAGGCGGTCACGGCCGGCCCTGGCGGCGCGCAGGCTCAGCGGCAGCAGCAACAGACGGACGAGCACGACGACGAGGAGGATGGCGACCCCGGTGGCGGCGTCACCGGCGAGCGGCTCCGCAGCGGAGGAGAGGGCGAGGACGAGTTCGGAGACGGCCCGGGCAGGTGTGTCGAGAACGGAGAGCATGACGGGACCCTTCGGAACGAGAGCACGAGGACGGACAGCTGAGCGGGATCAGCTGCCCGGACGGAGCTCTCGGACGCGGGCGGGCGGCGGCGTCGGGGTCGGTCTGGGCGATGACGACAGGAGGAGCGGCGGCCACGCGGCGCAGGCCGGGTCCGTAGCGCGGGCCGGCCGGGGTGTGCGACCGGGACGCGACCAGCATCGCCAGCACCGTGATCAGAACGGCCAGCAGCGCCACCACGCCGGGCGCCGTGCCCAGCGGCGTCGCGAACACACCGGCGAGGACCGCCGCCACGACGCCGGCCGTCGCGCCGAGCCACCGAGTCATGGCGACCAGGGTAAGCGCACTCGGGCGAACGGGAACCAGGAGGCGGTCAATCCGCGCAGACTACGGCGTGTCTACGGCAGCCGAGCCGGAATCGCGCTTAGCGTTTCATCATCCTCAGGTTGACATAACTATAAACCTCAACTTGAGGGTGAGGGTTTGAACTCGACGAAAGGCGATGTCCAGTGACTGCTCCGCAGAACTACCTCGCGGTGATCAAAGTCGTCGGCATCGGCGGCGGCGGAGTCAACGCGGTCAACCGCATGATCGAAGTCGGCCTCAAGGGCGTCGAGTTCATCGCGATCAACACCGACGCGCAGGCGCTGCTGATGAGCGACGCCGACGTGAAGCTCGACGTCGGCCGCGAGGCGACCCGGGGTCTGGGCGCCGGCGCCAACCCCGACGTCGGCCGTAAGGCTGCCGAGGACCACGCCGAGGAGATCGAAGAGGTGCTCAAGGGCGCCGACATGGTCTTCGTCACGGCTGGCGAGGGTGGCGGCACCGGCACCGGCGGCGCCCCGGTGGTCGCCCGCATCGCGCGCTCGCTCGGCGCGCTGACCATCGGCGTCGTGACCCGCCCGTTCATGTTCGAGGGGCGGCGGCGGGCGATGCAGGCCGAGGCCGGCATCGAGGCGCTGCGCGAAGAGGTCGACACGCTGATCGTCATCCCGAACGACCGGCTGTTGTCGATCAGCGACCGCCAGGTCAGCGTGCTCGACGCGTTCAAGAGCGCTGACCAGGTGCTGCTCTCCGGTGTCCAGGGCATCACCGACCTCATCACGACGCCGGGCCTGATCAACCTCGACTTCGCCGACGTGAAGTCGGTCATGAGCAACGCCGGCTCGGCGCTCATGGGGATAGGTTCCGCCCGCGGCGAGGACCGCGCGGTCGCGGCGGCCGAGATGGCCATCTCCAGCCCGCTGCTCGAGGCGTCCATCGACGGCGCGCACGGCGTGCTGCTGTCCGTGTCAGGCGGCTCCGACCTCGGGCTGTTCGAGATCAACGAGGCGGCCAACCTGGTCGCGCAGGCGGCGCACGACGACGCCAACATCATCTTCGGTGCGGTCATCGACGACGCGCTCGGCGACGAGGTCCGGGTCACCGTCATCGCGGCCGGGTTCGACGGCGGCCAGCCGGTCCGCCGCGAGCTGGGCACCGTCAAGAAGCCCGATTCGGCGTCCGGGGCATCCGGCCCGGCCGCCGCCGGGGGCATCGGCTCGGTCGCGACGGCCACCCCGGCCGCCGCGAGGCCGAGCGACGAGGGGGACACGGGCGGCGCCGACGGTGACGGCGCACCCGCCGCGCCGCCCGCCCCTCCCCGGGAACAGCGCCGGATCGTCCCGGCCACGCCCAGTGACGACCTGGACGTGCCCGACTTCCTGAAGTAGTGCTCCGGAACACCAGCGCGGCCGGGCAGGTCCGGTTCGCGTTCACCGACCGGCACGGCGGCGTCAGCGCCGCGCCGTACGACGAGCTCAACCTCGGCGGACACGTGGGGGACGACCCCGCCGCCGTCACCAGGAACCGCGAACTGCTGGCGGCGGCGATCGGCCTGGCGCCGGACGCGGTCAACTACATGAACCAGGTGCACGGCAACGCCGTCGCCGTCGTCGACGGGCCGTGGACCGGTCCAGCGCCCGAGGTCGACGCGCTGGTGACGACGCAGCCGGGCCGCGCGCTCGCCGTCCTGGTCGCCGACTGCGTGCCGGTGCTGCTGGCCGACCCGGAGGCCGGGGTCATCGCCGTTGCGCATGCCGGTCGCCCCGGCCTGGCGGCCGGCATGGTCCCGGCGGCCATCGGCGCGATGCGCGACCTCGGCGCCCGCAAGCTGGTCGCACGGGTCGGGCCGGCGGTTTGCGGACGCTGCTACGAGGTCCCGGAGGCGATGCGGGCCGACGTCGCCGCCGTCGTCCCGGAGGCGTGGGCGGTCACCCGGCACGGGACGCCGGCGCTCGACGTCCCGGCCGGCGTCGTCGCCCAGCTGCGCGCCGCCGGTGCCGCCGTCGAGACCGTCGCGACCTGCACGATCGAGGACCCGCACAGCTACTCCTACCGCCGTGACGGCGTGACCGGACGGTTCGCCGGCGTGGCATGGATGAGTCACACGTGATTGGTGTGACTGCTGCGACACGTGGGCGTGTCGCGCTGACAATCCCCGGATCCGGCCGCACCCGGGGCTAGTGTCTGGATCAACAGGGGACCAGCCGACGTCCACACTAGTGCGGAGGACTTGAATGGCCGGCGCAATGCGCAAGGTTGCGGTCTACCTCGGCCTCGTGGAGGACCGAGACCGCTTCGACGACGAGTACGACGACTATGAAGCGGACGACGAGGCGTACGTCGAGGAGTACGACGACGAGCCCGTCGAGGAGCCGCGTCGTGAGCGGGCGCCCGAGCGTGAGCACACCGCAACGGTGGCCTCGCTGGCCGACCGGCGGCCCGTCGCGGCAGTACGGAGGGCACCGACCATGCGTGAGGCGCGCATCACCACGCTGCACCCGCGGACATACAACGAGGCGCGCACGCTCGGCGAGCACTTCCGCGACGGCACGCCCGTCATCATGAACCTCTCCGAGATGGACGAGGCCGACGCCAAGCGGCTGGTCGATTTCGCCGCCGGACTCATCTTCGGCCTGCGCGGGAGCATCGACCGCGTCACGGCGAAGGTGTTCCTGCTCACACCCGCGGACGTGAGCGTGACGGCCGAGGACAAGGCCCGCATGGTCAGCGGCGGGTTCTTCAACCAGAGCTGACCTGGGCCGGGCGTGAGCCGCGCACTCTGCGATCTCGCGCCCGGCTCGCAGTGTCCCAAGCCGTGTCACAGTCATCGTTCCGAGCCGACGTCGGGTAAGTTCAGGTGTTGTGTCGGCTGTGAGTCAGATTCTCTCCGCGGTGTTGTGGCTGTTCTTCATCGCCCTGTTGGTCAGGCTCGTGGTCGACTGGATTCAGGTCTTCGCGCGCGAGTGGCAGCCCAAGGGGCTGGTGCTCGTCGTGCTGGAGGCCGTTTACACGGTGACCGACCCGCCTCTGCGGGCGATTCGTCGCGTCCTTCCGCCGCTGCGGATCGGCTCGGTTGCCCTAGACCTGGCGTTCATCGTGCTCATCATCCTGGTCCAGATTCTGCTTGTTGTTGTCGGATCCCTAGGATGACGCGGTACGGTGACATTCTGCCTATGCCCACATCCGAGGTGACGAGATGCCACTGACGCCCGAGGACGTCCAGAACAAGGAGTTCACGACGGTCCGCCTGCGCGAGGGTTACGACATGCAGGAGGTCGACGAGTTCCTGGACGAGGTCGAGGCCGAGCTCGCGCGCATGCAGCGGGAGAACGACGAGCTGCGCGACAAGCTCTCCGCCGTGACCCGTGGCGGCGGAGTCGCTGCTTCGGCCGAGCCCATCCAGGCTCCGCGCCAGCCCGAGGCGCCGAAAGCCCCCGAGGCCCCGCCGTCGGCCGCGGCCGCCGTCCCCGCCGGCGTGCAGCCCAGCGACGCCGCGGCGAAGGTGCTCGCCCTGGCCCAGAAGACGGCCGACGAGCTCGTCGCCGACTCCAAGGCCGAGGCCGACCGCCTCATGAACGAGGCCCGCACCCGCGCGGAGAAGCTGGACTCCGAGACCAAGGCCAAGGCCGCGAAGATCGAGCAGGACGCCCGGCAGCGGGCCGACTCGATCGAGCAGGAGGTGCAGAAGCGCCGGACCCAGGTCTTCGGCAAGCTCGAGTCCGACCGTGCCGACCTCGAGCGCGAGCTCGAGACCCTGCGGGCGTTCGAGCGCGAGTACCGCAGCCGGCTCAAGTCCTACCTCGAGCGCGAGCTGCGCAAGCTCGAGACCGGCGGCGTCGACGAGGCCGACACCGGCGTGGGGCAGGTCCCCGCGGCGGCCGCGGGCGGCGGTGGCGGTACGCCGCAGCCGGCCGGCCCGGGCGGCAACGCCCAGGCGGCACAGACCGGCGGTTCGCTGCGCTCGGTCGCCAGCCTGCTCGACGACGAACAGCGCTGACGCGCTCGCCGTAGCAACGAAAAAGGGGCCTCAGGCCGGCGCGCGACGCCGGCCAGGGGCCCCTTTCGCTTCGTCAGGCTCCGGCGTCCACCCGGCGCACCCGGAAGGTCAGGCCGAGGTCGGCGTCGCCGTGCTCGGGCAGACCGGGCAGCGCGTCCAGGCCGTCGTGCACGGCCGTCGCCAGCACCTCGTCCGCCAGCAGGGCGCTGTGCTCGCGCAGCGCGGCCGCCAGCTGGTCCGACGCCGACCACGCCAGCTCGATCCGGTCGGACACCTCGAAGCCGGACGACTTGCGCGCCTCCTGCACCAGCCGGACCGCCTCGCGCACCAGACCGGCCCGGACCAGCGCGTCGGTCAGCGTCAGGTCGAGCGCGACCGTCTCGCCCTCGCGGGCGACCGCCCAGCCCTCACGCGGGGTCTCGGTGACGACGACGTCGTCCGGCGCCAGCTCGACGACGCCGAGGCCATCGACCTCCACCGTCGCCCGGCCGGACGCCTTCAACGACGCCGCCAGCGCCGACGCGTCCGCGGCCGCGACCGCGGTGGCCACCCGGGGCGTGTCCTTCGCGAACCGCTTGCCCAGCGACCGGAAGTTCGCCTTCGCCGACACGTCGACGAGATCCTCACCGGCCCCGGCCTCGGCCAGCGAGAGCACCGACGCCACGTTCAGCTCGTCGGCGACCTCCGCGCGCAGCTCCGACCGCAGCGTCTCCCAGCCGCGCGCGCCGACCAGGGCCCGCGACAGCGGCTGGCGGGTGCGCACCTTCGACTCCGCCCGGGCGGCCCGGCCCAGCTCGACCAGGCGCCGGGTCAGCGACATCTCGGCCCGCAGCGCGTCGTCGATCAGCGACTCGTCCGCCTCGGGCCAGGTCGCGGCGTGCACCGACGACTCGGCGTCGGGGACGGCCGGCGCGACGAGGTCCTGCCAGACCCGCTCGGTGACGAACGGCACCATCGGCGCCATCAGCCGGGTCAGCGTCTCGACGCACTCGTGCAGCGTCGCCAGCGCGGCCGGGTCGCCGTCCCAGAACCGCCGTCGCGACCGGCGCACGTACCAGTTCGACAGGTCGTCGACGAACGCCGTCAGCCGCGCGCCCGCCGTCTGCGTGTCGAACGAGTCCAGCGCGGTGTCGACCTCGCGGACCAGCCGGTGCAGCTCGGACAGCGCCCACCGGTCCAGCACCGGCCGCTCCGCGACCGGCGGCACGTCGGCGCCGCCCGGCCGCCAGTTCGCCGTCCGCCCGTACAGCGACAGGAACGACGCGGTGTTCCAGTAGGTCAGCAGCACCTTGCGGACGATCTCCTGCAGGCCGGCGTGCCCGACCCGGCGCGGCAGCCACGGCGAGCCGCTGGCCAGCATGAACCAGCGGACGGCGTCGGCACCGTGTTCGTCCATCAGCGGGATCGGCTCGAGGATGTTGCCCAGGTGCTTGCTCATCCGCCGGCCGTCCTCGGCCAGGATCAGCCCCAGGCAGACGACGTTCTCGTACGACGACCGGTCGAACACCAGGGTGCCGATGGCCATCAGCGTGTAGAACCAGCCGCGGGTCTGGTCCAGCGCCTCGCAGATGTACTGCGCCGGGTACGACTTCTCGAACGCCTCCGCGCTCCCGGGCGCGTACGGGTACCCGACCTGCGCGAACGGCATCGAGCCGGAGTCGTACCAGACGTCGATGACGTACGGCTCGCGGCGGAACGTGCCGGGCACGCCGGGCAGCGTGAACGTGACGTCGTCGACGTAGGGCCGGTGCGGGTCCAGCTCGGAGAGGTCCTGAGCGGCCAGCTCCGACAGCTCCGCCAGCGACCCGACGCACACCATGTTCGTCGGGTCCTCGTCGTTGCGCCAGATCGGCAGCGGCGTGCCCCAGTACCGGTTCCGCGACAGCGCCCAGTCGACGTTGCCGCGCAGCCACTCGCCGTACCGGCCCCACTTGATGCTCTCCGGGTACCAGGCGGTTTTCTCGTTCTCGCGCAGCAACGCGTCCTTGACCTGTGTCGTGCGGATGTACCAGGACGGCTGCGCGTAGTAGATGAGCGGCGTGTGGCAGCGCCAGCAGTGCGGGTACTCGTGCTCGTACGGGACGTGCTTCAACAGCACGCCGCGGTGCTCGAGGTCGTTCACGAGGTCGGCGTCGGCGTGCTTGAAGAACTGGCCGCCGACCAGCGGGACGTCCTCGGCGAACGTGCCGTTCGACCGCACCGGGTTGACCACCGGCAGGTCGTAGCGGCGGCAGACCCGCAGGTCGTCGGCGCCGAACGCGGGCGCCTGGTGCACCAGCCCGGTGCCGTCCTCGGTGGTGACGTAGCCGTCGACCACGACCATATGAGCATGGCGGGCGTCGTCCGGAAACTCGACGAGCTCGAACGGGCGCTGGTACGTCCACCGCTCCATCTCCGCGCCGGTGAACGAGGCCACCACCTCGGCGTCGTCGCCCAGTACCGACGCGAGCAGTGGCTCGGCGACGACGAAGGTCTCGGACGACCCGGCCGCGCGGGCCGCGACGTAGGTGACGTCCGGGTGCGCGGCGACCGCCGTGTTGGAGACCAGCGTCCACGGGGTCGTCGTCCAGACCAGCAGCGACGCCTGACCCGCCAGTGGGCCGCCGGTCAGCGGGAACCGCACGTACACCGACGGGTCGACGACGGTCTCGTAGCCCTGCGCCAGCTCGTGCGACGACAGCGCGGTCTCGTCGCGCGGGCAGTACGGCGATACCCGGTAGTCCTCGACCAGCAGGCCCTTGTCGAAGATCTGCTTGAGCGACCACCAGACGCTCTGGACGTACGACGGGTCCATCGTGCGGTACGCCTGCGAGAGGTCGACCCAGTAGCCCATCCGCTCGGTGAGCTGCTCGAACGCGTCGACGTGGCGGAGCACCGACTCGCGGCACTTCGCGTTGAACTCGGCGACGCCGTACGCCTCGATGTCACTCTTGGCCTTGAAGCCGAGCTCCTTCTCGACGGCGATCTCGACCGGCAGGCCGTGGCAGTCCCAGCCGGCCTGACGGGGCACGTGGTAGCCCTTCATCGTCCGGTAGCGCGGGAAGACGTCCTTGAAGACGCGCGCCTCGATGTGGTGGGTGCCGGGCATGCCGTTGGCGGTGGGCGGACCCTCGTAGAAGGTCCACTGCGGACGGCCTTCGCTGTTCTTCACCGTCTGCGCGAACACGTCGTTGTCGCGCCAGAACATGAGGACGTCGTGCTCCAGCGCCGGCAGGTCGACCTGGGCGGGCACCTCGCGGTAGCCGGTCGGCTCGGTCGCGTCGGTCATCGTCTCTCTCGAATCCTCCGTCGTTCGTCGACGGAGGGACGAGGCGGACCCCGCGGTACCACCCTCCTTGGCCCGGCTCCCGGCGGGAGCCGCACCCTCTTCGTTCGCGCGGCCGGTTCTACTGGGCGCCGTGACGCCGTTCTTCCGGCGGCTCGGGGGTGATCTTCGCCCGCGCCCGTGTCGCCGGGCTCGCACCGTCCCCGGCTCGCTGCTGACCGTCGACGCGGGGTACTCGTCCCCGTCCACGCCTGTTCGCGACGCTGCCCAGTGTACGACGGCGCGGGGTTACTCTGGGGCGTGCGCGTGACGATCCGGGTGCGGCCGGGCGCCTCGCGGACGGCGGTGGGCGGCCGGCACGGCGACGCGCTCGTCGTCGCCGTCCAGGCGCGGCCCGTCGACGGCGCCGCCACCAGGGCCGCCCTCGACGCCGTCGCCGAAGCCCTGGGAATACGTCGGCGGGAGGTGACGTTGCTCACCGGAAGTACCAGCAAGACCAAGACTGTCGAGGTCCCGGACGCGGCGGCATCTCGCCTGGCAGATCTCATGCGCGAGGCGGATTGATGACGGACCGGTCACGATCTATTCTCACGGCACCTGGCTCTTGCGCAGGGGTGGGCGGGGCTGACGGGGGAAATGGAAGGGTGGCGAGGCAGATGGCGGGTGCGAAGGCGAAGGTGGACACCGTGGCCGGAAACAGCAAGGTCGAGGCCGCTGAGGCGGCCGCCCTGGTGGTCCGCGAGGACGAGGACCCGTGGACCGAAGCCGAGCTCACGGAGGTCCGCGACCTCCTGAAGTCCGACAGCGCGCGGCTGCGTGAAGAGATCTCGGAGGCCGAGGCCGACATCGCCGACCTGCTGCGCAGCAGCGACACCGGCGGCGAGGACCAGGCCGACACCGGCACCAAGACGTTCGAGCGCGAGCACGAGATGTCGCTGGCCGCCAGCCACCGCGACATGCTGAACCAGACGGAGCGCGCGCTCGCCCGCATCGAGAACGGCACGTACGGCATCTGCGAGAACTGCGGCAACCCCATCGGCAAGGCCCGCCTGCAGGCGTTCCCGCGGGCCACGCTGTGCATGACGTGCAAGCAGAAGCAGGAGCGCCGCTGACGGACGGAGGGCGCCGGCGTACCGGCGTCCTCCTGGCCGTCGCCGCCGCCGTGCTCGCGGCCGACCAGCTGACGAAGATCCTGGCGGTCGCGTTGCTCGATCCGGGCCGGGCGGTCCCCGTCATCGGCGAGGTCGTGCAGTTCCGGCTGATCCGCAACCCCGGCGCCGCGTTCAGCCTGGCCACGAACATGACGCCGGTACTGACGGTGGTCGCGATCGTGGTCGTGCTGGTGATCGTGGCGGTGAGCCGGCGCGTGGCGCACCGGGGCTGGGCGGTGGCGCTCGGCGCGGTGCTGGGCGGTGCGCTCGGCACGGTCACCGACCGCGTCTTCCGCATGCCCGGGGCGTTCCGCGGCCACGTCGTCGACTTCGTCGAGCTGCCCAACTGGCCGGTCTTCAACCTCGCCGACTCCGCCATCGTGACCGGTGCGATCCTCGTGGCCGTGCTGAGCGTGCGCGGCGTCCCGCACGACGGCGTCCGCCGCGGCTCGGCGTCGCGTGAGGAGGCGGCCGCCGCGTGAGCGAGCACCGCAGCCTCCCCGTCCCCGACGGCCTGGAGGGCGAGCGCCTGGACGCCGCCCTGGCCCGGCTGTTCGGCTTCTCTCGCAGCAAGGCCGCCGCGCTGGTCGAGGACGGCCACGTCGTCGTCGACGGCGACGTCGCGCTGAAGTCGACCCGCGTGCGCGGCGGCTCGTGGCTCGAGGTCGAGATCCCGGCGCCGCCCGCGCCCGTCCAGGTCGTCCCGGAGCGGGTCGAGGGCATGCGCATCGTCCACGACGATCCAGACGTCGTCGTGGTCGACAAGCCGGTCGGCGTCGCGGCGCACCCCAGCCCCGGCTGGGCCGGCCCCACCGTCGTCGGCGGCCTGGCCGGCACCGGGTTCCGCATCTCCACCAGCGGCGCGGCCGAGCGGCAGGGCGTCGTCCACCGTCTCGACGTCGGCACCAGCGGGCTGATGGTGGTGGCGAAGTCCGAGCGCGCCTACACGTCACTGAAGCGGCAGTTCAAGGAGCGCACGGTCGACAAGGTCTACCACGCGCTGGTCCAGGGCCACCCGGACCCGTCCCGCGGCACGGTCGACGCGCCGATCGACCGCCACCCGCACCACGACTACAAGTGGGCCATCGTCGCCGGCGGCAAACCCAGCGTCACGCACTACGAGACGCTGGAGGCGTTCCCGGCCGCCAGCCTGCTGGAGATCCACCTGGAGACCGGGCGGACGCACCAGATCAGGGTGCACCTCAGCGCCCTGCGGCACCCGTGCGTCGGCGACCTCACGTACGGCGCCGACCCGGCGCTGGCCGCCCGGCTCGGGCTGACCCGCCAGTGGCTGCACGCGATGCGCCTGGGCTTCGAGCATCCGGGGACGGGGGAGTGGGTCGAGTTCTCCTCGACCTACCCCGACGACCTCCAGCACGCCCTGGACCAGCTGCGTCCGTGACCCCGGCTATCCGGCGGGCCGGATGTTCTGGTTGACGCGGAACAGGTTGCCCGGGTCGTACAGCGCCTTGACGCGGGCCAGCCGCTCGTAGTTGCCCCGGTAGCTGGCCCGGACCCGCTCCTGGCCCTCGTCCATCATCATGTTCACGTACGCCCCGCCGGCCGAGTACGGATGCAGCGCGTCGAAGTAGTCGACCGACCACGAGCTGATGGGGTCGACGTTGGCCGGGTCGGCGTCCACGCCGGCGAAGACGGAGCCCCAGAGCGCGTCCCGGTAGCTCCATGCGGTGTCGGTGGGACCGTGATCGTGGGCCGCGCCGTCGATCGGATACAGGTGCATCGTCGACTTCCAGGTGGGCAGCCGGGCGCCGAAGTCGGCATGGATCGCCACGGCCTCGTCCGGGATCTCCTTCACGAAGTCCGCCCGCCAGTACCACTGGTCGCCCGGCGGGTACAGGCCGTCGAACGCGCTCTGCAGCGCCGGGTGCGGCATCGGCGCCGGCGCGTGCAGGAGCGGTTCGGGCAGCGCGGCCAGCAGCGGCGCCATGTCGGCGGCGGCCTGTTCGGGGGATCCGACGTGGCACCAGACGACGCCGCAGATCGTGCGCAGATGCAGCTCATCGGGGAACGGCGGCGCCGGTGGCACGGAGCCCACGAGGAAGAACCCGTTCAGCTCCCGCGGCGCCGCGGGCAGGAAGTCGCGGTAGGCCGACAGCACCTCGGCGGTCTGCTCGACCGGCCAGAACGTCGGGCCGGCGACGACGGTGTCGAGCTCGTGCAGCCGGAACAGGAACGACGTCACGACGCCGAAGTTGCCGCCGCCCCCGCGGACGGCCCAGAAGAGGTCGGGGTGCTCGGCGGCGCTGGCCGAGACGCGCTCGCCATCGGCCAGCACCATCTCGACCTCGAGCAGGTTGTCGATGGTCAAGCCGAACGCGCGGGTCAGGTGCCCGAGGCCGCCGCCGAGCGTGAGGCCGCCGACGCCGGTCGTCGAGATGATCCCACTTGGCGTGGCCAGGCCGTACGCGTTCGTCGCGCGGTCGACCTCGCCCCACGTGCAGCCGCCGCCGACGCGCACCGTCCGGGCGTCGGCGTCGACGGTGATGTCGCGCAGGTCGCCGAGGTCGACGACGACGCCATCGTCGCAGACCCCCAGGCCGGCCCCGTTGTGGCCGCCTCCGCGCACCGCGAGGAGTAGCTCGTGGTCGCGCGCGAAGCCGACGACCCGCGCGACGTCGTCGGCGTCGGCGCACCGGGCGATCAGCGCCGGGCGCCGGTCGATCATGGCGTTGTAGACCTTGCGTGCCTCGTCGTAGCCGGCGTCCTCCGGCCCGGTCAGCCGTCCGCGGACGCCGGTCAGCTCGCGGCGCGCGGCGCGCCCCGTCTCGATGGCGGTGCTCATGGTTCCCCCCCGTGATCGGTGGTTCTGACGCCCGAGAGGTTTCCACGGCCCGTTGCGGTGTCGTTGCGGTCCGCGCCTCTTCGGCCCGGATCACGCCCTTGACCTGCGCGCCCATGAGGAGTACGACCGGGTGACATGGGGGGTGGACGCCGCGGACGGTGCTGAGCTGCAGGTGCGCCTGACCGGCGAGCTGACCGTGGTGCGCGCGGGCCGCGTGCTGGCCGCCGGCGAGGTGGCCGACCGCAAGGGCCGGACCCTGCTGGCTCTGCTGGCCGTCGCGGGCGGCCGGCTGGTCCCGGTGGACCGGATCGTCGAGGCACTGTGGGGAGAACAGGGACCGCGGCGGCCCGCGGCGAGCGTGGCCACTCTGGTGAGCCGGTTGCGCGCCGCCCTAGGCCCGGACGTGGTGACCGGCGGCCGGTCCGGCTACCGCCTCGGCGACGGCACGCAGGTCGACCTGCACCGGGCGGCGGAGCTGGTCGCCGAGGCCGAGATCCGGCTGGCGAACGCGGAACCGGCGATCGCCCTGGCCGCTGCCCAGGCCGCGCTGGACCTCGTCGGGTCCGCACCACTGCTGGCGGACGAGGGCGACGCACCCTGGGCCGGGGAGGGCCGGCGGCGCCAGGCGGACGTGGTCGGGCGGGCACGCGCGGTCGCGGCCGAGGCGGGGCTGCGGACGGGGGACGTCGGGGTGTCGCTCGCTGCGGCCGAGGCGGCGGCCGCTGCCGAGCCGCTCGACGAGCGGCCGGCCCGCGCCCTGATGCGGGCCTACGACGCTGTCGGCGAGCCGGCCCGGGCCCTTGCGGTGTTCGAGCGGCTGCGCGCCGGGCTCGCCGCCGAGCTGGGCATCGACCCGGCGCCGTCGACGCGGGAACTGCACGTGGCGATCCTGCGCCAGCAGGCCGTACCGGCGACGGCGCCGCCACCGGAGACGGAACGCGTCCCGGGCGGCGAGCGGCTGGCCGGGCGGGAACCCGAGCTCACGCGGCTCGCGCTTCGATGGGAGCAGGCGGTCGCGGGCGACGGTGCGCTGGTGCTGCTCGCCGGCGCCGCGGGGATCGGGAAGACGGCGCTGGCCGACGAGACCGCGCGGATCGCCCGGCGGACCGGGGGCCGAACGCTCGAGGCGCGCTGCTACGACGCGGAGCGCTCGTTGTTCCTGCAGCCGGTGGCCGAGGCACTGGGCCGGCTGGTCACCCGGCTGCCGGCGCCGGTACTGCGGCAGGCCGCCGGCGACCGGGCCGACGCGCTCGCCGCGCTGGTGCCCGAGGTGGCGTCGCTGCTTGGCGAGCCGGCGCCGGAGCGGCGCAGCGCGGCGGCCGAGCGGCGCCGGGTCTACGACGCGGTGGTCGTGTTCCTGCGCCGGCTGGCCGTCCAGCAGCCCGTCCTTCTCGTCGTGGACGACCTGCACAACGCCGGGGTGGCCACCGTCGAACTACTGCACTATCTCGGCCGGCACACGCCCGGTGGCCGCCTGCTGGTGGTCGCGACGGTCCGCGCCGAGGAGGGCGAGCGGGTCCTGGCCACGCTGGCCGGCGTCTCCGAACGCCTCGAGGTCGGCCCGCTCGACGAGCAGGCGATCTCGCGGCTGGCGGCCGAGGCCGGCCAGGAGACACACGGAGCCGAGATCGCCCGGCGCACGCGCGGGCACACGCTGTTCGTGGTCGAGACGCTGCGCGCCCTCGCCGCCGGCGACGAGGGCATCCCGGACTCGCTCCGTGCCAGCGTCATGGCCCGGGTGCGGCGGGCCGGCGCGCAGGCCGAGGAACTGCTGCACGCCGCCGCGGTGCTCGGCTCGTCGTTTACGCCGATGACGCTGGCCGGCCTGCTCGACCTCAGCGCCCAGGAGGCCGCGCGGCGCTGTCACCGGATCCTGCCCACCCGGCTGCTCGTGGTGGCCGGCCGCTCGTACGAGTTCGAGAACGACCTGGTCCAGGAGACGCTCTACGCCGCGACCCCACAGCCGGTCCGGGAGGCGTACCACCTGCGCGCCGCGGACGTCCTGGCCGCCAACCCGGAGGCGGTCGGCCGGCACGCCGCGGCCGCGGGTGACTGGGCCCGCGCCGGACGGGGGTGGCTGGCCGCCGGGGAGCAGGCCCTGCGCAGGTACGCCGTCGGGGACGCCGAGGCGTTGCTGGGTCAGGCCATCGGGGCGGCCCGCCGCTGCGGGGACGTCGAGCTCGAAGGGCGGTCGCACCTGGCCAGGGGCCGGGCGCGGGAGGCGATGTACCGGTACGACGGGGCGGTGTCCGACCACGTGGAGGCGCTCCGGGCGGCGCGGGCCGCCGGTGAGCAGGGGCTGGAGATGCGTGCCCTGCGCCAGCTGGGCGGCCCGGCCTGGGCCGGTGGCGGGCGGCCGGTCGCCGCGGGGACGATCCACCTCGAGGAGAGCCTGCGGCTGGCCCAGCTGCTGGGCGACCGACCGGCGGAGTCGGAGCTGCTGGCCTGGCTCTCGGTGCTCTCTGCCAGCCGGCTGCGGTTCGACGACGCCCTCGCGTACGGGCGGCGGGCGCTGGCGCTGGCCCGGGACATCGGCGACGACGACACCCTGGCCGTGGCGCTCGACGGTGTGAAGACCGCCTACGCCTACTTGGGCGAGGTGCACGAGCTGCGCGCCGTGTTGGACGAGCTCGAGCCGCTGTGCCGCAGGTCCGGCGACCTCTGGCTGTTGCAGTGGTGCCTGTTCGAGTCCGCCTTCCCCTCGATCGCCCGAGGGGACTGGGACCGCGCCACGGCGCGCGTCGAGGAGGCTCTGGCCGTCAACCGTCGCAGCGGGTACAGCGGCTACGAGTCCTGGTACGTGTCCAACCTCGGCTGGATCGCGCGGCTGCGGGGCCGGTACGACGACGCCGTCCGGCACGGCCGCCGGTCTCTGACGCTGCAGGCGCACGCGTGGTTCAGCGCATCGAGCCTGGCCGCCTACGCCACCACGCTGCTCGAGCTGGGGGAGTCCGGGCAGGCCGTCGCCCTGCTGGAGCGAGGGCTGGCCGTGGCCGGCCGGCACCGTACCGAGGCCTACCGGCTGCCCTGCCTGGCGGCCCTGGCCGGGGCCACGGACTCGCGGGAGCTGCTCGACGAGGCGGACGCGATGGTGCGGGCCATAGGCGCGCCGCCCGGGTCGGCCTGGCTGTACGGCGCCGACACCTACGTGGCGGTCGCCCGCGCCTGGCTCCGGCGCGGCGACCCGCGTGCGGCGGCCCAGGTGCTCGCGCCGCTGCTGGCCGCGTCGGAGCGGACGGGCTGGACCGCCCCGCTGGAGGCGGTCCGCCAGGTCGCGGCCGCCTGCCAGGAGGCGCTCCCGCCCCACCCGCGTTGATCTTGGAGTTGTTCGTCAATTGGGGGGTGAAATGTCCGATAGATGGCCGAACAACTCCAAGATCAACACTGGCTGGGTGATCTGATCACCCCGAAAGCCGTCTCGCGATGTGAACAGGCCGGTCCGGTTCGTGGACAGGCTGCGGGGCGCGCCGGTACCGTCGCCGTCATGCGCACGTATCTCGCCTTTATGGAGCCGGCCCGGGTGGCCGGCCGCGTCGAGGCGTAGCGCGGCCTTCCTCCGAGTCGGCTCACGAGGCTTCAGGCATCGGCCTGGGGCCTCTCGTCATGTGGCCTGAGCGGCCGGCGCACTGAGATGAACGGCCGCTCCCGGAACAGGAGCATCCCGTGACCGCATCTCCGTATCCCGGCATCGACCCGGCGACCCGCACCGGCGGCGCACCGTCCGCGCATCGTCCGGCCGTGCTGTTCGGCGGACCCCGGCCGCCGGTCATCGCGCCGCCAGGCGCCGGCGGCGACCTCGACCACGACGCCGTCCCGGCCGGCTCGGTCACCGTCGTCGACGGCGCCGATCCGGCGGCGATCGCCGACGCGCGCCGGCACGGGCGCCCCGTCGTCGCGAACCTGGGGCAGCGGCCCGGGCTGGCCGCGGCCGCCGTCGCCGCCGGAGCGGACGGGCTGTGGCTGGAGGCGCCCGGCGTCGCGGCCGCCGCTCAGGCCCGCGAGGCGGCCGCCCGCATCGCGCCGCTGGTCCGGTCCGCCGTGCCGGACACGCTGGCCGGCTGCCGCGCGGCCATCGACGCCGTCGACGCCGCCCTGGCCACGCTGCTGGAGCACCGGGTCGCGCTGGCCGGACGGGTACAGCGGCTCAAGCCGGTGGGCGGCCACGCCGGCCGCGACCCGCAGCGCGAGGCGGCCATCATCGCCGCGATGGCCGAGCGCGCGCCGTCCGTCCCGCCGGAGTCGCTGGCCCGCATCGTCACCGCGATCATCGAGGCCGGCCTGGACGCGGCCGAGCGGGACAGGTCGGACGAACCGCCCGTCTGGCGGTTGTGAGCGGAGTCTCCCGGAGCGCCTCGCGCCGGTTGTCGGAGCCGCGGCATAGGCTGTCTCCAGTCCCCGGCGCGCACCCCCTATGACGCCGGTGGAGTGTCTGCGTGAGGAGGCGTCTGAACGTCGTGTCGAGTGCTGCCAGTTCCTCCGGATCGTCGAGCTTCGTGCACCTGCACGTGCACACCGAATACTCCATGCTCGACGGCGCCGCCCGTCTCGACGACCTCTTCAGCGAGGCCGCCAAGCAGGGCATGCCGGCGCTGGCCACCACCGACCACGGCAACGTGTTCGGCGCCTACGAGTTCTACAAGAAGGCGCAGAAGTACGGCGTCAAGCCCATCATCGGCACCGAGGCCTACCTGACGCCGCGGACCAGCCGGTTCGACAAGACCCGGGTCCGGTGGGGCGACGGCGGCGGTGACGACGTCTCCGGCAGCGGCGCCTACACGCACATGACCATGTTCGCCGAGAACACCGGCGGCATGCACAACCTCTTCCGGCTCTCGTCGCTGGCCTCCATCGAGGGCTTCTACTTCAAGCCACGCATGGACCGCGAGCTGCTGCAGCAGTACTCCAGCGGCATCATCGCCACCACCGGCTGCCCCAGCGGCGAGGTGCAGACGTTCCTGCGGCTGGGCAAGTACGACGAGGCCATCAAGGCCGCGGCCGAGTTCCGCGACATCTTCGGCAAGGACAACTTCTTCCTCGAGCTGATGGACCACGGGCTCGACATCGAGACCCGCATCCGCGAGGACCTGCTGCGGCTGGGCAAGGACCTGAACCTGCCGCTGCTGGCCACCAACGACCTCCACTACACCCACAAGTCCGACCACGAGGCCCACGCCGTCCTGCTGTGCGTGCAGTCCGGCTCCACGCTGGCCGACCCCAAGCGGTTCAAGTTCGACGCCGAGGACTTCTACCTCAAGACCGCCGCGGAGATGCGGGAGAGGTGGGCCGACCTCCCCGAGGCGTGCGACAACACGCTCCTCGTCGCCGAGCGGTGCGAGGTGAAGTTCGTCGAGGAGGCCGGCAAGTACATGCCGCGCTACCCGGTGCCGCCGGGCGAGGACGAGGTCTCCTGGTTCGTCAAAGAGGTCGAGCGCGGCCTGCACAAGCGGTTCCCGGGCGGCATCACCGACGAGGTCCGGGCTCGGGCCAACTACGAGACCGAGGTCGTCACCAGCAAGGGCTACGCCGGCTACTACCTCGTCGTCGCCGACTTCATCAACTGGGCCAAGGACAACGGCATCCGGGTCGGCCCCGGCCGCGGCTCGGGCGCGGGGTCCATCGCGGCGTACGCCATGGGCATCACCGACCTCGACCCCATCCCGCACGGGCTGATCTTCGAGCGGTTCCTCAACCCCGAGCGCATGTCGATGCCCGACTTCGACATCGACTTCGACGAGCGCCGGCGCGGTGAGGTCATCCGGTACGTCACCGAGAAGTACGGCACCGACCACGTCGCGCAGATCGTCACCTACGGCACCATCAAGGCCAAGCAGGCCATCAAGGACGCCAGCCGCGTCCTCGGCAACCCGTTCGCGGTCGGCGAGCGCATCACCAAGGCGATGCCGCCGGCCGTCATGGGCAAGGACATCCCGCTCTCCGGCATCTTCGACGCCGAGCACAAGCGGTACGCCGAGGCCGGGGAGTTCCGGTCGCTGTACGAGTCCGACACCGAGGTGCGCCGGGTCGTCGACACCGCGAAGGGCCTCGAGAACCTCAAGCGCCAGTGGGGCGTGCACGCTGCCGGCGTCATCATGTCGTCGGCACCGCTGCTCGACACCATCCCCATCATGAAGCGCGAGCAGGACGGCGCCATCATCACGCAGTTCGACTACCCGACCTGCGAGACGCTCGGCCTGGTCAAGATGGACTTCCTGGGCCTGCGCAACCTCACCATCCTCGACGACGCGCTGAAGAACATCGTCCGCAACGGCAAGGATCCCATCGTCCTGGAAGAGCTGCCGCTGGACGACCGCCTCACGTACGAGCTGCTCGGCCGCGGCGACACCCTGGCGGTGTTCCAGCTCGACGGCGGGCCGCTGCGGTCGCTGCTGCGGCAGATGAAGCCCGACAACTTCGAGGACATCTCCGCGACCATCGCGCTGTACCGCCCCGGCCCGATGGGCGCGAACAGCCACATCAACTACGCGCTGCGCAAGAACGGCCAGCAGCCCATCACGCCGATCCACCCGGAGCTGGCCGAGGCGCTGGAACCGATCCTCGGCACCACCTACGGCCTGATCATCTACCAGGAGCAGGTGATGGCCATCGCCCAGCACCTGGCCGGGTACACGCTCGGAAAGGCCGACCTGCTCCGGCGGGCCATGGGCAAGAAGAAGCGCGAGGTCCTCGACGCCGAGTACGTGCCGTTCTCCGACGGTATGAAGGCCAACGGCTTCGGCGACGCCGCCATCAAGACGCTCTGGGACATCCTGGTCCCGTTCTCCGACTACGCGTTCAACAAGGCGCACAGCGCCGCCTACGGCGTCATCGCGTACTGGACCGCCTATCTCAAGGCGCACTATCCGGCCGAGTACATGGCCGCCGTGCTGACGTCGGTCCGCGACGACAAGGACAAGACGGCGCTGTACCTGTCCGAGTGCCGCCGCATGGGCATCAAGGTCCTGGCGCCCGACGTCAACGAGTCCGCCGGCGACTTCACCCCGGTCGGCACCGACATCCGCTTCGGCCTCACCGCCGTCCGCAACGTCGGCGCGAACGTCGTCGACGGCATCGTCGCGGCCCGGCAGGAGAAGGGCCGGTTCGAGACGTTCCCGGACTTCATGGACAAGGTCCCGGTGCACGTCTGCAACAAGCGCGTTGTCGAGTCGCTGGTGCGGGCCGGCGCGTTCGACTCCCTCGGCTACGCCCGCCGGGCGCTGGCCGCCGTCGTCGACGACGCCGTCGACACCGTCATCTCGCTCAAGCGCAACGAGGCGATCGGCCAGTTCGACCTGTTCGGCGGCGCGGGCGACGACGCCGGCGGCGGCTTCGAGGTCGCGGTGCCAGAGCTGTCGGAGTGGGACAAGAAGCAGAAGCTGGCGTTCGAGCGCGAGATGCTCGGCCTCTACGTGTCCGACCACCCGCTGCTCGGGCTCGAGCACGTCGTCGCCAACGCCTCAGACAAGCCGATCTCCGCGCTCAGCGACGAGAGCGAGGTGCCCAACGGCACCACCATCAGCGTCGGCGGGCTCATCACGTCGCTGCAGCGCAAGGTCAGCAAGCGCGGCGACACCTGGGCCATCGTCACGATCGAGGACCTCGAGGGCTCCATCGAGGCGATGTTCTTCCCAGCCACGTACCAGCTGTACGCGCTGCAACTGGCCGAGGACGAGATCGTCGTGGTCAAGGGCCGGCTCGACCGCCGCGAGGAGTCGCCGCAGCTGATCGCCGCCGAGCTGAGCCTGCCCGACCTCTCCGACGGCCCGTCCGGTCCGGTCGTGGTCACCATGCCGATGACCCGCTGCACGCCGCCGGTGGTCGAGCGGCTCAAGGACGTCCTGGCCACGCATCCCGGCGTCACGCCGGTGCACCTGCGTCTCACCGGGACCGGCCGCACCACCGTCATGAAGCTCGACGACCGCCTGCGGGTCACCCCGTCGACGGCACTCATGGGCGACCTCAAGCAGCTGCTGGGGCCGACGTGTCTGGCGTCGTAGTGACCCGGGCCGAACGGCTGGGGCACAACGCGCCGAGCGCCGCCCGCGTCGTCACCCACATCGCCGTCGCGTCCGTCGTCGCCGGCGTCCTCATGGGCGTGCTCTGGTGGCTGCTGGCGCCCGACGTGCACGCCGTGGTGGTCGACGGCGGCTTGGGTTACGACTCGAGCCAGGCCCAGCACCTGTTCAGCCGCGACGCCGTGTTCACTCTGCTCGGCGGCGGCTTCGGGCTGGTGCTCTCGGTCGTCTTCACCGTCTGGCGCCGGCGCACCCCGGTGGCCGTCCTGGTGTCATTGGCCGCCATGGGTGTCGTCGGGTCCCTGATCGCCCGGTTCGTGGGGGAGTTCCTGGGACCCGACGACGACGTGTCCGGCCTCGCCGACGGCGTCGAGCGGCTGTTCCCGCTGCAGCTGGGCTCCGATGCGGCGCTGCTGGTGTGGTCCATGGTGGCCGTGGTGGTGGCCGCGGTCGTCGCGCTGTTCCGCGAGGACCGCACCCCGTGGGCGCCGCCCGGCGTCTAGCTCGTGCGGCCGATGGTGGCGGTCTTGGCCCCCGTCAGTCTGATGAGGTCGGCCGGGGTGATCTCGACGTCGAGGCCCCGGCGGCCGGCCGAGACGAACACCGTCGGGTAGCCGTAGGCCGACTCGTCGACGATGGTGGGCAGCCGGCGCCGCTGCCCGAACGGACTGATCCCCCCGACCACATAGCCGGTGGCCCGCTCCGCCTGCGACGTGGCGGCCATGACCGCCCGCTTGCCGGAGGCGGCACGAGCCAGCGACTTGAGGTCCAACGACCCCGACACCGGCACCACGGCGACGACGAGCTCGTCGTCGACCTCGGCCAGGAGGGTCTTGAAGACGCGCGTCGGCACGACACCGAGGGCGCGAGCCGCCTCCAGGCCGAACGACGGCGCGGAGGAGTCGTGGTGGTACGGGTGCACGGTGAACGGCACTCCCGCTCGCTCCAGCACCAGCGTGGCCGGTGTACCTGTGCGCTGGCGTGTTGTTGTCCCCATTAGGGCAATCTAGACCCAACCGGTGGCATTCGTCATCGCACGCGCCGATGATCGACAGCGAGCCATGACACCTCGAGGTGGCAGCCCGCTGCCGGTCACCTGCGGTGTGATCAGCCGTAGACCTGGACCTCCGCCAGCGAGAGTGCGTCGTTCCCCGCGAGCTGAACGCGCACGTACCGGCCGCTGCGGCCCACGTCCACCAGCGACGGCGTTCCGCCCTGGCCGGCGTGGTGGTACGACCACACGCCCGGTTGCGCCAGCACCTCACTGAGCGAGCCGGAGACGAACGGCGTGTCCGAGACGAGCACGTAGAAGTTCGTCAGCCGGTCGGAGCAGCAGTCGGTCCGGTTCCACACCGCGACCTCGGACAGCTCCTCGACGGCGCCGAGGTCGACCTGCCACCACGGCGCGTCCTGGAAGTTGGTGTGGGTGACCGATCCGCCACCCCAGTTGCCGCTGGTGTTCCCGTCGACGGCTCGGGCGGGCACACCGCCGAAGCCCGTCGAGGACTGGGTGGCCGTCTTCCCACGTGCCAGGTTCGGCCGGAGCACCTGCACGCCGAGCCGTACCGGGATCGCCCAGTCGTCGGAGACCACGTGCGCGGTGAACTGGTACGCGCCGTCCGGGGTGCCTTCGGGAATGGTCAGCGCGAACTCCGCCGTCCGGGACGTGCCCGCCGTGACGGGAGCCAGCCGGACCGTCGAGGGCGTCACCGGCCAGCCGTCGGGCGCCTCCAGCCGGACTCGGGTGGTCGGGATCGCCCGCCTGTCGGCGGGGGCGAGCGACACCGTCACCGGGATGGTACTGCCCGGCCGCTGGGTCTCGGCGGACACCTCCGCCCCGACCCGCGTCTGAGGGACGATCCGGTAGGTACCACCTGCCTCCGTGTCGAGCGTGAGCCGGTCGCCGTCGACGGTGACCGGTACGACGTGACCGTCGGCGTCGTAGGCGCGCATAGGGCCGTGGAAGGCGGCGTTGCGCAGCACGGCGGTGCCGCCCTCGTCCGACGTCAGCCGGATCTCGGTAGGCAGGCCGGCTGCCCAGTCGACGCCGACGGTGTACGCGCCGCGGGCCCGCAGACCGTCGAGGCTGCCGGTGTGCCACGCCGACGGCAGCGCCGGCAGCACGTCGATGGTGCCGGTGTGGCTCTGCAGCAGCATCTCCGCGACGCCGGCGGTGCCGCCGAAGTTGCCGTCGATCTGGAACGGGGGATGAGTGTCCCAGAGGTTCGGCAACGTGGAGCTGGACAGCTGTTCACGCAGCATCAGGTGGGCGTGGTCGCCGTCGAGCAGCCGGGCCCAGAAGTTGACCTTCCAGGCCTTGCTCCAGCCGGTGCCGCCGTCGCCGCGCGCCTCCAGCGAGATCCGCGCCGCCTCGGTCAGCTCCGGCTCGGTGCGCGGCGAGATCTGCGCGCCGGGGTGCAAGGCGTAGAGGTGCGAGACGTGCCGGTGGTCGTTCTCAGGATCGTCGATGTCGATCTTCCACTCCTGCAGCTGGCCCCATTCGCCCATTCGCAGGCCCGGGTCGAGCCGGTCCAGCGTCTGCCGCAGCTGTGCTCGGTAGTCGGCGTCGACGCCCAGCTCCTCGGACGCTGCGACGGTGTTCGTGAGCAGGTCCCAGACGATCTGCTGCGACATCGATGCACCGGCCGTGTACGGGCCCTGCTCGGGCGAGAAGCTGGGGGAGACGACGAGCGTTCCGTCGCGCGGGTCCTCGACCAGGAAGTCCAGCCAGAACTCGGTGGCCTCGCGCATGATCGGATATGCGGTCTCGGCCAAGAACTGCTCGTCCTGCGTGAACAGCCAGTGCTCCCACAGGTGGCGGGCGAGCCAGCCGTTGGACTCCGGGAACCAGAACGCCGTCGGCCAGTCGTGCACGCCGGTGTAGCCGAACGGCGTCGTCTCGTTCTGCACCACCCAGCCGTCGGCGCCGAACATCTGCTCGGCGCTGACCCGGCCCGGCGGCCGCAGCGAGTCGATGTACTCGAACAGCGGCACCGTCGTCTCGGAGAGGTTGGTGACCTCGGCCGGCCAATAATTCATCTGCAGGTTGATGTTGACGTGGTAGTCCGCGCCCCACGGGTTCGACGTGCCCTCGGCCCAGACGCCCTGCAGGTTGGCCGGCAGCGACCCGGCCCGCGACGATGAGATCAGCAGGTAGCGGCCGTACTGCGCGTAGAGCACCTCGAGGTACCGCGCGTGCTCCGGCGGCAGCGTGCCGGCGGCGTACCGGCTGCGCAGGTCGTCGGTGGCCAGCGCGGGCGCCTGCTGCCCGAGGTCGAGCGTGAACCGGTCGAACAGCTCGGTGTAGTCGGCCACATGGTCCGCGCGCAGCTCGTCGTACGGCTTCGCGGCGGCGGCGTCGACGGTGGCCGTGACGCGCTCGTGCGGGTCGTCGCCGCGGTACGTGGGGTAGACGTCGTCGTAGTTCGTGCCGGCGCCCAGCACGATCGTGACGGAGTCCGCGTCGCTCACCTGGACGGCGCTCGCCGTGCCGCCGACGCTGCCGCCGTCGGCGATCACCTGCAGCTGCGACTCGAACCGCATCTGGTTGTCGTTGAGGTTGCCGGCGACGGTGAGCCGGCCGCCGTCGCGGGTGACCTGCGTATTGCTGCGGCCGCTCGGGACGGTCTGCGAGACGCCGACGTCGATCGCGCCCGGCTGGTCCGCTGTCAGCCTGGTGACCAGGACGCCGTCGGGGTAGCTGGCGAAGTACTCGCGCGTGTAGGTGACGCCGGCGCGCTGGTAGCTGACCGAGGCGGTGCCGTCGCCGAGGTCGAGGTCGCGCCGGTAGCCGCTGACGCCGTCGGCCGCGCCGAAGTCCAGGCGCAGCTCGCCGAAGGTCGTGTACGAGCCGAAGTCGTCGCGGCCCTGGCCGAGCAGCCGGGTGATCACCTCGGGGGTCACCTGCACCTGCTCGTCGATGAGGCTGCGCGCGTCGGCGAGGGCGGTTGGCCGCGGCGAGGTCCAGTTGCCGCCGGTGTACTGCCGGCCGGGCGCGGGGCCGCCGGACCACAGGGTCTTCTCGTTGAACTGGATGCGCTCGGTGCCGATCTGGCCGAAGACCACCCCGCCCAAGTGGCCGTTGCCGATCGGGAGCCCCTGGCTTTCCCAGCTCGTGGTGGGCTCGTCGTACCACAGGACGAGGTCGGAGCTCTCCGAGCTCACGGGTGTGCGCTCCGGGCTGGTCGTGGACGCAGTGCCGATCGCCATCGAGGATGTCGTGGCCATGGCGGTGGCGATGGCGGTGAGGGTGAGGCCGGCCTGTCTCCGTCGACTCATGCTGGCTCCCAGCTCGGGAAGATACATCGGATGTATCGGGAGGATAGGGCCGGAGAGGGTCCTGATCAAGATGCGAGTGTGAGGGGAACCGATCCCGGCGGATCTCGGTGCGGTTACATCCATTGACATGCCTTGTTGCATCGCTACGATCGGATTCATCCGATCTCTGGTCCGGCGGCTCATGACATTCCGGCCGGTCAGCCGACACATCGCACCGGGAGTGCCGTGAACGTCCACCTTCTCGAGATCGACCGCATCAGCAAGAGCTTTCCCGGCGTGCGGGCACTGTCGGACGTGAGTTTCACGCTGGACGCCGGCGAGGTCCATGCGCTCGTCGGCGAGAACGGTGCGGGCAAGTCCACCTTGATGAAGATCCTGGCGGGCATCCACGCGAGGGACGAAGGGACCATCTCGATCGACGGACGGCTCGTCGACGTCGATGGGCCGCACGCGGCTCAGGCACTGGGCATCAGCATCATCCATCAGGAGCTGTCGCTGATGCCCGACCTCACGATCGCCGAGAACATCTACATCGGGCGGGAGCGGCGGCGAGGGCTCGGACTCTTCGTCGACGACGCGGACCTGAACAGGCGTGCGCGCGAGCTGTTCGACCGGCTCGGCATCGTCCTCGACCCGCGGGCGAAGGTCGGCTCGCTGCTCGTGGCCCAGCAGCAGGTGGTCGAGATCGCCAAGGCGCTCTCGTTCGACGCGCGCATCCTCATCATGGACGAGCCGACCGCGGCTCTGACCGAGTCGGAGACGGAGGCGCTGTTCGACCTCATCCGCGATCTCAAGCGGAACGGTACCGGCGTCATCTACATCTCGCACCGCCTCGAGGAGCTGACCGCGGTCGCCGATCGCGTCACCGTCCTGCGCGACGGTGCCTGTGTCGGCACCCTGCCGGCCGGCGACATCGACCTGCGCAAGGTCATCTCGATGATGGTCGGGCGGCAGATCCAGGGCGAAACGCGCCCGGCGCCGCGGCCCGGCGACCGGCCGGCGGTGCTGGAGGTCCGCGGACTGTCCACCAAGAGCCTGCTCAAGGACGTGAGCTTCGAGCTGCGCCGCGGTGAGATCCTGGGCTTCGCCGGTCTCATGGGCGCCGGGCGGACCGAGGTGGCGCGGGCCATCTGCGGTGCGGACCGGCCGGACGGGGGCGACATCGTCCTGCGCGGCGACCGAGTGACCATCAAGAGCCCGTCCGACGCCGCCCGGCTGGGCATCGGTTACCTCTCCGAGGACCGCAAGCGGTTCGGCCTCATGCTCGACCAGGACGTCGGCTTCAACATCATCGCCTCCTCGCTGCCCCGGCACGTCAACGCGCTCGGCCTGATCCGCGACGGCGAGGTGCGACAGACATCGCAGCGCTACGTCGAGTCGTTGAAGATCAAGACCCCGTCCATCCGGCAACGCACCAAGAACCTCTCCGGCGGGAACCAGCAGAAGGTCGTCATCGCCAAGTGGCTGGCGCGCAACTGCGAGATCCTGATCTTCGACGAGCCCACGCGAGGGATCGACGTCGGGGCGAAGGAGGAGATCTACGCGCTGCTCCGGTCGCTGGCCGACGAAGGCAAGTCCATCATCATGATCTCGTCGGAGCTGCCCGAGGTGCTGCGGCTCGCCGACCGTATCGCCGTCATGTGCGAAGGCCGGCTGACCGCTGTGCTCGACAACGCCGACGCCGACCAGGAGACCGTCATGGCCTATGCCACACAGCTGGAGGCGCAAGGGGGCGCTGCCGCATGAAGGACGCCGAAGCCACCGAGCGCGCGCCGGGAGCCGAGGCTCTCACCGCGCCGGAGCACACCAGGACGAGGTCGCGCGGCGTGGTCCGCCAGCAGCTGCAGCAGATCCTCGCCTTCGCCAGCCTCATCGCGCTGGTCCTCTTCTTCTCCGTCGCCGACAGCAACTTCCTCACGTGGTCGAACATCACGGGCATCCTGCTGTCGACCGCCGTCATCGGCATCCTGGCCCTGGGCACGACGTTCGTCATCATCAGCGGCGGCATCGAGCTGTCCCTCGGTACCGGCATGACGTTGGCGGCGGTCATGACCGGCGTCTTCCTCACGAACCTGGGGTGGCCGCTGCTCCTCGGCGTGATCGGCGGCATCCTCAGCGGGGCGCTGATGGGCCTCGTCAACGGCTTCAACATCGCGGTGCTGAAGATCCCGCCGTTCATCGCCACCCTGGCCATGATGCTGATCGCCCAGGGCCTGGCGCTGGTGATCTCCGGGACCGCGCCGATCTACTTCACCGACGCGGCCGGCTTCACCGACATCTCCCTGGGCGAGCTGATTCCGGGCGTCGACCTGCCCAATGCGGTCATCATCCTGTTCGCCCTGACGGCGCTCGGAGCAGTCATCCTCCGCAAGTCGCTGCTGGGTCGCTACACGTTCGCCATCGGCAGCAACGAGGAAGCCGCCGACATCTCCGGCATCGACGTGCGGAAGTGGAAGATCCTCATCTACACGCTCTCCGGGCTGTTCATGGGAATCGCGGGCGTCGTGCTGGCAGCGCGGCTGAACTCGGCGCAGCCGTCGCTCGGCATTGGATACGAGCTGCAGGCCATCGCCGCTGTGGTGATCGGCGGTACGTCGCTGCAGGGCGGCAAGGGCAGCATCGTCGGGACGCTGATCGGGGCGCTGATCGTGGGAACGGTCACCAACGGGCTGCGCATCATGTCCATTCCGCAGGAGTGGCAGACGGTGATCATCGGCCTGGTCATCTTGGTGGCCGTTTACACGGACAACCTTCGTCGGGGCAAGGACGGCTAGCGGCCGGTCCCGGCATCGCTCGACGAACGACACAGTCGACAAACGACACAATGGAGCAGACGATGAGCAATCGATTGACAGCCGTGGGCGTCGGCATCGCCGCTGCCCTGGTTCTCGCCGCGTGCGGTGGAGACGACGACTCGACGGCGTCCGGCGACACCGGGGACGGTGGTGGCGACCGGCCGCAGATCGCTTTGGTGTCCAAGGGCTTCCAGCACCAGTTCTGGCAGGCCGTCCGGGATGGCGCGGAGCAGGCCGGCGAGGAGTTCGACGTCGAGGTGTCGTTCGAGGGTCCAGACTCCGAGTCCGAGGTGGCGCAGCAGATCGACATGCTGCAGGCCGCCATCGACCGCGATCCGGACGCCTTGGGCTTCGCGGCGCTGGACAGCCAGGCGGCCACGCCGCTGATGGACGAGGCTGCCAGCAGGGACATTCCGGTCATCGCCTTCGACTCCGGGGTTGAGAGCGACGTGCCACTGACGACGGCGGCGACGGACAACCGCGCGGCCGCGGCACTGGCCGCCGAGAAGATGGTCGAGCTGATCGGCGGTGAGGGGCAGGTCGCCCTGGTGGTCCACGACCAGACCAGCGTGACCGGCGTCGAACGGCGCGACGGCTTCGTCGAGTACATCGAGGAGAACGCCCCGGACGTGGAGATCGTCGACATCCAGTACGGCGGCGGTGACCACCTCGAGTCGACCAACCTCGCCACCGCGATCATCCAGGGCAACCCGGACCTCGCCGGCATCTACGGCGCCAACGAGGGCTCGGCGATCGGCGTGGTCAACGCCGTCAACGAGCTGGGCATGGCCGGTGAGATCGTGATCGTGGGTTTCGACTCCGGGCAGGCACAGATCGAGGCGATCCGAAGCGGCGTCATGGCCGGCGCCATCACCCAGAATCCCGTCGGGATCGGCTACGAGACGGTCCGGGCGGCGGTCATGGCGCTGGACGGCGAGGAGCTGCCGGAGACCATCGACACCGGCTTCTTCTGGTACGACGCGACCAACATCGACGACGAGGAGATCCAGGCAGTCCTCTACGAGTGACGCGATGGGCGACGGCGCGGGCGGAACGGGCGGACTACGCTGCCGCTACCGCTCCTGTCCACCACGACGCGGAGGGATCCGCCCATGCCGTTGTTCGACAAGCCCCTCTCGGAGCTGCGCGACTACCGCCCGGAGCGCGACGAGCAGCCCGACTTCGATGAGTTCTGGTCCCGGACGCTGGCCGAGGCCGCGCAGTTCCCGCTCGACCCGCGGTTCACCCCGTACGACGCCGCGTTGAGCCTCGTCGACGTGTATGACGTGCGGTTCTCCGGCTGGGGCGGGCACCGGATCGCCGGCTGGCTGATCGTCCCGACCGGCGCCTCCGAGCCGCTGCCCGCCGTCGTGCACTACATCGGCTACGGCGGCGGCCGCGGCTTCCCGCACGACTGGCTGGCCGCAGCGGTCGCCGGGTTCGCGACGTTCGTCATGGACACCCGCGGCCAGGGCTCGGCCGGGTCGCCCGGTGACACCCCCGACCCCACCGGCGGGCAGAACGCGCAGACGCCAGGCTTCATGACCCGCGGCGTGCTCGACCCGGACGACTACTACTACCGCCGCGTCTTCACCGACGCCGTCCGCGCCGTCGACGCCGCGGCGTCCCATCCACTGGTGGACGCCTCGCGCGTGGTGATCGGTGGCGGCAGCCAGGGCGGCGGTATCGCGACGGCGGTGGCGGGTCTGCGGTCCGGGCTGATCGGCGCGATGATCGACGTGCCGTTCCTGACCGGGTTCCGGCGGGCGACGGAGATCGTCGACACCCAGCCGTACTACGAGATCGCGCGGTACCTGTCCATCCACCGCGACCACGAGGAGCAGGTGTTCCGCACGCTGTCCTACTTCGACGGCATGAACTTCGCCGCCCGGGCCACGACGCCGGCCCTCTACAGCGTCGCGCTCATGGACACCACCTGCCCGCCGTCGACGGTGTTCGGCTCGTACAACCACTACGCCGGGCCGAAGGAGATCAAGGTCTGGCCGTACAACAAGCACGAGGGCGGCCAGACGTTCCAGACGCGCGAGCAGCTGCGCTGGCTGCGCGACGTCGTGAAGGGCGTCGCCTGAGGCACCACCCGCGATCCCGGCCGCCCGTGATCGGGTGCGCTCGCGGCGCCTGAGCGAGCGCCGGCGCACCTGATCACGCTGATGGGCCCTTGACACCCGGGTTCGACTCGTCTTTACTGCCTTGAAACGTATCAGAAACCGGTTCCCGGCCGGGGCTCCGCCCGCAACGTCTCGCGCACGCCGCCATGACCTCAGGATGCCGAGGGTTTTCTGAGCCATGCCGAGAAAGCGCTTTCCGAATGCGCACACAGGCGGCACCGTCCCAGCGGGGCCGGTGACGGCAGAGTGTGAGGAGTGCGACGTGATCACTCGAAGAGCGGCCTCGGCGGTGGCCGGCGTCCTGGTGGCCGGCAGCGTCCTCGGGGCGGCGGGACCGGCCGGGTCGGAGCCGGCCGCCGGGCCGAGCGGCGACTACGAACCCACCGTCCAGTCGTTGTCACAGCACGAGACCCCCGACTGGTTCACCGATGCCAAGCTGGGCTTCTTCATCCACTGGGGCCCGTACTCGGTGCCCGCGTACGCACCGCCCGGCGGCGGTGCGCGGCCGGGCTCGGACGTCTACGCGGAGTGGTACTGGTACGAGATGAACCAGCCGGGCAGCCCGACCTACGAGCACCACGCCGCGACGTACGGCGAGGACGTCCCGTACGACCGGTTCATCGAGGAGTGGCAGCCGGACGAGTTCGACCCGCGTGAGTGGCTGGACCTGTTCGTCGAGGGCGGGGCGGAGTACTTCGTCCTCGTGTCGAAGCACCACGACGGCGTCGCGCTGTGGGACACCGACACGACCGATCGCGACACCGTGGCGCTGGGGCCGGAACGCGATCTCGTCGCCGAGCTGTTCACCGCCGCCGAGGACTACCCGCTCAAGACCGGTCTGTACTACTCCCTGGCCGAGTGGTATCACCCTGCCGGTGGGTGGGACCCGCTGCACGGCACCGGCCTCGCCGAAGGCCCGGTCAACCCGTACACGGGCGAGGCGGTGCCCTACACGGGCTACGCACCGGTCGGCGACGAGGTCATGGATCACCAGTACCCGCAGATGCTCGAGCTGGTCGACCGGTTCGACCCGGACATCATCTGGTGCGACATCGGCAAACACGTGGCGCACAACAGCCACGAGCTCATGGCGTACTACTACAACCAGGCCGAGAACCGGCCCGACCCCAAGGAGGTGGCGGTCAACGACAGGTGCAGCACCGAGGTGCGTGACTTCGTCACCCGCGAGTACCGGAACCAGCCCGCCATCGACCCGAAGCCGTGGGAGGCCACCCGGGGCATCGGGAGATCGTTCGGGTACAACGCCGAGGAGGGCCCGGAGGTCTACCTGACAGCCGACCAGCTCATCGACAGCTTCGTCGACACGGTCAGCAAGAACGGGAACCTGCTGCTCAACATCGGCCCGATGGCGGACGGGACCATCCCGGACATCCAGGCCGACCGGATCCGCGAGCTCGGCGCCTGGCTCGACGTCAACGGTGAGGCGATCCGCGGCTCCACGTACTGGCACCATGCCGACGACGTGAACAGCAACGTCCCCGTGCGCTACACCGTCAAGGACGGCGACCTGTACGTCACGGCACTGCAGTGGCCGGGCGAGGAGCTCACCCTGTCCGGAGACATCCCGATGGCGCGCGGCAGCAGCGTCACGTTGCTCGGCTCGGACGGAGAACGGCTGCCCTGGCGGCGCGACGGCGAGGTGGTCACGGTGACCATGCCGGGGGCGGGCGCCGCCGCGACGTCGAGCCGGCACGCGTACACCTTCCAGATCAGCACGCCCGGGAGCGGCGACGTGAAGGACGCCGTCCACAGCACGATGGAGCTGCCGGACGACGCCGACCGCGGTCAACCGTTCACGGCGACCGTGACGGCGACCAATCCAGGGAGCCGGACGTCGTCCGACGTGCGGGTGGCGCTCGACGTCCCGGCGGGCTGGTCCGTGCGGCCGAGCAGGGCGAATCTGGGCGACCTGCCGCCGGACGGGTCGGGCACGGCCGAGTTCGTCGTGACCCCGGCCTTGGACGCCGCGACCGATCAGTACACGGTCACGGCGCAGACCTCGGCGGGCCGGCTCAGCCAGGTGATCGGCGGCAAGGTCGTGGTCGGCTTCGAGAGCGTCGTCGACGTCGTGGCACCGGAGAAGCTGCGGCCCGCCGTCATGGCGGTCGAGGGCGCGGAGTACTACGTCGACCGCGATGTCACCATCAGCGCGCTGCCCGCGTCGCTGCGCGGGGCGACGCTGATCCGCGGCGCGAACGACGACAAGCGGGTGACCGATCCGGAGTACCTGGTCCTCGACGCCCGGACCGAACTGACGCTGTACGTCGGCCTGGATCCGCGGGGCGCGCCGGAGAACGGGGACTGGTGGCCGGGCTGGGTCGAGGAGCTCGGGTTCGAGTCGACCGGCGAGGAGATCGCTGTCGCCGGTGACCCGGGTCAGCCGACGTTGCAGTTGTACGCGCTCGACCGGGTGGTGGACGCCGGGGAGCGGATCGTTCTCGGCGGCAACGGTGCGACCACGGGAAGTTCCGGCTCATACGTCACCATCGCCGTCGAGCACTGAACGGCGGGCCGTCTACACTCGGGTAGTCGAGCACAATCTCGTTGTGCACTCTGCAACCCGGAGAGGTGGCGTGGAGCGGAACAACTCGTCGTCGTTGCGACGGGGGATCGCGCTGCTCGACGCGGTGGCGGAGGCCACGGCGTCGGGCGGCGCGACGCTGACCGAGCTCGCGGCCGCGGTCGGGGTGCACAAGAGCTCGGCGCTGCGCTTGCTCGCCCCGCTGGCGGAGGCCGGCCTGGTCCGGGTCGAGGGCGGCCGGCACCTGCTCGGCCCGCGGACCGCGCAGCTGGGCCGCGGCTACCTCGACTCCGTCGACCTGCGCGCGCTGGCCCAGCCGGCGCTGCGCCGCCTGGTCGCGGAGTCGGGGGAGTCGGTGCACCTCGTGCTGCCCGACCTGCCCGATATGGTCTACATCGACAAGATCGACGGGCCGGGGCGGGTGCGGATGAACTCCTACGTCGGCTCCCGCCAGCCGGCCCACTCGACCGGCGTCGGCCGCGCCTACCTCGCCTTCGCGCCGGCGGAGGCCGTCGACGCCGTCATCGCGCACGGTCTGACCCCGCGGACGGAGCGGACGGTCACCGACCCGGCCGCGTTCCGGGCCGGGCTGGCCGCCGTCCACGAGCGCGGATACGCCGTCGACGACGTCGAGAACGAGCCGGACATCCGCTGCGTCGCCGCGCCGGTGTTCGGCCACGACGGCGCGGTCGCCGCCGCCATCTCCGTCGCCGGGCTCGCCACGCGCATCGCCCCCGACCGGTTCGAGCGGCTGGGCGAGCTCGTCGTCGCCGCCGGCCGGACGATCTCGGAGCAGCTCGGCGCACCACCATTGAGAGAGGAACCACGATGACCGACCGCATCCCCCCGAGCGCCCAACTGCGCGAGACGGGCGTCATGGCGATCCTGCGGGCCCGCTCAGCCGACCGGTTCGGCCAGATCAGCCGGACGCTCGTCGACGCCGGGATCACCTGCCTGGAGATCACGCTGACCTCGCCGGGCGCGCTCGAGGCGATCAAGGCGGTCCGCGCGGAACTGCCCGACTCCGTCGACGTCGGCGCCGGGACGGTCATCGACGCCGACCAGGCGCGGGCCGTCGTCGATGCGGGCGCGGGGTTCGTCGTGTCGCCGTCGGTGGAGCCCGACGTCGTGGCCGTCGCCCGCGAGGCCGGCATCCCGGCGTACCCGGGCGCGCTCACGCCGACGGAGGTGCTGACGGCGTGGCGGGCCGGCGCCACCGTGGTCAAGCTGTTCCCGGGCTCGGCGGTCGGGCCGTCCTACATCTCGGCGCTGCGCGGGCCGTTCCCGGACATCGCGGTCATGCCGACCGGCGGCGTCAGCCTGGACAACATCGGCGACTGGATCCGGGCCGGCGCGGCCGGCGTCGGGCTTGGCGGGCCACTGCTGGGCGACGCCGCCGACGGGGGCGACCTCGGCGCGCTGGCGGAGCGCGCGGCGCGGGCCCTGGCGGCCGTGCGCGACGCGCGAGCGGGCGCATGAGCCGGGCGGGCCTCGTCACCATCGGCGAGGCGATGGCGCTGGTCGCGGCCGCCGAGACCGGCGGGTGGGCGCACCACCGCGCGATGCAGCTGTCCGTTGCCGGCGCCGAGTTCAACGTCGCCGTCGGCGTGCAGCGGCTGGGCCGGCGCGCGACGTGGATCAGCCGGGTCGGCGCCGACGGGTTCGGCGAGCTGATGCTGCGCGAGCTGCGCGCCGAGGGGATCACCGCCATCGCCGCCGTCGACGACACCCGGCCCACCGGGCTGATGGTGAAGGAGCGGCCGAACAGCCTGCACACGCGCGTCCGCTACTACCGGGCCGGCAGCGCCGCGTCGGCGCTGACGGCGTTCGACCTGCCGCTCGAGCCGATCCAGCAGGCCGCCGTCCTGCACGTCACCGGCATCACCCCGGCGCTCGGCCCCGGCCCGGCATCGGCGGTGCAGCTGGCCGTCGACACCGCCCGAGCGGCCGGCGTCACCGTCTCGCTGGACGTCAACTACCGCTCGGCCCTGTGGAGCCGCGACGACGCCGCCGCCGCCCTCGAACCGCTGGCCCGGCAGGCCGACGTGCTGTTCGCCGGCCCGGAGGAAGCATCGCTGATCGTGCCCGCGGGCGCCCCGGAGGACATGGCCTACGCGCTGGCCGCGCTCGGCCCGGCGCACGTGGTCATCAAGCTGGGCGCCGACGGCGCGGTGTCGCTGATCGACGGTGAGCTGTGGCGCACGCCGGCCGTTCCGGTACGGGTGGTCGACACCGTCGGCGCCGGCGACGCGTTCGTGGCCGGCTATCTCGCCGAGCTGATGGAGGGCGCGCCGGTCCGGCGGCGGCTGGCGACGGCGGTCGCGGCGGGCGCGTTCGCCTGCACCTCCCTCGGCGACTGGGAGGGCCTTCCGACCCGGGCCGACCTGCCCGCCCTGCAGGCCACCGAGTCGGTGCACCGCTGAGCCAGTTGGTCGCCGTCCCGGCGGGGTAGGAGTGCGCCTGCCGGGCCGGGAGGCCGGGCCGCGGTGCGGCCCGCTGGACATCAGCCCAGCAGCGGGTTGTGGATCCGCACGGGCGACGTGAATCGCCCGAAGTCGCGATCGGCGGACCAAAGCTCGCGCACGCCGTGGGCGGCGCACAGAGCCGCGATCCTGGCGTCGTTGACCATGGGGCCGCTGACCTTGCCCGTAGCCAGAAGGTCTTTGAGGATGGGCCAGTAGCCACGGGTCTCGCCCAGAAGTGACAGCGTCGGTGCGGCGAGCCAGGCATCCAGCTGCGCGATCGCCTGCTCGCGGGTACTCGGCGGGTCGTAGATCTTCGGGTGCGTCGCGATGGCGAAGAATTCGTGGACGCACGGCCATGGGATGGCCCATGCCGTCCGTCCTTCGGCGAGTTCCTTGATCCTCGCGGCGGCGGCGGTGTGAAACTCACTGTCACGCCGATGGGCATAGACGAGGATGTTGGTGTCGACGGCGATCACGGCTGGGTGTAGATCGTGTCGCGGATCTGTTCCCACCCGGCGCCGCGGAACTCCGGTCGCAGCCCGTGGCCCTCGACGCTCGCATCCTCGAGGGTGAACCGCTCCTCGGCGGAGCGCTGGCGGACCACGCCGCGCAGGCCGGTTTCACGATCGAGGGGCCGCCGCACACTGCGACGACGACCGGCACGCTTGATCATGGAGAAGGTCGCCTTTGGAGTCGCGGGAAACCCGACCTTCTCCATGATCAACTCGGCGCGCGCAGGGTTGGCCGCCAGCGGGCGGGCCATCCAGGCGCTGCCCGCCGCGGGTGGCTCGCGTCCCTGCCGGCGCCGGTGATGGCCGCGGAGGTGTTGACATGAGCGCCAACAGTTGGCGCTGGTGTCAACACGCCCGGTTGTGATCGGTGCCCGGCCCGGGCCGGCCCAGCGTCGCGGGGGCGGCCGACGCCGTACGACGGCGATGTCGCCGCGCCGATCACACGACCTCGCCCGTGACCGCCAGATCCTCGTGATCAGTGACGCCATCATCGGCATTTTCAATGGCGGCTAACAGGCACGCCGATGCCGAACTTGCTGCAGGAACACCACCTCACCGGTGCCATACGCAGCGAACGAGCGGCCAGCATCCGTCACGGGGCGCGGATGACGTATCGGCCGAGCAGGTTCGCAGCTCCCTCTGTGGTAGTGTCAGCGAAAATACGAGTTAGAGCTCGTGTTTCTCGAATCGACGCGGGAGTCGGGGTTGGCGAAACGGCAGGCGCGCGGGGAGGCGCGGATGGAGCAGATCCTCACGGTCGCGGCAGAGGCGTTGGCCGAGTCCGGCTATGAGGCGGTCAGCACCAACACGATCGCCGCCCGCGCCGGCATCTCGCCCGGCTCGCTCTACCAGTTCTTCGCCAACAAGGAAGACATCGCCCACGCGCTGGCCGAGCGGTACGCCGCGCAGCTGGCCGAGCTGCGGACGGCGGCATTCGACGGCGCCGACCTCCCCACACTGCCGCTGGACCAGCTGATCGACGCGATCACCGGCCCGCTGGTCGAGTTCAACCTGGCCAACGGCGGGTTCAAGGCGCTGTTCGCGCGGCCGGACCTGCCGCCGTCGCTCACCGACGCGGTCGCGCCGCTGCACGCGGCGCTGCTCGGGCGGGTGACGGCGCTGCTGTCGGCACGGGCGCCGGGTCTTGCTCCGGAGGTGGTCGAGCGGACGGCGACGGTGGCGATCCAGCTGGTCCGGGCGATGATGCCGCTCATCGTCGCCGCCGACGGCGCCGAGCGAGCCGCCCTGGTGGGCGAGCTGCGCGCCGTCCTGCATGGGTACCTCGAGCCGGTGGTCGGATGAGCCGCCGGCGCTGGCTCGCGCTAGCCGCCGCTGCCGCCGTCGTCGCCATGGCCGCGCCCACGCTTTGGGCGTATGGGTCGAGTGCGGGGCGGATCCTGTCCGACCCGGCCGACGCGCCGTCGACGGACGTGACGATGGTGATGGGCGCCGGCCTGCGGGCCGACGGGCGGCCGTCGCGGCTGCTGGCCGGGCGGCTGGACGTCGCAGCCGCGCTGTACCACCTCGGGCGGACGCGGACGCTGCTGGTGAGCGGCGGGACGGCGCCTGGTGGCTACGACGAGCCGGCGGCGATGCGGCGGTACCTGGAGGAGGCCGGCGTGCCGGGCGCGGCCATCGTCGAGGACCCGCTGGGCGTGGACAGCTGGTCGTCCTGTGTCCGCGCCCGCGACGAGTTCGGGCTGTCGCGGTTGCTGGTGGTCAGCCAGCGGTTCCACCTGCCGCGGACGGTGGCGCTGTGCCGATCGCGCGGCCTCGACGTGGTCGGCGTCGCGCACGAATCGATGGACGCGAACCCGCCCGGGACGCGGCAGGGGTACCTGCGTGAGGTGGCGGCGTCGGTGCCGGCGATGGTGCGGGCTCTCTTCGATTAGGCGGGGTGCGCGTCCCCGCGCCACGCATCTTGCGATACGGGCATTCCGTCCGAGGGGTGAACGGCGCACATAGACTCGGGTGAGTGATACGCCGCATCGACCTGCGGGGGAGGCTCGCCGCCGGCGAGAGCCTCGACTACCGCACGCTCGTCCCACGCGCCCCGATCGACGTCGAGGCAGCGCTCGACGCCGTCCGGCCGATCTGCGAGGACGTGCGGCATCGTGGGCTGGCGGCCGTCAGGGAGCTGACGGCCCGGTTCGACGGGGTCGAGCTGCAGGACGTGCGCGTCCCGCAAGAAGCGCTCGACGACGCCCTCGCCGGCCTCGACCCTCGCGTCAAGGCAGCGCTCGAGGAGTCCATCCGCCGCGCCCGCCTCGTCCACAGCGACCAACGCCGCACCGACACATCCACCACGGTGGTCCCCGGCGGCACCGTCACCGAGCGCTGGATCCCGGTCGAGCGCGTCGGCCTCTATGTCCCCGGCGGCCTGGCGGTCTACCCGAGCAGCGTGGTCATGAACGTCGTCCCAGCGCAGGTGGCCGGTGTCGGCAGCCTCGCCGTCGCGAGCCCGCCGCAGAAGAACACCGGCGGCCTGCCGCACCCGACCATCCTGGCCGCCTGCGCGCTGCTGGGCGTGACGGAGGTGTACGCGGTCGGCGGCGCCCAAGCGCTGGCGATGTTCGCGTACGGCATCGCCGGCGTCTGCGCTCCGGTCGACCTCGTCACCGGCCCGGGCAACGTCTACGTCGCGGCGGCGAAGCGGCTGCTGCGCGGCGTCGTCGGCATCGACGCGGAGGCGGGGCCGACGGAGATCGCGGTGCTCGCCGACGACACCGCCGACCCCCGGCACGTCGCCGCCGACCTCATCAGCCAGGCCGAGCACGACCCGCTCGCCGCGTCGGTGCTGGTCACCGACAGCGAGCAGCTGGCCGACGCCGTCACGGCGGAGCTGGACCTGCGCACCAAGGCCACCAAGCACGACGAGCGGGTGCGGACGGCGCTCAGCGGCGAGCAGTCCGGCATCGTCCTCGTCGACGACCTCGACCAGGGCCTGGCCATAGTCGACGCCTACGCGGCGGAACACCTGGAGATCCAGACTCGCGACGCGGCGGCAACAGCCGCCAGGGTCAAGCACGCCGGCGCCGTCTTCGTCGGCCCCTGGTCACCGGTCAGCCTGGGCGACTACGCCGCCGGCTCCAACCACGTACTGCCCACCGGCGGCAGCGCGCGGCACTCGTCCGGCCTGTCGGTGCAGACGTTCCTGCGCGGCGTCCACGTCGTGCACTACGACGAACAGGCCCTGCGCGACATCGCCGACGACGTCCGCGCCCTCGCCACCGCGGAGGATCTGCCGGCGCACGGCGAGGCGATCACGGCGCGGTTCGAGAACGGCGACGCGCCATGACCGACCTCCCGATCCGCGACGAGCTGCGCGGCGTCGAGCCGTACGGCGCGCCGCAGCTCGACGTGCCGGTCTGCCTGAACGTCAACGAGAACCCGTTCCCGCCGTCGGAGCAGCTGGTCGCCGACGCCGCCCGCGCCGTCGCGCACGCCGTCCGCAACCTCAACCGCTACCCCGACCGCGAGGCGACGACGCTGCGCGAGCGGCTCGCGGCCTACCTGGAGCGCGAGGCCGGCGTCACGCTGGAGACGAGCCAGGTGTGGGCGGCCAACGGCTCCAACGAGGTCATGCTGCAGATCCTGCAGGCCTTCGGCGGCCCGGGACGGACGGCGCTCAGCTTCGCACCGACCTATTCGATGTACCCCGAGTACGCCCGCGACACCTCGACGCATTGGGTGACGGCACAGCGAGAAGCCGACTTCGGCATCGACCCGGACACCGCGCTGAAAGCCGTCGCCGAGCACCAGCCGACTGTCGTCTTCATCGCGTCGCCGAACAACCCCACCGGCACCGCCGTCCGGCTCGATCTGGTCAGCACGCTGCACGAGGCCACCGACGGCGTCGTCGTGGTCGACGAGGCGTACGCGGAGTTCCGCCGCGACGGCGTCCCGAGCGCGCTCAGCCTGCTCGGCACCCACCCGCGGCTGATCGTCACGCGGACGATGAGCAAGGCGTTCGCGTTCGCCGGCGCCCGCCTCGGCTACACCGTGGCCAGCACGGCGATCATCGACGTGCTGCGGGTCGTCCGGCTGCCGTACCACCTGTCCGCCGTCACGCAGGCCGTCGCCGTCGTCGCGCTCGAGCACGCAGCCGAGCTCCAGGCCCGGGTCGCCCAGCTGCGCGACGAGCGCGACGCCCTGGCCGCCTGGCTGCGCGACCAGGGTCTCGAGGCCGCCGAGTCCGACGCGAACTTCGTGCTCTTCGGCCGGTTCGCCGACCGGCACGCCGTCTGGCAGGGCCTGCTCGACCACGGGGTGCTGATCCGCGAGACCGGCCCCGACGGCTGGCTGCGGGTCTCCGTCGGGACCCCGGAGGAGACGACGGCGTTCAAGGTCGCCCTGAGCGACGTACTGCGGGAGGGAACGGGATGAGCCGCACCGCCAAGGTCGAGCGCGCGACCAGCGAGAGCAAGGTCAGCGTCGAGCTGAACCTCGACGGCGAGGGCCGGCACGACATCGCCACCACTGTGCCGTTCTACGACCACATGCTGACGGCGCTGGCCCGGCACTCGCTCATCGACCTCACCGTCCGCTCCGAGGGCGACACCCACATCGACGTCCACCACACCGTCGAGGACACCGCGATCGTCATCGGCCAGGCGCTGCGTGAGGCGCTCGGCGACAAGGTCGGCATCGTCCGCTACGGCGAGGCCACCGTCCCGCTCGACGAGGCGCTGGCGCACGCCGTCGTCGACGTGTCCGGGCGGCCGTACTTCGTGCACACCGGCGAGCCGGCCGGTCAGGAGTACGTGCTGATCGGCGGCCACTTCACCGGGTCGCTGACGGCGCACGTCCTGGAGAGCCTGGCCCACCACGGCGGCCTGACGATGCATGTGCGGGTGCTCGGCGGCCGCGACCCGCACCACATCGCCGAGGCCCAGTTCAAGGCCGTCGCCCGAGCGCTGCGCACCGCCGTCGCCATCGACCCGCGCGAGCGCGGCGTGCCGTCGACGAAGGGCGCGCTGTGACGGCGCTGTTCCCCTTTTCCCTCGTGGGGCTCGCCGCCGTCTGGGACCTCGCGGTCGGCCGGGGGCTAGACCTCGTGCGCGACGGCGGCGCCCTCGTCCGTCCGCGTGGCCAGGCCGGTCAGGAACGCCGTCACCGCGGCCTCGTAACCGGCCGGGTCGAGGTTCCAGTTGCGGACGTGCTCGGCCTCGGTGCGCAGGTACGTGACGAGGTCGGGCCGGGCCTCGGCGAACCGGTCCGACGACGTCACCGGGACGGTGGTGTCGCCCGATCCGTGGACCAGCAGCACCGGGACGTCCAGCCGGTCGGCATGCGCGACCTGGTCCATGGCCCAGACGTTGATGCCGGTGCGCGCCCGCACGACCGACCCTGCGACGGTGGCGCCGAACGCCGGGATCCCGCGCAGCCGCGCCTGGTAGGCGAGGATGTCCGGCCACGACAGAGCCGGGGAGTCGTAGATGACGCCGGCGACGCCGTCGGACCCGGCGACGCGCAGGTGGTTGCCGACGATCGCGCCGCCCATCGAGTAACCGGTCAGGACGAACTCGCGGGCGCCGTTCTCGCGGGCCCAGTCGAGGGCCGCGGCGAGGTCCTCGGACTCCGTCCAGCCCAGGCCGTACTCGCGGTGCGGCCCCTCGGGCGCGCCGTCGTCGTTGCGGTAGGCGATGGACAGCTGCGGCAGCCCGAGCCGGTGCACCGTGGGAACCAGCCGATACGCCTGAGCCCGGGTGGCGCCGCGGCCGTGCACGTGGATGAGCCAGCGGTCGCCGTCGGCCGGGACGTACGTGGCCGGGTAGCGGCCGAGCGGGCCGTCGAACTCGACGCGCCGCGCGGAGACGCCGGCGACGCGGGACAGGTCGCGCAGGGCGTTCGGCGCGGCGTAGTAGGCGACCCGGACCTGCGTCCCGACGGCGGGCAGCTGCGGGTAGGGCTCGATGCTGCGCAGGACGTACTCGCCGGCCACGTCGATGTCGCGGCCGACCCGCGCGAACCCGCCGGGCCATTCCAGGCCGACGACGCCGGGTTCGTCGGCGCCCGGCCCGGACAACGTGACCGTGCTGCCGACCACCGCCACGATCTCGACGGGATAGTCGGGCGGTTCGGGGCGCACCTGCAGCAGCTCGTCGGCGTAGTACCAGCCGCCCGCGCCGGTCGTCGCCAGGCCGGCCACCGCGACCGCCGCGGAACCCACGGCCACGCGCAGCGGCCAGCGCCGTCCGAGCGTGGCGCCGGCACGATCGTCGAGGGTCACGCTGGCAGTGTGACACGCCGAGGTGGACGATGAGTGACGTGCAACCCAACCACGGTGCCTCCAAGCCTGGCGCCCCCGAGCGCGGTGCCTCCAATCGGGCTGCCGCTCATCGGTCTGTCGTCGTGCTCGACTACGGCTCCGGCAACGTCCGGTCGGCGACCCGCGCGCTGGAGAAGGTCGGCGCGACGGTCACGCTGACCGCCGACCGTCAGGCGGCCGCCGAGGCGGACGGCCTGGTCGTGCCCGGCGTCGGCGCGTTCGCCGCCTGCATGGCCGGCCTGCGCGCCGTCCGCGGGCACGAGGTCGTCGGGCGCCGGCTGGCCGGCGGCCGGCCGGTGCTGGGCATCTGCGTCGGCATGCAGATCCTGTTCGAGCGCGGCGTCGAGCACGGCGTCGAGACCGAGGGCATGGGGGAGTGGCCCGGCACCGTCGAGCGGCTGCACGCGTCGCCGCTGCCGCACATGGGCTGGAACACCGTCGACGTGCCGGCCGGGTCGGTGCTGTTCGATGGCGTGGAGAAGGAACGGTTCTACTTCGTGCACTCGTACGGTCTCCGTCAGTGGGTGATGCCGCCGCCACAGCGGCTGAAGGCTCCGCTGGTGACGACGTCGGGGCACGGCGGCGACACGTTCGTGGCCGCCGTCGAGAACGGGCCGCTGTCGGCGACGCAGTTCCACCCGGAGAAGTCGGGTGAGGGTGGGCTGCAGCTACTCGAGAACTGGGTGAGGAGTCTGTGACCGTGACCAACTGGGACGCACGGGCCTACGACCGGGACTTCGCGTTCGTGGCCGCCTACGGTGCGGAGCTGCTCGACTGGCTCAAACCGCAGCCCGGCGAGTCCATCCTCGACCTCGGCTGCGGCACCGGTGAGCTGACGCAGCGGCTGATCGACGCCGGCGCGCGGGTCATCGGCCTGGACGCCGACCCGGCGATGATCGAGGCCGCCCGCGAGCGGCTGGGCGACGGCGCCGAGCTGCGGGTCGCCGACGCGCACGACTTCACCGTCGAGCAGCCGGTCGACGCGGTCATCTCCAACGCCGCGCTGCACTGGATGCCGGCGCAGGTCGAGGTGCTGGGGTGCGTGTCCGACGCGCTGCGCGAGGGCGGCCGGTTCGTCGCCGAGATGGGCGCCACCGGCAACGTCGCCTCCATCACCGCCGCCGTCGACCGCGCCTGCCGCGAGGCCGGGCTGCCCGACCGCACGTGGCCGTGGTTCTTCAACTCCCCGGCCGAGTACGCCGCCATGCTCGAGGACGCCGGGCTGGAGATCCGCCAGCTCGACTTCTACGACCGGCCGACCAAGCTGACCGGCCCGGACGGCATGACGAGGTGGCTGGAGATGTTCGCGTCGGCGCAGGTCGAGGCGCTGCCCGCCGAGGTGCTGGCGCGCGCCGAGGAGATCGCGCGGCCGTCGCTGTGGCACGACGACGCCTGGTGGGCCGACTACCGCCGGCTCCGGTTCCGGGCGGTGAAGCTCTGATGCCGGTCCTCGAGCTGCTGCCGGCCGTCGACGTCGCCGACGGCCAGGCCGTGCGCCTGGTCCAGGGCGAGGCCGGGTCCGAGACGTCCTACGGCGACCCGCTGGAGGCGGCGCTGGCCTGGCAGAGTGCCGGCGCCCCGTGGGTGCACCTGGTCGACCTCGACGCCGCCTTCGGGCGCGGGTCGAACCGCGAGCTGCTGGCCGAGGTCGTCGGCCGGCTGGACGTCGACGTCGAGCTCTCCGGCGGCATCCGCGACGACGAGTCGCTCGCCGCCGCGCTCGCGACCGGCTGCCGGCGGGTCAACCTGGGCACCGCCGCACTGGAGGACCCTGAGTGGACGGCGTCGGCCATCGCCCGCCACGGCGACCGCGTGGCCGTCGGGCTGGATGTGCGCGGCACCACGCTGGCCGCTCGCGGCTGGACCCGCGAGGGTGGCGACCTGTGGGAGGTGCTGGAGCGGCTGGACCGCGACGGCTGCGCCCGGTACGTCGTCACCGACGTCACCAAGGACGGCACGCTGCGCGGCCCCAACCTCGACCTGCTCCGCGAGGTCTGCGCGCGGACGTCCAAGCCAGTGGTGGCCTCGGGCGGCGTGTCCAGCCTGGACGACGTGGCGGCGCTGCGCTCGCTCGTCCCGGTGGGCGTCGAGGGCGCGATCATCGGCAAGGCGCTGTACGCGGGCCAGTTCACGCTGGAGGAGGCGCTGAAGGTGGCGACGTCGGCCGAAGCACGCTTCTCAGCTGAGGCCGGGAGTGACCGGTGAGCGTGGCCGTCCGCGTCATCCCCTGCCTGGACGTCGACGCCGGCCGCGTGGTGAAGGGCGTGCGCTTCACCGACCTGCGCGACGCCGGCGACCCGGTCGAGCTGGCCGCCGCCTACGGCGCCGAGGGCGCCGACGAGCTGGTGTTCCTCGACATCACCGCGTCCTCGGACGACCGGTCCACCACGTACGACGTCGTCTCGCGCACGGCCGAGCAGGTGTTCATCCCGCTGACCGTCGGCGGCGGCGTCCGCTCCGTCGACGACGTCGACCGCCTGCTGCGCGCCGGCGCGGACAAGGTCGGCGTCAACACCGCCGCCGTGGCCCGGCCGGAGCTGGTCGCTGAGATCGCGCAGCGGTTCGGCAACCAGGTGCTGGTGCTGTCGGTCGACGCGCGTCGCGGCGGCGGCACCGCGTCCGGGTTCGAGGTCACCACCCACGGCGGCCGCCGCGGCACCGGCATCGACGCCGTCGGCTGGGCGGCGACGGCGGCCGATCTGGGGGCCGGCGAGATCCTGCTGAACTCGGTGGACGCCGACGGCACCAAGGACGGCTACGACCTGGAGCTGCTGCGCGCGGTGCGCGCCGCCGTCGACGTGCCGGTGATCGCCAGCGGCGGCGCGGGCGCCCTGGCCGACTTCGCGCCCGCCGTCGGCGCCGGAGCCGACGCCGTCCTCGCGGCCAGCGTCTTCCACTTCGGCGAGCTGCACATCGGCGAGGTCAAGACGGCGCTCGCGGAATCCGGTCATACCGTCCGCTAGGGCGCAATCGACATCGAGCGGGTCGAATCGCCAGAAGCGGCGCCGATGCCGCTAGGCTGGCGCGGTCCGCCGCGAGGCGGACTCTGACACGACATTTTCTGTTCTTCGTTGGCGGCGTCCCAGGCGCCGCCATGCCTTGAGGGGGGCACCAATGAGGTCTCTGTCATCTGCCCGCAGGTCGTCCGCGCTGGCCGCGGGCGCCGTACTGATCGTCGCCGCCGGTGTGCCGGCCGCCCTGGCGGCGGAGGAACCGGCGCCGCGCGGCGGGTCGGCGCCGCTGTCGGCCAAGGGGGAGGGCGTCGGCGACCAGACCGTCGCCGACCTCGGCACGGGCGGCCTGACCGCCGAAGAGATCGTCCAGACGCTGGTCGGTGACGGCGTCACCGTCGACAGCGTCCAGTACACCGGCAGCCCGCTCGCGGCCGGCCTGGCCGGTGGCTTCGACGACGTGTTCGGCGTCCCCGGCGGCGTCGCGCTGTCGTCCGGCGCGGTCGGCGGCGACCGCAGCTCGATCCTCGGCCCGAACGTCGCCCACGACATGACGACGGAGCACCACTTGCCCGGCGACGACGACCTCGGCGACCTGGCGGCGTTCCCGACCTACGACGCCGCCGTGCTGGAGTTCGACTTCGTCCCGGAGACCGAGCAGATCCGGTTCGAGTTCGTCTTCGGCTCCGAGGAATACAACGAGTACGTCGACGACGTGTTCAACGACGTGTTCGCGTTCTTCGTCAACGGCGAGAACTGCGCGGTCGTGGGCGAGGACGCCCAGCCGATCTCGATCAACACGATCAACGCCGCCAGCTACGCGGAGCTGTTCGTGAACAACGAGCTCGACAGCGAGGGCGAGGCGGCCCACGCCACCGAACTGGACGGCTTCACGGCGGTGCTCACCTGCGCCGCCGACGTCGTGGCGGGGAAGACCAACCACATCAAGCTGGCCATCGCCGATGCGTCCGACGAGCAGCTGGACTCCACCGTCGTCATCGCGGCCGGGACGTTCGAGGCCAACCACCCGCCGGTCGCCGACGACCAGGCCGTCGAGACCTACGTCGACGCGCCCGTCGACATCACGCTGACCGGCACCGACGAGGACGGCGACGAGCTGACGTACGAGCTGGCCTCCCCGCCGGAGCACGGCACACTGAGCGGCGAGGCGCCCGACCTCACCTACACCCCGGCCGAGGACTACACCGGCGACGATGCGTTCACGTTCACCGTCTCCGACGGCACCGCGGCCTCCGAGCCGGCCACGGTGACCGTCAGCGTCGTCGAGGAACCCACGCCGACGCCGACGCCGACCCCGACCTCGACGGAGACGGCCACGCCGTCGCCGTCGCCGTCGCCGAGCGAGACCGGCGAGCCGCTGCCCGACACCGGCTCCGGCCCGAGCCTGCCGCTGGCCGCGGCCGCCCTGCTGGGCATCGCCGGGCTCGCGTTCCTGCTGCGCGCCCGCCGTACCACGGCCTGACGCCGCCGTCTCACTGTCGCTGCCCGCCCCGCCCACGTGGTGAGGCGGGCAGCGCCGGTGGTACCCGCGGAACCGGCGGATGCCCGCGAGACCGCCCGACAACCACCGGGATCGGACCGGCGTCCGCCGGTGGGGTGGGTAACCGCCGGTTTCCCGGCATCGGCCGGGTCGTCACCTGCCGCGCAAACACCTCACCCGCCTGAAACGCCACGTGGCGTGCCTACGGGTCCCCGTCGCGGCCCTCACGCGGGTGAGGTGTCATCCGGGCGCGTGGCTGAGGTCACGCCGACTCCTCGCCAGGCAACGCACCGACGGAAGCTGCAGGAGAGCCTCACTTCCAGCGAGGGGCGTGGGCCGGCGGGAAACCGATTACAGGTGTGTCGGCGGCAGTTGGTACCGTACAAAGCCGGGCACCCCACGGATTTCGCGCGAGCGGTCGAGCACGCCTGCGCTCTGTCCGGGGACGGAGCATGAGCGCAGAGAGCGAGTGATGTGAGGGACGAGCGGCAGGCGACCTTGCGCGAAGGGCTCCGGATCCTCGTCCGGGCCATGCGCGACGAACCGGTCATCCTCGGCATCGCCGTCGCCGGCAGCGCGGTGTACGGGTTCGCGACGGTCGCGGCGGCCGAGGTCATCGGGCGGGTCACCGACCGCGTCGTGGTGCCGGCGTTCCGCGACGGCGAGACCACGACCGGCGCGCTGGCCCTGGCGGCGCTGGCGATCATGGTGACGTCGCTGGTCAAGGCCGCCGGCATCGTGGTGCGCCGATACTTCGCCGGGCTCGGCCAGTACCGCCTGAACGCGCGGTACCGGCGCGCCGTCAGCCGCCAATACCTGCGGCTGCCGCTGTCGTGGCACCACCAGCACTCCACCGGCAAGCTGCTGTCCAACGCGAACGCCGACGTCGAGGCGTCGTTCTGGCCCATCGCGCCGCTGCCGTTCGCGCTCGGCGTCGTCGTCATGCTGGTGTTCGCGCTGGTGTCGATGTTCCTGGCCGACCCCTGGCTGGCGCTCGTCGGCGCGCTGCTGTTCCCGGCCATCCTGCTGCTCAACTTCGTCTACCAGCGCCGGCTGTCGCCGCTGGCCACCCGCGCGCAGGCGCTGCGCGCGGAGCTGTCGGGTGTGGCGCACGAGTCGTTCGACGGCGCCACGGTGGTCAAGGCGCTGGGCCGTGAGGCCGCCGAGACCCTCCGGTTCGGCAAGGTCGCCGGCCAGTTGCGCGACGCCAACGCCGCGGTCGGCCGGGTCCGCGGCGCCTTCGACCCCATGCTCGACGCGCTGCCGAACCTCGGCGTGCTGGCGGTGCTGATCATCGGCTCGGTCCGGGTGGCCGACGGCTCGCTGCCGGCCGGTACGCTCGTCCAGGTCGCCTACCTGCTCACCATCACCGCGTTCCCGATCCGCGCCATCGGCTTCGTGCTGGGCGAACTGCCGCGGGCCACCGTCGGCTGGCGGCGGGTGCAGGCGGTGCTCGACGCCACCGGCGCACTACCGCACGGCACGGCCCGGCTGACGGCGTCCGGCGACGGCGCGGCGCACCTCGGCCTCGACGACGTCGGCTACTCCTACGTCGAGGGCACGCCGGTGCTCGACGGCGTCCACCTCGACGTCGAGCCGGGTCGCACGGTCGCCGTCGTCGGCTCCACCGGGTCGGGCAAGTCGACGCTGGCCAGCCTGCTGGTCCGGCTGGTCGACCCGGTCAGCGGGGCGGTGCTGCTCGACGGCACCGACCTGCGGCAGCTGGAGCCGGGCCAGGTCGCCGGCGCGGTGTCGCTGGTGTTCCAGCAGCCGTTCATCTTCGAGGACAGCGTCCGCGACAACGTCACCCTCGGCCTTCCGGCGCCTGACGACGACGTCTGGGCTGCGCTGCGGCTGGCCCAGGGCGACCGCTTCGTGCACGAGCTCGACGGCGAGCTGGACGCCCGCATCGGCGAGCGCGGCGCCACCCTTTCCGGCGGGCAGCGGCAGCGGCTGGCGCTGGCCCGCGCGCTGGTCCGCAAGCCGCGGCTGCTCGTCCTCGACGACGCCACCAGCGCGGTAGACCCCGAGGTCGAGCGGCGCATCCTGGCCGGGCTGCGCGACGCCGCGCTGCCGTCCACCGTCGTCGTGGTCGCGTACCGGCGGGCCACCATCGCGCTGGCCGACGAGGTCGTCTACGTCGAGGACGGCAGGGTGTCCGCGCGCGGCACCCACACGGAGCTGTTGACCACCTCGCCCGGCTACCGCGACCTCATCACCGCCTACGAACGCGACGCCGCCGAGCGGGCCATGGCCCGCACCGACCAGGAGAACCGGTCATGAGCCCAGCAGCAAGCCCAGGATCGCGCCTGGGCGACGTACGCTCCGGCTCCGCCTGGGCGACATTCCGGCGTGGCCTGGCGCTGTCGCCGGAGATCACCCAGGGGCTGACGGCGACGCTGCTGCTCGCGCTCGTCGCCACCGCCGGGCGCGTCGTCGTGCCGATCACCGTCCAGCAGACGATCGACGGCGGCCTGAACGCCACCGGCGGCGCCGACCTCGGCTACATCCGCTGGATGGTCGGGCTGGCCGCCGCCGGCGTCGTCGTCACCGTCGTCGCCGCGTACCTGATGAACCGGCGCATCTTCCGGGCCAGCGAGGCCGGCCTCGCCACTCTGCGTACCAAGGCGTTCCGGCACGTGCACGACCTCTCCGTGCTGACCCAGGACACCGAGCGGCGCGGCTCGCTGGTCTCCCGGGTCACCAGCGACGTCGACACCATCTCCCAGTTCGTCCAGTGGGGCGGGCTGATCATGCTGGTCAGCATCGGCCAGCTGATCATCGCGACCGTCGTCATGGCGGTGTACTCGTGGCAGCTGACGCTGCTGGTCTGGGTCTGCTTCCTGCCGCTGTTCCTGGCGCTGCGGACGTTCCAGCGCATGCTCTCCGCCGCCTACATGGTGGTGCGCGAGCGGGTCGGCGGCATGCTCGGCGCCATCTCCGAGTCCGTCGTCGGCGCCCAGGCGGTCCGGGCGTACGCCGTCGAGGGCCGCACCCAGCAGCGCATCGACGACGCCGTCGAGGCGCACCGCGTCTCGGCCAGCCGGGCGCAGCGGCTCGCGGCCACGGCGTTCTCCACCGGCGAGGTGGTGGCCGGGCTGGCCAACGCCGCCATCGTCGTGGTCGGCGTGCTGCTCGGCGTGGCCGGCGACATCACGCTCGGCCGGATGCTGGCGTTCCTGTTCCTCGTCACGCTGTTCGTGGCGCCGGTCCAGGTGGGCACCGAGGTGCTCAGCGAGGCGCAGAACGCCATCGCCGGCTGGCGACGGGTGCTCGGCATCCTCGACACCCCGGCCGACGTCGCCGACCCGGGCGAGAACGGCGTCCGGCTGCCCCGCGGCCCCATCGACGTGCGCTTCGAGTGCGTGTCCTACGCCTACCCGAACGGGCCGACGGTGCTGCACGAGGTCGACGTCGCGATCGCCCGGCACACCCGGGTCGCGGTGGTGGGCGAGACGGGCTCCGGCAAGACGACGTTCGCCAAGCTGCTCACCCGGCTGATGGACCCGGTCCGCGGCCGGGTCCTGGTCGACGGCGCGGACCTGCGCGATGTGCGGTTCGCGTCGCTGCGCGAGCGGGTGGTCATGGTGCCGCAGGAGGGGTTCCTGTTCGACGACACCCTCGCGGCCAACCTGCGCTACGGCAAGCCCGAGGCGACCGACGAGGAGCTGCTGCTCGCCGTCACCGAGCTGGGGCTGGGGGAGTGGCTGGACTCGCTGCCGTACGGGCTGGAGACGCCGGTCGGACAGCGCGGCGAGTCGCTGTCGGCGGGGGAGCGGCAGCTGGTGGCGCTGGCCCGGGCCTATCTCGCCGACCCCGACCTGCTGGTCCTCGACGAGGCCACCAGCGCCGTCGACCCTGCCACCGAGGTGCGGCTGGCGCGGGCGCTCGAGGGCATCTCCCGCGGCCGGACGTCGGTGACCATCGCGCACCGGTTGTCCACCGCCGAGGCCGCCGACGAGGTGTTCGTGTTCGATCGCGGCCGGCTGGTGGAGTCAGGGCCGCATGCGGAGCTGGTCGAGAAGGGCGGCGTCTACGCCGCCCTGCACGCGGCCTGGATCAGCCAGTCGCGCTGACCCAGGCCGCGCCGACCTCAGCGGTTGGCGCCCTCGAGGGTGCCGCTCACCGGGCCGGACGGGTCGAGCACGGTGCAGACGAGCTCGCGGTCGCCCTGCGCCCACGACTCCTCGGTCGGCTCCAGCCACTGGATCTCGAGGACCGACTCGTTGTAGGGCATGCCGACGAAGGTCTCGAACTCGCTGACGCAGTCGGACTCGACCTGCGTCTGGAACGCCTCGGAGCCCGGGAAGTCGCCGTCCGGGACCTCGAAGACCGCGAACACCTCCTGGTCGTGCTCCTCCTCACACGGGATGACGGTGAGCTCGCTGACCTGCTCCTCCGCGTTGAAGTTGCTGATGCAGTCGCCCAGGCCGACGTCGAAGACGTCCTGGGTGTCGCCCTCTGGAGCCTCGGTCTCGTCCTCGGCCGGGGTCTCCTCGGCGGGGGTCTCGTCCTCGGCCGGGGTCTCCTCGGCGGGGGTCTCGCCCGACTGGGAGTCGGTGGTGGCAGTCGAGTCGCCGCCGGCGTTGTCGTCCGACGAGTCGTCGCCACACGCGCTCAGGCTGAGCGCGGCGACGGCGGCCAGCGCCGCGACAGCAGTACGAATCGTGATCCGCACGATCATTGTCTCCTTCAGGTTGAACACGCCGATGGCACGGCGTCTTGCGTCCGCCGCCCGCTCGGACGGACGGCGGGGTCCAATGGGGTGTCCACGAGGCTCAGCGGTTCGCGCCTTGCAGCGAACCGGTCACCGGGCCGGCGGGGTCGTTGACGAGGCAGACCAGTTCGCGGTCGCCCTGATCCCACGACTCGGCGGTGGGCTGCAGCCAGGTGAAGTCGAGCGCGGACTCCGCGTAGGGGAGCCCGACGTAGGCCTCGAACTCGGCGGTGCAGACCTCCTCGGCCTGGGCGCGGAGGTCGTCGTCGCTGGGGAGCTCGCCGTCAGGGATCTGCGCGGTCGCGTAGATCTCCTGGGCGTGCTCCTGGTCGCACGGGACGACCGAGACGCCGGTGACCTGCTCGGAGTCGCCGAAGTCACCCAGGCAGTCGCCGAGCCGCACGTCGAACACGTCGGCGCCGGCGGACTCGGTGACGTTGCCCGACGCGTCGCGGCGCGGTTCGTCGCCGTCGTCCGAGCAGCCGGCCAGCAGCAGGACCGCGGCCACAGCGGCCGACGCCGCCGCGGCGACGCGGGGCGTGCGTGCCACGAGAATGCTCCTTCGTCAAGGGTCGGGTGCCCGGTCGTACCCAACCATGGCACCTTAGTCGGTCATCGTCTCGTCCACGATGCGATACCCGAGATCGGGATGCGCGTCGCCCGCCGTGGGCGCCGTCGGCGACAATGGGGGAATGCCCGGTCTCGACCCCACCGTAGCCGCCCGGCTCACCCTCACGCCCGACGGCCTGCTACCCGCGGTCGTCCAGCAGCACGACACCGGCGAGGTGCTCATGCTCGCGTGGATGAACGCCGAGGCGCTGCACCGCACGCTCACGACCGGCCGGGCCACGTACTGGAGCCGCAGCCGGTCGGAGTACTGGGTGAAGGGCGAGACGTCCGGGAACCGGCAGTGGGTGCGCGAGGTACGCCTCGACTGCGACGGCGACACCCTGCTGCTCAAGGTCGACCAGGAGGGCCCGGCCTGTCACACCGGCACCCGCACCTGCTTCGACGACGGCCTGCTCGACGCCGTCACCGGGACGGCCGCATGACCACCACGGCCCTGGACGTCACTCCAGATCTCGAGACCTTCCGGGTGCTCGCCAAGGAGCACCGCGTCATCCCCGTCGTCCGGCGGCTGCTGGCCGACGGCGAGACCCCGGTCGGCGTGTACCGCAAGCTGGCCGCCGACCGGCCCGGCACGTTCCTGCTGGAGTCGGCCGAGCACGGCGGCGTGTGGTCGCGCTACTCCTTCGTCGGCGCGCGGTCGGCCGCGGTGCTCAGCGAGCGCGACGGCGAGGCCGTCTGGCACGGCAACCCGCCGGTGGGGCTGCCGTCCGGCGGCGACCCGTGGGCGGCGCTGCGCGGCACGTTGCGGGCGCTGAAGAGCAAGCGGCTGCCGGGGCTGCCGCCGCTGACCGGCGGGCTGGTCGGCTTCGTCTCCTACGACGCCGTCCGCCGGCTGGAGCGGCTGCCGTCTACGACGGTCGACGACCTGCGGCTGCCCGACCTCGCGTTCCTGTTTGCCACCGACGTCGCCGTCCTCGACCACGACGACGGCACGATCCTGCTGGTCGCCAACGCCGTCAACTGGGACGACAGCGACGAGCGAGTCGACCAGGCGTGGGCCGATGCCGTCGGGCGGCTGGACCGCATGACCGCCGAGCTGGCCCGGCCCACGCCGTCGTCGGTGGCCTCCTATGACCCGGGCACACCGCCGCGGCACGACAGCCGCACCGAGAAGGGCGACTTCCTCGCCGCGGTCGAGCGGGCCAAGGAGGAGATCCGGGCCGGCGAGGCGTTCCAGATCGTGCTCTCGCAGCGCTTCCAGACCCCGACGACGGCCGACGCGCTGGACGTCTACCGGGTGCTGCGCCGCGACAACCCGAGCCCGTACATGTACCTTGTCCGGCTGCCCGGTCCCGCCGGCGACGGCGACGGCGCCTACTCCATCGTCGGGTCCAGCCCCGAGGCGCTGGTCAAGGTCAACGGCGACCGCGTCATGACGCACCCGATCGCCGGCACCCGGTGGCGCGGCGAGACGCCCGAGGCCGACGCCGCGCTGGCCGAGGAGCTGCTCGCCGACCCCAAGGAGCGGGCCGAGCACCTCATGCTGGTCGACCTCTCCCGCAACGACCTCGGCAGGGTCTGCGCGCCCGGCACCGTCGACGTGGTCGACTTCATGACGGTGCGCCGCTACAGCCACGTCATGCACATCGAGTCGACGGTGGTCGGGCGGCTGCGCGACGACCAGGAGGCGCTCGACGTGCTGGCCGCGTGCTTCCCGGCCGGCACGCTGTCCGGCGCGCCGAAGGTGCGGGCCATGGAGATCATCGACGACCTCGAGCCGGTCCGCCGCGGCGTGTACGGCGGCGTCGTCGGCTACCTCGACTTCGCCGGTGACCTCGACGTCGCCATCGCCATCCGCACCGCGCTGGTCCGCGACGGCGTCGGCTACGTGCAGGCCGGCGCCGGCATCGTCGCCGACTCCGATCCCGAGGCGGAGTGGACGGAATCGCGGAACAAGGCCGCGGCGGCGCTGCGGGCCATCGCCGTCGCCGAGACGATGCGGCCGGTGGAATGACACCGCCGGTCCGCCGCGAGTACGTCGGCGCGCTGCTCCTGCTGGCCGCCGGTGGCGTGCTCGGGCTGGTGGCGGCGTCCCGGACGTGGGGGACCGCCGAGCAGTCGTCGGCACTCTCCGTGACGTCGACGACGGTGTCCGGGTCCGACCTGCTGCCGCTCGCCCCGGCCGTCGCGCTGGTGGCGCTGGCGGCGGTGGTGGCGATCCCGGCGGTCCGGCGGCTCGGCCGGCGCGTCGTCGGGGGCGTCCTGGCCGTGCTGGGCCTGGTGCAGGCGCTGATGGCCGCGCTGGCGCTGGCGGACCTCAGGGGGCGGGTGTCGGACTGGCTGACCACGGGTCCTGAGGCCACCGGCCCGGTCGACTCGGTGTCCACCTCACCCGCGTGGGCGGTTGCCGTCGTCGTCGCGGGCCTGCTGGTCGCCGCGGCCGGCCTCCTGGTCGCCGTGCGCGGGCCGTCGTGGCCGGCCATGGGCGCGCGGTACGAGCGGTCCGGCGGCCGGGCGCCGCGCCGCACCGCGAGCAAGCCGGCCGAGGGCAACCGCGCCGCCTGGGACGCCCTCGACCGCGGCGACGACCCGACGACCTGAGCCGGTCGCTGCCCGCCGCTCACCGGTCCGGGCGAGTACGGAGGTCGGCCGACGAGCCACGGCGGTCATCGGGCACAATGTCGGTAAGGCCGCCATGACGACAGGGAGACGTGACACACGATGGCGCACAACGAGCACGGCCACACCGCGGCCGCCTGGACCACGGTCATCCTGATCCTGGCCGGCTTCATGGTCGGCGCCGTCGCCGTCATCCTGCTCAACTGGCCGCTGTTCTGGATCGGCGGCGTCGGCCTGGTCGTGGTCGGCGGCATCGTCGGCAAGATCATGCAGATGATGGGCCTCGGGCAGCGCGACACGCAGGCCGGCCCTCGGCAGCCCGCCGCGACGGGCGAGGACCGCATCGGGTAGGCCATGCGACGCGCCGGCAGGACGACGTCGGACCGGACCCGCGCGGGCCCGCCGGTCGTCTCCGTCGCCGGTGTGACGCTGGACGTCGACCATCGCCGGGTGGCGACGCCGGGCGGGCGCGAGGTCGCGCTGACGCCGTTACAAGCCGCGCTGCTGGCCCATCTCATGTACCGGCCCGGCCGGGTCTGCACGCGCGAGGAGCTCATGTGCCAGGCGCTGGGCTACCCGGTCCCGGTCGGCAGCCGCACCGTGGACGTGCACGTGGCGACGCTGCGCGGCAAGCTCGACGGCGCCCTGACGATCCGCTCGGTGCGCGGCGTCGGCTACGCCCTCGACCCCGTCCCGAAGGGATGAGCACATGGCCGTCGAGTCCCCTTCACCGGGGGTATGTCGAGAGCACCCTTCACTCGCCGTTACTCTGGACCAGCCGGGTCGACCGATTCGGCGGGGTGGCACCGGCGAGGGGCGGAGATGAGCGTTCTCGAAGAGATCATCGACGGGGTGCGCGCCGACCTGGCCGAACGAGAGAGCCGGTGCCCTCTCGACCAGCTGAAAGAGATGGCGGCCAAGCAGCCGCCGGCCCGTGATCCGCTGCCGTTGCTCCGTTCGCCGGGTGTCTCGGTCATCGCAGAGGTGAAACGGTCGAGCCCGTCGCGCGGTTCCCTGGCCGAGATCGCCGACCCCGCCGCCCTCGCCGTCGACTACGAGTCTGGCGGCGCCGCGGCCATCAGCGTGCTCACCGAGCAGCGCCGGTTCGGCGGCACCCTCGACGACCTCAAGACCGTCCGGGCCGCGGTCGACGCGCCGGTGCTGCGCAAGGACTTCATCGTCACCAGCTACCAGCTGTGGGAGGCGCGCGCCTACGGCGCCGACCTCGCGCTGCTCATCGTCGCCGCGCTCGAGCAGATCGCGCTGGTGAGCCTGATCGAGCGGGCCGAGTCCATCGGGCTGACGCCGCTGGTCGAGGCGCACACCGCCGACGAGGTGGCGCGGGCGGCCGACGCCGGGGCGAAGCTCATCGGCATCAACGCGCGCAACCTCAAGACGCTCGACGTCGACACCACGACGTTCGAGCGGCTGGCGCCGAAGGTCCCGGACGGCATCGTGAAGATCGCCGAGTCCGGGGTGAAGTCCCCGCGCGACGTCATCGACCTCGCCCGGGCCGGAGCCGACGCCGTCCTGGTCGGCGAGACCCTGGTGACCGGCAAGGACCCCAGGGCCGCCGTCGCCGACCTCGTCGCCGCCGGCGCCCATCCCGCGCTCAACCGCGGCAGCCGCCAGGCCTGAACCCGGGCGGGAAAACCGAACGCGATTGCGGTGCCCTCGGCCCGCTGCGATACCGTCACGGATGACGGCGCATGCTGCGCTCCCGTCACCTGTCAGCCATCTCTGCCACGCATCGAGGAGCTACTCGGGTGGACACCATGCCCGACAACGGGCACGTCCTTTCCGCCGACAGCACGGACCGGCCCGGCCGGTTCGGCCCCTACGGCGGCCGCTACGTCCCGGAGGCGCTGATCGCGGCGCTCGACGAGCTCGACCGCGAGTACGCCGCGGCACGCCAGGACCCAGCCTTCACCGCCGAGCTCGACCACCTGCTCACCACCTACACCGGCCGGCCGACCCCGATCACCGAGGCGGCCCGGTTCGGTGCGGAGGCGGCCGGCGGCGCGCGCGTCCTGCTCAAGCGCGAGGACCTCAACCACACCGGCTCGCACAAGATCAACAATGTGCTGGGCCAGGCGCTGCTCACCAAGCGCATCGGCAAGCCGCGGGTCATCGCCGAGACCGGCGCCGGCCAGCACGGCGTCGCCACCGCCACCGCGGCCGCACTGATGGGCCTGGAGTGCGTCATCTACATGGGCGAGGAGGACACCCGCAGGCAGGCGCTCAACGTCGCCCGCATGCGGCTGCTCGGCGCCACGGTCATCCCGGTGACGACCGGCTCGCGTACGCTCAAGGACGCCATCAACGAGGCCCTGCGCGACTGGGTCACCAACGTCGCCACCACGAACTACGTGTTCGGCACGGTCGCCGGGCCGCACCCGTTCCCGACGCTGGTCCGCGACCTCCAGCGCGTCATCGGCGTCGAGGCGCGGCAGCAGGTGCTCGACCTCACCGGCCGGCTGCCCGACGCCGTCGCGGCCTGCGTCGGCGGCGGGTCCAACGCCATCGGCATCTTCCACGCGTTCATCGACGACGCCGACGTCGCCCTGTACGGCTTCGAAGCCGGCGGCGACGGCGTCGCGACCGGGCGGCACGCGGCGACGATCACCGCCGGCTCGCCCGGCGTGCTGCACGGCGCGCGGTCGTACCTGCTGCAGGACGAGATGGGGCAGACCATCGAGTCACACTCCATCTCCGCCGGCCTCGACTACCCGGGCGTCGGACCGGAGCACGCCTGGCTGAAGGACTCCGGCCGGGCGACGTACGAGCCGGTCGACGACGCCGACGCCATGGAGGCGTTCCGGCTGCTGTGCCGTACCGAGGGGATCATCCCGGCCATCGAGAGCTCGCACGCGCTGGCCGGCGCCCGGCGGCTGGGCGAGCGGCTCGGTCCCGACGCGACGATCCTGGTGAACCTGTCCGGGCGCGGCGACAAGGACGTCGACACCGCGGCGAAGTGGTTCGGCCTGATGAACGAGTCGGGGGAGGTCGGAGCATGACGACGTCGGTCGCGTTCGAGAAGGCGCGGGCCGAGGGCCGCGCCGCGCTGGTCGGCTACCTGCCCGCCGGTTACCCCAGCGTCGACGAATCCATCGCGGCGCTGCGGGCCATGATCGACGCCGGCGTCGACATCGTCGAGGTCGGGCTGCCCTACAGCGACCCGCTCATCGACGGGCCGGTCATCCAGACCGCGGTCGACGCCGCGCTGCGGGCCGGCACCACGACGACCGACGTGCTGCGCGTCGTCGAGGCGGTGGCCGCCACCGGCGCGCCCGCCGTCGTCATGTCGTACTGGAACCCGCTGGACCGCTACGGGGCACGGGCGTTCGCCCGCGACCTCGCCGCGGCCGGCGGGTCCGGCGTCATCACGCCCGACCTCACGCCCGACGCCGACGACTCCTGGGTCCCGGCGGCCCGCGAGCACGGCCTCGACACCGTCTTCCTGGTCGCGCCGTCGTCCACCGACGAACGCATCGCCATGACGACGGCCGCCTGCCGCGGCTTCGTCTACGCGACCTCCGTCATGGGCGTCACGGGCACCCGCGAGCAGGTCGGCGACGCCGCGGCCGGGCTGGTCGAGCGGACCCGCGCGACGACGGAGCTGCCGGTCGCCGTCGGGCTGGGCGTCTCCAACGCCGTCCAGGCCACCGAGATCGCCGCGTTCGCCGACGGCGTCGTCGTCGGGTCCGCGTTCGTCCGCCGGCTGCTCGACGCCGCCGACCCCGCCGCCGGGGTCGCCTCCGTCGCCGCGCTGGCCGCCGACCTCGCCGGGGGAGTGCGCGAGCGCTGATGGCCAGCAAGCGGGACCACGACAATCGGCCGCCGGCCCGAGGCTCTAAGAGACAAGCAGCTCGGCTGAGGGCCGAGGCGATGCGCAAGGAGGCGGAGGCCCGGGCGCTGGCCGAGCGTCGCCGCGAGCGGTTCCTGCGGGCCGGCATCTCCGCCGGCATCCTGGTCGTCGTCGCGGTCATCGCGATCGTGCTGGTCAACCGGTCGTCGGACGGTCCCGAGGGCACCGGCGCCATCCCGTCGGGCACCGTCGACGGCGGCACCGGCGTCGCGGTCGGCGAGGCGGAGGCGCCGGTGACGATCGACTACTGGTTCGACTTCCAGTGCCCGTTCTGCGGCGAGTTCGAGGCCGAGAACGGGCCGGTCCTCGAGGAGCTGACCGCCGCCGGCACGGCCCGGGTCGTCTACCACCCGGCGGCGTTCCTCGGCGAGGAGTCCGACCGCGCCAGCAACGCGTTCGGCTGCGCCATCGACGCCGGCCGTCCGGTCGAGTACCTCACGGAGCTGTTCGCGAACCAGCCAGAGGAGCGCACCGGCGGCTACACGACGGACGACCTGCTGGCGGCGGGCGAGGCGGCCGGCCTCGACGACGCCGTCTTCGAGTCGTGCGTCCGCGACGGCACCTACGCTGACTGGGGCCGGCACGTCCTCGACGTTTTCCGCGACGAAGGCCTCGAGGCGACACCGTCGGTGCTGCTGAACGGCGAGCCGCTCGACAACCCGGCGGCGATGAGCTCGGACGAGTTCCGTGCCGCGGTCGACGCCGCCGTGACGACATCGTGATCGTATGAGCCGGAACTCACGTCATGGTCGATGAAGTTGTACCCTCGTCAATTCCCATGAACTCTCTCGTGTCGAAGGAAGCCCATCGATGAGCAGCAAGAAGGCCGAGGCCCGCGAGCGCATCAAGGCGATGCGCGAGGAGCAGGCGCGCCAGGAGAAGCGGCGCGAGCGGATGATGCGCTACGGCGTGGCGGTGGCCGTCGTGGCCGCGGTCGCGATCATCGCGGTCGCCGTCGCGGCCAGCCGCGGTGGCAGCGATGGCCCGGTCGCGGTGCCCGACGCCGTCGGGTCCGGCAACGGCCAGGTCATCGAGGGTGACGGCGGGGGCATCCTCGTCGGCGAGGCCGACGCACCGGTCACCATCGACTACTGGATGGACTTCCTCTGCCCGCACTGCGCGGAATTCGAGGCGGCCAACAGCACGGCCATCCAGGAGCTGGTCGACTCCGGCCAGGCGAACATCGTCTACCACCCCCTCGACTTCACCGGCGCCGTCTACTCCCGCCGCGCGAACAACGCGTTCGCCTGCGCCGCGCAGGAGGGCCAGGCGGTGGAGTTCAAGAGCGCCGCGTTCGCGGCCAGCACCCAGTGGTCCACCAGCTCGCTGGTCGACCTCGGTGAGCAGGTCGGCATCGGCGGCGACTACGAGGGCTGCGTCCGCGACGACGAGTTCGAGGACTGGGCGGCCGCGGTGCCCGAGTCGGCGCGCGACCACGAGATCACCGGCACGCCGACGGTGTTCGTCAACGGCGAGCTGCTCGACTCCACCCAGTGGACGCCCGAGGGCATCAACGCCGCCGTCGCGACCGTCGCCGCGGGCGGCAGCCTCGCCACCCCGGCGCCCGATGCCACCGGCACGGCTCCGGCGACGCCGCCCGCGGGCGAGACGCCGAACCCGTCCGCCACCCAGTGACGTGAAGCACACCGCGATGATGCCCCGGATCGACCCGTCCGGTACGGTTCGGCTGTGATCGCGACGCCGGCCGTGGTGCCCACCTCAATTCCCAGCCCGAGCAGCGGCTCGTGGGACGTCTTCGGGTTCGAGCTGAGGGCGTACGCGCTGTGCATCATGGCCGGCATCGTGCTGGCGATCTGGCTCGGCAACCGGCGCTGGCTCGCCCGTGGCGGCGAGCCCGGCGTCGTCGCCGACGTCGCCGTGTGGGCGGTGCCGTTCGGCATCATCGGCGGCCGGCTCTACCACGTCATCACCGACAACCAGCTCTACTTCCGCGAGGGCCGCGACCCGTGGCAGGCGCTGCGCATCTGGGAGGGCGGCCTGGGCATCTGGGGCGCCATCGCCATGGGCGCCCTCGGCGTCTGGATCGCCTGCCGCCGCCGCGGCGTCCCGTTCGCGGCCATGGCCGACGCCCTGGCTCCCGGCATCCTGCTCGCCCAGGCCGTCGGCCGGTGGGGCAACTGGTTCAACCAGGAGCTGTTCGGCCGTCCGACCGACCTGCCGTGGGCCCTGGAGATCGACCCAGCCCACCGGCCGGAGGGCTACGCCGACGTGGCGACCTTCCACCCGACGTTCCTGTACGAGTCGCTGTGGGCGATCGGGCTGGCGTTGCTGCTGCTGTGGGCCGACAAGCGGTACACCATCGGCCACGGCCGGCTGTTCGCGCTGTACGTGGCGGGCTACACGCTGGGCCGCGGCTTCTGGGAGTACCTGCGCATCGACCCCGCCAACGAGGTCTTCGGCGTCCGGGTCAACCTCTGGGTGACCGGCCTGATCTTCGTGGCGGCGCTCGGCTACTTCTTCTGGTCGCTCAAGCGCAACCCCGGGCGCGAGGAGCCCGAGACGCTGCGCGGCTTCTACGACCAGCCCGACCCGTTCGACGACAACGCCAAGGCCGAGGACGACACGCCCATCACCCTCCCCGACGACGAGCCGGAGGACGGGGAGAAGCAGCCGGCCGACGCCAAGCCCGCGGCCGGGGAGAGGCCCGCCGACGAGCCGAAGCCGGCCGACGGCGACAAGCCGGCCGACGCGGACGAGCCGGGGGACACGGCGAAGCCGCGGGACACGGAGAAGGTTCCGGCCAAGACCACTGCGGCTGCGGCGACGGCCGCGGGCGCGACGACCGCGAGCACGGCGGCCGCGAAGAAGACCACGGCGAAGTCGGCTGCCGCGAAGAAGGCGCCGGCCGCCAAGAAGACGGCGACCACGGCGAAGAAGGCGCCGGCGGCCAAGAAGGCGGCAACTATGGCGAAGGCCGCCGAGGCCGACGACGCCGCCCCGGCGAAGTCGGCTGCAGCCAAGAAGGCGCCGGCCGCCAAGAAGGCCGCGACCACGGCGAAGAAGGCACCGGTGGCGAAGACCGCGGCCGCCGCGACGAGGAGCGCCGCCGCGAAGAAGGCGCCGGCGAAGAAGACGCCCGCGACGAAGGCCGCACCCGAAGCACCTACGGCAGCTCCGGCCGCCGAGTCGACGAGCCCGCCCGCCACCGGCAGCTGACGCGTGCGGACATCCCGTGATCATCCAGGATCCTCCACGCCATAGGGGGTGGAATCCTTGATGATCATGGAGGAACCCACGTCAGCTCGTGCCGGTGGGGGTGCCGTGTTACGTCACGAAACGGCCACGAACCGCTTCCGCCACGCCGAGGTGGTGCCCTTCACAACTGCGAGGACGTCAACGTACTTGTACGGTCCGACAGTCCGCTGACCTGACGATCTGCGGCGACGGCCGGTCCTCGGTGGAGAATCCGATGATCAACAGCGGGTTCGCCGCCGTGCTAGTCACCACCGTCGCCGATATCATGGAGAGACGCGACAACACATGACGGCCGAAGTGTTGTAATCTCCACGAAACTTCACGCACGGGCCATCGCCGTCCCTGCACCCGCCGCCAGTCTCACGACGACGGGAGTGCCATGCGCCTCACGCCTCACCCCCAGGGTCTCTACGACCCGCGGTTCGAGCACGACGCCTGCGGCGTGGCCTTCGTGGCCACGCTCGACGGCGTGGCCAGTCGCGCGATCATCGATCGCGGGCTGACCGCCCTGAGCAATCTCGACCACCGGGGCGCCTCGGGCGCCGAGCCCGACTCCGGCGACGGTGCCGGCATCCTCATACAGGTCCCCGACGCGTTCTGCCGCGCGGTCGCCGGCGTCGAGCTGCCCGCGGCCGGGCACTACGCCACGGGGCTGGCCTTCATCCCCGACGACGACGCGCAGGACGCGGAGATCGTCGAGGCCACCGCGCACATCGCCGCCGACGAGGGCCTGACGGTACTCGCCTGGCGCGACGTGCCGACGACGCCCGAGCTGCTGGGCAAGACGGCCCGCTCGACGCTGCCGCGCATCCGTCAGCTCTTCGTCACGGCCGAGGCACGCTTCTCCGCCGAGGGCGAAAATGTGACAGTCGGCGACGTCCGTGGAATCAGCGGTATCGACCTCGACCGCAAGGCGTTCGCGCTGCGCAAGCGCCTCGAGCGCACCACCGGCGCGTACTTCCCGAGCCTGTCGTCTCGCACCCTCGTCTACAAGGGCATGCTGACGACCGGCCAGCTGGAGCCGTTCTTCCCCGACCTCTCCGACGAGCGGCTGGCCAGCGCCATCGCCGTCGTGCACTCGCGGTTCTCGACGAACACGTTCCCGAGCTGGCCGCTGGCGCACCCGTACCGCTTCGTCGCACACAACGGCGAGATCAACACCGTCCAGGGCAATCGCAACTGGATGCGGGCCCGCGAGTCGCAGCTGGCCGGCGACGTCTTCGGCGGCGAGCTGTCCCGGCTGTACCCGGTCGTCGCGCCCGACGGCAGCGACTCCGCCAGCTTCGACGAGGTGCTCGAGCTGCTGCACCTGGGCGGCCGCAGCCTGCCGCACGCGGTGCGCATGATGATCCCGGAGGCGTGGGAGAACCACCAGGGCATCTCGAAGTCGCGGCGCGACTTCTTCGAGTTCCACAGCACGATCATGGAGCCGTGGGACGGCCCGGCCGCGGTCGTCTTCACCGACGGCAGCCTGGTCGGCGCCGTGCTCGACCGCAACGGCCTGCGCCCGGGCCGGTACTGGATCACCGACGACGGCCTGGTCGTGCTGGCGTCGGAGGCGGGCGTCCTCGACCTCGACCCGGCGAGGGTGGTGCGCAAGGGCCGCCTCGAGCCGGGCCGCATGTTCCTCGTCGACGTCGCCGGCCACAAGGTCATGGACGACGACGAGGTCATGGACGCCCTCGCCGCGCAGGAGCCGTACGGCGAGTGGCTGCACGCCGGCCTGATCCGCCTCGGCGACCTCCCCGAGCGCGAGCACGTCGTGCACACCCACGCCAGCGTCTCCCGCCGCCAGCAGACCTTCGGCTACACCGAGGAGGAGCTGCGGCTGCTGCTCGCGCCGATGGCCAAGTCCGGCGCGGAGCCGATCGGATCGATGGGCACCGATACGCCCATCGCCACGCTGTCCGACCGGCCGCGGCTGCTGTTCGACTACTTCTCGCAGCTGTTCGCGCAGGTCACGAACCCGCCGCTGGACGCCATCCGGGAAGAGCTGGTCACGTCGCTGGCCGGCACCATTGGTCCCGAGGGCAACCTGCTCGACCCGGGCCCCGCGTCGTGCCGCCAGCTCGTGCTGCCGTTCCCGGTCATCGACAACGATCAGCTCGCCAAGATCATCCACATCAACCGCGACGGCAACCTGCCCGGCTACGCCACCCACGTCATCCGCGGCCTGTATGACGTCGCCGGCGGGGGAGCGGAGTTGGGCCGACGCCTCGCCGAGATCTGTGCCGAGGCGTCGAAGGCGATCGAGTCCGGCGCGCGCATCGTCGTGCTGTCCGACCGGCACTCCGACACCACGCTGGCCCCCATCCCGTCGCTGCTGCTCACGTCCGCGGTGCACCACCACCTCATCCGCGAGAAGAGCCGCACCAAGGTCGGCCTCGTGGTCGAGGCCGGCGACGTGCGCGAGGTGCACCACGTCGCGCTGCTCATCGGCTACGGCGCCGGCGCGGTGAACCCGTACCTCGCGATGGAGAGCGTCGAGGACCTCGTCCGTCAGGGCACCCTGCTGCCCGGGGTCAGCCCGGAGAAGGCGGTCGCCAACCTCATCAAGGCGCTCGGCAAGGGCGTGCTCAAGGTCATGAGCAAGATGGGTGTCTCGACGGTCGCGTCGTACACCGGCGCTCAGATCTTCGAGGCGCTGGGGCTGTCGGCCGAGGTCGTCGACCGGTACTTCACCGGCACGACGTCCCGCCTCGGCGGCATCGGCCTCGACGGCATCGCCGAGGAGGTCCGCCGCCGGCACGCCCGGGCGTACCCGCGCGGCGGCAGCGCCACCCGGCACCGCAAGCTGGAGGTCGGCGGCGAGTACCAGTGGCGGCGCGAGGGCGAGCCGCACCTGTTCGACCCCGAGACGGTGTTCCGGCTGCAGCACTCCACCCGGGCCGGCCGCTACGACGTGTTCAAGCAGTACACCCGGCAGGTCGACGAGCAGTCGAAGCGGCTGATGACGCTGCGCGGCCTGTTCACGCTGAAGACGGGCGAGCGCCCGCCGGTGCCGATCGAGGACGTGGAGAGCATCGACAGCATTGTCAGGAGGTTCTCCACCGGCGCCATGTCGTACGGCTCCATCAGCAAGGAGGCGCACGAGACCCTCGCCATCGCGATGAACCGCCTCGGCGGCAAGTCCAACACCGGCGAGGGCGGCGAAGACACCGACCGCCTGTACGACCCCGAGCGGCGCAGCGCCATCAAGCAGGTGGCCAGCGGCCGGTTCGGCGTGACGTCCGACTACCTGAGCAACGCCGACGACATCCAGATCAAGATGGCGCAGGGCGCGAAGCCCGGCGAGGGCGGCCAGCTGCCCGGCCACAAGGTGTACCCGTGGGTGGCGCGCACCCGGCACTCGACGCCGGGCGTCGGCCTCATCTCGCCGCCGCCGCACCACGACATCTACTCGATCGAGGACCTCAAGCAGCTCATCCACGACCTCAAGAACGCCAACCCGGCCGCCCGCATCCACGTGAAGCTGGTCGCCGAGGTCGGCGTCGGGACGGTGGCCGCGGGCGTCTCGAAGGCGCACGCCGACGTCGTGCTGATCTCCGGTCACGACGGCGGCACCGGCGCCGCGCCGCTGACCAGCCTCAAGCACGCCGGCGGCCCGTGGGAGCTGGGCCTGGCCGAGACGCAGCAGACGCTGCTGCTCAACGGCCTGCGCGACCGCATCGTCGTGCAGACCGACGGCCAGCTCAAGACCGGCCGCGACGTCATCGTCGCCGCGCTGCTGGGTGCCGAGGAGTACGGCTTCGCGACGGCGCCGCTGGTGGTGTCCGGCTGCATCATGATGCGGGTCTGCCACCTCGACACCTGCCCGGTCGGCGTCGCGACGCAGAACCCTGAGCTGCGCAAGAAGTTCACCGGCCGGCCGGAGTTCGTCGTCAACTTCTTCCAGTACATCGCCGAAGAGGTGCGCGAGTACCTCGCCCAGCTGGGCTTCCGCAGCCTCGACGAAGCCATCGGGCGGGCCGACCTGCTCGACACCGAGGCCGCCGTCGACCACTGGAAGGCCGCCGGGCTGGACCTCTCGCCCATCCTGCACGTGCCGGAGCTGCCCGACGGCGCCGCCCGGCACCAGGTGGTCGGCCAGGACCACGGGCTGGAGAAGGCACTGGACAACCAGCTCCTCGCGCTGGCCACCGACGCGCTGGAGCAGGGCGAGCGGGTGCAGATCAAGCTCGAGGTGCGCAACGTCAACCGCACCGTCGGCACCATGCTCGGCCACGAGGTCACCAAGCGCACGGGCGGCGCCGGCCTGCCCGACGACACCATCGACGTCACGTTCACCGGCTCGGCCGGGCAGTCGTTCGGTGCGTTCTTGCCGGCCGGCGTCACGCTGCGGCTCGAGGGCGACGTCAACGACTACCTCGCCAAGGGGCTCTCGGGGGGCCGGGTGATCGTCCGGCCCGACCGCAGTGCGCCATTCGCCGCCGAAGAGAACATCATCGCCGGCAACGTCGCCGCCTATGGCGCCACCGGCGGCGAACTGTTCGTCCGCGGCCTCGTGGGCGAGCGATTCTGCGTGCGCAACTCCGGCGTCACGGCCGTCGTCGAGGGCGTCGGCGACCACGCCTGCGAGTACATGACTGGCGGGACCGTCGTCGTGCTCGGCCGCACCGGCCGCAACATCGCCGCCGGAATGTCCGGCGGGACGGCGTTCGTGCTCGATCTCGACCCCAGCCTGGTGAACTCCGAGATGGTCGAGATCGAGACGCCCGACGCCGGCGAGCTGGCCCGGCTGCACGGCATCATCGAGAAGTACCGTGACGAGACCGGCTCGGCCGTGGCCGAGGCGCTGCTGGCCGACTGGACGGCGGCGATGGTCCGGTTCTCGCTCATCATGCCCACGGACTACAAGCGAGTGCTCGCCGCCAAGGCCGCCGCCGAGCGCGATGGACGCGATGTGGACGTCGCGATCATGGAGGCGGCGCATGGCTGACCCACGAGGCTTCCTGAAGACCCCGCGCCGGGGTGCGACGCCGCGCCCGGTCGAGGAGCGGCTGCGCGACTGGAACGAGGTCTATCCCGAACCGGGCATCGGCCGCACGCTGCTGCCGATCATCGTCGAGCAGGCCGGGCGCTGTATGGACTGCGGCATCCCGTTCTGCCACCACGGCTGCCCGCTGGGCAACCTCATCCCGGAGTGGAACGACCTCGTCTGGCGCGACGACTGGAAGGTGGCGGCCGAGCGGCTGCACGCCACCAACAACTTCCCGGAGTTCACCGGGCGGCTGTGCCCCGCGCCGTGCGAGGCGGCCTGTGTGGTCGCCATCGCCGACGACGCCGTCACCATCAAGAACGTCGAGGTCTCCATCATCGACAAGGCGTTCGACGAGGGCTGGGTGGCGCCGCTGCCGCCGGAGCGGCTGACCGACCGGACGGTGGCCGTCATCGGATCCGGCCCGGCCGGCCTGGCCGTCGCCCAGCAGCTGACCCGCGCCGGGCACACCGTCGCCGTCTACGAGCGGGCCGACCGCGCCGGCGGGCTGCTGCGCTATGGCATCCCCGAGTTCAAGATGGAGAAGCGGCACCTCGACCGCCGGCTGGACCAGATGCGTGCCGAGGGCACCATCTTCCGCACCGGCGTCGAGGTCGGCGTCGCCGTCACCGGCAAGGAGCTGCGGGCCCGCTACGACGCCGTCGTGCTGGCCGTGGGCGCCACCGACTGGCGCGACCTCCCGATCCCGGGCCGCGAGCTCGACGGCGTCCACCAGGCCATGGAGTACCTGCCGCAGGCCAACCGCACGGCGCTCGGCGAGGCCGTCCCCGGCCAGATCACCGCCGAGGGCAAGCACGTCATCATCATCGGTGGCGGCGACACCGGCGCCGACTGCCTGGGCACCGCCCACCGGCAGGGCGCGGCGTCGATCACCCAGCTGGAGATCATGCCCGAGCCGCCCGGCACCCGGCACCCATCGACGCCGTGGCCGACCTGGCCGCTGATGCTGCGCACGTCCAGCGCCCACGAGGAGGGCGGCGAGCGCGTCTACGCGGTCTCCACCCAGGCGTTCGTCGGCGACGGCGGCAGGGTGACGGCGCTGCGGCTGGTCGAGGTCCGGCGCACCGAGACCGGCGGGTTCGAGCCGGTGCCCGGCACCGAGCGCGAGCTGCCGGCCGACCTCGTCCTGCTGGCCATGGGGTTCGTCGGCCCGGAGAAGTCGCCGCTGATCGAGCAGCTCGGCGTCGAACTCGACGCGCGGGGCAACATCGTCCGCGACGACTCGTTCGAGACGACCATTCCCGGCGTGTTCGTGGCCGGCGACGCCGGACGCGGCCAGTCGCTCATCGTGTGGGCGATCGCCGAGGGCCGATCGGTCGCGGCGGCCGTCGACCGCAAGCTGACCGGGGTCGACCGGCTGCCCTCGCCGGTCTCGCCCACCGACCGTCCGCTCGCGGTTTGAGCCCTGAGAAGACTAGTGTTGGCGGACGTGCGTAGAGCGAAGATTGTTTGCACTCTTGGTCCAGCGACCGACTCGCCGGAGCGGCTGCGGGAACTGATCGACGTCGGCATGGACGTCGCACGGTTCAACCTCAGCCACGGCAGCCACGCGGAGCACGAGGAACGGTACCTGCGAGTGCGTAAGGCGGCCACCGAGGCCGAGCGCAACGTGGGCGTCCTCGTCGACCTGCAGGGCCCGAAGATCCGGCTGGGCGAGTTCGTGGACGGCTCGGCGGAGCTCGAGGTCGGCCAGACCTTCGTGATCACCGTCGAGGACGTCGAGGGCACGGCCGAGCGTGCGTCCACCACCTACAAGGGACTGCCTGGCGACGTCACGGCCGGCGACACCGTGCTGATCGACGACGGCCGGCTCTCGCTCGAGGTCACCGACGTCACCGACACCGACGTCGTCACCACCGTCGTCATCGGCGGCAAGGTCTCCAACCACAAGGGCCTCAACCTGCCGGGCACCGCCGTCAGCGTGCCGGCGCTGTCCGAGAAGGACATCGAGGACCTGCGCTGGGGGCTGCGCATCGGCGCCGACATGATCGCCCTGTCGTTCGTCCGCTCCGCCTCCGACGTCGACGACGTGCACCGCATCATGGCCGAAGAGGGCGTGCGGCTGCCGGTCATCGCGAAGGTCGAGAAGCCGCAGGCGGTCGAGAACCTCGCCGAGATCGTCGACGCGTTCGACGGCGTCATGGTGGCCCGTGGCGACCTCGGCGTCGAACTGCCGCTGTGGGACGTCCCGCTGGTGCAGAAGCGCGCCGTCGAGCTGTGCCGGCGCCGGGCCAAGCCGGTCATCGTCGCCACCCAGATGCTCGACTCCATGATCACCAACCCGCGGCCGACCCGCGCCGAGACCTCCGACGTCGCCAACGCCGTCCTCGACGGCGCCGACGCCGTCATGCTGTCCGGCGAGACCAGCGTCGGTGCCTATCCCATCGAGACCGTCGCCACCATGGCGAAGATCGTCGAGACGGTCGAGGAGCACGGCCTCGAGCGCATCCCGCCCCTGGGCACCCAGCCGCGCACCAAGGGCGGCGCCATCACCAAGGCCGCGGTCGAGACCGGTGCCCTGCTGGGCGCGAAGTACCTGGTCGCGTTCACCCAGAGCGGCGACTCCGCGCGCCGGATGGCCCGGCTGCGGCCCGCCATCTCGCTGCTGGCCTTCAGCCCGCTGAGCGCCACCCGGCACCAGCTGGCGCTGTCGTGGGGCATCGAGGCGTTCACCGCCGAGCACGTCGACCACACCGACGAGATGGTCAAGCAGGTCGACCGCATGCTGCTCGAGCAGGAGCGCTGCCGCCGCGGCGACCTCGTGATCATCGTCGCCGGGTCCCCGCCCGGCATCCCGGGCTCGACCAACGCCATGCGGGTGCACCGCATCGGCGACGCCGTCGGCAAGGTGGCGCCGGCCTACCACTGACGGGCGCCGTGCGGCGGCCGGCCGGCGCTCAGGCGTTGGCCGGCTGCAGGACGTCGTCGAGCTGGCCCTCCTTGGCCGACTCGACGATGACGCGGAACTGCGCCAGGCTCATCTGCACCCGCTGGCCGAAGTCGTCGGTGATGACGACCCGGCGCTCCGGGGGAGCGTTGTGGTCGAGGAACAATTCCGGACAGCCGCAGTCGCAGTTGCCGCAGAAAGTCACGATGTGCTGGAGACGGTCCATGGGCGGCCTCGTTTCTCACGTTCGGGAAAGTGCAGCAGCTCCATTCCGGACCGTAACCGAAGCGGTCGATCATGAACAGTCTTGTTCGTCATTCTGACGACGAGTAAAATCCCGCGGGGCGGCGGCGGTATCCGTCCGAGTTGCCCGGGTTAAGGTGGTCCGTGACCATCGCACAGGCTTTGCTGTCGTTCTCCGTCGTGGCCGCCCTGCTCACCGTCATTCCCGGTCTCGACACCGCGCTGGTGCTGCGCGCCGCCGTCAGCCGCGGCCGCGGGCACGCCATCGCCGCGGCGCTGGGCATCGGCGCCGGCTGCTTGGCCTGGGGCGTCGCGGCGGCCGTGGGTGCGTCGGCACTGCTGGTCGCGTCGGAGACGGCATACCGCGTGCTTACGCTGGCCGGTGCGGCGTACCTGGTGGCGCTCGGGGCGCAGCTGCTGTGGACGAGCTTCCGGCGGCAGGGCGACGACGATAGGCTGCCGGCGGTGGATTCGCCGGACCGCGGGTCGCTGTGGGTCTCGTGGCTCACGGGTCTGGGCACGAACATCCTCAATCCGAAGATCGGGGTGTTCTATGTGGCCACCATTCCGCAGTTCATTCCCGACGGCATGTCGCCGCTGCTGATGGGAATTCTGCTCGCGGTCGTGCACAACGTCATCGGAATGCTCTGGTTCGCGTTCGTCATCGCCGGCGCCGGATTCATGGTGCGCACGCTGGGCCGGTCCCGGTTCGCCCGCGTGGCCGACCGCGTGACGGGCATCGTGCTGGTCGGCTTCGGGCTGCGGCTGGCGCTGCAGCACCGCTGACGCTGTCGCCGTCGATCGTGTCGGTGGACGCGGCTACGGTAGGTGCGGTGAGAGTCGCCACTTGGAACGTCAACTCCGTCAAGCAGCGGTTGCCGCGGCTGCTGCCCTGGCTCGACCAGCGCCGCCCCGACGTCGTCTGCCTGCAGGAGACCAAGCTCGCCGACGACCTCATCGAGGAGCTGCTCGGCGCCGAGCTCGAGCAGCGCGGCTACCAGGCGGCCTACCACGGTGAGGCGCGCTGGAACGGCGTCGCGCTGTTCTCGAGGGTCGGCCTCGACGACGTCGTCACCGGGCTGCCCGGCGGGCCGGGCTTCCCGCACCAGGAGGCGCGCGCCGTCTCGGCCACCTGCGGGGGAGTGCGGGTGCACTCGGTCTACGTCCCCAACGGTCGCGAGCCCGACTCCGAGCACTACGCCTACAAACTGGAGTGGCTGGCGGCGCTGCGCGCGCAGGTCGCAGCCGGCCCCGACGCCGTCATGGTGTGCGGCGACATGAACATCGCACCCACCGACGCCGACGTGTTCGACCCCGGCGCCTACGTCGGGCAGACCCACGTCACGCAGCCCGAGCGCGCTGCCCTGGCCGACCTCCAGTCCGCCGGCCTGCACGACGTCGTCCGCGACCGCTGGCCTGCCGAACGGGTCTTCACCTACTGGGACTACCGCGCCGGCATGTTCCACAAGGACCTCGGCATGCGCATCGACCTCATGCTGGCCAGCGACCCGGTGGCCGAGCGGGTCGCCGCCGCCTGGGTCGACCGGCACGCGCGCAAGGGCACCGGCCCCAGCGACCACGCCCCGGTCATCGTCGACCTCGACGAGGCTCCTGACGGCGACATCGGCCCGGTCGTTCCCCCACCGTCGGCCGCCGCCCCGCGCCGCGGCTCGGTCAAGCTGCCCCAGTCGAAGACCTGAGCAGCATGCCGCCGTCCGCGTCGGCCGCGACGCCGGTGGCCGCTCCGCGACGGCGCGGGTTCGTCGAGTTGCGTCGATCTAGCGTTCGAAATATGATGTCTACATGCAGTGATATCGTGCATTCGTGACGGAAGGAGGTCGGCGTGGTCGCTTCGCTCGGCAGCGGCGCCGGCCTTCGGTCCGTGGTGCAGATCAGGCTGGTGCCCGACGACGAACCCGCCGTGCGCCGGCTCGATGACGCGGTAGCCGGATTCCTAGCCGGAGGCAGCGGCTACCGTTGCAGCACTCGGGAACTGTCCGCGGACCCCGTGCCGCTGCCGGGCGGGTTCGAGTCGATGGAGCCCGGCCCCGAGCTGGCTGCCGCGCTGGCACGGGTCCCGGTGCGCCGGGTGAGGGGGCACGACACGGTCGACGTGATGACCGCAGCCTATCGGCAGGCCTGTCATGCGCAGGCGGTGTTCCTGCGGGCGCTGCTGGAGACCGGGATGCGCCGGGCGCACAGCGGTGACGGCGTGTCCCGGGTGGAGTGGCCGGGCGAGTTCGCCGCCGAGGAGGCGCGGGCCGCGCTGGTGTGGTCGCGCCGCCGCGCCGACAGCACGTTCGAGTTCGCCTGGCAGGTACACGAGCGGCTGCCGATGCTGGGCGAGGCGATGGAGGCCGGGGAACTGGACGAGCCGCGGGCGCGGGCGTTCGTCCAGTGGACCATCGGGCTGAACAACGACCAGGCCGCGCAGGTGATCACCGGCCTGCTGCCCCGGGCGGGCACACTGCTGGTGGGCGAGCTGATCGACCGGATCAAACGGGCCGCGATCGCCATCGACCCCGGCTGGGCCGAACGCCGCTACCGGGCAGCGGTCAAGGGCCGCCGGGTCGAGGGGTCGCGCAACGACGACGGCACCGCCAACCTGCACGGGCTGGACCTGCCCGTCGACCGTGCCGCGGCGGCGTGCGACCGCATCGACACCCTCGCCCGGGCCTGCAAGCACGCCGGCGACGCCCGGCCGACCGACCACATCCGCGCCGACCTCTATCTCGGCATGCTCGACGGCACCTTCGAGCACCTGAGCGAGGACCAGATCGTCGACCATGTCCTCGCCCACCCCTTCGCGGACCTTGCCGAGCCAGGCACCGCCACCGGCGGCCACGACGGTGACGGTGATGCCGATGGCCACACCGAGACGGGCCAGCCGGTCGGCCCGGCCGCGCCGCGCCCGGCCGCTGACGGCCCTCCTCCGAGCGGATGGAGCGTGCGAGAGCTGCGGGTCGAGGTGGCCGCCATGCTCGGGGTGCACGAGCACCCGGCCGAGATCGCCGGGTGGGATGTCATCCCTGCGACACTGGCCCGGCCGATGGTGGCGTCCATGACCAATGCGCAATGGCGCTGGGTCGTCTGTGACCACCACGGCCGCCCCATCGACAGCGGGACCACCCACCACCGGCCCACCGCGCCGACCGGTACCGCACCGCCGATGCCGGCACGCACTACCGGTCGCGGTCGCCCGGCGATCGTCGAGCTGCAGGTCAAAGCCGACGAACTGACGTGGCTCACCGCGCTAGCCGCGGAGCGCCACCCCGCCTGGAGCGCGGTGCTCGCCGACATCGCCGGTCAACGCGCCGCCAGCCTTCCGGCCGGCTCCGACCGCGCCGACATCGAGGCGGCCGACCAGCACCGCAGGTCCGCCCACGCCTGGCTGCGGCGGGTGGTGCAGATCCGCGACCGCTGCTGCACCCACCCCGCCTGCCGGGCGCCGGCCAGCCGCACCGATCAGGACCACGCCGTCGACCATGCCGACGGCGGACCGACGGACGAGGCGAACCTGGGCTCCTGTTGCCGTCACGACCACCGGCTCAAACACGACGGCGGCTGGCGGTTCAGAAAGCTCACGCCCGATAGCACGGTGTGGACGAGCCCGCTAGGCCACACCTACGTGAGCCGACCACCACCAGTCATGTCCGCCCTACCCGAGCCCTGGCCGACCGCCGAACCGATCGACACGGCGGAAACGACGCCGCAACAACATCCCAGGCACGTCGGCCTCATAGACACCCCGCCGTTCTGAGCTTTCCGCACCAGCGACGGTCACCGCTGCCTGCGTCACGTAGGTCCGTTCCGGTGACGACACGACGGCTGCACCGGTCGCTCTGCGACCAGTGGTGAGCGAGATCGTGGCGATCACGGACGCGTGATGCGCAGACCATCTCGATGAGGAGTATGCGCCGCTGAGCCGGCGGCTCGTGGAAGCGCTGGCGCGGAAGCGTCCGTCGCCGCTACTGCGCGGCGACCGGCGGATCTGGGCGGCGGGCGTCGTCTACGCGATCGGCCGAGTGAACTTCCTCTCCGACCCGGCCCAGCGCCCGCACCTGCGTACCGACGAGCTGGCCAGGCTGCTCGGCGCTCGACACCGGCACGATCGCCGCGCCCCGCTGCGGGACGGGCTGGTCTTCGGGGAGACGTTCGGCGACCGCGCCGGCTACCACTGCTCCGCTCGCGAGGACACTGGGCTGTTCTGGTCGAACGACCCGCGGACGCCCATCGACGCCATGGTCGCGCAGCTCGGTGTGGAGCCTGCGCGACCAGGTGCGGCGCAACGCCGAGCTGCGCGCTCGCACCTCGGATCAGCGATGATCGTGGGGACGGCGCATCCGGTTCACCTCGCGGGCCAGCGCCCAGGGATCGGCCACCGGACCCGTGTGCGCGAGCTTCTCGGGGTTGATCACCGAGCGGACCATCTGGATCCGGCCGCCGAGGATGTCCAGCGCCAGGATGGCGACGACCTTGCCGTCGCGGTCGCGGAAGATCGCACCGGGCTGGCCGTTCACGTCATGCGGCTCGAGGGTGACGTCGACCCGGAACAGCCAGGCGAAGCCGGAGCCGAACACCCTGGCCACCTTGTCCGCGCCGACGACGGACCTGGGCAGCTGTGGCGCCTTGCCGCCGCCGTCGCCGACCATCTGCACGTCGGCGGCGAGCAGCTTCCGCAGCCCGTCGACGTCACCGTCGCGCAGCGCGTCGAAGAAGCGGGCCGCGAGCTCTTCGCGTTCGTGGCGGTCGGCGGCGAACCGGGGCCGCCCGTCGTCCATGTGCCGCCGGGCCCGGACGGCGAGCTGCCGGCAGGCTGCCTCCGACCGGCCCACCGCCGCGGCGATCTCGGGGAAGCCGAACCCGAACACCTCACGCAGCACGAACACCGCCCGCTCCAACGGGCTGAGCCGTTCCAGCAGCAGCAACGCCGCCATCGACACCGAATCGGCCAGCTCCGCCGACCGGGCCGGATCCTCATACGGATCGGTGAGCAGTGGTTCGGGCAGCCACGGCCCGACGTACTCCTCACGCCGGACCCGGGCCGAGCGCAGCACGTCGATGGAGATCCGGGTCACCACCGCCGAGAGATACGCCTTGACCGACCTCGGCTGGGTCGGGGTGGTCTCATAGCGCAGCCAGGTCTCCTGCACCGCGTCCTCGGCCTCACTGACGCTGCCCAGCAGCCGGTACGCGATGGAGAACAACAGCGGCCGCAACTCCTCGAACTCCTCGGTCCTGGTCATGCCGCTTCGTCCTTGAAGCCCTCGCGCCAGGTCGGGTAGCGCGGCTGCCAGCCGAGCTCCCGCTTGGCCTTGGTGTTGGAGAACGGGCGGCCTTGGGTCATGATCGCCACCCCCATCTCACCGGCCAGCGGCCGGACCAGCCAGGCGGGGATCCGGCGCGGGCGTTTCGCGCCGACACACGCGGCCAGGTACGGCAGCCACTCACGGACCGGGGCCGGGTCGTCGTCGACGATGTTGAACACGCCGTTCGCCTGTTGCTCCACGGCCAGCACGGTAGCGGCTGCGGCGTCGTCGATGTGGACCCAGCAGAAGTAGCCGGTGCCGCCGCCGATGACCGGCATCCGTCGCTTGCGGACCAGGTCGATCTGCTCCTCGATGCCGCCGCCGGGGCCGTAGAACCCGCCGTAGCGCAGCGCCGCACCGCCGGCCTTGACCACGACACCCTCCACGTGGCGCAGCGGCTCGGCCATGATGCGCAGCTTCGCCGGCAGCTGCTCGAGCGGTGGCCGGTCGTCGTCGGCCACCGGTCCGGCCTCGCGGTTCGCCGGCCAGATCGCGAGGCTCTGCGCGACGAGGTGGGAGACGCCGGTCGCCTCGGCGGCGGCCAGCAGGTGATCGGTCCCCTCGGTGCGCAGCCGGTTGGTGAGAGCGCCGAACCGCTCCGGGTGCCGGAAGTCCGGCTTACCGGCGTGCGCGAACGAGAGGGCGGTCATCTCGTGCACGATCGCGTCCGGCCGGGCATGCGCTACCGCCTCACCCACCGACGCCGCGTCCAGCCCGTCCATCACCACCGCCTCGGCGCCCAGCCGCGTCAGCAGGCCCAGCCGGCGCGGGTTCGTCGTGGTCGCCGTCACCTGGTGACCGCGGGCGACGAGTTGCGGCACCAGCCGCCGGCCGATGGCTCCGCTCCCGCCCGCCACGAACACTCGCATGATCGTTCACCGTCCCGATTCCGTGGGCCTGTCTCTGACCGAGACGAGACGGCCCCGGCGGGCTGTGACATCGAGCCGCGGCGTCAGTGGACCGGCACCACCGTCGTCGCCGGGCGGCCCGCCGGGACCAGCACCGATGCGACCAGCCCGGCGACGACCGCGGCCGCCGCACCGGCCGCGTAGGCGCTGGTGAAGCCGCCGGTGCCGGTGGCGCCGGGGGCGAGGTCGGCGGCCGCGATGCTCGACGCGAGGGCGACCCCGAGCGCCGCGCCGAACTCGTGGAACGTGTTCACGATGCCCGAGGCCAGGCCGGCGTCGTGGTGGTCGACGTGCGCGAGGGCACTGGTGGTGGCGGTGACGAATGTCGCCCCGAGCCCGGCGGTGCCCACGCTCATGCCCGTCACCAGCAGGGCCGTGTCCGAGGCGCCGTCGCCCCGGATGGTGGCGACGGCGGCGAGAGCGAGCCCGGCCGCGGCGACGGCGAACGCGACGGCCGCTACGAGGCGGGGGCCGGCCCGGCCGACGGCTCGGCCGCCCACGTGCGCACCGGCCGCTACCGCGACCGCCACCGGCAGGAACAGCACGCCGGTGATGAGGGCGCCGTGGCCGCGGACGTGCTGCAGGAAGAACGAGCCGAGGAAGAACGCCGAGATCAGCAGCCCGGTCGCGACCAGCATGAGCAGCACGCCGGTCAGTACGGGCCGCCGGGTGATGAGCCACGGATCGATGAGGGGCGCTCGCAGGCGTCGCTGCAGCACGGCGAAGACGGTGTAGAGGACCAGCGCGGCGGCGACCGGCACGACGGTCGAGGAGCCCGTCCAGCCGTCGTCGCCGGCATTGACCAGGCCATAGATGAGGGCAGCGGTGCCGACGGTGACGAGCACGGCGCCGGGCACGTCCAGTCGCCGTGGACCGGGGCTGCCGGCGTGCGACGAGGCGGCGCGCCGGGTGGGCAGCAGCCGCCTCAGCAGGGCGACCAGCACGAGCCCGACCGGCACGTTGACGTAGAAGATCCAGGACCAGCCCGGACCGGCGGTGAGCAGCCCGCCGACCAGCACGCCGGCCGCCGACCCGGCGCCGCCCAGCGCCGCCCACACGCCCAGCGCGCGGTTGCGCTCCGTCCCGTGGAACGTGGTCGCGACGATCGACAGCGCGGCGGGGGAGAGCAGCGCGGCCCCGGCGCCCTGGGCGACGCGGCCGCCGATCAGCGACTCGGCGTTCCATGCCAGCCCGCTGACCAGCGACGCCGTCGTGAACAAGGTCAGTCCGGCGAGCACGATACGGCGGGCGCCGACGAGGTCGGCCAGCCGGCCGCCCAGCAGGAGCAGACCGCCGAACATCAGCGTGTACGCCGAGACCACCCACGTCAGCGCGGTGCGCGACAGCGACAAGTCGGCGCCGATGTCCGGCAGCGCCACCGCCACCACCGTGACGTCGAGCACCAGCATGAACTGGGCCAGGCCGAGCAGCGTGAGAAGCCGCCAACGGTCGGCGGCGGGCGGATGCATGGACATCTCAAGCTCCTAACCTGAACAACTATGTTCGACTTATGCACGGTACAGTAACTCGAACAATGCTGTTCGACAAGGTGGGAGACCGAGATGCCGGTCACGACAGGCAAGCGCGCCGACGCCCAGCGCAACGTCGCGGCGATCCTGGACGCCGCCGCGGCCTGCCTCGTCCGCGACCCGGACGCCAGCGTCTCCGACATCGCCGCGGCGGCCGGTGTGGGCCGGGTGACGCTCTACGGCCACTTCGCGTCGCGCACCGAGCTGGTCGACGCGGTGTTCGTCCGCGCCGTGACCCGGGCGCACGAGGCGCTGGACGCCGTCGACCTCACCGGCGACGCCCGGCAGGCGCTGGCGCGGCTGGTCGCGTCCAGCTGGCAGGTGATCGACGAGTCGCGGATGTTGCTGGTCGCCGCGCAGCACACGCTCCCACCGGAGCGGATCCGCAAGCTGCACGAGAACCCGATGCGGCGGGTCCGCTCACTGCTCGAGCGCGGCCGCGCGGCCGGCGTGTTCCGGTTCGACCTGCCCGCTGACTGGCTGGTCGCCGTCTTCTACACCGTCGTGCACGGCGCGGCAGACGAGATCGGCGCCGGGCGGCTGGCCGCCGAGGCCGCGGCCGACGCGATCACAGCCACGCTGCTGGCCGCCTTCACGCCGCCCGGCGACCCCGTTCCCCAGGTGACGGCCACGGGATGACCGGCGGTCACCAGATGTCGACGGTGTGAGCGGCGACCAGGGCGGCGATGCGGGCGACCGCATCGGCGGCGGGCAGCGCGTCCAGCCGGCGGCCGTCGCGCAGCCGCACCGCGACCTCGTCCGCGCCGGCCTCACGGGCACCCACGACCGCGACGTACGGGACCAGCCGGGCGGCGTGGACGCGGGCGCCGACGCTGCCCTGCTCTGCGCCTGCGACCTCGACCCGCAGTCCGGCGTCCATGCACCGCCCGGCCACCGCCCGCGCGGCCTCGTCCTGCTCCGGTCCCACCGGCACCAGCACCACCTGCACCGGCGCCAGCCACGGCGGGAACGCGCCACCGTGCACCTCGATGAGCTGCGCGACCGCCCGCTCCAGGCTGCCGATGACGCTGCGATGCACCATCACCGGCCGGTGCCGCTCGCCGTCGGCGCCGACGTACTCCAGGCCGAACCGCTCCGGCTGGTGGAAGTCGATCTGGACGGTGGACAGGGTCGACTCGCGGCCGGCGGCGTCGGCGATCTGCACGTCGATCTTGGGGCCGTAGAACGCGGCCTCACCCTCCTGGGACTCGTAGTCCGATCCGGATGCCTCCAGCGCCTCGACCAGCAACGCGGTCGACCGCTCCCACGCGGCCGGCGCTCCGGCATACTTGCCGCCGGGACCCGGCAGCGACAGCCGAAGCCGCGCGGGTGCGATGCCCATCGCGGCGTGTGCGGCGCGGATCAGCTCCAGCGCGGCGGCGGCCTCCTCGGCCGCGTCCGACGCGGCGCAGAAGACGTGCGCGTCGTTGAGCTGGATCGACCGCACCCGGGTCAGCCCGCCGAGCACGCCGGACGCCTCGGAGCGGTACATGCCGCCGAGCTCGGCCAGCCGCAGCGGCAGCTCGCGATACGAGCGGCCGCGCGAGCGGTAGATCAGCGCGTGGTGCGGGCACAGGCTCGGCCGCAGCACGAGCTCCTCGCCGCCGACGTCCATCGGCGGGAACATGTCGTCGCGGTAATGCGCCCAGTGGCCCGACAGCTCGTACAGCTCGCGTTTGGCCAGCACGGGGGAGTGGACGTGTTGGTAGCCGGCCCGCCGTTCGGCGGTGTGGACGTACTCCTCGAGCGCGTGGCGGACGGCGGCGCCGGCCGGCAGCCAGTACGGCAGGCCGGCGCCGATGAGCGGATCGGAGCCGAACAGGTCCAGCTCGCGGCCGAGCCGGCGGTGGTCGAACATCGTGGTCTCCTCGAAACAGAGGGCGAGTGACCACACGGCGGCGCTCCGGGGCACTCGCCCCGGGCGTCGGTGGGTAGGAATCAGCGCGCCGGGACCGTCTCCGGCGTCGTCGTCAGCTGGGCGCGCTGCATGGCGCCGACCGTAGCATCCGGCCGACGGTGAACGCCCGCGGATTACGTTGAGCGCGGGAAGACGCCTAGTGCGACGGCTGTCGCCGGGCCGCGCCGGCTCAGGCGGCCGTCCGCTCGCTGCGATACCGGCCCGGCGGCCGGGCGTACTCGTGCTCGAACGCGGCGGCGAAGGCGAACTCCCGCCCGGACCGCGTCGGCCCCGCCGTCGCCCAGTGGGTCCTCGACCTCGCCGGACGGCGCGGCGACGCCGACTACGAAGTCGTCGACCTCGCCGACTTCGACCTCGACGGCCGGCGCCGTGCGAGCGCCAGGTGGCGGCCGCTGGGACGATGCTCGACGAGCTCGTCGCCTGGGCGGACACGCTGGCGCCGCTGCGTGCCGCCACTGCCCGTGATGATCAACGGCCGGCCGGGCCGAGGTCGTCGACATCGCGGACGCCGCGCAGCGCCCACCAGACCGGCAGCGGCGTCAGCAGCGTCAGGACGCCGACCACCCAGAGCGTCGCCCGCGGCCCAGCCAACTCGCCGAGCACGCCGCCGGCCAGACCGCCGAGCGGGAACGCGCCCATGATCAGCACCCGCATGGTCGCGTTGACCCGGCCGAGCAGCTCGTCCGGGGTGATCCGCTGGCGCAGGCTCACGCTCGCGATCGCATAGATGATCTGGCCGACCTCGCCGGCGCCGATGCCCACGATCAGGAATGCGATCGCCGTCCAGCCGGGTTCGGCCAGCGGGATCAGCAGGCCGGCCGGGCCGGTGACGGTGAGGCACAGCCAGGCGAGCCGGGCCGACCCCACTCGCCGCGACAGCCAGGGCGTCACCGCGGCGGCGGCCAGCACCGTCGCCGACCCGGCCGCGACGATCAGGCCGATCGCCGACGGCGGCAGCTCGAGCGTCCGGGCCATGAAGATCATCGAGACCGCGGCGGCGACGGCGAAGCAGAAGTTGGCGACGGCACTGGTCAGAGCGGTGGCACGGAGTGCGGGGGTGTGCCGGACGAAGGCGAGGCCGGCGCGGATCTCGGCACGCAGGTGCGTGCGCTCGGCCCGTGACGGCGCGGGCTCGGGGGTGCGGATCGCGGCCAGCGCGGCCGCCGACACCGCGAACGTCACGACTTGAATCAGTACGACGATCGCCCCACCGAGGAGCCCGGTCAGCCAGCCGCCCAGGCCCGGGCCGGCGAACTGGCCCGACGCGCGCACCGTCTCCATGGCGGAGTTGCCGGCCAGCACCCGGTCGCGGCCGATGACGACCGGCAGGTAGCTCTGGTACCCGATGTCGAAGAACACCCGGGCGACGCCGGTCAACAGAGCGACCACGATCAGCTGGGTCACCGTCACCACGCCGGCGACCGCCGCGAGCGGGATGGTGGCCAGCAGGAGGGCACGAGCAACGTCGGCGGCGATCAGCACCGGCCGGCGGCGGAGGCGGTCGATCCAGGCGCCGGCGGGCAGTCCGATGACGGCGAACGCGACCGTCGACGCCGCCGCCAGCAGCCCGGCCTCGAGCGCGGACGCGCCGAGCGTGACGACGGCGAGCAGCGGGATCGCGATGCCGCTGACCTGAGCGCCGAACTGACTGGTCGTCTGGCCGAGCAGGAGCAGGCGGAAGTCGCGCTGCCGCAGTGGGGAAGGGGTGGACACCAAGGCCTCCATCGATCGGGCGGGTAGTGCCCCACCCGCCGGCGACGGAGGCGTCGCTAGGGGTGGGGTACGTTACCCGTCGCTCGGCGGAGGGCCAATCCGGCGTCGGCGCGTTGTACCGCTTAGCGGCTCGTAGCGCTTTCGAGGCCCGCTGGCTGCACGGTGGGCGTTCGTGCACCGCACCCGGGCTGACGCCGGTGGGCGCAGGTGGAACAGGAGCGACTCCATCCACGGAGACGTTCGTTGACAACCGTCGTCTTCTTCGTCCACCTCGCTGCCACCCTCGACAACTGGGACCCCCGGATCATCGACCCCATCGCCAAGGGTCGTCACGTCATCGCCTTCGACAATCGAGGTGTCGGGGCGTCCACGGGCCGGGTGCCGGACAGTGTCGAGGCGATGGCCGACGACGCCTACACGTTCATCAAGGCCCTCGGCTTCGACAAGATCGACCTCTTCACCTTCTCGCTCGGCGGCTTCGTCGCCCAGGCCCTCGTGGTGAAGCACCCGGAGCTCGTCCGCAAGCTCGTCCTCACCGGCACCGGGCCGAAGGGCGGCAAGGACATCGACAAGGTCGCCGGCACTAAGTATCGGGACATACTGCGTGCCGCCCTGACCCGGTCAGACCCCAAGGAGTTCCTGTTCTTCAACCGCAACGCCACTGGCAAGCCCGCCGCGCGCGCGTTCGTCAACCGGCTCAAGGAGCGCACGGTCGACCGCGACGCACCGTTCAAGCTCCCGGCGCTCCAAACGCAGCTGAAGGCGATCAAGAAGTGGGGGCGCTCCACCCCCGACGACCTGTCGACGATCACCCAGCCCACCCTGATCGCCAACGGCGACAACGACCGCATGGTGCCCTCGGTCCTCTCCGAAGACCTCCACCGCCGCATCAAGGGGTCCGAGCTGATCATCTACCCCGACTCCGGTCACGGCGGCATCTTCCAGTTCCACGAGAAGTTCGCCCCCGTCGCCGTCGAGTTCCTCGCCCGATGACCGCCCGGAAGAGAAGGGCAACGCCATGAGCACCTCACCGCCCGCCGCGCAACTGGACGTGAAGAGGCACTTCACCTCCTCGATCCTGCTGTGGATGCGCACCGACCAGCCCCGCCAGACCGGCATGGACCACTGGAAGGGCCCGCACTCAGGGATCATCTCCGCCACTCCGGGCTTGGAGGAGTACCGGCAGATCTACCTCCGCAAGCACAACCCGGGCCGGTGGCCGGTGACCGACGGCGTGGAGACCTCGATCCCCGTCGACCGGAAGATCGACGGCGTCGCGGAGGTCGCCTTCCGATCCGCGCTCTCGCCCCTGCAAGGGCGCAAGCAGACGCAGCTGGCCTACCAGGACGAGATCAACGTGTTCCGCCGCACCCTGCTCTATGCCGGCCCGCCGAAATCGTCCCGCTGGTACGACGTCGCTGCCCCGGGAGAAGAGGTCGGTGCCCGCGCCCTCGTCTACCTCCGCCGCAGAGACGGGGTCGGCGCCGGCGAGTTCCGGAAGTTCGTCAAGAAGCAGCTCGGTCCCGCGCTCGCCAGCACCGGAATGCTCCGGGAGCTGCGCACGCAGACGTTCCTGCCCTGGATCGAACAGCTGTGGAACACCCCGAACGTCGCACACGACAATCCCGGCGACCAGCACTTCCACGCCTCCCTCATCCTCGGGTTCACCGGCACCGCGTCACGGGACGCCTTCTTCGCCAGCAGCGTGATCGAGGAACTGTCCAACCAGCTGGCACCGCTCGCCTCCTCGATCCACGCGTACGACGTCGCTGCCGCCCTCACCTACGTCAGGAACGGCGACATCCTGCCGCGGTGCGAGGAGTGAGCGGCGAGGGCGAGGGCAGGACGTGACTAAAATCATTACTGAGCGCAGTCAGAGTCTATCGCCCTGGAGGGCACCGTCATGTCTCTCGCTTCCCAGCCGGTCGGACGGCGCGAGCGGAACAAGCAGGACAAGCTCGACCGCATCACCGCTGCCGCTGGCGAGCTGTTCGCCCGACTCGGTGTCGACGAGGTCACGACCCAGCAGATAGCCGAGAAGGCCGACATCGGCACCGGAACACTGTTCCTCTACGCCAAGACCAAGGGCGAGCTCCTTCTGCTTGTGCAGAACGCCCATTACGCCGAAGCGCTCGAGCAGGGCCGTGCGGACGCCGCGAGCATCCCCGGTGTGCTCGATGCCGTGCTGGCGATCGTCCGGCCGATCGTGGAATGCAACCGCGTCCAGATCGACAACGGGCGCACCTACCTGCGAGAGATGGTGTTCGGCGACCCCGAGGAGCCCCGTCACCGCGAAGCGCTGGCGATCGTCGCGCAGACCGAGGAGGCCGTCGCCGCCGTGCTGCGCCGAGACGAGCGGGTCGGAGAGGGTGATGCCGCCACGCTGGCACGCATCGTGTCCGCTGTGATGTTCCTCGGAATGGCGGCGAGCGTGAACATCGCCTCGAGCGTCGAGGAGATCATGCAGGACATCCGGAGGCAGGTCGGCGTCCTGCTGCCGCGCTGACGCCAACGGCAGTAGCCGCGCGTCCTTCCGGTCGCCGAGCTGCCGCCGCCGCGGCGAACGGCGACGCGGGAACATCGGCGCCGTGGGGAACGTTATGAGAAGCGTTCTCGGAAAAGAAGGTGTCACGATGAAGGTCCGCAACTCGCTCAGGTCGCTGAAGAACCAGCCGGGCTCGCAGGTCGTACGCCGCCGCGGCCGGCTGTTCGTCGTCAACAAGCAGAACCCGCGGCTGAATGCCCGCCAGGGCTGACGCCGTCCCACTCCCGCTTCCGGAAAGGACCCCATGGCACGCACCGAACTGCGCCCCGTCGTCAAGCTCCGCTCGACGGCCGGCACCGGGTACACCTACGTGACCCGGAAGAACCGCCGCAACGACCCCGACCGGCTGGTGCTGCGCAAGTACGACCCGCTCGCCCGGCGGCACGTGGAGTTCCGCGAGGATCGCTGACGGTCCACCGGCCAAGCGGCGGTCGTAAGATCGCCGTCATGGCCGACGACCACGCCGAGCGCGCCGCGCTGCAGCGCGTCTCCGACGCCGAGCGTGAGAAAGTGGCCGAGCGCATCCGCGCGGCCGCCGCCGACGGCCGGCTCGGCCTCGACGAACTGGACGACCGGCTGGGCTCGGCGTTGGCCGCGCGCACGCGCGGCGATCTCGACGCCGTCGTCGCCGACCTCGGTGACGACGGCGTCGCCGCGCGTCCGGCCGCCGAGCCGGTGGTGATCCGGGCCGACGGCTCTGCCGTGCAGCGGACCGGCCGCTGGGTGGTCCCGCCGCGGCTCACCGTCAGGGCGTCGATGTCCTCGGTGGTGCTCGACTTCACCGAGGCGACGTTCGCCGCGGCCGGGTGCCGCGTCGAGGTGGAGCTGTCGACGTCCTCGCTGCAGCTCGTGGTGCCCGAGGACATCGCCGCCGAGGTCGACGTCGAGACGCGGTTCTCCAGCGTCGACGTCAAGCTCCGGGAGCGGCCGGCCGACCCGCGCGCCGTCGTCTTCGTGACGGGCTCGGTGAACATGGGCAGCGTCAGTGTGCGACGCCCTCGCTGGCGCCGCCGCCGGCAGCTGCGCAAGGCGCAGCGGAAGCGTCTCGAGGCCTGACGCCGGCGCCGGCGCCGTCGAGGGGTCAGCCGAGGTCCAGGATCAGGTGCGGCCGGCTCCAGCCGATCCGCCCGTACGGCTCGATGATGCCGGCGTCGCGGAAGCCGCAGCTGCGGTAGAACCCGGCCGACGGCGGGTGTGAGACGACGTGCAGCCGGTGCAGGCCCAGCTTCGCGGCCTCGGCCCGGAGGTCGTCCATCATGAGCCGCCCGATGCCGCGTCCCTGTGCGTCGTCGGCGACGAACATGAAGTCGACCTCACCCTCGCCCGGCCCGCCGCGCCCGGGGACCTGGAGGGTGGCGAACCCGAGCAGCTCACCGTAGGACCCGTGCGCGACGCGGGTCAGGTGCCGCCCGATGTACGCGGCGTCGATGGTCTGGTTCGCGACCATCACCCGGTAGTCGCCGGAGTACGCGCTCGACGTGCGCACCATGGCGGTCAGCGCCTGGGTCTCCGCGATCGTCGCCGGCGCGATCTCCACCTGCAGCGTGTTCGTCATCGTCGTCTCCTCCTGCGACAAATACCCCGTGGGGGTAACACTAGATACCCGGGAGGGGTATGCGCAAGAGATGGGCGATGGGAACGTGCCTGGGCACGCCGAGCAAGGCCCCCGCACGGCGCCGTGGCGACGCCGTGCGGCGGGGCGGCTCAGCCGCGGCCGGCGGACACGTCCACCGGTGCCGCGTCCGCCGGCTGCGGGGAGCGCAGCGTGACGGCGGCCAGCAGCGCGCCGACGACGGCGATGCCGGCGGCGCCGAGGAACGCGGCCGAGAACCCGTCCGACAGCGCGGGCAGGTCGCCGAGCCGGTCTGCGCCGTAGGCCGACGCGACGGCGGTCATCGCGGCCAGGCCGAGGGCGGAGCCGATCTGGTAGCTGGTGTTGACGATGCCCGATGCCAGCCCGCCCTCCTCGGGCCGGGCCGACGAGATGGCCGTGCCCAGGGAAGGGATGAAGGCCAGTGACATGCCGAGTGCCGCGACCAGCGACGCGGGCAGCACGTCCACCCAGAACGAGCCGCCGGGCCGGATCAGTGACAGCCAGGCCAGGCCCGCGGCGAGCATCGCCAGGCCGGTCACGATCATCGCCTTGGGTCCGTACCGGCCGATCGCCCGAGGCGCGAGCGCGATCATCCCGATCATGATCAGCGCGGTCATCGGCACCAGCGCGGCACCGCTGGGGAACGCACTGTACCCCAGCACCTGCTGCAGGTAGAGGTTCAGGAAGAACCACATCGGGATCCACGCGCCGCCGAGCAGCAGCTGCGCGAGGTTCGCGGCGCCGAGGTCCGGCGTCCGGAAGATCGACAGCCGCATCAGTGGCGCACGCCGTGCGGCCTGGAGCGCCACGAACACGCCCAGCAGGACGACGGCCCCGGCGAGGACCAGCCAGGTGGAGGCGGAGCCCCAGCCGGCCTCCGGCGCGCGGACGATCGCGTAGACGGCCGTGCCGAGACCGGCCGTCACGGTCAGTGCTCCCAGCACGTCGACGCCGCCGCGGGCGCCGGCACCGCCCGAGGGCATGAGGGCGGGCGTGGCCACGAGTGCGATCAGCGCGATCGGCACGTTGATGTAGAAGACCCACGGCCAGCTGACGTACTCGGTGATGACGCCGCCGAGGAACACCCCGGCGGTGCCGCCGGCCGGCGCGGCCGCGCCGTAGACGGCCAGGGCCTTGGTCAGCTCCCGTGGTTCGGCGCCGAACAGCATCATCAGCAGGGTGAGCGCCGCCGGCGCGATCAGCGCGGCGCCCACGCCCTGCACGGCGCGTCCGGTCAGCTCGACGGCGACGCTGTTCGCCGCGCCGGCCGCGACCGAGCCGGCCAGCAGCACGAACCAGCCGATGCCGAACAGCCGGCGGGCGCCGAACAGGTCCGACAGCCTGCCGCCGAGCAGGAGCAGGCCCCCGAAGGCGACGACGTAGGCGTTGAACACCCAGGAGAGGTCGCCCTGGGCGAAGCCCAGATCCGCCTGGATCTCAGGCAGTGCGACGCCGATGATCGACGTGTCCATGATCACCATGAACTGGGCGGTGGCGATCAACGCCAGGGCGAGCCAGCGGCGCGACGCCGCCGGCGATGGTGCGGAAGACATCGTAGTACTCCCTACCCGTAGGGGGTATATCTCGGAACAAGACGTACCCTAGGGGGGTATGGCACCGGATGCAAGAGGCGTGGGTGAGGTGCGGCGCCCGGCCATCGCAGCCGGCGACGTCGTTCGTCGGCCGGGCCGATGAGGTGCGTGCGGTGACCGACCTGTGCGGGAGCAACCGGCTGCTCGAGACGATCCGGGCGTTCGCCGCTGCCCGCCCAGCGAAGCGCAGCAGGACACCGTCGTTCCTGATCGGCACCTGCGGTGGTACGTCGACCTCGCCGCGGCCGCGGATGCCTGGCGGGAGGGCGACCCCGGCCGCCGGCGACAGCCGGTTCTGCCGCTGTGCGATCTGCGTGACGTCGCGGCCGTGCGGATCACGCCAGGCGCCGTCGTCGCGACCGCGGCTCCTTGACCGCGGCGGCGTGTCAGCGGGCAGCGCGGTGCTGGTCAGGATGCCGCGAGTGCAACCGGCGGATGGCTCGTCGTCGGGCAGATGCGGCTGCGGTCGACGTTCGCGCGTCGGGTCGGGTCCGCTGGACCTGCGCCCTGCCGGCAAAGACGTCAGCAAGCAGATGCCGCAGCACGGCCAGGACGCCCGCAAGATCCGATGGCCGGGTGACCCGCTGCCACCCCCGCCGGGCCCGCTCGTGGTCGCCTTGCTCGAGGAGCAGGCGGAGATCGGGCATCACGGCTGCCACGCCCCGGTCGTCGGCCGCCTGGTCGTACCACCGTTCGGCCTCGTCGTGGCGGCCCTGTTGCTCGAGGAGCAGGCCGAGGTTGATCATGGCGACGACGTCGCCTCGGCGTTCGGCGGCGCGCTGCCAGGCCAGCTCGGCCACGTCGAACCGGCTGTGCACGACCGCGGCGGCGTACCCGACCGTGACGAGCTGGTCGCCGGCGCCTGCGACCACAGCCGCCCACGTGGCATCCGGGACCGGCCGGCCCGCGTCGGCCAGGTGGTCGACGATGAAGTCGAAGGCGCGCCAGCCCGTGGGCGTCGGCTCGAGGAGCGCTACTGTCTGGTCGATCATCTCGCCCGCCCATGCCAGCGCGCCTCCCGCGTCGCCGTCCGGATCGCGCTGGACCGACGGTGGCAGGTAGGCGGGCGCGAGCCCACGGAGCACCGGCTCGGGCACGATCTCGAGGCCGGCGCGCCGCCAGTCGGCAGCCGCCCGGACCATGGCCGTCGCCAGTGGATGCTGTGACTCACCGGTGTTGAACCGTTCGACGGCGAGGACCCCTCCGCCGATGTACTCGGCAAGACCGTACCGGGCGATCCCGGCTCGCATCTTCGGGTCGCTGACCCGTGACGCCAACCGCCTGCGCTCGTTCTCGTCCTGGTGGATCCAGACCGTGCGGAACCTCTCGAGCAGCTCCCACTGCGGCGGGTGGAGGTCGCGCGTCGGCAAGAACTGCTCGTACGCCGAGGCGCGCATGGTGGCGACGACGACGTTCCCGGCGCGCACTGCGCGGTCGAGCCACTCGATCCGGAAGTGGTCCGGACCAAGGTAGCGTTCGAGGTCGTCGAGCCAGATGGCCGCGTCGACAGGGGTGGCGCCGACGCCGAACAGCTGAGAGAGGCCACGCGGTGGTGTGGGGATGACGAGCGGACGGTCGCCGAAATGGCGGCGGAGCAGCTCGGCGCCGAGCCTGGACTTGCCGACCATGGAATGCCCCAGCACCAGCACCGGCTCGCGCAGCCGGAGCAGCTCCACCACCGCGGCCTGCGCGTCACGTTCGATGTAGGGAATGTAGATGTGCGAGCGGTGGACGCCGAACTCACTGAGCGTGACATCGGCGACTCGTTGCAGGTCGCTGGCCTGCACGGATGTGCGAACCGTGGATTCGACGGCCTGGTCCCGCCAGTCGGCATGGGCGGCGCGCTGCCTCAGCCATGACACAGAGGGCAAGCCCACCGCGACAAGACTGGTGAGCGTGAGGACGAGCCACCATGGAGCATCGGTCCAGAACTGCGCCGCGACGGCGCTCAGCATCACCGCGACTGTCAACACCAACAGTCGTGCCGATTGCTGCTGCGAGGACCGCCAGCGGACCCCGCGGTCGCGTGTCACGACTCACTCCCTGCATCCCGTGATCTATTGTGCCCCTTTTTGATCAATTTCTACCAGTTACGGCTCGCGTCAACTCGATCGGCGTCGTGGGCTCCTTCCTGGTAGCAGCGCATGTCGATCTACGGCTCATGCGGAAAGCAAGATCGATACGGTGGTGATCAACGAGTGCGGGTGGTCCAGTGCCCGGCTGTGCCGTCTGGGTAGGGTCGGGCAAATGCCCGAGCTGAAGCAGCTGCATGCTGGTCATGCCTCGGCGGTGCTGGCCTTCGAGCTGGCGAACCGCGCCTACTTCGCTGCCTCGGTCTCCGACCGCGGTGACGACTACTTCGACCAGTTCACCGACCGGTACAACGCCTTGCTGGCTGAGCAGGAGGCCGGCATCTGCGCCTTCTACGTGCTCGTCGCCGAGGACGGATCGGTGCTAGGCAGGTTCAATCTGGTCGACATCGAGGACCGTATTGCGGAACTCGGCTACCGGGTCGCGCAGCACGTTGCTGGCCGTGGCGTGGCGACCGCGACTGTTCGGGAGCTGTGCTTGCTGGCGGCGTCGCGGCACGGTCTGCGCACCCTGCGGGCGGCGGCCGCCCACCAGAACGTCGCGTCGCAGAAGGTGCTGGCCAAAGCCGGGTTCGTCCCGGTCGGCCCAGCCGACCCGGCCCACCTCGGCGGTAAGCCAGGCACCTGGTATCAGTGCGATCTGGTGCTCCAGCCCTAGGCCGCGATCTTGCTGGTGGGGACGGGCCGGCGCAGGTTGCCGCCAGTGCCGACCACCGACAGTCTTCCCCCCGTTGATCTTGGAGTTGTTCGGGCAATGCGGGCGATATGTCCGATAGATGGCCGAACAACTCCAAGATCAACGAAAGGGCGGGGCCGCACGACTGCGGGTGAAAGAACGCTCGACGACGGCACCGCGACCCACGCATTCGTCGGGATCGTCCCGGGGCGCATCACTCCGCAGATCGCGGCGGCGCTCGGTCTCGACATCGATCAGGGTGTGCTCGTTACCGATGTCGTGGACGACGGACCGGCCGCGCGAGCCGGACTCGAACGCGGCGACATCATCACCGCCATCGCCGGCGAGCCGGTTCCGACGATCGAGGACTTCCTCGGGCATGCTCGGCATGAGCCGGGGTTCTACGAGGCGCATCGCGTGGTGGCCACCGGTCCTGGCTCGAGACACGAGCGCGACAACGACGACGGCTGGGCGTAAGAGCGGCGAGGGCACCCGACGAGAAGCTCATGCGCGTTGACGATCCCGGATGCTCGCAAGAAGGCCGGTCGCGGTGCGGCACAAAGGCGAAGCGTGGCTCAGCGTCCACCGACTGGACTCAACGATGCTGGGGCAGCGCTCTATTTAGCACCAGAGATAGTGGCGCGCCCATAGTCGTGGGCCAGACCGACACGTGCCGGTGAGTCGCGGCGCCTTCCCCTGATCGAACGAGTGTCGCGTCCGGTTCCCGAGGTCGGCGGCGGAGGATTCGCCGGCCTGGGTGAAAGACGCAGCTCATCCTGGGCAACGCTGTGGCGCGGCGACAACACGATCCACCTCGACCGCGATCCCGCCGAGGTGGCCGGTGCTCAGCCTACGATTCTGAGATCGTCCAGACCCGCGAACTTCACATGCCGGGATGGCGCATCCTGTGGAGCGACAGACGCGCCACGACCCCGGCACGCGGTTGCGTGTCGGTGAGCATCTCACTGCGGCAGACGCGAACGGACTCCACGAGCAAGCGGGCGAGAAGCTGATTCCGTTCGGTCAGCTTCGACGATGCCACCGTGTGGACCGCGAGCCACAACGCCGTCGTGCCAGCCCACAGGTGCGTGGATCGTCCTCCGTTCAGGCGGTCGAGATGTCGTTCCGCCCGCCTGAGTTGCCGCCAGAGGCGGCGTGACAGCGGGTCCACCTCGAGCGCGATTCGTGTGCAAGTGACGACGAGTCGCGGAAGCACGAGCGGGGAGGTCGTGGCGGTGCCGATCAGGTCAGGAGCAAGGATCGCCAGCTGCGGCCGGGCCGCGTCAGAGATCAGGTCATTGACCAGGCGCGCCACGTGGGCGAGGTGCGGATGAGTGCACTGTGGATGATCGCTGAACGGCTCACCGGCGAGCACGGACGCGTATTCCATCAGGCACACGCCGTCCTGAGGGTCGAAGTGTCGTGCCGCACCGAGCACGGGGAGGTGGTCGGGTACGCGAAGCTCGTCGGCCATGGCGCGGTCCCCCTTGATCGCGGAGCGTGGATTTGGTGGCCCCTACCCGGTCGCCCGGTGCCCTAACGGTGTCCGTCTCCGTTCGCCGTCGGCGAGCCTCGCCGCGATGCGCCGGGCTCCTACGTCGCGCTCATGAAGCACCGCGTCGTCGAGCTGATGCTCATCGGGACCCTGCCGGCGCTGGCCGAGCTCGGGCTGGCGTCGCTGGTTCTGGTGTGTTTCGGAAACGGCTCCGGGAGCCCGCGTCAGCGACCGCTCGGATTCCACGATCGCTCGAAAGAGAACAGTCCCGGGCTTCGAGCTTCGTGCATCAGCTCAAGGCGTTCGTCGAGCAACGCGTCCATCGACTCGCTGATCTGCAGCGCATCGACGGGATCGTCGTGACGACGGAGGTCCTTGGCGAGCTCACGCAGCGTTTGGTCGATCCGGCGGATGTCGGATGCATGTGGTTCGATCATGGTGGTTCCCGTGGTGCGGAGGCTTACCTACCTGCGTACTTCAGACCCGTGCCCCGTCCCGCCCGTAGGAAACGGGATGTTCGGCCCGCATGGGCCGGCGTTCGCCGATTGTGAAGAGTCCCCGGCCGCCACCGGGTGCGAGCCGCTCGTCTACGCCCGGTGATTTGCCCGATCTCGTCGACCCGGCTCGCCTGATGCGCCGATACATGCGGATTCGTGGCCACGACGGTCAGAACCGAAGGGACGCACTCCAACATCCAACCCGCCGGTATGGAGCTGAGTCGGGGCGGCTGAGTCGTCCGTGCTCGGTCGTCCGATCTCGTGGATCAGCTCCGATCGTCGGCCATGCACCCGAGGTGCTCCGCGCACGTGACGGGAGGGAGGCAGTTGGGGCTGCGGGTCGGCGCCGGCAGCCTCGGCGAGGCAGCGTTGGACCACGACGCCGAGCCGCGGCATCGGACCCCCCTTCCGCGCGCCGCACTCGATATCGACACCGGGGATCGAGCGGCGCCAAGATCGCGGCCCAGGGTCACGCGCCGAGCGTCGGAGTCTGGTCGCTGTGGATCGACGAGGCGCGCGGAGCTCAGCAGTGTGGAGGGCCTGCGCAACGTCACGTTCGCGGTCGCCGAAGGGCAGACGCACGCGTTCCCCGACGCGGCATTTCGACCTGGTGATGAGAAACGACTCGGTTCTGATCTGCGCGCTCGTCGCGGCGCAGGTTGGTCACCCGGTTCTTGCCGGGCCTTCGATCTCGATCATCTCCGACCTGCCGGTGTCCTGCGTGTCGGCGAGCATGGCCAATGCCGACGAGAGGGCGAGTACAGCCAGGATGAATGCCAAGATGAGCCGTTGGGGCGTCGCTTCGTCGACCAGCCAGCGTCGCAACGGCCCGAGAGGTTTGTGGGCGGACATGGCTCCTCCACCCAGCCTGCAGAGAGCATTCGTGTGGAGCTGTGACACCTCCACACTATCCCGGAGTTCTGTTTCCATCCCCCGACGTCCGCCGACCGTCCACGGCGGCACGGGTCGATCGACTGTGCCACGGTTGATCCGATCCGTGCCTCGCGGCGCTGCCCGGGTGCCCGATCATGGAGGCTGGACGCTGCCAGTCGAAAACATTGCCGCCGGTGACGGCTGTCGCGATCAAGGGCGCACCAGTAGTCCGACCAGCTGTCCGCAACCGTACCGCCCCAGCAGACGGCAACGACCGCAATCACCACGACGATCACCGCCGAGAAACGCGCGTGCCGCGCGCACAGCATCGAGTCCGACCGCGACGATGGCGGCGACGACAGCCGTCGCCACACTGGCCAAGGGCCCGACGACGGAGATCCGGAAGTCCGCACCGGGCGTCCGCGGCTCACCCTCGAGCTCGGCGACCCCGCCGAACAGCCACAGCGTGATGCCCTCGACTTCGATGCCGTTGCGCCGTGCGACCACGGCGTGGGAGACCTCGTGCGCCGGCAGCGAGGCGAAGAACAACACCGAAGTGACCAGCGCCGCGAGCACATACGCGACGGTGCTGCGTCCCGGGTGCACGGCCGGGAAGCGGCCGAAGGCCAGGCCGATCGTCATCGCGCTCGATGCCGCGGCCGACATGTCGGCGGGCGTCCTACCCGCCCGACGCGACGCCACCGGCCCGTGTCGATTCGGGCGCCCTTGCCGGTTTCGCGTTCGTCCCGTTGATGATCGCCACGTTGGCACTCGGCGCCAACATCGACACCGCGGCCGAGGATGCTCCCGAGAAGTTCCTCGCCTACTACAGCGACTCGGCCAACCAGGCACGTGGCTGGCTCGCACTGAGCAGGGGAACGCTGGCGGCGTTCATCTTCCCGTGGTTCTTGGTGCGGCTCAAGCTCGCGCTCGATACGGCCGGACGCTCGCGTGGGAACCCGGGTCTCCTGGCATTCGGGGGTGGCCTGGTCTTCACCAGCATCCTCCTCGTCCACCTCGTGGTGAGCAACGCCATCGGGCTGACTGTCGACTTCTCGGAGAGCTACCGACTGGACCCCAACGTCGCGATGCTGCTCGGGAACATGTCATACTTCCTGCTCTCGATCGGGATGGTCGGAATCGCCGTGCTCCTGCTCGCGACCGCGGTCACCGCGCGCCGTATACGCCTTCTCCCTGCGTGGCTGACATGGCCCGCCATCGTCATCGCGCCGCTGTCGCTTGCGACGGCCGAGCTATTCCTCCTGCCGCTGCTGCTGTTCCTCGCCTGGATGCTCGGCGCCAGCGTTGTCCTGACGCGACAGCGGAAGGCTGACACCCGCGGACACCGTCGACCTGAGCCGGATCCGGCGGTGTCGGCGCCGGCGGTCGACCACCGTCAGGTGTAGCTGTCGGGCCGGATGTTCTGGTTGACGCGGAACAGGTTGCCGGGGTCGTAGCGGCGTTTGACCTCGACGAGCCGGCGGTGGTTGTGCTGGTAGTTCGCCTGGATCTGCGCGGGGTCGTCGTCGGAGGAGAAGTTGACGTAGCCGCCTGCCATTGCGCTGGGCCGCAGCGCCTCATAGTAGGCGCGCGTCCAGGTGATGTTGGCGGCGTCGTCCGCGGGTTCGTGCCAGGTCGCGCCGATCCCGACGGCGAGGTTGGCGTCGCGGTACCCGAAGGCGGTCTCGTTCGGGCCGACGCGGTGGCATGCCCTGTCGATGGGGAAGATGAGCGTGGCGGACTCCGGCGTCGGCAACGTCCGAGCGAAGGAGATGTGTACGTCGATCGCTGCGTCCGACAGGCTCGCGTTGAAGCACCCTTTCCAGTAGTGGCGCAGCCCGAAGGGCAGTAGGTCGTCGAACAAGGTGTTGATCACTGGGTAGGGCATGCGGTCGACGAACTGACCGACCGCCGGTCCGAGCTGTTCGAGGCGGCCGCGGATCTGGTCGTCCTGGTCGCGCGGGCCGCTCCAGCACGTCAACACCGCACACACGGGTTTGCCGTGCCATGCCTCGGGAACAAAGGGCGCCGGTGGGGCTTGCACGAGCCCGAGGACGAGGTTCAGTTCGTCGGGGGCGTCGGCCAGGAGGTCGAGGTATTCGTGTACGACGTCGCTGTCCAGCGGATAGAAGGTCGGGCCGCCGAGAATGTCCGCGACCGTGTGGAGGCGGTACTCGAACGACGTCACGACCCCGAAGTTCCCGCCGCCGCCGCGCAGTGCCCAGAACAGGTCGGGGTGCTCGTCCGCGCTGCACACGAGCAGGCGCCCGTCGGCTGTGACGACGTCCGCGCTGATGAGGTTGTCGCAGGTCAGCCCACACCGCCGCGCGAGGTGGCCCAGCCCGCCGCCCAGGGTCAACCCGGCGATGCCGGTGGTGGACACCATCCCGCCGGTGACGGCGAGCCCGAACGCATGGGTGGCGTGGTTGAGGTCGCCCCACGTCAGTCCCGGCTCGGCGCGCACGGTCTGGCTCTGCGGGTCTACCCGCAGCCCCCGCATCGGCCCCAGGTCGAGCACGATCCCGCCGTCGGAGGTGGCGAAGCCTGCGATGCCGTGGGAGCCGCCTCGCACCGCCAGCACCAGCTCGTGGTCACGGGCAGCAGCCACGGTCGCGGCCACGTCGGCGGCGCTTTCGGCGCGCACTACCGCCGCGGGCCGGCGATCGTGGATCGTGTTGTAGATCGTGCGCGCCTCGTCGTAACCGTCATCGCCCGGTTCGACCACCGAGCCGCGCACCGCAGCGCGTAGATTCTCGACCACCCTCGGGTCGACGGACATGTCGGTGAGCGCCATCGCCTGCCTCCCAACCTCGGCTCATCACCGAGTGTGGATCGGCGCGGACGGCGAGCGCCTCGCGCGAACACCCCAACTCGTCGAGGCAGCCCATGGGCCGAACGCACTATGCAGTGGCGCTCAGGCCAGGCCGTTGGTGTAGGCGAAAGCCGCCGCGGCAGCGCGGGTGGACACGCCGAGCTTGGCGTAGATGTTGTCCAGATGGCGCGACACGGTGTTCGCGCTGATGACCAGCTCCGCCGCGATGTCGCGGTTGGTCTTGCCCGCGGCCACGAGCCGAAGCACATCGAGCTGACGCGTGGTGAGCCCGGCAGGCAGGTCGCGCCGCGAGCCGAGGAGCTCTTCGACCCGCCGCAGACCGGCGGACGACCCGAGCCGCTCGAAGACCGACCGCGCAGCGCGTAACTCGAGCTCGGCGGTGTCATCGTCGCCGGCGGCCCGATACGCGGTCGCGAGCACCAGCCGGGCCTGCGCTGCCTCGTAGGGCAACTGCAGGTCGAGCCACAGCGTGCGGGCGCGGCGTAGCCGAGCGAGCGCGTCGGCTATGTCGTCGCCGGCGACGGCCACGGTTCCGCTCGCCTGCAGCGCCAGCGCCTCGAGCAGCCGTGATCCGGACGCACCGGCCATCGCCTCGAGGTGACGTGCCGCGTCGTGGCCGGTCTCGACGTCGCCGATGGCCACGCTGACCTCAGCTTGGGCGGCCAAGAGCCGTGCCCTGCTGAGAAGACCCCAGTCGCCGCTGGCCAGACAGGCAGCCAGGGCCGTGGCGGCCGCTTGCGCCTTCCCCTGGGCGAGACGGAGCAGGGCCAGGCCCGGCTGCGGGTCGCGTCCGAGTTCGTGGGCGGTGAGAAATGCCTTCTCGGCGCCGGGTAGGTCTCCCATCCGCCGGCGCAGCTCACCGGCGACGTAGAACGACTCGCCTGCCATGTTCGGGTGGTAGTTCATCAGCTCTCGGCAGGCGAGCACGGCCTCCGTCCCGGCTTCGTCCCAGGCGCCGCCCAGACCGAGCAGCTCGACGTGATGGACCCGGCACAGGCCGTGGAAGGGCGTCCCGGCCGGAAGCGTCGCACACCACGCCATGGCGGCGTCGTTCCAGGCGGTCGCGCGACCCATATCGGACAGCTCAAAGCAGATCGGCACGGCGAGGCAGTACAACCAGCCCGTCACCAGATCGCCGAGCACACCCGCCATGACGTCGCACATGACCTCGTCGAGACGGGCCAGACCCGCCGCCGTGTCGCCGCCGGCGATACGCAGCCGGCCCTCGAGCAGGCGAGCCATCGCGACCACATCCGGGCTCTCGCAACGTGCGCCGACCTCGGCCATGTGCCGAGCCAGCCGCAGCGCCTGCTCGTGGTCTCCGGCCCGGGCCGCGAGCTCGGCATCGGCGAAGCAGAGGAAGCCCTGCTCTTCGCACTCCGGCAGATCGGCCAAGTGCCGCCGCGCCTTGGTCAACCAGCCCGCGGCCAGCGCGTCCTTGCCGATGAACCCGTACTCCGTCGCCAACATCCAGGCGTTGTAGCCGGCCCGGCGCCCATCCCCGGCCGCGACGTACGCTGCGTGGGCTCGCCGACGGACTGCCAGCGACTCCTCGACCCGCGACAACCACCAGGCCGCATCGGCGAGTGCCTCCAGACCGGTGGCCCCGAGCGACGCAGGGTCCTGATCATGCAGCAGCCGGTACACCTCGGGCCACACCCCACGGCCGGCCTCGGTCCAAGCCCTCCGCACCGCCGCACGATCCGCGGGCATCGGCACCCTCCCCGATGGATCATCCCGATTCACCGTACACCTGTCGCCCCGGCCTGACACGCCCTCGAACAACGCCATCCTCGTCCAGGCGGCCGCACACCAATCACTGAGAAGTGCGCCATGTACGACAGCGCCACCGCGTCCCGCTCGGCCGGCCCGGCGCAGCGCTCCCGCCTCGACTGGGGCGCGGGCTCGCCTCTTCGCGGTCGTCCGCGTCAGCCTTGACGTTCTCCAAGGTGGGCCGCCCGTCTCTCTGGCGACCCCGCTCCGGCCGTTGCCGGTGTTGCCCGCGGCCTGGGAAGAAGTGCTGGTGCCGCGACGGGCCGGGGAAGCTCTTGGGCAAGCGATGCCCCGATCTGACCATCTCCGACGTCGACCGGCGCTCTGGCGAGACGAAGCAGCGCTGGTCGCCCAACCACGGCCGCTGGTACGCCCGCCACGAGGCGTTGCGTGGGGGGCAGGCTGGGTGGACTCCGGCAGGGTCTTCACCTACGAGGACGGCTCCGCCCTGAAGCCCGGATACGTCTCCGACAATTTCGAGCGGCTCTCCGCGGCCGCGCAACTGCCGCCGGTCCGGTTCCACGATTTGCGCCACGGCTCGGCCACCATGCTGCTGGCCGCCGGCGTCGACATGAAGGTCGTCTCAGAGATCCTCGGCCACGCGTCGAGCGCGTTCACCGCGGACGTTTGCACGTCGGTGGCTGAGGAACTGGCCGAGCAGGCGGCAGCCGTCATCGCGGCCTTCATCCCGCGGAGGGTGAAGGCCCGCGCCGCTGACGCTCGTTCCAGCAATGTTCCAGCACACCCCTCTTCAGAGAGGGGCCTGAGCAGTGGCTTGGGCTGAAGCTACAGGTCAGGAGGGGTAGCCCGGGTGGGACTCGAACCCACAGGCACCGCATTTTGAGTGCGGCGGCTTTGCCAGTTTGCCTACCGGGCCGCGCGCTCGGCCGCGACAGAGGCCCAGCCTACCCTTATCCGTAACATGCGCCGAGTAGGCTTCCCGGGTGACCGAAACGCCTACGCCAACCGCGCCCGCCCGACGTGTTCTCGTCGCCGAGGACGAGTCGCTCATCCGCCTCGATCTCATCGAGATGCTGGGTGAGGAGGGGTACGAGGTGGTCGGAGAGGCCGCCGACGGCGCCAGCGCCGTACGGCTGGCCGAGGAGCACCGCCCCGACCTCGTCGTCATGGACGTGAAGATGCCGGTGCTCGACGGCATCTCCGCCGCGGCCCGCATCGTCGAGCAGCGCATCGCCCCCGTGCTCATCCTGACCGCCTTCTCCCAACGTGACCTCGTCGAGCGCGCCCGCGACGCGGGGGCGATGGCGTACCTGGTGAAGCCGTTCAGCAAGGCCGACCTCGTGCCGGCCATCGAGATGGCGCTGTCGCGGCACGAGGAGCTCACCCAGCTCGAGAACGAGGTCGCCGACCTCAACGAGCGGCTCGAGACGCGCAAGCTGGTCGACCGCGCGAAGGGCATCCTGCAGACGAGGTACGGGCTCAGTGAGCCCGACGCGTTCCGGTGGATCCAGAAGGCAGCCATGGACAAGCGCACGTCCATGCGCGACGTGGCGAAGGTCGTTCTGTCCGAAGGCGAGTCGAAGAGCTGACATGTCCGTGCGTCGTGGCGCGGGGTGGGCCGCGCTGACGGCGGCCGCCGCGCTGCTCTCGTCGTGCGGCATGGTCGGCGCCCTGGGCGACGACGACGCCGGCGCGCAGACGGCCACAGTCGGCGTGCTCGTGCCCGCCAGCGGCTGGCAGCAGGCCGACGGCGAGGCGGTGCTGGCGGCGGTCCGCGCCGCCGTCGAGCAGACGGCGGACGACATCGCCGGCTGGACGGTCGAGGTCGTCGCCGTCGACGAGGACGAGAAGGGCCAGGCTGCGGCCGACGCCGTCACCGAGCTGGTCGACGGTGACGCGGTCGCGGTGATCGGCGGGCTGACGACGCCGGGCGTGCGGGCCGCGCAGCCGATCCTGGACGACGAGAACGTGCTGTTCGTGTCGCCGGCCGATGTCGTGCCGGCGCACACCCTGGGCGCCGACCCGAGCGCGCCGCTGCGTCCGTACCGCTCGTACTTCCGGACGGCGGTCGGCGCCGAGCCGCCGGCCGCGGCGCTGGCCCGGTACGCCGTCAGCGGGCTGCGCGCCGAGGCCGTCGCGGTCGTCGACGGGGGAGACCCGGCCGAGGTGCGGGCGTTCACCGAAGCCGTCGACGACGCCGGCGGCACGGTCGTGGCCCGCGGCGCCGACGTCGCCACCGTCGTCGCGACGGCGAAGACAGAGGGCGCCACCGCCGTCTTCGTGGCCGGGGACCCGGAGGTCGCGGCCCAGGTCGACCGTCAGATCCGCAGCGCGCGGCTGGACGCGACCCTGCTGGGGGCGACGGCGTTCGGCGGCGACTTCGCCGATGACGGAGGCGAAGGGGCGGTGCGGGCGGAGCCGGCCGAGCTGGACGCGACGGCGGGGGTGCGGTCGGGCCAGTTGGCCGAGGACGTCGGTGTGCCGCTGGGGGACTTCGGCGCGGCCGCCTACGACGCCGGGACCGCGGTCGGCACGGTGCTGGCGCGCTGCCTGCCGCCGGCCAGTTCGGCGTCGTCGGCGCGGCGCGGCTGCCTGGGCGAGATGAGCCAGCTGGACTTCGCCGGCGCCACCGGAGAGGTCTCGTTCGACGAGTACGGCGACCGCACCGGAGGCAGCATCCGGTTCAGCGTGCTGCGGGACGGGACCTGGGAAGTCGTCGGTGTTGATGGCTGATGTCCAAGGTCACAGTGTCCTAACAAGATGATCCTGGTTGGCTACCGCTACTACGCTTGGGCCCCCGCACGGCATAGGTTTCGGAAGTCATCGCAGATTCAACCGGCGGCTGGTGACGGCGGCCGGCTCGGCGAAGGAGACATCTCATGACCCGCACATCGCGACTGTGGCGGTCTCTTGCCGTCGCCGGAGCGGCCTCGCTCGTGCTGGCCGCTTGCGGTGGCGACGACGACGGCGGCACGGACGACGAGTCGCCCGGGGCTGGTGGCGACGGCGGCACGGCAACCAGCGAGGAGCCGCTGCGGCTCGGCACGCTGCTCCCCGAGACCGGCAACCTCGCCTTCCTCGGCCCGCCGGAGTTCGCCGGCGTCGACCTCGCGATCCAGGAGATCAACGAGGCCGGTGGCGTGCTCGGCCACGAGGTCGAGATCACGCACACCGACTCCAGCGACGCGAGCAACTCCGCGGTCACCCAGCAGTCCACCGACCAGCTGCTCAACGAGGGCGTGGCCGCCATCATCGGTGCCGCGTCGTCCGGTGTGTCGTTCACGGTGCTCGACCGCATCGTCCAGGACGAGACCATCATGTTCTCGCCGGCGAACACCTCGCCCGACTTCACCACGTACGAGGACGACGGCCTGTACTTCCGCACGGCGCCGTCCGACGTGCTGCAGGGCCAGGTGCTCGGCGACACCATCCTCGGTGACGGCCACGCCAACGTCGCGATCCTGAACCTCGACGACGCCTACGGCAACGGCCTCGCGCAGTACCTCACCGAGACGCTCGAGAGCGGTGGCGGCACCGTCGCCGAGCACATCGTCTACGACCCGCAGGCGTCCAGCTACACCTCCGAGGTCAGCCAGGTCGCCGCGGCGGCGCCCGACGCCATCGCGCTGATCGGCTTCGAGGAGACCGTCACGATCATCCCCGAGCTGGTCACCCAGGGCATCGGCCCGCAGACGATCCCGCTGTACTTCGTCGACGGAAACCTGTCGAACTACGGCGACCAGCTGCCGGCGGGCACGCTCGAGGGCAACAAGGGCACCCTGCCGGGCGCGGAGACCGGGGCGGACTTCCAGGAGCGGATGCTGCAGATCAACCCGGACCTCCAGGACTTCAGCTACGGCCCGGAGTCCTACGACGCGACGATGCTGCTGGCCCTGGCGGCCCTCCAGGCCGAGTCGGTCGAGAGCCGCGACATCGCTGACAACCTCGTCGCCGTCTCCCGCGAGGGCACCGAGTGCTCCGGCTTCCAGGAGTGCGCGGACCTGCTCGCCGACGGCGAGGACATCGACTACCAGGGCGTGTCCGGCCCGGTCGAGTTCACCGATGCCGGCGACCCCGAGACGGCCACCATCGGCGTCTACCAGTACGGCCCGGACAACACCTACACGCCGCTGGACTACGTCGAGCGGTCCATGACGGAGTGACCTGAGGTCACGTCAGCGAAGGCCCCGCCGGGTGCACTCGGCGGGGTTTTTCGCGCCCCGAACCGCCGCGTGATACGACCGTTGACACTTTATACATCACTCTTGTACGTTCCTCGTTCAAGGCGCCGAAATCACCCCAGCCGACCCATTTCGACATCCATCCTGCCTTCACGCGACCACTCTGGTCGCGTCCAGGTCAGCGGTTCCGGCGACGGCGCCACGCCGCTCATCCCCCCAGCTCAGACGACTGTTCGGCCCCTTGTTGGCCGCAGTGAGGAGCGATTGCGATGTGCGACACCGACCACAACGAACCCGTCCACAGCCCGCAGTTCAGCCGGCGCCAGGCGATCGGAATCGGCGCCGCCGCGGCCGCCGCCGCGACCGTCGTCCCCGGGCTCACCGGCCGGCAGGCCGCATACGCCGCGGAGGAGGTGAGCCCGGAGAACTACGAGGCGCCCACCGGCCTGGCGATGGACAGCAACGCCAAGAACACCGCGCTCGGCGTCATCGACCGGTACGCGGACTCGATCACCGGCCTCAGCGACACCATCTGGGAGTACGCCGAGCCGTCGCTGGCCGAGTGGAACTCCGCGCTCGTGGAGGCGGAGTTCCTGCGCAAGCACGGGTTCCGCATCCAGTGGGCGGTCGGCGGCCTGCCGACGACGTTCGTCGCGACGTTCAGTAACGGCACCGGCAGCCCGGTGATCGGGTTCAGTGGCGAGTACGACGCGCTGCCCGGCGTCTCGCAGAACAAGGGGTCCACCGAGCACGACCCGCTGATCTACGAGGACGACCCGTACTCGCCGAACTACGGGTACGGGCACGGCTGCGGCCACTCGGCGCTGGGTGCGGCCGCGGCGGGCGCGGCGGTGGCGGCGGCGAGCGCGCTGCGCGGGCACCGGCTCGACGGCACCGTCAAGTTCTTCGGGTCGACGGCGGAGGAGCAGCTGGTCGGCAAGTCCTACGACGTCATGAAGGGCGTCTACAACGGCTGTGACGTGTTCGTCGACTGGCATCCCGGGCGCAACACCAGCACCGGCTTCGGCTCGAACAACGCGCTCAAGGCGATGGCGTTCAACTTCAGCGGCACCCACGGCCACGGCGGCAGCCCGCTGGGCAACAAGAACGCGCAGAACGCCGTCCGGGCCCTGACGATGCTCACCGACATGCTGCGCGAGCACCACGTCGCGCCGGCCGGGCGCATCCACCACGCGATCCGGCACTCTGCCGAGGCGCCGAACGTCCACGCCGCGCTGGCCGGCGCCTGGTACTTCGTCCGCGAGGCGACACCGGAACGGGTGGCGATCCTGGCCGAGAAGGTCAGCGACTGCGCCCGCGCCGCCGGCCTCGCGATGCGCATGGAGGTGCACGAGCGCACCGTCGCGAACATCTGGAACATGCTCCCGAACAAGCGCGGCGCCGAGCTCGTCCACGACAACATGGTGCAGATCGGCGCGCCGGAGTTCACCGAGGAGGACCAGGCCTACGGGAAGGGCCTGCAGGCCGCGGCCGGCATCCCCCAGAACGGCTACAGCACCGGCGTCGCCGACCTGCGCCCGCCGCAGGAGTTCTTCACCGGCGGCGGCTCCACGGACGTCGCCGACATCAGCTGGATCGTCCCGACGCTCAGCCTCGGCACCCCGGTCAGCCCTTCCGGGACGGCCAACCACAGCTGGCTGACGACCGGCTCGACGGTGTCGCACGCGGGCCACGTGGCGCTGCTGGCCGCCGCCCGCTACCTCGCCGCCGTCGCCGTCGACCTGTTCACGCAACCGGCGCTGGTGACGGAGATCAAGGAGGAGCACGCCGCCCGCACCGCGAACGTCGAGTGGGCCAGCCTGCTGCCGGCCGACTTCCAGCCCCCAGCCGTCGCGCCGCCGGAGTGGTTCCTGAAGCGGACCGGCCAGAGCTGGCCGAACGGCCAGATCACCTGGCCGCCGGAGCGGATCGTCGGGCACACCAAGTGGGAGAGCCTCGGCCCGCCCATCCCGCCGGGCAACGTCCAGCCCTACGAGTGACGGACGGCGCCGGCCGGGGCTCGCGGGCCGTGACCCACGAGCCCCGCCCGGGCGTCGTCAGGCGCGGGCCAGCGACCCGAGGTAGAGCTCGATCACCTTGGGGTCGTTGATGAGCTCGCGGCCGGTGCCGGTGTAGGCGTTGCGGCCCTGGTCGAGCACGTAGCCGCGGTGACAGATCTGCAGGCAGCGGCGGGCGTTCTGCTCGACGATGACGACGGAGACGCCGGCCTTGTTGATCTCGCGGGTGCGGATGAACACGTCGTCCTGGAGGACGGGGGAGAGGCCGGCGGACGGCTCGTCGAGGAGGACGACGCTGGGGTCGGCCATCAGGGCCCGGCCCATGGCGACCATCTGCCGCTCGCCGCCGGACAGCGAGCCGGCGCGCTGCTTGCGCCGGTCGCCGAGGGCGGGAAACAGGCCGGTGACCCACGCGAACCGCTCGGCGAACCGCTTCGGGGCCTGGTAGACGCCCATCTCGAGGTTCTCTTCCACCGTCAGGCCGGGGAAGACGTTGTTCGTCTGCGGCACGTAGCTGACGCCGCGCGACACCAGCTGGTTGGCCGGCAGGTTGGTGATGTCCTCGCCCTTCAGCCGCACCGAGCCCGAGCGCACGCGGATCAGCCCGAACAACGCCTTCAGCAAGGTCGACTTGCCGGCGCCGTTGGGGCCGATGATGCCGACGATCTCGCCGGGCATGCAGTAGAAGTCGCTGCCGTTGAGGATGTTGACGCCCTCGACGTACCCGGCGACGACCTCGTCGGCGCGCAGGACGGCGCCCTCGGCGCCGGCCAGGTGGGCCGAGCGGTCGGCCGCGGTCGTGCTGTCGCTCTGGCTCATCGTCCGTCCTTCGTCTCGCCGGTGTGCTCGACCGGCACGGCTTCGGCCGGCGCCTGGCCGAGTTCGGCCGCGACCTCCTCGGCCAGCGTCCCGGTCTCGAGCTGCTCCTCCAGCTCGGCCAGCGACTGGTCGTGGTGGGCTCCGAGGTAGGCGTCGATGACCTTGTGGTCGGACATGACGGTCTCCGGCGGGCCCTCGGCCAGGATCCGGCCCTGGCCCATGACGACGACCCAGTCGGCGATGTCGCGGACCATGTCCATGTCGTGCTCGATGAACAGCACCGTCATGCCCTGCTCGCGCAGGTTGGCGACGTGCTGCAGCAGCGACTGGGTGAGCGCCGGGTTGACGCCGGCCATCGGCTCGTCGAGCATGACGAGCTCCGGACCGACCATGAGCGCGCGGGCCATTTCGAGCAGCTTGCGCTGGCCGCCGGAGAGCGAGCCGGCGAAGTCGTCACGCTTGGTGTCGAGCTTGAACCGGGCCAGCAGCTCCTCGGCCCGCTCGGTGATGGCGTCCTCCTGGCCGCGCCAGGTGAACGGCAGCATGGCCCGCCAGAAGCTCTCGCCCCGCTGCCCGGTGGCGCCCAGCCGCATGTTCTCGATGACCGTCAGCTTCGACAGCGCCTTCGTCAGCTGGAACGTGCGCACCATGCCGGCCCGGGCCACCTTGAACGGCGGCGTGCCGTGCAGCGACCGGCCGTTGAAGGTCCACGACCCGGAGTTGGCGCGGTCGAACCCGGTGAGCAGGTTGAAGAACGTCGTCTTCCCGGCCCCGTTGGGGCCGATGAGCGCGGTGATGGCGCCGCGCTGCACCTCGACGTGGTCGACGTCGACGGCGAGCAGGCCGCCGAAGTGCCGCTTGACATCGTCGGCGACGAGGATCGGATCGGGCTTCTTGGCTCCCGGCTCGCGCGGCACGTCGGCGAGGGCGGCCACCGCCGCCTCGCGCTTGGCCGTCAGGGACAGGTTGTCATCGGGCATCGAGCGCGATCTCCCTCCGGTCGCCGAGGATGCCTTGCGGGCGGAACACGAGCAGGAGCACCAAGACGATGCCGGTCAACATGAATCGTACGGCGCCGGTGTCGTTCGCATCCATGAACCAGCTGGGGATGTAGTCCTGCCGGATGGCTCCGCGCAGCGCGAGGTCGATGAACTGGAAGGCGAACCAGACGATCGCCGCGCCCAGCACGGGGCCGAACACCGTCGCCGCGCCGCCGAGGATGAGGATCGCGTAGGCGAAGAAGGTGAAGTTGGTGGCGTACACGTCCGGCTGCATCGCGCCCTGGAACAGGGAGTAGACCATGCCGGCGAGCGCCCCGATGACGCCGCCGAGGACCAGCGACTGCATCTTGTAGGCATAGACGTTCTTGCCGAGGCTGCGCACGGCGTCCTCGTCCTCGCGGATGCCCTTGAGGACGCGGCCCCACGGGCTGCGCATGAGCAGCCAGACGACCAGGGTGCAGACGGCGACCAGCACCCAGCCGACGACCAGCACCCACAGCACCCGCTCGCGGAACTGGAACGGGCCGAACTCGAACGGCTCGGTGAACGGGTTGAGGTCGTAGAACGCACTGCTGAAGCCGGTGATGCCGTCGGAGCCGCCGAACACGTCGCGGCCCCACGCCGACCGGCCGACCAGGCGGACGATCTCGGACGCGGCGATCGTGACGATGGCGAGGTAGTCCGCGCGCAGCCGCAGCGTCGGGATGCCCAGCAGCAGCGCCAGCACGATCGCGCCGACGATGCCGACCACCAGGCCGAGCCAGAACGACATGTCGTAGGTGGTGACGATGACGGCGATGCCGTAGCCGCCGACGGCGGCGAAGGCGGCCTGGCCGAAGTTGAGCAGGCCCGTGTAGCCGAACTGCACGTTGATGCCGATGGCGGCGAGGGCGAACACGATCGCCTGGACGCCGATCAGCTCGCGCAGCGACAGCTCGAGGATGTTTCCCCAGTCCATGGTCGTTGCTCCTTCCGCCTCAGCCGACCCGCTCGCGGCGGCCGAGGATGCCCTGCGGCCGGACCAGGAGGATCAGGATGAGCACGACCAGCACACCGGCCGTCTTGAGTTCCGATGGGACCACGTACGCCGAGACCTCGATGAAGACGCCCACCACGAGCGCGCCGACCATGGCGCCCCAGGCAGTTCCGAGGCCGCCCAGGATGGTGGCGGCGAACACCAGCAGCAGGATCCGCATGCCCATGAGGTAGTCGACGCCCTGGATCATGCCGAAGAAGATGCCGGACAGGCCGGCCAGCGCGGTGCCGGCCGTCCAGACCACGGTGATGACGCGGTCGACGTTGATGCCGGACGCGGCGGCCAGAGCCGGGTTGTCCGCGACGGCGCGCGTCGCCTTGCCCATGCGAGTGCGGGTCAGCGCCAGCGCGACGGCGGCCAGCAGCGCCACGCAGATGCCCATGATGACGAGGTCGCGCGGCGTGATGAAGACCGGCCCGATCTCGACGGGGTCCTGGTAGGTGTACTGGTCGTAGGTCTCGCGGCCGCCGCCGATGATGAACTGCGTCAGATAACGCAGGAACAGCGATACGCCGATCGAGATGATCATCAGCGCGATCAGGCCGGTGGGCTTCTTCCGCAGCGGTCTCCAGAACCCGCGGTCCTGACCCCACCCGAACACGGCACTGAGCAGCGTGGCCAGCAGCACCGCCAGCAGGATCGGAACGCCGGCCTGGTTGATCAGCAGAGCCGCGACCGCGCCGAAGAGGAGGAGCTCGCCGTGCGCGAAGTTCGTGAGGCCGGTCGTCCCGAAGACCAGCGACAGCCCCAGCCCGGCAAGGCCGAGGATGAGCCCGAACCGCAGGCCACTGATGAACAGCTGAAGCAGCTGGTTGTTGCCGGCGGTGGCCGTGACGTCCTCGCCGGCCTCGGCCTCCGCGCTGCCGTCGCCGGGCGGCTGGTCCTCCCCGCCTTCGCCGGGTGGCGAGGTCTGCTCCGGTGAGGGCTGGTCCTCACCACTCTCGGGCGGGCCGACGCGGAACAGCACGACCTTGCGCTGCTGCGAGTTGACGGTGGTCTCGATGGTGTCGCGGGCGACTCCGGGCGCCGTCGACGGCAGCGTCGCCGCGTCGAGAACGACGGTGTAGTCGCCCGGACCGGGGACCGGCACCTCCCAGGTGCCGTCCGCGGCCGTCTGCGCGACGCCGATCTCCTCGCCGTCCGCGGAGGAGACGGTGATGGTCACACCAGCGACCGGCGCATCCTGGTAGGTGAGCGTGCCGTGGATCGTCTCGCCGCTGCCCTGGGCCACCGCGGGGGTGGCGAGCAGGACGGCGGCCAGGCCAGCGAGCAGCGCTCCCAGACATCTGGCCAGCTTCTGCACGTGTGGTGTACCTCCCGCTCCCAGGACCGGCCGGACGTGTGGCACGCACACGTCAGATCGGTCGTCCGATCGTCAGACGTTCGTGCCGGAGCATAACTCGCTTCTGGGACGTCCCCGTTGCACTGGGCGGCCCGAGTCCGGACCGATACCACATGGTGACGTTAAGGGTATTCCCGCACGTCAGGACCGAATTGCGGCGACAATACTGACAAGTAGCGGCGCCACGAGGAGGGCGGGCAGCAGGTCACCCACCGGAAGCGGCTTCATCCGGAGCAGCCGCAGCGCGACGCCGACGAGCAGCAGCCCGCCGGTCGCTGTGATTGCGGACACGTACGCGTCGCCGAGCAGGCACCCGGCGACCACGCCGACCAGCGTCAGCAACCCCTGGACGACGGCGACGGCGAGCGCGGACGCCATGACGCCCCAGCCGAACGACGCCGCGAACGCGACCGCAGCGAACCCGTCCAGGGTGGCCTTGAGCGCCAGCTGGTCGTAGCCCAGACCCATGCCGTCGGAGAGCGAGCCCAGGATGGTCAGAGGGCCGACGCAGAACAGTAGCGACGTGCTGACGAACCCCTCGACGAACCGCCGCCGGGCCGCGCCGCCGTCGCCGTCGCCGTCCCGCGACAGTCGCCGCTGCAGGCCTGACCCGACGTCCTCCAGTCGTGCCTCGATCCGCAGCAGTGAGCCGGCGATGCCGCCGATCAGCAGCGCTCCGAGCACGATCAGCACCGTCGCGGAGTCGCCCACCTCGGCGGCGAACCCGGCATCCAGGACGGCGGCCGCGGAGATCGCCGCGATGAGCAGCGTGACCAGCCCGAGCGCATCGGTGACGACGTCGCGGGTGCGCTGCGGCAGCCGGTGGCCGACGAGCAGGCCGGCGGCCGAGCCGGCGACGACGGTGACGACGTTGAGGACGGTGCCGAACCCCGGGAACATGCGCGGCGTCAGCCCGCCGCGGGCGCGGCGCCCGTGCCGGGGAACGCTCCGTTGCCCGCCCCGCCGGGCACCGGGCGCAGGAAGCAGGTCAGCCGGGCAGTACAGACCCGCCGGCCGTCGTCGCCGGTGATCACGATCTCGTACGTCGCCGCGCTGCCACCGCGGTGCAGCGGCGTGGCCACAGCGGTGACGTGGCCCTCGCGGACACCGCGGTGGTGGGTGGCGTTGATGTCGACGCCGACGGCGATGCGGTCCGGGTAGCCGTGCAGCATCGCCGCTACGGAGCCGACGCTCTCGGCCAGCACGCACGACGCCCCGCCGTGCAGCAGACCGTACGGCTGGGTGTTGCCCGCGACGGGCATGCGCGCCACGACGCGCTCCGGCCGCACCTCGACGTACTCGATGCCCATGAGCTCGTCGAGCGGCGCCCGGGGCAGTGTGGCGAGGACGGTGCGCTGGTCGTCGTAGTCGACGGCGGGCAGGCCGCCGTCCGCCCCATCGGTCATGGCCGGACGATATCGCGGGGCCGTCGCACGCCCGTCTGCGGCAGGACAGATGAGGCTCCTCGACCCGTTCCGCAGGTCGGTCGTGTCAGGTCCGCCGGGGTTACTACGTTGGCCGGGGTTGATCCGGGGACCGTCATGAGGTTCTCTCGCGCATCACTACGCCTGCAATCGTGTCGAGGCTCGAGTGATCCTGGTGATGTATGCGATCGTTGACGGCCAACGTCACGCACGGCCGGACTTCAGCCCCCGTTCGCCCGTCGGTTCTGCATGATCCTCCTCGGACCCTGCGACAATGTCGGAACCGGCTACTAGGGTTGCCGCGTGGTCGCTGCAACCGATACTCCCCGTCTCCTGCTCCTCGACGGTCACTCGCTGGCCTACCGGGCGTTCTACGCGCTGAAGGACGCCAATCTCGTCACCACGACCGGCCAGCACACCGAGGGCGTGTACGGCTTCACGTCCATGCTCATCAACGTGCTGCGCGACGAGGCGCCCACGCATGTGGCGGTGGCCTTCGACGTGTCCCGCAAGACGTTCCGCAGCGAGGCGTTCCCGGAGTACAAGGCCAACCGCACCAAGTCGCCCGAGGAGTTCAGCGGCCAGCTCGACCTCGTCAAGGAGGTGCTGACGGCGCTGCGCATCCCGTACCTCGAGAAGGAGGGGTACGAGGCCGACGACCTCATCGCCACGCTGGCCACCATGGCCGAGAAGGACGGCGTCGACGTCTCCATCTGCACCGGCGACCGCGACGCCTTCCAGCTGGTCAGCGACCACGTGACGGTGCTCTACCCGCGCCGCGGCGTGTCCGACCTCTCGCGCATGACGCCCGAGTCGGTGCTGGAGAAGTACGGCCTCACCCCGGCGCAGTACCCCGACTTCGCGGCGCTCCGCGGCGATCCGTCCGACAACCTCCCGAACATCCCCGGGGTAGGGGAGAAGACCGCGGTCAAGTGGGTGGTCGAGTTCGGCGACCTCGACGGGCTCGTGGCCCGGGTCGACGAGGTCAAGGGCAAGGCCGGCGACGCGCTGCGCGCCCACCTCGGCCAGGTGCTCACCAACCGGCAGCTCACCGAGCTGGTCCGCGACGTGCCGCTCGACGTCCGCATCGACGACCTCACCCGGCAGACGTGGGACCGCGAGGCGGTGCACCAGCTCTTCGACACCCTGCAGTTCCGGGTGCTGCGCGACCGCCTCTACGAGTACCTCGAGCCCGATACCGCGCCCGAGGCCGAGGAGGGCTTCGAGATCGACGCCGTGCACCTGAGCCCCGGCGAGGTGGCCGGCTGGCTGGCCGAGCACCTCGGCGAGGGCCGGGCCGGGCTGTCGGTCCGGGGCCACTGGGCCCGCGGCACCGGCGAGGTCACCGAGCTGGCGGTCGCGACGTCCGACGGCGCCGGCGCCTGGTTCGAGCCGTCGAGCCTCACGCCCGAGGACGACGCCGCCGTCGCCGCCTGGCTCGACGATCCCACGCGCGGCAAGGTCATGCACGACGCCAAGGGGCCCACGCACGCCCTTGCCGCGCGCGGCTGGCCGCTGCGGGGGCTGGCCGCCGACACGGAGCTGACCGCGTTCCTCGCGCTGCCCGGCCAGCGCTCCTACAACCTCGCCGACCTCGTGCTGCGCTTCCTCAGCCGCGAGCTGCGCGCCGAGGACTCCGGCGGCGCCGTCCAGCTCTCCCTCGACGGCGGCGACGAAGAGCAGTTGGGCGCCGACGAGACCGTCCGCGCCCGCGCCGTGCTCGACCTCGCCGAGGCACTCGAGGCCGAGCTCGACAAGAAGGGCGGCCATACGCTGCTCGAGCAGGTCGAGCTGCCGCTGGTCGGCGTGCTCGCCGGCATGGAGCGGGCCGGCATCGCCGTCGACCTCGACCACCTGCACGCGCTGGAGTCCGAATTCGCCGGCAATGTCGCCCAGGCCGCCGACGACGCCTACGACGCCATCGGCCGCCGCGACGTCAACCTCGGCTCCCCGAAGCAGCTGCAGGCCATCCTCTTCGACGACCTCGGCATGCCGAAGACGAAGCGCACCAAGACCGGCTACACCACCGACGCCGAGTCGCTGGCCGAGCTGTACGCGAAGACCGAGCATCCGTTCCTCGCCGCGCTGCTGCGGCACCGCGACGCGTCCAAGCTGCGGGTCACCGTCGAGGGCCTGATCAACTCCGTCTCCGACGACGGCCGCATCCACACCACGTTCGTGCAGACCATCGCGGCCACCGGGCGGCTGTCGTCCACCGACCCCAACCTGCAGAACATCCCCATCCGCACCGACGAGGGCCGGCGCATCCGCGAGGCGTTCGTCGTCGGCGACGGCTGCGAGGCACTGCTCAGCGCCGACTACAGCCAGATCGAGATGCGCATCATGGCTCACCTCTCCGACGACCAGGCGCTCATCGAGGCGTTCACGTCGGGCATGGACTTCCACTCCGTCACCGCGTCGCGGGTGTTCGACGTGCCGGCCGACGAGGTCAGCCCGGCGCAGCGGGCGAAGATCAAGGCGATGAACTACGGCCTTGCCTACGGACTCTCGTCCTACGGGCTGTCCCGGCAGCTGAACATCCCGGTCGCCGAGGCGCAGGGCCTCATGGACGAGTACTTCGAGACCTTCGGCGGCGTGCGCGACTACCTCAGCGAGGTGGTCGAGCGGGCCCGCATGGTCGGCTGGACCGAGACCATGCTGGGCCGCCGCCGGTACCTGCCCGACCTCACCAGCGACAACCGGCAGCGCCGCGAGATGGCCGAGCGCATGGCGCTCAACGCGCCCATCCAGGGGTCGGCGGCCGACATCGTCAAGGTGGCGATGCTCCGCGTCGACCAGGCGCTGGCGACGGAGAAGCTGCGCTCGCGCATGCTGCTGCAGGTGCACGACGAGCTCGTGCTCGAGGTGGCCGAGGGCGAGCGCGACCAGGTCGAGGAACTGGTCCGGCGCGAGATGGGTGCGGCCTACCCGCTGCGGGTGCCGCTCGACGTTTCGGTCGGAATCGGGCGTACGTGGCACGAGGCGGCCCACTGAGTCGCCTGCGTATCCCATCCGTGTAAACCACACGTTGGTCAGCTGTTTGCATTGTGGGGTAGACCGAACGGACGATCACATGCGAGGCTCGTGGGAACGTCGTGAGAACGGGAGTCCGCATTGCGACCTGTGTTCCGAGCAGCTGGGGCCGTCGTGGCGACTTCGGGGGTCCTCTGCCTAGGCGGCGCCGCAGGACTCCCGGGCCCGACCGAGCTGGTCTCGTCCTCCGAGTACCCCGGCGACGGCGGTCGCGACGACATCTTCCGGGGCCGCGGCGACGCCATCGTCTCCAGCGATCCGACTGACGGTCAGGCCTCGGTGACCGTGGTCGCCGACAACGCGGCGGCCGTAGCGGCCGGGTTCATCGTCGGCCCCACCCCGTCGCCGGGCGTCGTCACCCAGACGCTCGCCAGCGGCCTCGGCATCCCAGGGCTGGTGCTCGAGGCGTACCAGAACGCCGCGGCGCAGATGACGCTCGAGAACCCCGGCTGCGGCATCCGCTGGGAGATCCTCGCCGGTATCGGCAAGATCGAGTCCGGGCACGCGAACGGCGGCCAGGTCACGGCCAACGGCGACGTCCAGCCGCGCATCGTCGGTCCCGCCCTGAACGGCAACGGCTTCGCCTCCATCGGCGACAGCGACGGCGGCCGCTGGGACGGCGACACCGTATGGGACCGCGCCGTCGGCCCGATGCAGTTCATCCCCGGCACCTGGAAGACCTTCGGCGCCGACGGCAACGGCGACAGCATCGTCGACCCCCACAACGTCTTCGACGCCACCCTCGCGGCCGCGCAGTACCTGTGCGCCAGTGGCGGCAACCTGGCCGACGAAGCGCAGCTGCGGGCGGCACTGTTCCGCTACAACCCGTCCACCACGTACGTCGACAACGTGATGGCCTGGATCCGGGCCTACGACAACGGCAGCGGCTACGTCACCGAGACCCCTGGCCCCGGCGCGGCCGGTCCGCCGCTGCCGCCGCCGTCGAGCGACGCGCCCAACCCGTCCGGCTCCCCGAGCCCGACGCCGACGCCGACCCCGCCGCCGGGC
>NZ_SMLB01000014.1 GCF_004349105.1 Jiangella aurantiaca
GCCCCATGCACCCCCAGCCAACTCCCAAGTTGATCTTGGAGTAACCGCGCAGTTGCGGTCCGATTTGTCGGATTGATACCCCGGTTACTCCAAGATCAACTTCGAGGGTGTGGTGGATCAGCCGAGGGCGGCGGTCACCGCGGCGCGGATGCGGGCGTGCAGGTCGCGCAGGGCCGCCCGGGCGACCGGAACCTCGAGCACGCTGCGCCCCGTCACCGGCTCGGCCAGGGCCGCTCGCAGCGACGCGCCGTCCGTCACCCGGCGGTGCGCCACTCCGTACCCTGCGCACAACGACGCGAGGTCGGCGCCGTGCGGGGTGCCGAAGACGCGTTCGAAGCGGTCGGCGTGGGCCGGGTCGCCGTGCTCGAGCAGCGCGAAGATGCCGCCCCCGTCGTCGTTGACGACGACGATCTGAAGGTCTGACCGGTCCTCCAGCGGGCCGATCAGCAGGCCGCCGGCGTCGTGGAGGAAGGTGAGGTCTCCGACCAGCGCACGAACCGGCAAGCCGGTCCCCAGCGCCACGCCGGTCGCGGTCGACAGCGTGCCGTCGATGCCGGCCAGGCCGCGGTTGGCCAGCACCGGCCCACCGTCGGTGGCGGAGAGCGGCGCCGCGGCGAGGTCGAGGTCGCGGATCGGGTTCGACGAGCCGGCCACGAGGGTCTCGCCCGGACGGCGCGCCGCCCAGACCAGCGCGGCCACCGCCGGCCCGGAGAGCGGTCCGGCCGCGAGCACGCCGTCGACGGCGTCCTGGGCGGCCTTGGCGGCCCGCTGCCAGGACGCCAGCCACTCTCCGTCGCCGCCCGGAGCCCCGGCCGGCACCGTCACGGCCGGCACCACGCGGGCGGCCCGGCGGCCGGGGTCGATCCAGTCGGGTGCGCCGCCGGCGACCACGACCACCTCGGCCGACTCGCCGGCCAGCAGGGCGCTGACCGGCCGCGACAGCGTCGCATGCCCGAAGACGACGACCCGCTCGACGCGGCCGCCGAGTTCGGGCCGCTCGAGCAGCAATCGGTAGGGGCCGACGGCGTTGGGTCCGGACCGGGCGCCCGACGACGGCTCGGCGAGCAGCGGGAGGCCGGCCGCCTCGGCGTACGTCCGCGCGGCCGGCCCGGCGGCGTCACCGGCGACCGCGACCGTCCGCGGCCCCTCGTCCAGCGTCACCGGCTCCCCCGCCGGCGCGGCGCCCGCGCCAGCCGCGACGGCCGTGACGTCCGTGACATCCACCGCCCCGGCCCGCGACACCGGCCAGGCCGCGTCGTCGTCGGGGACCAGCGGCTCGCGGAAGGCGAGGTCGAGATGAACCGGGCCGGCGAAGCCCGATCGGGTCCCCACCGCGGCCGCGACCGCGCGGGCCAGCAGGGCGCGCAGGTCCGCATCCTCCCCCGGCCGCCCGTACGGGGCGGGCACGTCGGCGAAGAACCGGACGGCGGACCCGAACAGCCGCACCTGGTCGGTGGTCTGGTTGGCGCCGGTGCCGCGGACCTCATGCGGCCGGTCGGCGGTGAGCAGCAGCAACGGAACCCCGGAGTGCGACGCCTCCAGCACGGCGGGATAGAGGTTCGCCGCCGCCGTCCCGGACGTCGTCACCACGGCGACCGGCCCGGCCACCCGGGCCAGCCCGAGCGCGGTGAAGGCGGCGACCCGCTCGTCGATGCGCACGTGCAGCCGAAGGTCGCCGCGCGCGGCCGCCGTCGCCAGCGCATGGGCCAGCGGCGCGGACCGCGAGCCGGGCGCCAGCACGACGTGCCGGACGCCGTACCGGACCAGCTCGGTGACCAGCGTGCGGGCCGCCGACGTCGAGGGGTTCACGTGGTCGATTCTGCCCTGCGGTCGCGCCACGCCCGCTGCTTGGCCCGGTTGCCGCAGACCTGCATCGAGCACCACTTGCCCGACCGTGCCCGCGACGCGTCGTAGAACGCCCACCGGCAGGTGTCGTTGACGCACACCTTGAGCCGCGACCACGTCCGGTCCGCCATCGCGTCGCCGACCAGTGCCAGCAGCCCGCCGATCGCGCCGTCGACGCCGCCGGCCGACGGACGGGGCCGCCAGCCGTCGCGGGCGGTGAGGGTCGCGGTCAGCCGGGCGCGCGCGGCGGCGGCGTTGAGGACGGCGACGGCGCCGGACGGGATCGGGTCGCCGCCGTGGTTGGCGGCCAGTGCCTCCCGCAGCGCCTCGCGGACGGCGACCGCGTGGGCGAGATCATCCGGCGCGGCCGGGGCGTCGCCGGGCAGCAGCGACGCCGACCGCAGCCAGCCGGCGAGGTCGCCCGGGGTCGCCAGCGCGTCCGTGCCCGCGTCGATGTCGAGCGTGTTGACGAAGCGCCGGACCGTTTCGAGCCGGCCGGGCGCCGGCGTGCTGGCTCCGGTGACGGACATGTTCTGAGCATAACCCTCTTGCGGTTTTCATCGGTTATTTCATAACCTCTGAATCTATGACATCGGTTACGGCGAGTACTCGCGCCTGGGACAGCCGTGACTTCCGCCGGCTCTGGACCGGGTCGGCGGTGTCGATATTCGGATCCGAGGTCGCCGAGCTGGCGGTACCGCTGCTGGCCATCGGTGTGCTGGCCGCCACGCCGGGCGAGCTGGGCACGCTGCGCACGGCGCAGTTCCTCCCGTTCCTGCTGGCCACGCTGCCGCTGGGGATGCTGGTCGACCGGCGGCGCCGGCTGCCGCTCATGGTCGGCGCCGACCTCGGGAGGTTCGCGCTGATCCTGGTGATCCCGATCACCGTCTGGGCCGGGGTCGCCGGGATCGAGCTGCTCTACGGCGTGATGTTCCTGGCCGGTGTGTTGACGGTGCTGTACCAGGTCGCCGACTTCGCGTTCGTGCCGGAGGTCGTGACGCCGCACCAGCTGGTCGACGCGAACGGGAAGCTGGCGGCGGCGCAGTCGGCGAACGAGATCGGCGCCCGCGGCTTCGGAGGGCTGCTCGTGCAGGCGGCCTCGGCGCCGGTCGCGATGCTCGTCAACGCGCTGACCTACCTGGTGTCGGCGCTCAGCCTGCGCGGCATCGCCGTCGTGGAGACGCCGCGGCCCGCGGCATCCGCCCGTCCGTCGTGGGCCGAGGTGACCGCCGGGCTGCGCGAGGCGCTGCACAACCGGTTCGTCCGAGCGCTGCTCGGCGAGGCGACGACGTTCAACCTGTTCAACGAGGTCTTCATCCTCGGACTGATGCTGTTCACGGTGCGCGAGGTCGGGTTGAACCCGGTGCAGATCGGCGTCGTGTTCACCGCCGGCGGGATCGGCTCGTTCCTCGGCGCGTGGTTCGGCTCGCGGATGACCGGACGGTTCGGCTACGGGCGGGTGCTGCTGATCACGCTGATCCTCGGCAACACCGCGCCGGTGCTGGTCGCGCTGACGGGCACGGACGTCGTCGGAACGCTGGTACTGCTGTGCACGGTGTTCGTGGTGATGGGCGTCGGCATCGGCATCGCCAACGTGCACGCGGTGACGCTGCGTCAGGCGGCGTTGCCGGAGGACCTGCGCGGCCGGGTGAACGCGGCGTACCGGCTGATCTCGTGGGGCGCGATCCCGGTGGGCGCATCGCTCGGCGGGGTGCTGGCCGGGGCGGCCGACGCGCGGACGGCGATGGTGGCCGGCGCCTGCGGCATGGTGCTGGCGACGCTGTGGGTGGCGTTCTCGCCGGTGCGCCGGCTGACGTCGATCGACGAGGCGGCCCGGTTGTCGCGGACGGGCTGACCGTGGCGCGCCCGGACGCTGGGTCTCATCGGGACTGACGTCAGACCTCGCGGTCGGCAACCACGGTCACGTCTGCGGCTGGCCCTCCGGGGGCGCCTCGCCCTCGACCTTGCGCAGCCAGGTGAAGCCGGTGTTGCTGCCCTGGCAGGTCTGCAGGACGATGTCGCACTCGTCGCCGCAGGTCCAGTTCGACGCGGAGCCCAGCGCGGAGCCGCGGCCCTGCGCGATGACGCGGTCGACGACCTCGTACAGGCCGGTGAACTCGCCCTCGAGCTGGACGAACGTGCCGTGCGGGATGGAGTTCCACCACGAGTTGCCGAGGTAGTCGTGCGCGACGACGAACGTGCCGGACTCCACTGGCGTGTAGTGGCAGCCGACGCCGTTGCCGAGGTTGTCGATGTCGACGTCGTCATCGCAGGTCTCGACCGGGATCGTGCGGACGTCGTCGCCGAGCGCGATGGCCTCTTCGCTGACGACGGCGCTGAACCGGCTGCCGCCGGCATAGCTGAACCGGAACCGCGTGGTGTGCTCGGCGGTGGCCTGCGCGGTCGCCGTGCCTTCGGCCGTCGTCGTGATGGCGGACACCGGCGCCCACTCCTCGCCGTCGGCCGCCTGCTCCAGCCCGATCTCGCCGACGATCGGGACACCGCCCTCGGTGGTCCACGCGGCGGTGACGCTCACACCGTCGTCGGACTTCTCCGCGGTGGCGGTGACGCGCGACACCAGCGGCGAGCCTGCCGTGATGACGACCTCGTGCGACGCGACCGCCTCGACCTCGGGGCCGCCGCCGTACGCGAGCCGGTAGATGCCCGACGTCTGCACCTGCACCTCGACCTCGCCGGTGCCGTTCTCGACCGGGACCGTGGTGACGGTCGCCCAGGAGTTGCCCTCGATGCGCTGCAGGTCGACCTCGCCGCTGACGGCCTCGCCGGACGGGGTGATCCAGCTGGCACCGAACGTGACGGTGCTACCCGGCCGCGCCTCCGTCGGGGCAGTCAGGACCAGCGGGAGCTCGTCGGGCGCGGCCGGCGGCTCCGCGGCGATGGCGCCGGCCACCTGCTCGGGCGCCGGCGAGGCGGCCGCCTGGACGATGGTCGCGTCGGAACCGCCGTCGTCGCTCGCGGTCGTGTCGTCGCCGTTCGTGGCTCCGAGGATGGCGAACACCGCCGCCACGAGGAGGGCCAGGACACCGGCAACGGCCGTCACGCGGTACTTCATGCCCCTATTTTCCATGATCACCGACGCATGTCGGCCCCGGCCCGGTGCACCCACACCATTGGGACGATGGAATCGACCGGTTCGTTCCCCCGATTTCAGGGGATGACGAGCGATTCCGTGGCGATGGTCGCGCCGTCCGGACCGGTGATGGCGTTGGAGACCGGCTCGGCGCCCTCAGGGAGGGCGGCGCCCGTCCGGCTGAGCTCGTCCGCGAACGGCACCCTGTCGAGCAGCACGCTCGCCCCCGGGCTGCGGGTCGCGGGCGGCGGGACGTTGGTCTTCTCGTTCGTGCCCGCCACGTCGGTGGTCGGTGTGGGCGTCGCAGCGACCGCTTCGGGCTCGGTGTCGCCGCCGGAGCAGGCGGCCACCGTCAGCACAGGTCGGCATCCGAGCGGCACCCTATGCGAGCACCCGGACGGATGCACCGGCTAGCGTGACCGGCGTGACGACCGTACCGTTCGATCCGTCCCGCTGGCGCCCGGTCGAGGGCTTCGAGTTCAGCGACATCACGTACCACCGGCACGTCGCGGACGCGCACGACCGCGGCACTGTGCGGGTCGCGTTCGACCGGCCCGAGGTGCGCAACGCGTTCCGGCCGCACACCGTCGACGAGCTGTACCGGGCGCTCGACCACGCGCGCATGACGCCCGACGTCGGGTGCGTGCTGCTGACCGGGAACGGGCCGTCGCCGAAGGACGGCGGCTGGGCGTTCTGCTCCGGCGGCGACCAGCGGATCCGCGGCCGCTCCGGCTATCAGTACGCCAGCGGCGAGACCGCCGAGACCGTCGACGCCGCGCGGGCGGGGCGGCTGCACATCCTCGAGGTGCAGCGGCTGATCCGGTTCATGCCGAAGGTCGTCATCGCGGTGGTCCCCGGCTGGGCGGCCGGCGGCGGGCACAGCCTGCACGTCGTCTGCGACCTCACCCTGGCCAGCGAGGAGCACGCCCGGTTCAAGCAGACCGACGCCGACGTCGGCTCGTTCGACGGCGGCTACGGGTCGGCGTACCTGGCCCGGCAGGTCGGCCAGAAGTTCGCCCGCGAGATCTTCTTCCTCGGCGACGAGTACTCGGCGGCCGACGGGCATCGCATGGGCATGGTCAACGCGGTCGTCCCACATGCCGACCTGGAGAACGTCGCGCTCGAGTGGGCCGCCAAGATCAACGGCAAGAGCCCGACGGCGCAGCGGATGCTCAAGTTCGCCTTCAACGCCATCGACGACGGCATGGTCGGCCAGCAGGTCTTCGCCGGCGAGGCGACGCGGCTCGCCTACATGACCGACGAGGCGGTCGAGGGCCGCGACGCGTTCCTGGAGAAGCGGCCGCCGGACTGGTCGCGCTTCCCCTGGTACTACTGAGCCGTCGCCCGGCAGGCGCTGACCGGCATCTAGGGTGGTGGGGCGATGCAGACGCACACCCAGCCGCCCGGCCCGTCCAGCCGCCGCACCCTGACCACGGTCGAGGTGCCGCTGCGGCCCGCCGTCGTGCCGCGGCTGCTGCCCGCCGTCGCGGCGGCGCTGGCCGGCGGGGACGCGCTGCTGCCGCTCCCGTCGTCGCCGGCGGCGATGCGCGACGAGCTGATCGGGGAGTTCGCGCCGCGCCGGCCACTGGAGGACGACGTCGCGTTCATCGTGCCGACGTCGGGGTCGACGGGGCGGCCGAAGGGCGCGCTGCTGAGCGCCGCCGCCGTCCGGGCCTCCGCCGAGGCGACGCTGGAGCGCCTCGGCGGGCCGGGCCGCTGGCTGCTCGCGCTGCCGGCCACCCACATCGCCGGGCTGATGGTGCTGGCCAGGTCGGTGATCGCGGGGAGAGAACCGGTCGCGGTCGACCTCAGCGGCGGGTTCGACCCGGAGCTGTTCGCGGCCGCCAGCGTGCAGGTCTTCGCCGGCGGCGGACGCCGCTACACCGCGCTCGTCCCGCGGCAGCTCCGCACGCTGCTCGACGCCGGCGGCGCACCGCTCTCGGCCCTGACCGGGTACGACGCCGTGCTCGTCGGCGGCGCCGCGACCGACGGCGCGCTGCTCGACCGCGCGCGCAAGGCCGGCGTCGAGGTCGTCACCACCTACGGGATGACGGAGACCTGCGGCGGCTGCGTGTACGACGGCGTCCCGCTGGACGGTGCGCGGGTCGAGCTGGCCGCCGACGGACGGATCCGGCTGGCCGGTCCGATGCTGGCGTCGGGCTACCGCCTCCGCCCGGACCTCGCGCCGGCGTTCGACGGCGGCTGGTTCACCACGTCCGATCTCGGCTCGCTGGACGACGACGGCCGGTTGACGGTGCTCGGCCGGGCCGACGACGTCGCGGTGTCCGGCGGCGAGAACGTCCCGCTGACCGCCGTCGATCTCGCCGTCGCCTCGCATCCGGACGTCGCCGAGGCGCTCAGCGTCGCCGTTCCCGACGCCGAGTGGGGCGAGCGGATCGTCGTCGCTGTCGTGCCCGCCGACGCCGCGCGGCCGCCGTCGCTGGACTCCGTCCGCGCCCACATCCGCGTGCGGCACCCCGTCGCCTACGCCCCCAAGGAGCTGCACGTGCTCGATGCGCTGCCCACCCTGCCGGGTGGGAAGACCGACCGCCGCGCCCTGGCGGCCCGGCTGGGACTGGAGGACGCCTGATGGCGACGCTCGGGCAGTGGGTCGAGGGCGCCCGGCCGCGGACCCTGCCGGCCGCCGTCGCGCCGGTGCTGGTGGGCACCGGAGCCGCGGCGGCCGCCGACGCCGAGCACCTGGGCAAGGCGGCGCTGGCGCTGCTGGTCGCGCTCGCGCTGCAGATCGGCGTGAACTACGCGAACGACTACTCCGACGGCATCCGGGGTACCGACGAGAACCGGGTCGGCCCGTTCCGGCTGGTCGGGTCCGGCGCGGCTCGGCCGGCGGCGGTCAAGGCGGCCGCGCTGTGGAGCTTCGGGGCAGCCGGGGTGTCCGGGGCGGCGCTGGTGGCGTGGTCGGGGCACTGGTGGCTGTTCGCCGTCGGCGCGCTGGCCATCGCGGCGGCCTGGTACTACACCGGCGGCCGCAACCCGTACGGCTACCGCGGGCTCGGCGAGATCTCGGTGTTCGTGTTCTTCGGGCTGGTGGCCGTCGCCGGGACGACGTACGTGCAGGCCGATCGGCTGACGGGGACATCAATGGTGTCGGCGGTGGCGATCGGCTGCCTGGCGTGTGCGCTGCTGCTGGTCAACAACATCCGCGACATCGGCACCGACGCGGTGAGCGGCAAGCGGACGCTGGCAGTGACGCTCGGCGAGCAGCGCAGCCGGATGCTCTACGTGCTGCTGATGACGGCGCCGTTCCTCATCGTCGCGGCGCTGGCCGTCACGGGCCGGCCGTGGGGCGCCCTCACGCTGCTGTGCGCCCCACTGGCCGTGGTGACCGCGCTGCCGGTGGTCCGGCGCGCGACCGGCCGAGACCTCATCCCGGTGCTGAAGCGGACGGGGATGACCGAGCTGGTCTTCGCGGTGCTGCTGACCGTCGGCCTGGCGGTGGGCTGAGGGGTTCGCCCACGCGCCGGGCCGGGGTCGGGAACCGGCTGGCGGCCGGCTCTTCGTCTGGCGGGACCGCTGGCTGCGGCGATCCGCGGGTCGGTCGACGGAGATGTGGCTCCCGCCCGCACCTCAGGCGTGCCGGCGGGCGCGGCGGGGACCGGTGTAGCCGCGGTCCTCGGTGGGAATCCGCGCGACGATGGCGGCCCGCAGATCCTGCAGCAGCGACAGGCTCTCGCCGCGGTGCCGGCCCCGCTTGGCCTGCTTCGCGTCCTCGGCAGCACGCTCGTATTCGTCAGTCATCATGAGAACCTCCTGTGTGACGACGGCCCCCGGCGGTGCCGTCTGACCCACAAGACAGGGGGACGACCGGATCATGACGCGCCCTGTCAAGATTTCTCTCGGGAAGTGGTCAGCTCTCGTCGCGGAGCTCGGGAACGTCGGCGGCGTCGTCGAGTTCATGCAGGTCACGGCCCGGTGCGTCGGAGCTGAGACCTTGGTCGCCGGTGGCCGGCTGCGGATGCACGACGCCCTCGTAGCCTTCCATCTCGTCGAGCGCGGCCTCACCGAGGCGTTCTTGGTCGATCTCCCGCGGGTCCTCGCCGGGCGTGGCCCCGGGTTTCGTGCGTCGATCGTCGGTCATGGCACGGATGTACCCAGCCGGGCGGCTTTCGCACGCCTCCGGCTGACGCCTCGCGAGCGGCCGGCTAGGCCTCGCGCGGCCCGTCGGGACGGCTCGCCCGCGGGGCCTCCGCATCGGAGCGGGACCGCTCGGCCTGGGCGCGCTGCTCGTCGTCCCACGCGTCCTCGGCCGCGGTGCGCTCACGGATGGTGCGCAGCCGCCGGTCCCACGCGATGGACACCTGGTCGCGGCTGCCGCGCAGCACGAAGAAGCTGAGCACTCCGGAGAGCACGAGGCCGAGCGCCACGAGGACGAGCCCGCGCAACCCGACGAGCCAGAGCAGCGCGGCGACGACGGCGAAGACCAGCGCGCGCAGCAGTGTGTATCGGAGAACGGCCATGACCCGACGAATTCTACGCCGCCCAGTGATCGGCAGGGCCGCCGCCCGCGAGTCGGGGGAAGCCCGGGCGACGGCCCTGCCGATCACCCCGGGGAGGGTGGTGGCCTGGAGGGGCGGCTCGGCCGCTGCCCGTAGCCGGCCGCCGGTGTGGTGTTCGGAAGAACCATGGAGAGACACTATCGAACAGGTGTTCGAGCGTCAACCTTCGGATGTGCGGCCGATCCCGGATCTCGATGCCCTGGTCGTCTAGACGTTCTCTGCCCCCAACAGCGACAGGCAGGGTTCGAGACCCTCGATCGTCGCGTTGACACTCCGGTGGTCCTCCCAGGCTTGCCGGGTCAGCCGGAAACGCTGTTCGAAGGCCAATTTCCCCTTGGAGATGCCCCGGCCGATCCCGTTTTCGGCGTAGCCGAGCTTGCGAGACACCCGCAGCGAAGCGTGGTTATGGGTGTAGGCGACGGACACCGCCTCTTCGGCTCTCAGCCCGGCGAAGGCCAAGTGCAGCATGGCGGCGCGCATCTCGGTGCCGATGCCCTGCCCCTGGTGACGCAGGCCGAGCCAGGATTCGGATCGGACCTCACGCTGGATCGCGAAGTCATCGGCTTCGATCTCTTGGACGCCCACCGGCTTACCGTCCATGAAGACGACCAGATTCAGTGCCCAGGACTCGGGTTTGATCTCCGACAGGGTCTTCCACTGACGCTGGATGACACGGCGAGCCAGCTCTTCGGGAGGCAGTTCGGTCCACGGTGTCCCGAACGGCATCATGTCCGGTTCGTGTATCCCGTCGACGGCCAGCTCCGCGAGCTCGGCCAGTTCGTCGTGTGTAGGCAGCCGCAGTTCCAGCCTGGGGCTTCGCAGCCGAAGCCCCATCACGGGGAAATGATCGATCAGCATCGCCGACAGTGTGCCCCGTGGGATCGGGCAGCACCAGCGAATATTCGGCCGGTCACTCCACAAGCCTGCGAGTTCCCCGGGCTCTTCTGCTCCGTCCGTGGGTCCATCTCGCCCGTGAGCGGCCGCGGTTGTCAGCCGCCGTTGTCGGTGACGATGGGTCGTCGTTGACGTTGACGACCAGGTGTGGACAACCGGTCCGATGTCGGATGGGTCGTCTGCGCCGTCAGCGTGGCGTCGTACGGGGCTGGCGCGCACGGCGACGACGACCGGGCACGGCTTGATCATGGAGAAGGTCGGCTCTGCAGTCGCAGGAAACCCGACCCTTCTCCATGATCGACTCGGTGGCGGCTCGCACGTTCGCGGTGGTTGTGTTCTGCCGAGCGCGTGGCACGTGGCACGTCAGCCGGGGTTCGTGCGTGGGCTCGTGGTGTGGCGTTGGTGCTTGTGGACAGCGGTGATCATCAACGATCGGCCACGTCACCAGCTAGCTGGGGCGGTTGAGGTCGACGAGCCAGTTTCCTCCGCCTCAGTCCAGCGGCGCGGGCCACTCGTGCGCCGGCAGCAGCTCACGCAGCGGCACGGCGCGGTCCCGGCCCAGGACGACCCGGGTGTCGAGGTTGTCCGGGTGCAGTTGGCGGATGAACTCGCGGCACCGGCCGCACGGTGGCAGCACGTACAGTGCGTCGTTCTCGTCGCGCCAGACCGCCACGATGGCGGCGATGCGCTCCTCGCCGCCAGTCACCATGGCGGCGATCGCGCTGTGCTCGGCGCAGAACCCGGTGCCGGACGGGGTGTCGATGCAGACCCCGTGGTACGCCTCGCCCCGGTCTGTGACCAACGTCGACGCGACGTCGCCGATGAGCCTGTCCCCCACATGGCGGGGGTTGAGGTGGGTGGTCGCCGAGGCGATCAGTTCGTCGTCGTTCACCGTCGCTCCCGGGCTCGCGTGATCTGGACGATAGGGCGGCGGCCATCGTGAACCGGCCCATCGCCGCAGCCTAGCCAGCGGGACGGACGACCAAACCGGAGGCTTGTCTCCGGCCGTTCACGGCCTTGACCTAGCGTGAGCCCTATGACTTCTTCCCCCATGAAGTTCGGACTCTTCGTCCCGCAGGGCTGGCGCCTGGACCTCGTCGACATCAAGCCGGCCGAACACTGGGCGACCATGCTGAAGGTCGCCCAGCACGCCGACGCGGGCCCTTGGGAGTCGATCTGGGTCTACGACCACTTCCACACCACCCCGGTGCCGACCGAGGAGGCCACGCACGAAGCGTGGACGCTGATGGCGGCGTTCGGCGCCGCGACGCAGCGGGTGCGGCTGGGCCAGATGTGCACGTGCATGGCCTACCGCAACCCGGCGTACCTGGCGAAGGTCGCCGCGACGGCGGACGTCGTGTCGGGCGGGCGGGTCGAGATGGGCATCGGCGCGGGCTGGTACGAGCACGAGTGGCGCGCCTACGGGTTCGGCTTCCCGCGCGCTGGCGTGCGCCTGGCGATGCTCGACGAGGGCGTCGACATCATGCGGCAGGCGTGGACCAACGGCGTCGCGACACTGGCCGGCGAGCACTACCAGGTCGACGGCGCCATCTGCCGGCCGCTGCCGCTGCAGGAGGACGGCATCCCGCTGTGGATCGCCGGCGGCGGCGAGAAGGTGACGTTGCGCATCGCGGCCAAGCACGCCCGCGGCACGCAGTACACCGGCTCGCGCAGCTTTACGGCGTACACCAACTTCAGCGGCACGCCGGAGGTGTTCAAGCACAAATCGGAGGTGCTGGCGCAGCACTGCCGCGACCTGGGCACCGACTACGACTCCATCACCCGGTCGATGAACTTCAACGTCGTCATCGGCACCACCCAGGCCGAGGTCGACAGCAAGCTGGCCCGGGTCGAGGAGATCTACGGCCGGTTCATGAGGCCCGACGTCGTCGCGGAGAAGATGCAGCCGTACCGCGACAGCCCGGCGGTCGGCACGCCCGAGCAGGTCGCCGACGGCATCCGGCGGTTCCAGGACCTGGGCATGCGCTACGCCATCGGCTACTTCCCCGAGGCCGCCCACGACCTCAGCGGCGTCGAACTGTTCGAGCGCGAGGTCATCCCGGCGCTCTCCTGAGCGACCGGACCCGTCAGTCCCCGCCGCCGCTGTCGCCGCCTCCGTCCCCGCCGCCGTCGCTCGTCATGCCGGAGTCGATGGCGAGCGCGGCGTTGACGCCGTAGGCGGCGGCACGGCGGCGGCCGCTGGGGACGCTCCACCGCGACTCGACGGCGTTGCCCTGGACGTCGCGGCGCAGCGCGTCGTCGGTCATCGCGGCGAACCCGCCGACGGCGACCCGCTGCGCCTGCGCCGCGTCGCCGGGCAGCTCGGCCACCAGGACGTCCGAGATGTCGCGGCCGCGCGCGGTCCGCGGGTCGGGACCGTGATAGCCGGGCCGCCGGCTCCAGATGACCGCCGTCAGGATCGTGACCGGCAGCCAGCCGAGGATGGTCAGCGACGCCGGGACCTCGATCTCCTCGATCGGCCCCGCCGACAGGAACCCCATGGAACAGAAGAACATGCCGACCAGCGTCGGCCCGGCCACCGTCATCGGCCCCCACTGCCGGCGCAACGGCGTGACCAGCAGCCCGCGGCCGGCCAGCGCGCGCAACCGGCTGCGCAGCTTCCACTTCAGGACGTCGCGGCGGACGGCGTCCAGGCCCTCCCCGCCCCTGGCGCGGACCGACACCAGGATCGACGCCTCCTCGAAGGAGTAGGGCGGCCGGTAGTCCGGACTGTCCATCGGGGTGTCGAGCAACCGGTCGACCTCGTCGCTGACGGTGAGCGTGCCGCCGTCGGCGCGGACCAGCTCTCGGTCGACGAGGGCCAGCACGGCCACATCGACGGCCCGGGCGACGCCGCCGGTGAGCAGCGCGGCGTCGGTGGCGTCGAGACCGCGGGCCAGCTCCTCGCGTGCGAGGTCCGGCCGCGGCCGCCGGTCGACGAGGTAGGCGCCGGCCGCCGACCCGATGCCGCCGGCCACGACCAGGGCGAAGAGCACGAGCAATGCGGTCACGAGCGCGACCCACCTCCATGACCGACGCTGTCGCGTCAGGGTTGCGGCTGGGTGATCACCCGCGAAACCAGCGGCGACGAGTACACGACGGACGTCGTGACGCTGCCGAGGGTGGCCAGCCTGCCGGCGAGCTCCTCGAGGTGCCGCATCGACCGCGCGGCCACCTTGAGGACGAAGCAGTCGTCGCCGGTGACGTGGTGGCACTCCAGCAGCTCCTGGGTGCGGTTTAGCTCGGCGTGCAGCGCGCGGTAGTTGCCCGACGGGTAGCGCAGCCGCACGTAGGCGATGACGCTGTAGCCGATGCGCTCCAGGTCGAGCTCGGCCCGGAAGCCGGCGATGACGCCGAGGTCGGTCAGCCGGCGGATGCGGTCGGCGGTCGCGGTGGGCCCGAGGTTGACGCGGCGGGCCAACTCCGCGACGGCGACCCGGCCGTCGCGCTGGAGGTGCTCGAGCAGCTGCCAGTCGACGCCGTCGAGGGTCGCTGCGGAATCGTCGGCCATGCGCCTAGGATACCGGGGCTTCCCCGCCATGATGTGGCCGAATACCCCCGATCATCTCTGCCGGAGCACACCCGGCCGACGTACCGTCGACGCTATGACGATGACGATCCTACCCGCGCCGCCTGAGGCGGCCGCCGCGCACTTCGCGTCCCTTCTCGCCTTCGAGACCGACTGCTGGGACGTGCACCACACGCTGACGACCGGCACCGCGGACTTCGTCCTGCTCGACGTGCGCAGCCCGGAGCTGTACGCCGCCGGCCACGTGCCGGGCGCCGTCAGCCTGCCGCACGGCCGCATCGTCGAGCGCAACCTCGCGCAGTGGCCCGCGGAGACGCCCTTCGTCGTCTACTGCGCCGGACCGCACTGCAACGGCGCGGACAAGGCAGCGCTGCGGCTGGCCCGGCTCGGCCGCCCGGTCAAGAAGATGATCGGCGGCGTCACGGGCTGGCTCGACGAGGGGTTCAGCCTGACGCCGAGTCAGTGAGCACCCGCGCCAGCAGCGCCGGGTCCGCGTTGCCGCCGGACACCACGGCCACCGCCCGGCCGAACCGCTCCGGCTCGGCGAGAAACGCGGCCGTCGTCAGCGCGCCCGTCGGCTCGGCCACGATGCGGCCGCGGGTGGCGAGCAGCCGCACGGCGGCCAGGATCGCGTCCTCCGGGACCGTCACGATCTCGTCGACGTAGCGGCGGATGTGCTCCCAGGTCAGCTCGCCGACCACCGGGAGCCGGACGCCGTCGGCGATGGTGCGGTAGGTGTCGGCCGGGTTCCAGGCGACCCGTTCGCCGCGGGCCAGGCTGTCGCGTGCATCGGCCGCCAGCTCGGGCTCGACGCCGACGACGCGGGTCCCCGGCGCCAGCGCCTTCACGGCGACGCCGATGCCGGAGATCAGCCCGCCGCCGCCCACGGGGACGAGGACGGTGCCGGCGTCGGGCCGGTCGGTGGCGATCTCCAGTCCGACGGTACCCGCGCCGGCGATGATCCGGGCGTCGTCGAACGGCGAGACGAACGTCAGCCCGCGCTCGGCGACCAGCTCGCGGACCCGGCTGTCGCGCTCCGGCGGCGGCACCATGACCACCTCGGCGCCGAGCGCGCGGGTCGCCGCGACCTTCACCGGCGCGGCCGCGTCGGGCATGACGACTGTGGCCGCGATGCCCTGCGCACGGGCGGCCCAGGCCAGCGCCTGCGCGTGGTTGCCGCTGGAGTGCGTGACGACGCCGCGGGCCCGGGCGCCGTCGTCGAGCAGGGCGACGGCGTTGAACGCGCCGCGCAGCTTGAACGCCCCGGTCGCCTGCAGGCCCTCCGGTTTCAACCACAGCTCGCCGCCGGCCCACGCGGCCGGGAGCAGCGGCGTCCGGACGGCGACGCCGTCGAGCCGCCGCGCCGCCGCGCGCACGTCGTCGAGAGTGACCAGGCCGGACGCGTCCATGGATGCCGCCGTTCGTGGGCTTCGGGGATCGGCAGCATCATCGCCCACGCGTCCGGGGCGGCGAGCGTCAGCCCCGCTCGGCCTGCCACATCCAGTACTGCTTCTCCAGTTCCTCGATCACGTCGAGCAGGATGTTGTTGCTGACGGGATCTGCCCGCTCGACGTCGTGGGCGCGCTGGCGCATGCGCGCGATGACGCCGTCGTACAGACCGATGAACGTCGCCACGACGTCGTCGTCGCGGACCCAGCCTGGCTGCTGCCGGGGCAGCTGCGAGTCGCCGGCGACGGTCTCCGCACGGCCGTCGGGCGGGCTGCCGATGGTCGCCGACCGCTCGGCGACGATGTCGGCGTGCTTCCGCGCGGCGTCGACGACCTCGTCGAGCTGGAAGTGAATGGTGCGGAAACGCGGGCCGGTGACGTTCCAGTGCGCCTGCTTGCCGGCCAGGGAGAGGTCGACGAGGTCGATGAGCGCGTCGCGCAGGGCCTCCGTCACGACCTTGTGGGCGTCGTCGGTGAGTGGGCTGTGGATCGTCGTCATGGTGTCCCCTCCTCGGATCGTTCTCTCCGTGCCCGTAACCGATCCGCGGAATTTCACCGGCGAGGGTGTCGCCCTAGGTCAGCGGCCGACCAGTTCGGATCGGGCCGGCTCGATCTGGCGGTCCTCGAACCGCGTGGAGATGACCAGCGTCGTGCGGGTGCGTGCGACGCCCTCGATGCGCACCAGCTTGCCGAGCAGCCGCTCCAGCCCTTCGACGTCGGCGACGCGGACCTTCAGCATGTACGCCTCGTCGCCGGCGATGAACCAGCAGTCCTCGACCTCCGCGACGTCCTCGAGCCGCGCGCCGACCTCCTCGTGGCCGGCGGAGTCGGAGAGCACCAGCCCGATCAGCGCCGTCAGCCCCAGACCGAGCGCCGCCGGATTGACTGTCGCTCGGTAACCGGTGATCACCCCGCGCTCCTCGAGCCGGCGGACCCGCTCCTGGATGCTCGGGCCGGACAGGCCTACCAGCCTCCCCAGCTCCGCGTACGACGCACGGCCGTTCGCCCGCAGCGCCGCGACAAGACTCGAATCGACGGTGTCCATGGCGCTCCATCCTCGCAGCGCCGCCGAGGGCGCCGGCAACGTGGTGGGAATCACCCGGTTCGAGATTGCGCCGTGACCTTCCCGTAACTTAGAATCATAGGCGAAGAACGGTATTTGACCTTTGATTTGGTTGAGGTTCGCTACAGGGAGTGACGTTGTACAGCTTGGAGTACGCCCAGACCCGCATCGACGACTTGCGTCGGGAGGCGGAGAGGGTACGCCAGGCAGCCGAGCTCCGCGCCGGCCACCGGCCGCGGCGTCGGCTCTTCTCCTGACCATCGACCACGCGTCCGGCGCTGTACGGCCGGACGCCTGCGAGGGCTAGCCCCCAGCCCCTGGTCGTGGCGCCCCCGGACCGCGAGACGCTTGCCCAGACAAGCCGAAACGGGTCCGGGGTGCGTCATGCCCGGCACACCACCTAGGCTGGTGGAAAGGAACACAGCTCGACCGGGGAGGTCGCACGGTGGGTCGGGTACTACCAATCGTGGTCGCCATCGCGCTACTGGTGTATGCGCTGATCGACTGCCTGCAGACCGACTCCACCCGGTTCCGGTCGCTCAACCGCGTCGCCTGGGCGGCGATCATCGTGCTCATCCCGCTGATCGGGCCGATCCTCTGGCTGGCCGTCGGCAAGGTCCGCCACCGCCCGCAGCGGCCCGCAGCGCCGCCGCCCCGTCGTCCGCTCGCGCCCGACGACGACCCCGAATTCCTCCGCCACCTGCGCGACGTCGACGACAAGCACGAGCAGATGCTCAACCAGTGGGAGGCCGACCTCCGCCGTCGTGAGACGGAGATCCAGCGTAAGAAGGACGCCGAGGCGCGCGCCGCCGAGGAGGCCCAGCGCCGCAAGGAGGCCGAGGCGCGCCAGCGCGAGGACGAGGCCCGTCAGCACACCGACGACGAGGACGACTCCCGCTAGGGCGTAGCGTGGCGACCGACCAACGATCGCGTACATCACCAGGATTACTGGAGCCTCAACACGATTGCAGGCGTGTTGAGGCAGGAGAAAACCTCATGACGGCCCTGAGACAGCGGGATGCCTGCAGGAGGCGGGATCAGCCCACCCCGCCGTAGGAGTGCAGGCCGTCGAAGAGGATGTTCACGCCGAAGTAGCTGAACAGCACCGTCGCGTACCCGATGAGCGCGACCACGGACGCCTTGGAGCCCTTCCAGCCGGCCGTCGCGCGGGCGTGCAGGTAGGCCGCGTAGGCCAGCCAGGTGATGAGCGCCCAGACCTCCTTGGGGTCCCAGCCCCAGTACCGCCCCCACGACACCTCGGCCCAGATGGCGCCGAGGATGAGCGGGCCGAAGGTCCAGATCGGGAACGCGATGGCGGTGAGCCGGTACGCGAGCCGGTCCAGCGCGCCGGAGTCGGGCAGCGACGCGCCGAAGCCGCTCGTGCGTCCGCGGTCGGCGGCCCGCTCGGACACGATCTGCAGGGCGCTGACCACCGCGCCGACGGTGAAGAGGCCGAACGCGAGCACCGCGCAGCCGACGTGGACGACCAGCCAGTACGACTGCAGCGCCGGCTGCAGCGGGCCGGGCGGCACGTAGAGGAACGTCGCGGCGAGGCCGACGGTGACGAAGATCAGCAGGACGGCCCAGACGGCGACGACGCGGCCGACGACGGTGCGGGCGAGGGCGAGGAAGACGATCGAGGCGACGAGGGCTCCGGTGATGGAGAACTCGTACATGTTCGCCCACGGCGCCCGCTCGGTGCCGAGGCCACGCATGACGACGCCGACCGCGAGCACCAGCGTGGCCAGGCCGAACAGTCCGCGGCCGATACCGCCGAGTCGATCGGCGCGCTCCTGGAGCTCGGCGTCGCCAGGACCCGCCGGCGCCTCCGCCGGGACATCCGCGGACCCCGGCGCATCCGCCGCCGGCGACGTCACGCCGACCAGCTCGCGCTCCGGGACGGTGGTCGTCACGTTGCGGCGACGGCGGCTGTGGATGCCGGCCTCGGCGCAGTACGCCAGCCAGGCCGCCAGGTAGCCGAGGACGGCCACGACGACGACGTAGCGGCTCCACTCGGCGACGGCATCGAGGTCCATCAGTCCTCGCCTCTTTCCTTTTCCTTGTTGGACTCGCCGCCACCTGGGACCTCGCGGTCGGCATCGGCCGTTTCTTCCGCGCCGCCAAGGCGCAGCGACAGCCCGTCAGTGACGGCACCGATCTCGTCGATGAGGCGGTCGCCCGACGAGCCCTCGGCCCGGTGCAGCCCCGCGACCTCGACCACGGTACGCCCCTCCGGCCCGGTGCTCGCACGCACCCAGGCCCGGCGCCGGCGCACGTACAGCGAGCCCATGAGACCGACCACCGCGACGACGGCTCCGACGAGCGCCAGCTCGCGACCGGAGTTGCGGCCGATCTGCAGGTTCACCCAGGTCACGTAGCCGTCGAAGGTGATGTAGCGGCCGTCGGGCAGCTGGACGGTGTCGCCGACGACGAGCTGCTTGCGGTACGGCTCGCCGTTCTCCTGGTACTGCTCCATGTCGGTGGTGTCCAGCCGGTACACCGACTGCGGCTGGCCGTCGTCGAGGCCGAGGTCGCCGTGCCAGGCGGTCAGGAACACCGCGGGGTTGCGCACGCCCGGGAAGATCGACCGCGGGCCGTTCTCGTCCAGCACGGCGGTCGGCAGGAAGCTGCCCTGGATGCCGATGTCGTCGCCGAACTCCGGCGGCACCTCGACCTTGACCACGCCGGTGGACGTGAAGCTGGAGTCCTCGGGCAGGAACGGCACCGGCCCCTCGGCGAGGATCGTCTCGCCGTCGGCGGCTCGGACGGTGAACGCGGGCGCGTAGCCGGGGTTGATGATGTGCACCGATGTGCCGTCGATGTTCAGCGGCTCGTTGACCCGGATCGTGTGCGTCTCGGGTGCCGCGCCCGGCTCACGCACCACCGTCACCGTCGCCTCGTACTCGGCGGGCTGGCCGATCTGGTTGCCGGCCTCGACGAACTCCATCCGGAACTCGTCGACGTCCATCGAGAACGGCGGCAGGTCGGCGGTGTCGAACAGCGCGCCGGCGGACAGGCTGTCGAACTGGATGACCTGGTTGGAAAAGCCCGCGCCCTCCGGCACGAGCACCGTCGCCCGGTAGCTGAACAGCCCGCCGAGCGCCACCGCCAGCAGCACCACGACGACCGACAGGTGGAACAGCAGGTTGCCGGTCTCGCGCAGGTGCCCGATCTCGGCGGCGACGGAGTCCTCCTCGCCCTCGGCGGGACGGCGCAGCCGGTAGCGCCGGGACCGCAGCTCGGCCCGGGCGACCGCCAGCACCTCTTCCGGCGTGGCGTCGACCTCGACCTTCCGGTACGCCGGCATCCGCGTCAGGCGGCGCGGCGCCTTCGGCGGCTGCGCGCGGACCGCCTTCCAGTGCTGCCACATGCGCGGCAGGATGCAGCCGACCAGCGACACCATGAGCGCGATGTAGATGGCCGCGAACCAGGGCGCGGAGTAGACGTCGAACAGGCCGAGGCGGTCGTACCACTCCGACAGCGTGGGGTTGCGGGCGCGGAAGTCGCGGACGTTGAGCGGGTTGACGTCGCTCTGCGGGATGACCGAGCCGGGAATGGCGGCGACGGCGAGCAGGAACAGCAGGATCAGCGCCACCCGCATCGAGGTGAGCTGCCGCCACGCCCACCGCGCCAGCTCCAGGCCGTTCAGCGGGGGCGGCCGGTTGTCCACCGGCGGGCGCGTGTCCATCCCCGTCGTCATCGTGTGCCCACCTCTACACCGCCACCTCGTAGCTGCCGATCCAGCCCTGCAGCGACGACATCAGCTCGCTCCACAGCCCCGTGACCAGCAGGACGCCGAGCACGATCAGCATGATCCCGCCGACCCGCATGACTGCCAGCTGGTGCCGGCGCACCCACTGGAACCACCGCGTCGCCCTCTGGTACGCCAGCGCCGCCAGCAGGAAAGGCACGCCCAGGCCGAGGCAGTACGCGAACGACAGCAGCGCACCGCGGCCCGCACTGGCCTCGTCGAAGGCCAGGAACTGCACCGCCGCCAGCGTCGGGCCCATGCACGGCGTCCAGCCGATGCCGAACACCGCGCCCAGCAGCGGCGCGCCGGCCAGCCCCACCGCCGGACTCGCCTCGGTGCGCCAGTCGCGCGACAGCCCGGGCAGCCAGCCGGCGAACAGCAGGCCGAGGCCGATCGTCACGACGCCCAGCACCCGCATGACGGTCTCGCTGTGTTCCAGCAGCAGCGACCCCAGGCCGCCGAAGAGCAGCCCGTACGAGACGAACACCACACTGAACCCGAGCACGAACAGCAGCACGCCGAGCACCAGGCGGCCGCGCCGCCCGGACGCCAGCTCCGCGCCGGACAGCCCCGTGACGTAGCCCAGGTAACCCGGGACCAGCGGCAGCACGCACGGCGACAGGAACGAGACGAGCCCGGCCAGCGCCGCCACCGGCACGGCCAGCGCCAGCGAACCGGTCAGGACGGTCTCGCCGAAGGAGTTCACGATGTCTCAGCGGTGCCCTCCGCGGCCGCGCCCGTCGCGGGCGCCTCAGCCGCGATCTCGCGGACGATGTCGGTCAGGGTCGTCTCGCCGAGGGGCCCGAGGATGCGGGCGGCGATGCGGCCCTGGCGGTCGATGACCAACGTGCTGGGGATGGCCGCAGGCGGGATGGTGTCGCGGAACGCCAGCAGCGCGTCGGCCTTGGGGTCGTAGATGCTGGGGTAGGTGATGCCGAACTCGTCCTCGAACTGCTGCGGTGCTCGCTTGCCGTTGGTGTCGCGGACGTTGACGCCGACGAACTGGACGCCCTCCGGCTCCAGCGCCTCGTAGGCGGACTGCAGGTCCGGCGCCTCCTTGCGGCATGGCGGGCACCAGGAGCCCCACACGTTGAGGACGACGACGTCGCCCAGCTGGTCGGCGAGCTGGAAGTCGCCGCCGTCGAGCAGCTCGCCGCCGAACTCCGGCGCAGCCTTCCGCTCGGCCGGTTCGTAGACACCGATGGTGCCGTCGCCGGCGATGTAGCCGGCCTGGTTCGCGTTGTCGCTGCGCTCGACCTGGCCGTCGGAGCACCCGGCCAGCGCCAGCGCCGCCGCGGCCGCGAGAACCACCAATCGTCGCATCACGCACCCGCCGAGAAGGGTTTGCCGATCTGGGGCAGCAGGTCGCCGGCGGGCTCGCTGTAGGCGACCGAGACGATGGTGTCGTCTTCGTACGTCACGGTGGTGAGACTGGCCAGCGCGCACTCCCGCCGTCGGGGGTCGTGCCAGAGCCGGCGGCCCTCGATGAAGCTGCGCGCCGTCCAGATCGGCAACTGGTGCGAGACCAGCACGGCCTCGTGGCCGGCGGCGTCGCGGCGGGCGTCGCTCATGGCGGCCAGCATGCGGGCGGCGATGTCGCGGTACGGCTCGCCCCACGACGGCTTGAACGGGTTGCGCAGGCTCCGCCAGTGCCGCGGGTGCCGCATGGAGCCGTCGCCGACGCCGAACGTCAGGCCCTCGAAGACGTTGAGCGCCTCGAGCAGGCGGTCGTCGGTGCGGACCTCGAGACCGAGCGTCTCGCCCAGCGGGGCGGCGGTCTCGCGGGCCCGCTCCAGCGGCGAGCTGACCAGCACCGTGATGTCGCGGTCGGCGACGGCACCGGCGACGCGCTCGGCCATGGCCTGGCCGAGGTCGGAGAGGTGGTAGCCCGGGAGGCGGCCATAGAGGACCTTGGTGGGGTTGTGCACCTCACCGTGGCGCAGCAGGTGCACTCGGGTCAGCTCGCTCATGCCGCATCCGCCCCGGCAGCGGCGGCCGCGGCCGCGGGCAGCGCCTGCGCGATGCGATCGACCGCGCGGCCGTCGTGGGCGGCGCTGACGAACCACGCCTCGAACGCCGACGGCGGCAGGTACACGCCCGACTCCAGCATCGAGTGGAAGAACCCGCCGAACCGCGCCGTGCTGGTGCGCTTGGCCGCGGCGAAGTCGGTGACCGGGCCGCCGTCGGCGGTGAAGAAGACGCTGAACAGGTTGCCGGCGTACTGGATGCGGTGCGGCACGCCGGCCGCGGTGAGCGCCTCGCCGACGAGCTCGCCGATGCGCGCGGCCGTGGTGTCGAGGTGCGCGTAGACCTGGGCGTCGGCCAGCCGCAGCGTGGTCAGGCCGGCCGTCGTCGCGACCGGGTTCCCGGACAGCGTGCCGGCCTGGTAGACCGGCCCGGCCGGCGCCAGCAGCCCCATGACCTCCGCTGATCCGCCGAACGCGGCGGCCGGGAAGCCGCCGCCCATGACCTTGCCGAACGTGGTGAGGTCGGGCGTGACGCCGTCGAGGCCGTGCCAGCCCGAGCGGGAGACCCGGAATCCCGTCATCACCTCGTCGAGGATGAGCAGCGCGCCGTGCTCGTGCGCGGTGTCGCGGAGGAACGCGTTGAACCCCTCGGCCGGCGCGACGGCGCCCATGTTGCCGGCGGCGGCCTCGGCGATGACACAGGCGATCTGCTCGCCGTGCTCGGCGAACGCCGCCTTCACCGCGCCGGTGTCGTTGTACGGGAGCACGATGGTGTCGGCGGCGCTGGCACCCGTCACACCGGGGGTGTCGGGCAGGGCGAACGTCGCGACCCCGCTCCCGGCGGCGGCCAGCAGCGCGTCGACGTGCCCGTGGTAGTGGCCGGCGAACTTCACCACCTTGCTGCGCCCGGTGGCGCCGCGGGCCAGTCGGATGGCGCTCATGGTGGCCTCGGTGCCGCTGGAGACCAGCCGGACCTGCTCGACGCTGGTGCGGGCCACGATCTCCTCGGCCAGCTCGACCTCGGCCTGGGTGGGAGTGCCGTACGACGTGCCCAGCGCGACCTGCGCGCGGACGGCCTCGACGATCGCCGGGTGGGCGTGGCCGAGGATCATCGGCCCCCACGAGCCGACGAGGTCGACGTACTCGCGGCCGTCGACGTCGTAGAGGTAGGGTCCACTGGCGCGCTGGATGAACCGGGGTGTTCCGCCGACCGCCCGGAACGCCCGCACCGGCGAGTTCACCCCGCCGGGCGTGACGGTCCGCGCACGGTCGAAGAGCTCCGCACTGCGCGGCACGTCGTCGTTGGTCACCGCGTCATTCTCGCAAGCGGCCGGAGCAGCCCGAACGCCGGCCTAGCCAAAGGCCGACCACGGGGTCCCAAGGGGCGGCGAGGCCCACAAGGGAAAGGCGGAACAGGGCGTCCGGGCCGCTCCCGCCGACAACCGCCTCAGCGCCGCAGGTGCGACCCTAGGAACAGCGACTCCGACTGGCCGGTGGCGTTGCCCTTGTCGGTGCCCTCGATGGCCGACGTCGTCATCGCGAAGGCCAGCGTGGCGTGCGCAGCGGCGTCGGAGAACTCGTCCAGCGCCTCGATCGACAGGTTGGTGATGTCGTCGCATTCCGCGTGGTAGCACGGGTCGTATGCGACGCCCGCGGTGCCGCCGTAGATCGCGGCCTGCTCGGCCGTCTTGATGCCCTCGGCGCCGCTGAACAGGCCGCCGGCCGGGATGCCCACGCTGATGAACGCGTCGTAGTCCGACCGTCCGTCGAAGGCCGTCGGCTCGGTCTCCAGGCCCTGGCCGGCGAAGACAGTGGTCTGATAGCCGGCGGCGTCGAGCTGGGCCTTCACATACTCCAGCGACTCGTCGTAGCCCGGCGTCCCGGACGCCCTCGTGCCGCCGTTCGCGTCGGCGATGTCCTGGAGTACCTCCAGGTGCGCTCCATGATGCCGGCCGTGGTCACGGCATCGCGCAGCTCGGTGCTCTCGGCCGGTTTCGCGGCCGACGCCAGCGGTGCTGCGACCAGTACGACAGCTGCCGCGGATCCCGCGGCCCACACTGCGTTCCGTCTCATCCTGGCTCCCCAGATCGTGGTGTCCTGCGGGGCCTGCGGTCCCCTCGTGGAGCGGGAGACTACGCCCGTCCGCGCCCGGACGGAACCCTGATCAGACGGCCATATGCGACGTGAACTCCGGTCGCGTGTTGATCTTGGAGTTGTTCGGCCATCGTGGGGCGAAATGTCCCGTAGATGGCCGAACAACTCCAAGATCAACGCTGGGTGGGGCAGGCGCACCGTCCCCGTCCGGCCCCATGACGGGGCGCGGACGAGGGCGGCGTCGGGCTCGCGCGATCAGCGGCCGGCGGCCTCTTCGACCCGCTTGCCGAGGGTCTCGTCGACGCTGCGCCAGTAGGCGTAGACGCGCTGCCGCAGCTCGTCGCTCTTGACCTGGCCGACGTGGCCGGCGATGTTGCCCACCAGGCGGTCGCGCGCGGCGTCGTCGAGGACCTCGCGGACCAGCGTGCCGGCCTGGCCGAAGTCGTCGTCCTCGGCGTGCAGGGTGGCGGCGGCGCGCACCAGTTCGCCGTCGGACTCCCAGCCGGCGTCGCCCACCAGCGAGGGTTCGGCCGCCGGGCCGCCGTGGCTGTTCGGGGCATAGACGGGGCGCTCCGGCGACGCCCACGAGTACCGCATGGCGCCGTCCTTCGAGTACGAGTCGACCTCGTTCTTCGGCGCGTTGACCGGCAGCTGCGCGTAGTTGGTGCCGATGCGGTACCGGTGCGCGTCGGCGTAGGAGAAGATGCGGCCGAGCAGCATCTTGTCCGGGCTGGCGGCGATGCCGGGCACGAAGTTGCTCGGCTCGAACGCGGCCTGCTCGATCTGTGCGAAGTAGTTCTCCGGGTTACGATCCAGCCGCAGCGTGCCGACCTTGATCAGCGGGTAGTCGCCCTTCGGCCAAACCTTCGTGAGGTCGAACGGGTTGAACCGGTAGCTCGCGGCGTCGGCGTACGGCATGACCTGCACGTACACCGTCCACGAGGGGTGCTCGCCGCGCTGGATGGCCTCGTAGAGGTCGCGGATGTGGTGGTCGGCGTCCTCACCGGCAATGCGGTCGGCGTCGGCCTGGGTGAGGAACTCGTGGCCCTGGTCGGTACGGAAGTGGTACTTCACCCAGAACCGCTCACCGCCCGCGTTGATCCACTGGTAGGTGTGCGAGCCGAATCCGTCCATGTTCCGCCAGGTGCGCGGCAGGCCGCGGTCGCCCATCAGCCAGGTCACCTGGTGCGCGCTCTCCGGCGACAGCGTCCAGAAGTCCCACTGCATGTCGTGGTCGCGCAGGTTGGAGCCCGGCAGCCGCTTCTGCGAGCGGATGAAGTCGGGGAACTTGATGGTGTCGCGCAGGAAGAACACGGGGGTGTTGTTGCCGACGAGGTCGTAGTTGCCCTCGGTCGTGTAGAACTTCAGCGCGAAGCCGCGCGGGTCGCGCCAGGTGTCGGGGCTGCCCTGCTCACCGGCGACGGACGAGAACCGCGCCAGCGCCTCGGTACGGGTGCCCGGCTGGAACAGCGCGGCCTTGGTGAACTGGCTGACGTCCTCGGTGACCTCGAGGACGCCGAACGCGCCGCCGCCCTTGGCGTGCACGACCCGCTCCGGGACGCGCTCGCGGTTGAACTGGGCCAGCTTCTCGACCAGGTAGTGGTCGTGCAGCACGATGGGACCGTTGGGCCCCACCGTCAGCGAGTGGGCGTCGCTGGCGACCGGTGCACCGGAGTTGGTGGTCGTGTGCGGCGTCGAGCTCATGCATTCTCCTCGTTCGCTGGTTGGCACTCGGGGCAGAGCCCCCAGAAGGTCACCTCGGCCTCGTCGAGCATGAAGCCGTGCGTGCGCGCGGGCGCCAGACAGGGCGCCAGCCCGGAGCAGTCGACGTCGACGATGACGCCACAGCCCCGGCAGATCATGTGGTGGTGGTTGTCGCCGACCCGCGTCTCGTAGCGCGTGGTGGACCCGGCCGGCTCGATGCGGCGCAGCAGCCCGGCTTCGGTGAGCGCGTGCAGCACGTCGTAGACGGCCTGGGTGGAGACGGCGCCGAGCGACGCCCGGACGTGCCGCGCGACGGTGTCGGCGTCGGCGTGCGACTCGCGCTCGAGGGCGACGAGCACGCCCACGCGGGGCGCGGTGACCCGCAGCCCGGCCGCGCGTAGCCGCGACGCGGCGTCGTCGCGGAGCTCCTCGTCGGTGGGCACGACCCGATCCTCGACCCTTTTCTGGAACGAGTCAAGTAAGCGGCTGTTTCAGATCACAGATCTGGTCGATCCTCCGCGACCCGGACGTCAGGGTGACGCATCAAGGTCACGACGCTCATCGCGAGGCCGCCCCACACGATGACGATCGCCACGATCAGCATCGCCAGCGCTCCGCCGCTCATGACCGCCTCCCTTCTCCGCCGACGGTCTCGATCTCGGCGGGGACGAAGTCGTCGGCGCCCCGCCAGCGGAACAGCGACAGCACAACGCCGACCACGATGACGCCGATGGCCAGGCCCCACCCGACGACCAGGAGGAACTCCGTCGAATAGTCCCCGTAGTTCTGCTCGAACTCCTGCCGCAGGCTGTCCCACATCATCCAGCCCAGCACCACGGGCGTGATGATGCCGAGCGCCACCTGCCACCACGCACCGAGCCGGACGGCCGAGGTGAGGTTGGCATGCGCCTGCAGCGGCTGGAGGCGCCGCAGGATCCAGCTCACCACGATGACGATCACCAACGCCGCGAGCGCGATGCCGTACTGGTTGATGAAGTGGTCGGTGACGTCGAGGTAGTGCAGCCCCTGGGCGGTGGGGAACAGCAGGATCGACACCAGGGCGATGGCGCCGCCCACGATCGCCACGGCCGGCACGCGGGTGAGCGGCGTGCGGTCCTGGACCGTCGAGATGACCACCTGCACGATGCTCACCAGCGACGTCAGCCCGGCGATCACCAATGAGGCGAAGAACAGCACGCCGAACAGCCCCGCACCGCTGGTCAACGTGGAGATGATCTGCGGGAACGCGATGAACGCCAGCCCGATGCCGGACTGCGCGACCTCACCGACCGCCACCCCGCTGGACGCCGCCATGAACCCGAGTGTGGCGAATACCCCGATGCCGGCCAGGATCTCGAACGAACTGTTCGCGAACCCGGCCACCAGGGCCGAGCCCGTGAGGTCGGAACGGCGGTGCAGGTGCGAGGCGTACGTGACCATGATGCCGAAGCCCACGGACAGCGAGAAGAAGATCTGCCCGTACGCGGCCACCCACACACCACCGTCGGTGATGGCGCTCCAGTCAGGCGAGAACAGCGCGTCCAGGCCCAGCTCGGCGCCGTCGAGGAACAGTGCACGCACCACCAGGATCCCGAACAGCACCACCAGCAGCGGGATGAAGATCATGTTCGCCCGCTCGATGCCGCGGCGGACGCCCAGCGCCAGTACCACGAGCACGAACGCCCAGACCGCGATGAGCGGCCAGAGCACTCCGGACACGTAGGACGTGATCCAGCCCGGCTCACCGACCTGGAGGAAGTCGCCGATGAGAAAGGCCTCGGGGTCGTCGCCCCAGTCCTGGCCGATGGAGAAGCCCGTGTAGCGCAGCGCCCACGCCACGATGACCGCGTAGTAGGCGGCGATGACGAAGCAGATGCCGACCTGCCACCACCCGAGCGCCTCGGCCCGCCGGTGCAGCCGGCGGAACGCCAGCGGCGGCGAGCCGTGGAAGCGGTGGCCGATGGCGTACTCGAGGATCAGGAACGGGATGCCCGCCGTCAGCAGGGCGATGAGATACGGCACGAGGAACGCGCCGCCACCGTTCTCGTACGTGACGTACGGGAATCGCCAGATGTTGCCCAACCCGATCGCAGACCCGATGGCGGCCAGGAGAAAGCCGGCCCGGGTGCCCCATTGCTCCCGTTCGCGCTGCACTATCACTCCTCGCGTGTCGTGTGACAGGCCGACCTTACCGGTGCGGTCCGACAGCGAGAAAGGGTCAGCGGGCCGCGCGCAGCCAGTGGGCGGCCTCGACCGCCCAGTACGTCAGGACGATGTCGGCGCCGGCCCGGCGGATGGACGTCAGCGTCTCGAGGACGGCGCGGTCGCGGTCGATCCAGCCGCGCTCGGCGGCGGCCTGGATCATCGCGTACTCGCCGGAGACCTGGTAGGCCGCGACGGGGACGCCGACGAGGTCGCGAACCCGGGTGAGCACGTCGAGGTAGGACATGGCCGGCTTGACCATGACCATGTCGGCGCCCTCCTCGAGGTCGAGGGCGGTCTCGCGCAGCGCCTCCAGCCCGTTGGCGGGGTCCTGCTGGTACGTCTTGCGGTCGCCGGTCAGCGACGACTCGACGGCGTCGCGGAACGGGCCGTAGAACGCCGAGGCGTACTTGGCGGCGTAGGCCAGGATCGCGACGTCGGTGAACCCGGCGGCGTCCAGCGCGGTCCGCGCGGCGCCCACCTGACCGTCCATCATCCCGCTCGGCCCGACGACGTGGACGCCGGCCTCGGCCTGCGCGACCGCCATGCGGCCGTAGACCTCGAGCGTCGCGTCGTTGTCGACCGAGCCGTCGGGCGCCAGCACACCGCAGTGGCCGTGGTCGGTGAACTCGTCGAGGCACAGGTCGGCCATGACGACCGTCGCGTCGCCCACCTCGGCGACGACCTCGCGGATGGCGGCGTTGAGCGGCCCCTTCGGGTCGACGCCGCCGGAGCCGACGGCGTCCTTCCGTTCCGGGATGGCGAACAGCATGAGCCCGCCGACGCCGGCCTCGACCGCCTCGAGCGCCGCCTTGCGCAGCGACTCCATGGTGTGCTGCACGACGCCGGGCATGGACGGGATCGGCCGCGGCTCGGTCGCGCCCTCGCGGACGAACATCGGCAGCACCAGGTGGCGCGGCTCCAGCGACGTCTCGGCGACCAGCCGGCGCATGGCCGGCGTGCGGCGCAGCCGCCGCGGCCGGATCTCCGGGTACCCCATGCGGCCCTCCTACTGGGCGTTCTTGCGGCGGGCGGACGCACGGCGGCGCTGGGACGGCTTGAGCACCGGCTCGCCGGCCTCGACCATGGCCAGCCGGCGGGTCAGGCCGAACTGCGCGAGCGCGTCGGCCAGCGCCTCGACGGACGGCTCCGGCGCCAAGACGTCGACGCGCAGGCCGTGCTCCTCGGCGGTCTTCGCCGTCTGCGGCCCGATGCAGGCGACGACGGTGGACGCGTGCGGCTTGCCGGCGATGCCGACCAGGTTGCGCACCGTCGACGACGACGTGAAGGCGACGGCGTCGAACTTGCCGGTCTTGATCGCGTCGCGGGTCTCGGCCGGCGGCGGCGCCGCGCGCACCGTCCGGTACGCCGTGACGTCGTCGACCTCCCAGCCCATCTCCGTCAGCCCGGCGGCCAGCGTCTCCGTCGCGATGTCGGCCCGCGGCAGGAACACCCGGTTGATCGGGTCGAGCACCTCGTCGTACGGCGGCCAGTCGGCCAGCAGCCCGACCGCGGACTGCTCGCCGGACGGGACGAGGTCGGGCTCGATGCCCCACGCCCGCAGCGCCTCGGCGGTCTTCTCACCCACGGCGGCGACCTTCAGGCCGGACAGCGCGCGAGCGTCGAGGCCGTACGCCGTCAGCTTCTCCTTGACCGCCCGCAGCGCGTTGACCGAGGTGAAGGCGATCCACTCGTAGCGGCCCTCGACCATGCCGCGCACGGCCTTGTCGATCTGCTGCGGGTTGCGCGGCGGCTCGACGGAGATGGTCGGCACCTCCTCGGGTACCGCACCGGACCGGCGTAGCGCCGTCGACAGCGCGCCGGCCTGCTCCTTCGTCCGCGGCACCAGCACCCGCCAGCCGAACAGCGCCTTGGTCTCGAACCACGACAGGGTGTCGCGGTGCTCGACGGTGTCGCCGACGATGACGACGTACGGCCCCTCGACCTTGGCCGCCCGGGCGTCGGCCGCGATGCCGCCGAGCGTCGAGACGACGGTCTGCTGCTCGACGGTGCTGCCGGACGTCACGACGGCGACCGGCGTTGACGGCACCCGGCCGGCGTCGACGAGCGCGTCGGCGAGATGGCCGAGCTGCTCGGTGACGCCGGTCAGCAGGACGGTGTCGGCCGTGCAGGACCGCAGGTCGATCTTGCCGCCGACGTCGAAGATCTCGACGCTGCGGCGGCGTCCGGTGACCAGCGGGATACCGGCGTGCGCGGCGACGGACGTGGCCGTGGCGACGCCGGCGACCACCTCGAACGGGATGCCGGCCTTGGCGCACGCGAGCGCTTCGTCGGCGCCGGTGGCGTGGGTGAACGGGTCGCCGCCGAGCAGGCGCACCACCCGCCGTCCCCCCTTGGCGGCCTGGACGACACGGCGGCCGCGGGCCGACGCGGTCAGGGTGACGCCTTCCTCGTCGACGCCGACGTCGACGATCTCGACGATGCCGGGCGCGTACGCGAGCATCGTGCGGTGCGCCGGCTCGTCGATGATGACGACGTCGGCCCCGCCGAGCACCTCGACCGCCCGTAGGGTGAGCAGCCCCGGATCGCCGGGACCGGCGCCGACGAACGCGACGCCACCTTCATCGGCGCGCTTCTGCGCACCTCGCGGAGTGGTCACGACTCTATTCCTCCTTCGACGCCGACCCACCGGCGTCGACGACTGCCCCGGCCCCGTCGGCGAGAAGCTCCAGCGCGAGGGCGCGCCCGATCTGCTCCGCCCCCCCGAGAGGTCCGGTAGCTGACTTGCGGATACTCACCGATCCGTCGCGTGCTGCAACGACAGCCCGGATGTACAGCTCGAGGCCACTTTCTCCCTCTGCCGCCTCGGCGTAGGCGCCCACGGGCGCCGTACAGCCGGCCTCGAGCACGGCGAGGAGGGTCCGTTCGGCGGTGACCGCCGCCCTGGTGGCGGCGTCGTCGAGCGCGCCGAGCACCTCTGCGAGTGCGGTGTCGGCGGTCCGGCACTCGACGGCGAGCGCGCCCTGCCCCGGAGCGGGCAGCACCTGCATCGGGTCGAGCACCTCGGTGACGGAGTCGAGCCGGCCCAGCCGCGCCAGCCCGGCCCTGGCCAGCACGACGGCGTCGAGCGTGCCGTCGGTCACCTTGCTCAGCCGGGTGTCGACATTGCCGCGCAGGCCGACGATCTCGATGCCCAGCCCGAGCGCCCGCAGCTGCGCCTCGCGCCGCGGCGACCCGGTGCCGACACGTGCGCCGGCGGGCAGGTCGGAGAGCTTGAGGCCGTCGCGCGCGCACAGCACGTCGCGCGGGTCCTCCCGCTCCGGGACCGCCGCGAGCACCAGGCCGTCGGCAGACCCCGTCGGAAGGTCCTTGAGCGAATGGACGGCGAGGTCGACCCGGCCGTCGAGCAGTGCCTCGCGCAGCGCCGTGACGAACACGCCGGTGCCGCCGATGCGGTCCAGCGGCGCGGACGACAGGTCGCCCTTGGTCGTGATCTCGACCAGCTCGACCTCGTGCCCGAGCGAGCGCAGGCGGTCGTGGACGTACCGGGCCTGGACCAGCGCGAGGGCGCTGCGCCGGGTGCCCAGCCGCAGCGGGGTGGTCGTCATGGCGCCACCGTCCCGTCGGGCTTGGCGACGGCGTCGATGGACCGGCGGTCCAGCGCGAACAGCTCGCGCAGCGCAGCCTCGTAGGACGCACCGTCGGGCTGCGCGGCCAGCTCCTTGACCCGCACCGTCGGCTGGTGCAGCAGTTTGTCGACCACCCGGCGGACGGTGCGGGCGACCTCGGCGCGCGTGCGCTCGTCGAGGTCGGGCAGCCGTCCCACCATGCGGGTGAGCTCGGCGTCGACGACGTCGTCGGCCATGCTGCGCAGCGCGACGACGGTGGGCGCCACCTCGGCGGCGCGGCGCGCGGTGGCGAACGCGGCCACCTCGTCGGTGACGATCGAGCGCACGGCGGAGACGTCGCCGGCCATGGTGCGGGCGTCGGCGACGTCGTCGTCGGCGGCCTCGCTGAGGCGGGCGAGGTCGGCCAGCACCACGCCGGGGAGGTCCGCCACGCCGGCGTCGACGTCGCGCGGCAGGGCGAGGTCGACGATGCCCATCGGCCGCCCGCCACGGCCTGCGACCGCCGCCTCGACGGTCTCGAACGGCAGCACCACACCGGCGGCGCCGGTGCAGGAGATGACGAGGTCGACGTCGCGCAGCACCTGCCGCAGCTCCGTCATCGGCACCGCGCGGCCGCCGACCGCCTCGGCCACCCGGACGCCGTTCTCGTGCGTGCGGTTGGCGACGACGACGTCGACGCCCTCGCGCTGCAACGTGGCCGCGGCCAGCGCCGCCATCGAGCCCGCGCCGACCACCAGGGCCGACGTGCCGGGGAGCAGCTCGCGCCAGGACGCGCCGGCGACCCGGCCGGACGACCATCCCTCGGCGGCGACCGCCGGCAGCACCCGGGCCAGCCCGAGCGTCACCAGCGAGCGGCCGGCGGCGTCGATGCCGGTCTCGGCGTGCGCCCGCTTGCCCACCCGCAGCGCGGTCTGGAACAGCTCCGTCAGCACCCGGCCGGTGGCGCCGGAGGTCTGCGCGAGCCGGAACGCGTCGCGCACCTGGCCGAGGATCTGCGTCTCGCCGACCACCATGGAGTCGAGGCCGCTGACGACGTGGAACAGGTGCGACACGGCGCGGTCGCCGTAGTGCACGTAGAGGTACGGCGTCAGCAGCTCGATGGGTGCGCCGGTGTGCTGGGACAGCAGCGCGCTGGCCTCCTCGATGCCGCCGTGGAACGTGGCGGTGTCGAGGTACAGCTCCAGCCGGTTGCAGGTGGCGACGACGACCGCCTCGGCGATCTGGTCGGACGACGGGACCTCGTCGAGCAGCTTCACGACCGCGGTGCGGTCGAGGGCGACGCTCTCCAGCACCTCGACCGGCGCGCTGCGGTGGGAGACGCCGATGGCCAGGACGCTCATCCGTTCACCGCCTCGGCCAGCTCGGCCGCCTGCTCGGCGGTCAGGGCCAGCGCGGCGCCGTTCTTGCGCTGTTCGTGGTATGCGAGGATCTGCAGCTCGGTGGAGAGGTCGACCTTGCGGAGGTCGACGCCCTCGGGCACCTGCACGATGGCCGGTGCGAAGTTGAGGATGCTGGTGACGCCGGCCGCGACCAGGCGGTCGCAGACCAGCTGCGCGGCCCGGGCCGGCGTGGCGACGACGCCGATGGCGATGCCGAGATCCTGGACGATCTGCTCCAGCTCGTCGGCGTGCCGGACCTTGAGCCCGGTGACCTCCTCGCCCACCCGGCTGGGGTCGGCGTCGACCAACGCGGCGATGCGGAAGCCGCGCGAAGCGAACCCGCCGTAGTTGGCCAGCGCGTGGCCGAGGTTACCGATGCCGACGATGACGACCGCCCAGTCCTGGGTCAGGCCGATCTCGCGGGTGATCTGGTGGCGCAGGAAGTCGACCTCGTAGCCGACCCCGCGGGTGCCGTAGGAGCCCAGGTAGGAGAGGTCCTTGCGCAGCTTGGCGGAGTTGACGCCGGCCGACGCGGCCAGCTCCTCAGACGACACCGTCGCCACGCCGCGCTCGGCCAGCGTGGTGAGCGCCCGCAGATAGAGCGGCAACCGCGCGACCGTCGCCTCCGGCACGCCGCGCGGTGCCGCTGCGGCTGGTGTCGGCGTCGACGATGGGCGGCTGTTTCGGGTCACGACACTCCCCGGTAGGCCGGCGCGGAAGGCGACATCCGGGGGCCGGGTGACGGACCCGAACCGGCAGGACTTACGATGCGCCCCAGCCTAGACGCTTGTGAACGTGTGCACAAAGTTGCTGTTCTGGGCTGGATGTTCTATAAGGCGCCGGTGAGAGCCCGGCGCAGCCGGTCGGCGTCGACCCGCCAGAAGTCATGCTGAGCGCCGTCGACGAACGTGACGGGGATCTGCTCGCCGTAGCGCCGCTCCAGTTCGGGATCGCCGACGATGCTGCGTTCCTCCCAGCCGACGCCCAGCTCGGCGCAGACCGCCTCGACGACGGTGCGGGCGTCGTCGCACAGGTGGCAGCCCGGCCGGCCGAGCAGCAGCACCCGCGCGCCCGGGGCCTGATTCGTGTCCGTCACGAAGTCAACCGTACGCAAGCCCGGGGCGCCGCTACTCTTGGCGACCATGCCGGGATTGCGCTTGCGCAGGGAACGGACCGGAGCCGCGTCGGAACGCGCGCGAGCCGACGTCGCGGCCAGCACCGCCGAGGCGATCGCCGGCATCGAGCTGCCGTCCGACGCACGGGCGGCCGCCTTCTTCGACCTGGACAACACCGTGCTGCGCGGCGCCTCGCTGTTCTACCTCGCCCGCGGCATGCACCAGCGCGGGCTGCTGCGCACCAGCGACATCCTCCGGTTCGGCCGGCAGCAGCTGCAGTTCGCGTTCGGCGCCGAGGACCCTGACCACATCGTCGAGGCGCGGGCGGCGGCGCTGTCGTTCATCGCCGGCCGATCGGTCGAGGAGCTGTCCCGCGTCGGCGAGGAGATCTTCGAGGAGCTGATGGCCGACAAGATCTGGCCCGGCACCCAGGCGATCGCGCAGCTGCACGTCGACCAGGGTCAGCGGGTGTGGCTGGTGACGGCGGCACCCGTCGAGGTGGCGACGATCATCGCCCGGCGGCTGGGCCTGACCGGCGCGCTGGGCACCGTCGCCGAGCACGTCGACGGCACGTACACCGGCCGGCTGGTCGGTGACCTGCTGCACGGGGAGGACAAGGCGGCCGCCGTCCGCTCGCTGGCCGAGCGCGAGAGCCTGGACCTGCGCCGCTGTTCCGCCTACAGCGACTCTGCCAACGACATCCCGATGCTCTCGCTGGTCGGCTTTCCCTGCGCGGTCAACCCGGACCGCAAGCTGCGAAGGCACGCCCGCAAGCGCGGCTGGCGGATCCGCGACTACCGGGCCCGGCGGCGCAACACGACGCTGGGCATCGCGGCCGGGACGGGTGCCGTCGCCGGCGCCGCGGTCGGCATCGTCGCCGCCCGGAAGCGGCGCTGACGTCGTCAGCCGAACGCGGTGCCGCGCAGCTCCAGCAGCTCGGTGAGCGTCGCCTGGATGGTGTCGCGCACCTGATCGGTCAGCTCGAACACCACCATGGGGTCGTCGGCGGCACCGGGCGGGTAGTCGTCGGTGCGGATCGGCTCGCCGAACTCGATGATCCACTTCGACGGCAGCGGCACCAGCCCGAGCGGGCCCAGCCACGGGAACGTCGGCGTCAGCGGGAAGTACGGCAGCCCGAGCAGCCGGGCCAGCGACTCGGCGTTGCCGATCATCGGGTAGATCTCCTCGGCCCCGACGATCGAGCACGGGATGATCGGCGCCTTGGTGCGCAGCGCCGCGGACACGAACCCGCCGCGGCCGAACCGCTGCAGCTTGTAGCGCTGCGAGAACGGCTTGCCGACGCCCTTGAAGCCCTCGGGCCACACGCCGACCAGCTCGCCGCCGCTCAGCAGCGCCTCGACGTCCTCGTTGCAGGCCAGCGTGGTGCCGCTCTTGCGGGCGAGGTCGGCCACCACCGGCAGCTGGAAGACCAGCGTGGCGCCGAGCGCGCGCAGGTGCCGGGCCTTGGGGTGGGTGTCGTGAACCGCCAGCTGGGTCATCAAGGAGTCGACCGGCAACGTGCCGGAGTGGTTCGCCGCCACCAGCGCCGCGCCGGTGTCGGGGATGTTCTCGATGCCGCGCACCTCGACCCGGAACCAGTGCCGGTACAGCGGGCGCAGCAGCGGCAGCAACACGGTCTCGGTCAGCTCCGGGTCGAAGCCGAACGGGTCGACTTCGAACTCGCCGGTCAGCCGCCGCCCGGCGAACGCGACCAGCTCGTCCAGCCGCTCGCCGTCGACGCCGAGGCGGTCGCGCAGCACCCGGCCCGCCGTGGATGCGATGCGGTCGAGCAGGCCCGGCAGCGGGCTATCGGCCACGGGTGTCCTCCCCGGTCAGGACGCCGCGGACGGCGTGCTCGACCGCGCGGATGCGGTCGCGGTCCAGCAGCCCGCCGCGGGTGCGCGCGCCGGCGAACGCGTCGAACGTCGCCACCGTGCTGTAGAGGGGCTCGAACTTCAGCTGCGTGCGCATGCGGGTGGTGTCGACGCCGCGGCCGTAGGTGAGGAACCGCACCAGCGCGGAGTCCATGTCGACGATGCCGGTGCGCTTCATGATGCCGCCGACGAACGGCGACCTCAGCGTCGGCAGCGGCAACGCCGGCCGGCCCGCCCGCCGCAGCGCCTGGCTCAGCACCAGAAAGCCGTCGCCGGCCACGTTGAAGATGCCCGGCCGGTGCTCCACCGTCGCGAGCCGCAGCGCGTCGACGCAGTCCTCCTCGTGCACCAGCTGGAAGCGCGGATCGCGGCCCAGCACCACGGGCACCACCGGCAGCACGAAGTACTCCGACAGGGCGGTGCGGATGTCAGGACCCAGCACGTTGGTGAACCGCAGGATCGTCACGCCGACGTCGGGCCGGCGCCGCGAGAAGCCGCGCACGTACGCCTCGACCTCGCCGGCGTCCTTCTCGTAGCCGCGCCGCGCGTGCGCCCCGGACACCATGTCCTCGGCGAACAGCGCCGGCGCCTGCGGCCCCGAGCCGTACACGGTCGTCGACGACTTCACCACGACCTTGCGCACCGACGGTGAGCGCTGGCACGCCGCCAGCAGCTGCATCGTGCCGATGACGTTGATCTCCTTCTGGGGAGTGCGGCCGCCGGCGTCGGCGCGTGTCGCCAGGATGTTCATGTGCACGACGGTGTCGGGCGCGACGCGGTCGATGGCGCGGCCGATGTCGGAGGTGCGGATGTCGGCGCGCACGAACTCGGCGCCACCGATGCTCTGCGTGGGCTCGACGAGATCGACGCCGACGACGTGGCCGATGCCCGGTTCTGCCGAGAGGCGCTCAGCCAGCCGGGCGCCCAGATACCGGGCGACGCCCACCACCATGACGACCCTGGACAATCGTGTCCCGCTCTCCCTGGAGCGCAGCCGCGCGAGACACCACCCCCGCACGGCCGCCGGAGTGACTTACTTGCCCATACGGCGACGCTGGACGCGCGTCCGGCGCAGGAGCTTGCGGTGCTTCTTCTTCGCCATCCGCTTGCGGCGCTTCTTGATCACAGAGCCCACAGGGCACCCTCACTCGCAGGTCGATTGAACGCGCGACAGCCGCGCGACCGGCCAAGCCTACCGGGCTGACCGGGGGCGTCGTCCAATCGGGCGTTGGCCTCAGCCTGCTTGCATCCCGCGGACGTAGGAGTCGCGCAGGTACTCGTGAACGGCGCTCTCCGGGATGCGGAACGACCGGCCCACCTGGACCGCCGGCAACGTGCCCGCGTGGACGAGGCGATACACCGTCATCTTCGACACCCTCATCGCCGTCGCCACCTCGGCGACAGTGAGGAAGCGCACCTCTCCGAGTGGTGCTTCGGGCCCGTTGGTCGTCATCGCTCCTCCACGACGTGCCGGCGGCGCCCATGGGTTGGACGCGCATCTTCGGCGACGTGTTGCTTGATGGTAGTGGCGGATGTGACGGATGGGAAAGGGGGATCGAGAAGTGAACCGGATCCGCGGCCGGATTGGTCCTCAGTCGTGACCTTTTGGGCGCCTTCCGTTGACGGTCGGAGCCACCGGTGGGAGGTGTCGACCACGCCGCCTTGATCATGTTCCCCGGCGGCGTCTCAGCGACCGCCAGGGAACATGATCAACGTGGAAGCAGGAGCGCCGGCCCGCTCGGTCCCGGAGCCGCTTCGGGCCGATCCCGCGTTCCCTCCGTCAGTAGGCCGGGTCGAGGGCGTGCAGCGGGAAGACGGCGAGTCGCGTGGCGTTGATGGCCTGGTCGAGTGGGTTGGACGGGTCGTAGCCGTCGGACCAGTCGGAGTGCGCCGGCCGTGCGCCGTCGGTCATACGCTGCGGGGGCGTGCGGGAGTAGTGGCCCTGGATGTGCGTGCGCCAGGCCGGCGGGGTGGGCGTCGCGGGGTCGATGGGGCGTTCGGCCGCGATGGCCAGCAGGTGGGTCCAGGCGCGCGGGACCACCTCGATCAGCGCATAGCCGCCACCGCCGGTCGCGACCCAGCGGCCGTCGCAGAGTTCGTGGGCGAGGTCGTGCAACAGGCGGTAGGACTCGCGCTGGCCGTCGACCGTCAGGGCGAGGTGCGCGAGCGGGTCCTCCAGGTGGCTGTCGCAGCCGTGCTGGGTGAACAGCAGCTGTGGCCGCCAGGCGCGCAGCAGGGGCGGGACGACGGCGTGGAACGCGCGCAGCCAACCCGCGTCCGACGTCCCGGGAGGAAGCGCGACGTTGACGGCGCCGCCCTCGGCGCCCGGGCCGCCGGTCTCGGTGGGGTAGCCGGTGCCCGGGAACAGCGTCCGCGGCGTCTCGTGCAGGCTGATCGTCAGCACCCGAGGGTCGTCGTAGAAGACGGCCTGCACGCCGTCGCCGTGGTGGACGTCGACGTCGACGTAGGCGATCCGCTCGGCGCCGGCGTCGAGCAACGCCTGGATGCCCAGCGCGGGGTCGTTGTAGACGCAGAACCCGGACGCGCTGCCCGGCATCGCGTGGTGCAGCCCGCCCGCGACGTTGACGCCGTGCAGCGCGCGCCCCTCCCAGACCGCCAGTGCCGCCGCGATCGTCCCGCCTGCGACCAGCGCGCTCGCCTCGTGCATGCCGGAGAAGCAGGGGTCGTCGGTGGTGCCGAGGCCGTGCGCGAGGTCGACGGTGTCAGGGTCGGCGCTGGCGGCCTTCACGGCGTCGAGGTAGTCGGCGGTGTGCACCGTGCGCAGGGCGGCGTCGTCGGCCGGATCGGGCGCCTCGACGTGCACGCCGTCGCCGCCGAGGACGCCCAGCTCGCGGGCCAGCCGGATGGTGAGGTCGACGCGGACCGGGTTCAGCGGGTGCCCGGGCCCGAAGTTGTAACCGGTCAGGGCGTCGGACCAGGCGACATGCACGGTGTGCATGGAGCTGTCAGACCGACTCGCCGGACGACAGCGCGCGGGAGCGGTCGCGGGCGGCCTCCAAGGCGGCCAGGAAGTCGGCACGGACCCGGCCCTCCTCGAGCTGCCGCAGCGCCGCCGCCGTCGTGCCGCCGGGCGAGGTGACCCCTTCGCGCAGCACCGTGGGGTGCTGGCCGGTCTCGCGCAGCAGCTTGGCCGAGCCGACCAGCGTCTGCACGACGAGCTCCGTGGCGGTGGCGCGCGGCAGGCCCAGGTGGACGCCGGCCTCGATCATGGACTCGACCACGTAGAACACGTAGGCCGGGCCGGAGCCGGAGACCGCCGTGACGGCGTCCTGCAGCTTCTCCGGGACCCGCGCCACCCGGCCGGTCGACCGCAACAGTTCCTCGGCTTCGCGCAGCTGCTCCTCGCCGCTGTGCGAACCCGGCGAGATGACGGACATGCCCTCGCCGACCAGCGCCGGGGTGTTCGGCATGACACGCACGACGGCGACGCCGTCGGGCAGCCGCGCCTCGACGAACGCCGTCGTGATGCCGGCCGCCAGCGACACGAACAGCTGCCCGGGCCGGGCCGAGGCGGCGACGTCGTCCAGCAGCGGCCCCATGTCCTGCGGCTTCACCACGAGCAGGACGGTGTCGGCGCGCTTCACGGCCTCGGCGTTCCCGACCACGTCGACGCCGTACCGCTCGGTCAGCTCCGCCGCCCGGTCGGGCCGCTTCTCCGCCACCAGCACGTCAGAGACGGGCCGGCCGCCCTGCACGATGCCGGAGAGCAGCGCCTCACCCATCACACCAGCACCGAGGATCGCCACGGTCATTTGGAACTCGCCACCGATCGCAGGAGGAAACCCAGGTTGGCCGGCCGCTCCGCCAGGCGGCGGACCAGGTAGGCGTACCACTCCGGACCATAGGGGACGTAGACGCGGACCCGCTCGCCGGCCCGGACCAGCCGGCGCTGCTCGCGCGAGCGGAGGCCGTAGAGCATCTGGTACTCGTAGCTGCCCTGCTCGCGACGGTGCCGGGCGGCCAGCGACCCGGCGATCTCGACCAGCCGGGCGTCGTGGGTGGCGATCATCGGGTAGCCGTCGCCGGCGAACAGGACCTTCATGCAGCGCACGTAGGAGCGGTCGACGTCGCCGCGGTCGCGGAAGGCGACGCTCTCGGGCTCGTCGTAGGCGCCCTTGCACAGCCGCACCCGGGAGCCCTCGTAAGCGAGGTCGCGGCAGTCGGCCTCCGTGCGCTTGAGCTGGGCCTGCAGCACCGCGCCGACGCTGGGGAAGTCGGCGCGCAGGTCGCGCAGCACGTCCAGCGTGGCGTCGGTGGTGGTGTGGTTCTCCATGTCCAGCGTCACCGTGGTGCCGGCGTCGGCGGCGGCCTGGCAGATCTGCTGGGCGTTCTCGAGCGCGATGGCGGTGCCGTCGGCCGGCAGCGCCTGCCCGACGGCCGACAGCTTCACCGACACCTCGACGTCAGGAGTGAGCTCGGCCTTGTGCAGCGCCTCGAGCAACGTGACGTACCGCTGCGCGATGGTGGTCGCCTGGGCGCGGTCGCGGGTGTCCTCGCCGAGGTGGTCGATGGTGACGGCGAGCCCCTCGCCGGTCAGCTCGCCGGCCACCCGCACGGCGTCGCTCTGCTCGGTCCCGGCGACGTACCGGGCGACGACGTTGCGCGTCAGCGGGAGGCGCTCGACGGTGTGCCGCAGCCGCTCGCTCCGCGACGCGCCCAGCAAGGCCGAACGCAGCATCATCGGCGCTGTCGCCAGACCTCGCGGTCGGCTGCCACTGCTCACCGGGGCTGACGCCAGACCCTGCGGTCGGCTGCCACCCTTCCTTCCTGCCAAGGCGGTGCCCTCTCCTTCGCGGTAGCCGGACTCCGCCAGGGTACGGCACCGGAGGTCAGGGGGTGCGGCGACGCAGCGTGGCCGCGCCGAGTGCCAGCAACACCACCGAGAACGCGAGCACCACGCCGATCTGCCCCCACACCTGCGGGTCGGTGTTCGCCTGGACCTCGCTCATCGCGTCGACGGCGTACGACAGCGGCAGCACGTCGGAGATCGCGCCGAGGACATCAGGCAGCTGGTCGCGCGGCACCAGCAGCCCGCAGAGCAGGAACTGCGGAACGATCAGCGCCGGCATGAACTGGACGACCTGGAACTCCGTCGACGCGAACGCGCTGACGAACAACCCGAGCGCCACGCCCAGCAGCGCGTCGAACACCGCCACCGCGATGAGCAGCCAGGACGGCCCGGCGGTGCCGAGGTCGAGCAACCCGATCGAGACGGTCGCGGTGATGAGCGCCTGGATCAGCGCGACGGTGCCGAACGCCAGCGCGTAGCCGAGGAGGAAGTCGAGCTTGCCGGTCGGCATGGAGAGCAGCCGCTCCAGCGTCCCCGACGTCCGTTCGCGCAGCGTCGCGATCGAGGTGACCAGGAACATCACCAGGAACGGGAAGATCGCCAGCAGCGCCGGGCCGATGCGGTCGAACACGACGCCGCCGTCGTAGATCCACCACAGCAGCGTCATCAGCAGGCTCGGCACCACCAGCATGAGCGCGATGGTGCGGGGGTCGTGCCGCAGCTGGGTCAGCACGCGGGCGGCCGTGGCCAGGGTGATGCGCGGGCTCATGACGATGCCTCCTGCTCCGCCTTCTCGACCAGCTCGAGGAACGCCCCTTCGGCGTCGGCCGCGCCGGTACGGGCCAGCAGGTCCGGCAGCGTGTCGTCGGCCAGCAACGCCCCCTCACGCAGCAGGACCAGCCGCTCGCACCGTTCCGCCTCGTCCATCACGTGGCTGGACACCAGCAGCGTGACGCCGCTCTCGGCCAGCCGGTGGAACAGCTCCCACAGCTGGACCCGCAGCACCGGGTCCAGGCCCACCGTCGGCTCATCCAGGACCAGCAGCTCCGGCTTGCCGAGCAGCGCCGTCGCCAGCGACACCCGCGACTCCTGCCCGCCGGACAGCCGGCCGACCAGGTGGTCGGCCCGCGACCCCAGGTCGACCTGCTCGATCGCCCGGTCGACGTCGCTCAGCGGCGCGCCGAGCACCCGGGCGTAGTAGCGCAGGTTCTGCCGGACCGTGAGGTCGGCGTAGACACTCGGGGCCTGCGTCACGTAGGCGACGCGGTCGCGCAGGTCCTTGTCTCCGGCCGCGCGGCCGAGGACCTCGACGGTCCCGCCGGCCACCTTCTGCACGCCCACGATGGCGCGCATCAGCGTCGACTTCCCCGAACCCGACGGGCCGAGCAGGCCGGTCAGACTGCCGCTGCGGATGTCCAGGTCGAAATCGTCCAGGACCGTCACCGGGCCGCGCACGACCCGCAGTCCGCGGATCCGTACGGCGAAATTCATCATGTGATGAATAATGCGACCGCGAACGGTCGGCGTCAAGCGTTCGCGAGGTCGTGTGGGCTAGTCCTGCTCGAAGGCGCCGTCGTAGTACCGCTGCAGGACGGGTGCGATCAGCCGCACCAGATCCTCGTCCGGGACGGAGGCGATCGGCTCCAGCTTGACGACGTATCGGACGATCGCCAGGCCGATGAGGTGCGACACCATGGCCTCGGCCCGCAGCGCGCCGTTCGGGACGCCCTCGAAGATGCTCAGGACGCGGCCGAGGATGGCACGGGTGACGAACTGACGCAGCAGCCGGGCGGCGGCCTCGTTCTGCATGGCCGAGCGGAGCAGGGCGAGGATCGGGGCGCGGCCGGCGGGCTGACCCCAGACGGCGAGGAACGTGCGGATCGCCCGCTCCCCGATGCCGGCGCCGCTGGTGTCGTCCATGATCGCGCCGGCGATGGCGGAGGGGTCGAACGGGATGTCCATCGCGGCCAGGAAGAGCTTCTCCTTGGTCCCGAAGTAGTGGTGGACGAGCGCGGGATCGACACCCGCGGCCGCCGCGATGGCGCGCACGCTGGCGCCGTCGTAGCCGCGCTCGCCGAACACCTGGCGAGCGGCGGCCAGGATCTCACCCTTGGTGTCCGGTGCGCCGCGACGCCGCCCGGACCGCCCCCTCAGAACCTTTCCCACAATTCCGGCATCCTATCTCGCCGGCTCCGCGCCGATGCCGCACGCAGTGCCGTCACACGCCTGGCATGTGGCTTGTTGTCGCATTTCTTTCGGCGATGTACGAGAAGTGTCGAGAATTCGGGCCAAACAGGCCGCCACCACCATGAAACACCTGTACAGGAGGGGTAGACGGCGGCCAGTCACACCAATCGGGTGACTCTCCGACAACACGCTTGACATAGCCCGCTCACCCGTCGAAGCTTTCGTGCTGATGCGCATCAAGCACCATCCGACCGCAACACAACGCGTGATCATTCAAGGAGTATTCTGGTGAAGAACGTACTGCGCGGCGCCCTCGTCGCTGGTGTGGCGTTCGCAGCCTCCATGGGCGTCGGGGCTACGGCCACCGCGGTCCCGGAGGTTCCGGAGGTTCCGGGTACCGACTCCCTTCCGGAGATCGACATCCTGAACAACGCCTGCATTCTGCCGTGGTTCTGGCAGGGCCCGGTCAACTTCATGGTCGAGGACCAGTACGGCTCGTACTCGGCTTGTAACGGCGCGGCCGAGGACGGCGAGGGCAGCAGCATCGCGGACAACGCATGCATTCTGCCGTGGTTCTGGCAGGGCCCGTTCAACGTCCTCCTGGGCAGCCAGTCCGGCGACTACGCGGCCTGCAACGGCTCCGAGGAGATCCCGGCCGACGTCCAGGAGCAGCTGGAGAGCCTGCTGCCCGAGGGTGTCGCTCCCGAGGACCTCACCGAGACCGAGCTGCTCGAGCTGCTCCCCGAGGGCACGCAGCTGCTGCCGCAGGGCTGACTATGAGCTGAGGGCACGGGACGGAGATTGCCAGTTTCTCCTGCGGCAATCTCCCCCGTGCTGCTCGGTCTTCTCGCACGGCTCGCGTCGGGGGCAAGTAGGGGTGCTCAGAGAATCCTCGTGGCGACCCTCGCCGACCGTCGGAAAGCGCTCGCCACCACGCGTCCCGGTGATCATCAAGGATCCACCACGCCATGACGGGGCCAACCCTTGATGATCATGGAGGAATGCGGGTTCCGGCACACGGAGAAACCTGCACCTGCTGCCGCCACCGTGTGGCGCAGCTGTGGTCATCACGACAGCGAACGCGCCCGGTCGCCATACCGATCACACATCGCCGGCATCGTCAGCGGCGCTGGCCGCTTGACGACGGCGCTCAGCCGCCCTGGCCGCGGGCAACCACTTCGGCCGTCCCGTCGGGACCCACCGCGAACGCCGTGTCGACCGACGCGGCGAGGTTGAGCCGCGTGAAGGCCAGCGCCTCGGCGAGGTCGGCCTCGCGCTCGGCCGTATTGCGCGCACGCCGGGTGCTGACCTCGAGGATCACCGACCCTGACCATTCGATGCGGGCCAGCCGCTCCAGCACCGCTGAGCACGGCTGGTTGCCGCGGCCCGGGATCAGGTGCTCGTCGCGCGCCGACCCGGTGCCGTCGGTCATGTGCACGTGGGCCAGACGGTCGCCGACCGCCTCGGACAGCACCAGCGCGTCCTGGCCGGCGACGGCCGCGTGCGAGAGGTCCAGCGTGATGTGCTCGTACGACTCGTCAGTGGGATCCCAGTCGGGCGCGTAGGCGGCCACCTCACGGCCCGCCGCCCGCCACGGGTACATGTTCTCGACCGCGACGGCGATGCCGTACTCGTCCTCCAGCCGGGCCACCAGCTCGACGAACCCGCGGGCGTATTCGCGCTGCCACCGGAACGGCGGGTGCACGACGACGGTGGACGCGCCCAGCCGGCGGGCCGCCTCCAGCGACTTCGTCAGCCGCACCGTCGGATCGGGCGACCACACCCGCTGCGTGATCAGCAGGCACGGCGCGTGCACGGACAGCACCGGGACGCTGTACCGCTCGGCGAGCCGCTCGATCTGGTCGATGTCCTGGCTGACCGGATCGGTCCACACCATCACCTCGACGCCGTCGTAGCCGAGCGACGCGGCCATCTCGAACGCCGTCGCCGCGCCCTGCGGATAGGTGGCGGCGGTGGACAGCCCCACGGGTGCCTCCGGAACACGCAGCACCCCGGAGGCACTCTGGCGCAGTTCGGACACGCTCCAAGGGTATGCGGCCGGGCCACCCGGCGACGTGGCGCTTCGCTCAGGAATCAGGGGTGAACTCCCAGTGCCACGGCTCCGGCGTGCTGCCGCCGGGGCGAGCCCAGTCGGGGTTGTCCCAGCCGAACTCACCGGCGTTGTCGTCGAGCCAGTCATAGAGCGCGCCGTCGAAGGAGTTGGCGCCGCAGCCGACGTCGACCGCCAGGCCCCAGCCGTGCTCGCTGGTGCCGGGGACGGCGGCCAGGCCGGGCTTGCGCTCGGCGACGTCGACCTGGGCCTCGTAGCTGCGGTAGGAGTCGGTGACGCATTCGATGAGGCCCTCGCCGGTCTCGGCCCGGTAGAACGCGTCGAGCGCGACGAAGGAGGCGGCGGCGTCCGGGCGCAGCTGCTGGCCGCTGCCGATGCCGCAGAGGTGCTCGTCGCCGAGCTCGCCGTTGGCGACGTCGCCGCCGGGGATGGTGGCGTCGCAGCCGGGCACCGGCGGGAAGCCGGTCGGCGACGGCGTGGGCGCGGGCGTTGCCGCGGGAGCGGCCGCCGTGGGTGCGGGAGCAGCCGTCACCGACGGCGACGAAGTGGCCGTCGGGGCGGTCGACGGCGTGCCGCTGCCGGCCAGCGGGGCCGGCGTGCCGTTGTCGCCGCGGGCCGCGCTCGACGCGGCGTCCTCGCGCAGCTGGTCGACGTCGGCCGGGATCGGCGAGACCGAGGCGATGGCGGTCGTGGGAGCCGGGGCGCAGGACAGCGCCGTCGCGCCGACGGCGGCACCCGCGGCCGCACCCACGCCGGCGACGGGCAGGACGAGCCGGCGGAGGCGGGCAGGATGGCGCCGCTTGTGACGAGCGTTGGGCACGAGCGGCGGTCCTCCGGAAGGTCACGAGGTGATAACGGCCAGATGACTCTAACCCGATTCGTCCGATTCGCCGAAACCGGCCCCCTCGATCTGGTCCAACCGGCGCAGGATCACGCCCTCGCGCAGCGCCCACGGGCAGATGTCGACCTCGTCGACCTCGAACAGGTCGATGGCGGCGTCGGCGACGACGGCGCCGGCCAGCAGCTGCCCTGCTCGTCCGGCGGAGACGCCGGGCAGCTTGGCCCGCTCCGCGGCCGTCATGGACGCCAGCTTCTTCACGAGATCCTGCACATCTTCCCTGCTCAAAGTGCGTCGCACGTAAGGGCCGTCGCCGGACGGAGCGGCACCGGCCACCCGGGCCAGCGAGCGGAACGTCTTGCTCGACGCGACCGCGCGGTCGGCGGTGCCGTACCGGTTGACGTCGCCGATGATCGACGCGATCTCGGCCCGCACGTGCCGTCGCAGCGCCCGCAGCTCGTCCTTGTCCGGCGGGTCGCCGGTGAACCAGTCGCGAGTCAGCCGGGCGGCGCCCAGCGGCAGCGACACCGCGATGTCAGGGTCCTCGTCGCCGCCGGCGGCCAGCTCCAGCGAGCCGCCGCCGATGTCGAAGCTGAGCAGCCGCCCCGCCGACCAGCCGTACCAGCGCCGCACCGCCAGGAAGGTCAGCCGCGCCTCGTCCTCGCCGGAGAGGATCTGCAGGTCGACGCCGGCCTCGTCGCGCACGCGGTCGAGGACGGCGGTGCCGTTGACGGCCTCGCGCAGCGCCGACGTGGCGAACGCGAGCATGGACGTGGCGCCCTTGTCCTCGGCCGCCTGGACCGCCTCGCGGCAGCTCTTCAGCAGTCGCTCGGCGCCCTGCTTGCTGATGGAGCCGGAGTCGTCGAGCAGCTCGACCAGCCGGAGATCGGTCTTCTGCTTGTACGCCGGCAGTGGACGCGCACCCAGGTGGGCGTCGACGAGCAACAGATGGACGGTGTTGGAACCGACGTCGAGCACACCCATGCGCACGAAAAAGACGATACTCGTGGGGTGGAGTTGCGGACACACGGAGCGCGAGCCTGGGTGGAGTTCACCGATCCGGCCGACGACGGCCAGGTGCTGCGCTGCGACCTGACCTGGCTCACGTCTCGCTGGACGTGCATCTTCGGACAGGGCTGCCCGGGCATCTACACCGACCGTCCCGACGACGGCTGCTGCACGCACGGCGCCCACTTCTCCGACGAGGACGACGAGAAGCGGGTGCGCGGATACGCGAACCGGCTGGGCCCGGACGTCTGGCAGCTGCGCGACGAGGGGCTGCGCGGCGGCGTCGTCGAGACGGACGACGAAGGCGAGCGCAAGACCCGCGTCGTCGACGGCGCGTGCGTGTTCCTCAACCGGCCAGGGTTCGCCGGCGGCACCGGCTGCGCGCTGCACGCCTACGCGCTCTCCACCGGTCTGCATCCGCTGGAGACCAAGCCCGACGTGTGCTGGCAGCTGCCGATCCGGCGGTCCTACCGCGAGGCCGAGCGGCCGGACGGGACGACCTACCTCGAGATCAGCATCGGCGAGTACGACCGCGCCGGCTGGGGCGCCGGTGGCCACGACATGAGCTGGTACTGCACGACGGCGACGGAGGCGCACGTCGGGCGGGAGCCGGTGTACCGGTCGAACGAGCCGGAGCTGCGGGCGCTCATCGGCGACAAGGCGTACGAGCAGCTGGCCGAGCACTGCGAGGCGTTCCTCGCCGCCCAGCTGCCGCTGCTGGTGCATCCGGCGACGGCGGCGCACGAGCGGGACTGACCCCGATTCGTCCTCCGCGACGGCGACGGCGCCAGCAATCCAGCCGAGGTTGATCTTGGAGAAAGTGCGGAGTTACTGGGCGAAATGCCCGATTGATTCCGCGCTTTCTCCAAGATCAACTTTGGTGAGATGGGGCGACCGGTTCGGAACGCCGCCTGGCAGCGAGAGGCCGCCGGACCCGGACCTCACGTCCGGGCCGGCGGCCTCTGCAGGGGAGTTGCGTGCTTACTGCTGGACCTGGCGGCGGCTCACCGCGAACGCGGCGGCCGCACCGGCGAGCAGCAGGCCGGCGCCGACGAATAGCAGCTGGCTCGACGCACCGGTGTCAGGCAGCTCCTCACCGTCGCCGCTGCCGGAGCCGTCCTCGGCACCGCCGGCGGCGCCGTCCTCCGAGCCGTCATCCGACCCGTCGGTCTCGGTGCCGTCGACCTCGGTGCCGTCGACCTCGGTGCCGTCGGTCTCGGTGCCGTCGGTCTCGGTGCCGTCGGTCTCGGTGCCGTCGACCTCGGTGCCGTCGACCTCGGTGCCGTCGACCTCGGTGCCGTCGACCTCGGTGCCGTCGACCTCGGTGCCGTCCACCTCGGTCTCCGTGCCGTCCACCTCGACCTCGGTGCCGTCCACCTCGACCTCAGTGCCGTCCACCTCGACCTCGGTGCCGTCCACCTCGACCTCGGTGCCGTCCACCTCGGTCTCCGTGCCGTCCACCTCGGTCTCCGTGCCGTCCACCTCGGTCTCGGCCCCGGCGCGCTGGTCGCAGGCCTGGTAGTAGGCCTCCTGGCTTCCGATGACCGCGTTGAGCGGACCCTGCCACAGCCACGGCGCGCCACACGCGTCGTTGAGGATGTCGAGGCTGCCACCCTCGGTCGAGACGAGGCTGCTCAGCAGGTCCGTCGACGGCGCGTCCGCACCGCTGCAGGCGGTGTAGTGGGCCGACTGCTCGCCCAGCACCGTGTTGATCGGGCCCTGCCACAGCCACGGCGCGGCGCAGGCGTTGTTGAGCAGGTTGGCGCCGTCGCCGGTCAGCGTGCCGTCGTTGTTGCAGGCGGCGTAGTGCGCGGACTGACCGTCGTTGAACCCGTTGACCGGGCCCTGCCACAGCCAGGGCAGCGCGCACACGTTGTTGCCGACGTTGACGCCGTCGCCGTAGGTCGTGCCGTCGCTGTTGCAGGCGACGTACGTGGCCTCCTGGTCGGCGTTGAACACGTTCGCCGGACCCTGCCAGAGCCACGGGAGGGCGCAGGCACCGTTGAGCACGTTGATGCCGTCGCCGTAGGTGGTCTCTTCGGTGTTGCAGACCACGTAGTAGGCGGCCTGGTCCTCGACAGCGCCGTTGGCCGGGCCCTGCCAGAGCCAGGGCGCCGCGCAGGCGTTGTTGAGGACGTTGATCCCGTCGCCGTACGAGTCGGCACCGTTGTTCAGGACGTTGATGCCGTCACCGATCGCGATGCCGGTATTGCCGTTGCAGGCCTCGTAATAGGCTTCCTGGCCGCCGACGAGGATGTTGAACGGGCCCTGCCACAGCCAGGGCAGTGCGCACAGGCTGTTGCCGACCTCGATGTCACCGAGACCGAGGGTGTCCAGCAGGCCGTCGGCCTCCTCGACGCTGGTGATCTCGTTGGGGAGCTCAACCCCCTTCCCCTCCTCGGCCGTGGCCGCCGGCACGCTCAAGGCGAAACAGGCGGCGAGCGCAGCGCCGGCCACAACGGCGCCACGCAGCACTGTCTTCAACACAATTCTCCTCAAATCATTCGAAAGGTGTTTCCCAGGCAACCTGTTTTGTGGGGTGCCCGCCAGGGAGTACATTCGACCCCCTGACCAGATGTGTCAAGGTACTCTACAAAAGGTCATTCTTCCAGCTGACAGGCGCACGACGACAAAGTTCTGAGTTGTTTCCTAGCGCCGGCAAAGACCCCTTCTGCCCGAATTCCGCAATCGGTCTGCAATGATGTGGTCGTGCGCCGCGACGTCATCCCGAGCCCGAACATCTGGCACTATCCGGACGTCTACGAATTGGAGAACCGCGGCGTCGACCCCGAGGGCGTCCTCGAGGCGGCCATGCTGCGCATCCACGACTGGGCCGGCCTCGATTTGCTCGACGTCGGCTGTGGCGCCGGGTTCCACCTCCCCCGGTTCGCCGCGTCCGCCCGCCGCGTCGTGGGCGTCGAGCCGCATGCTCCGCTGGTCCGCCGGGCGCAACAACGAGCCGCGGCGCTGCCGGCCGCGGTCCGCTCGCGGATCACCGTCCTGCGCGGCCGGGCGCAGCAGCTGCCGCTCCCGCCGGCGTCGGTCGACGTCGTGCACGCGCGCTGGGCCTACTTCTTCGGTCCCGGCTGCGAGCCGGGGCTGGCCGAACTGGCCCGGGTGCTGCGGCACGGCGGCACCGCGTTCGTCATCGACAACGACGCCACCCGGTCGACGTTCGGCCGCTGGTTCCGCGCGGGGCTGCCGTCGTACGACGCCGAGGCGGTGGAGCGGTTCTGGGCCCGGCAGGGCTGGCACCGCGAGCCGCTGACGATGCGCTGGGAGCAGCCCGACCGCGCGTCGTTCGAGGCCGTCGTACGCATCGAGTTCGACCCGAAGACGGCCGACGCGATCCTGGCCGAGCACGCCGGCAGCTCCGTCGACTACGCGGTCAACCTGTTCTGGCGCCGGTTCTAGTCATTCGGGTCGTCGGGTCGGGCAATCCCCACTGGCGGTCACCCGGTCCTGCGTCTCGCACCGGCCTCCCCTCCTGGCCTTCTTTGTCGGTCCGGCCGTCTACGGTTCTGGGCATGGCGAAGGCGAAGACGACGGCCCCGGTGTTCCGGTGCTCCGAGTGCAGCTGGTCCACGGCCAAGTGGGTCGGCCGGTGCGGCGAGTGCCAGGCGTGGGGCACGGTCGAGCAGGCCGGCGCGGCCAAGGCCGGCGTCACGGCGGCCGGCCCGGTCACCGAGGCGGCCCGGCCGATCGGCTCGGTCGCCATCGAGGCGGCGCGGTCCCGGCCCACCGGCGTCGGAGAGTTCGACCGCGCGTTGGGCGGCGGGCTGGTGCAGGGAGCGGTCATCCTGCTGGCCGGCGAGCCGGGCGTCGGCAAGTCGACCCTCCTGCTCGACGTCACCGCGCGGTGGGCGCACGAGGCCGGCCGGGCGCTGTACGTCACCGGCGAGGAGTCCGCGGCCCAGGTGCGGCTGCGGGCCGAGCGCACCGGCGCAGTCGCCGACCACCTCTACCTCGCCGCCGAGACCGACCTGTCCGCCGTCCTCGGCCACGTCGACGAGGTCCGGCCGTCGCTGCTGGTGCTCGACTCCGTGCAGACGGTGTCCAGCCCGGCCGTCGACGGCGCAGCCGGCGGCGTCACGCAGGTCCGCGAGGTGGCCGCGTCGCTCATCCGGGTCGCCAAGGATCGCGGCATCGCCACCATCCTCGTCGGTCACGTCACGAAGGACGGCAGCATCGCCGGACCGCGAGTCCTCGAGCACCTGGTCGACGTCGTGCTGCACTTCGAGGGCGACCGCCACTCCCGGCTGCGGCTGGTGCGGACGGTGAAGAACCGGTTCGGCCCGGCCGACGAGGTCGGCTGCTTCGACCTCACCGACACCGGCATCCGTTCGCTCGCCGACCCCACCGGCCTGTTCCTGTCCCGGCACGCCACCCCGGTGCCGGGCACCTGCATCACGGTGACGCTCGAGGGCCGGCGCCCGCTGCTCGGCGAGGTGCAGGCGCTCGTGGCCACGTCGGCGCTGGCCACGCCGCGGCGGGCGAACAGCGGGCTCGACTCCTCGCGGGTAGCCATGGTGCTGGCGGTGCTGGAACGCCGCGGCCAGGTCCGGCTCAGCAACAGCGACGTCTACACGTCGACCGTCGGCGGCGCGAAGCTGTCCGAGCCGTCCACAGACCTCGCGCTGCTGCTGGCCGTGGCCAGCGCGGCGTCCGGCTCGCCGCTGCCGGCCGGGCTTACCGCGCTCGGAGAGGTCGGGCTGGCCGGTGAGATCCGCCGGGTCTCCGGCCTGAGCCGGCGGCTGGCCGAGGCCGAACGCATGGGGTTCACGACGGCGCTGGTGCCGTCGGAATCATCGGGGACTGACGTCAGACCCAGCGGTCGGCTACCACCTCTGCCCGGCCCGGTGCCCGGCGGCATCCGCGTCATCGAGGTGGCCGATGTCGGGCAGGCGCTGGCCGCGTCCGGCCCCAATGCCGGGCTGGCCGCGGATTCGCCCCAGCACACCTGAATCGTTGCGTGGTATTGACGTCATCGTCGCCGCGCAGCGGCACATCACACGCTCCGCTTTCCCATGTGGGGCTCCTCGCCACCTGGGACCTCGCGGTCGGCGCCTGGCTAGACTGTTTTCTCCAGTGTCGTCTGCCGTCCCTCGCCGGGCCGGCGTCGCGCGACCGTACACTGTTCATCACGAGAAGCCGTCCGGGTCACGACAGGGGTCACGTGCAAGGCATCGATCGAGCCGGCGCCGACGCTAAGCTGCGCCTGGCTCTGGCAGCTGTGGCGCCCGGCACAGCGCTGCGCGAAGGCCTGGAGCGGATCCTGCGCGGCCGCACCGGCGCCCTGGTCGTGCTCGGCTACGACAAGACCATCGAGGCCATGTCCACCGGCGGGTTCAGTCTCGACGTCGAGTTCAGCGCCACCCGGCTGCGCGAGCTGGCGAAGATGGACGGCGCCATCGTCGTCGACCGCGACTGCACCAAGATCCTCAAGGCGGCCACCCAGCTGGTGCCCGACCCGTCCATCCCGACGACGGAGTCCGGCACCCGGCACCGCACCGCCGAGCGGGTGGCCAAGCAGACCGGCTTCCCGGTCATCTCGGTGAGCCAGTCCATGCGCATCGTCGCCATCTACGTCGACGACATCCGCTATGTGCTCGAGGACGCCGGGCAGATCCTGTCGCGGGCCAACCAGGCGCTGGCCACGCTCGAACGCTACAAGCTGCGCCTGGACGAGGTGTCCGGCACGCTGTCGGCGCTGGAGATCGAGGACCTCGTCACCGTCCGCGACGTCGTCTCGGTGGCCCAGCGGCTCGAGATGGTGCGGCGCATCTCGGTCGAGATCGACGGCTACGTCGTCGAGCTCGGCACCGACGGCCGGCTGCTCAGCCTGCAGCTCGACGAGCTCGTCGCCGGCGTCGACTCCGACCGCGAGCTGGTGATACGCGACTACCTGCCGGCGCCGTCCGGCCGCCGCAAGCGCAGCCTCGGCGAGGCGATCAGCGCGCTCGACGCCCTGTCGGGCACCGACCTGCTCGACCTCGGCGCGGTGGCCCGGGCGCTCGGCTTCCCCGGCGGCGGCGAGCAGCTCGACGCCGCGGTGAGCCCGCGCGGGTTCCGGCTGCTGGCCCGGGTGCCGCGGCTGCCCGACAGCGTCATCGACCGCCTGGTCGAGCACTTCGGCGGCCTGCAGAAGCTGCTGGCCGCCAGCGTCGACGACCTCCAGGCCGTCGAGGGCGTCGGTGAGTCCCGCGCCCGCAGCGTTCGCGAGGGGCTGTCGCGGCTGGCCGAGTCCAGCATCCTCGAACGCTACGTCTGACCCCCCGGCCCCGCCACTTCGGGAAATTACCACCCATGCATTCCTGGTGAAGCGGGAGAACGCCTGATGGAGTGCCGTGGACAACCATGATCATCAACCATTTGCGTGGTCAGGGCAGCAGGGGGACGGCACGACACGAAACCCGGCGAACCGGCACCCGGCAAACCTGAGGCGTCGACCTACGGAACAGCAGAAGAGCCGGAAATGAGCACGTGAGTAGGGCTGTTGACGCTCTACCCATGTCATCTGGTGAAGCGGTAAGACGCATGGTGATGTACCCCGGAAACGACTCGTGGGCCCGGCCGCCTTCTCGGGAAGGGGCCGGGCCCACGAGGTTCATCTCATTTCTCTGTCACGGCGGGGGGTGGGCCCGCCGCGCTCGATCGCCGGGTCAGGGACCCCAGCGGCTCTCAGAGCGAGCGCGCGGCGTCCGCCTCGGCGGCGTCGCCGGTGATGCCACCCTGCGGGACCTCGACGCTCAGCTCGGGGAAGCTCAGCAGGCCGACCTCGGCGCTGGCCACCTCGACATCGCCGACGACCGGGACCGGGACGCTCACCGTGACGCGCACCGACAGGCCGCCGCCCGAGGCGGACGCGGTGGTACCGTCCTCGGCGAGGACGGTGTCCTCGTCGCGGTAGTCGGCGAAGTTCAGGTTCACCGACAGGCCGCCCAGGTCGAAGGTCTCGTCGAAGCCCGGCTCGACGTGAATGACGTCGTCGTCACCGACGTGCAGCTCCAGCGCCGGCAGCTCGTAGTCGAACGTCGCGCCACCCGGCTCGCCGGTCGCCTCGATCCGGCCCCACGCGTTCGGGGTCTCGCCGTCGTCGGATCCCGCGAAGCCGAGCGAGATGCCGCCGTTGGCCGCCCCTCCCAGGATGCTCAGGTCCGCGAACCGGCCGCTGACCTCGGCGTACGCACCCAGCGAACCGTCCTCCTTCGGGAAGGTGCCGGTCTCCTGGAGCAGCTGGCCCGCGCCGACCGTGACCACTGGGCCGCCGACCGGCAGCTCGATCGGCAGCAGCTCGGCGACGGCGCCCAGGTCCGCGACGTCGATCAGGTCGACCTCGCCGACGCCGGAGTACAGCGACGTCAGCACGCCGCCCGCGCCGCCCTCGGTCACGAGGTCGTCGTTCCAGTTGGCCTTGGCCTCACCGGAGATCGCGTCCAGGTTGCCGAGAATGGGCACCTCGAGGCCGTGCAGGCCGTAGGTCGCCGCCTCCGCCTCCTCCGGCAGCGCGACCTGCTCGACCAGGTACGGCACGTCGAACTCGGCGCCCGCGCCGCCGACGCTGGCGATGGTGCCGAACGCGCGGGAGAAGACGTTCTCGTCCTCGCCCTCGACGCCGGCCGAGTTCGCCTCGGATTCGATCTGCCCGACGGTGACGTGCGCGTCGAGCTCCGGCACCTGCACCGGAATCGGCGCCTGGGCGCCGGTCTTCACCTGCGCGGTGGCGTAGTAGCCGTCCGCCGCGATCCTGAACTCGCCGGAGCGCTGGTCCGGCCCTGCGGCCCGGCCGGACTCGGCGGCCTGTGCCTGCAGCCCGGCGGCCGAGCACGCCAGCGCAGCGCCGGCCACACCCACGACCACCTTGACCGCACCACGGCGCACACGCCGCCGGTCAGTCGCTTCCAGAGTCATACTTGCTCCTTCTCCACTACCCTTTTCCGGTCTCGATGAGGTCAAAGTCCGGATTATCCGTGCGTGCCGAAATGATCACGCGGAAAAGACGCTAACTACGAGACTGAGCACGAGTCAACGACCATGACCAAACGTCGTTGGAGAATGTTTTCCCGGCGTCCTTTTTCGACCCTTTGTGACCACCTGCGGCCGCCCTTAGACTCGGGCCTGATGCACGCCGCCGTCCTGTCCTGGTACTCCGCGCACGCGCGCGAGCTCCCGTGGCGCGCGCCGGACCGCACGCCGTGGGGTGTGCTGGTGAGCGAGATCATGTTGCAGCAGACGCCGGTCGTCCGGGTCCAGCCGGTGTGGCACGAGTGGATGCGACGGTGGCCGCAGCCCGCCGACCTCGCCGCCGAGGAGCCGGGCGAGGCGATCCGGGCGTGGGGCCGGCTCGGCTACCCGCGGCGGGCGCTGCGGCTGCACGCGGCCGCGGAGGCGATCGTCTCGAGGCACGGTGGCGTGGTCCCGGCCACGTACGACGAGCTGATCGCGCTGCCCGGCATCGGCGACTACACGGCCGCCGCCGTCGCGTCGTTCGCGTTCGGCGCCCGGCACGCCGTCCTCGACACCAACGTCCGCCGGGTCCTCGCCCGCGCCGTCGCCGGGACCCAGTACCCGCCGACGGCGCCGACGGCCGCGGAACGGCGGCTGGCGCACGACCTGCTGCCCGACACCGACACGGCGCCGCGCTGGGCCGTCGCGGTGATGGAGCTGGGCGCACTGGTCTGCACCGCCCGGTCGCCGCGCTGCTCGTCGTGCCCGATCGCGGCCAAGTGCGCATGGCGGCTGGCCGGCTCCCCACCCGACGACGGCCCGCCGCGGCGCGGCCAGGCGTGGCACGGCACCGACCGCCAGGTGCGCGGCCGGCTGATGGCGGTACTCCGCGAGTCGGCAAGCCCGGTGCCGAAGCGGCTGCTGGACGCCACGTGGGCCGAGCCGGTGCAGCGCGAACGGGCACTGGACGCGCTGGTCGCCGACGGCCTCATCGAGCCCCTGGACGGCGACCTGTTCCGCCTCCCCGCCTCCCGCCCGGCGGAGTGACTGCCTCCGCTCGGCGTGACCACTCTTGACCGCCGGTAATCATTTCGCTACGTTCCGCCACAAGCCGGTTCGCTGAAAACGGCAACCGCCCATCCCTGGGGAGGCCCCGCATGCCCCGGATCCACCGTCGCAGCCTGTTCCGCGCCGCCGCCACCGGCGCCGCGCTGCTTCTCGCATCGCCCATGCTCGCCGGCCCAGCGGCCGGCACCATGACCACCGCACCCGTCGACGAAGGCGCCGAGTGGGTCGCCGCCCGACTCGCCGGCATGACGCTGGAGGAGAAGGTCGGCCAGCTGTTCGTCGTCCAGGTGTACGGAGCCGACGCGCACACCGTCACCGCCGCGCAGCGGGCCAGCAACCAGGCCGCCTACGGCGTCGACACCCCGGCCCAGGTCGTCGAGAAGTACCAGCTCGGCGGCGTCATCTACTTCGCGTGGGCCGGCAACGTGAACAACCCGGAGCAGATCGCCGAGCTTTCCAACGACCTCCAGCGGACGGCGACGGAGGACGGCGGGCCGCCGCTGATCGTCGCCGCCGACCAGGAGACCGGGATCGTCGCCCGCATGCCGGCCCCGGCGACGCAGTTCCCGGGCGCCCAGGCGCTGGCGGCCGCCGGCAGCACCAACGCCGCCCGCGAGGCGGCCCGGATCACCGCTCGCGAGCTGCGCGCCGTCGGCATCAACCAGAACTTCGCGCCGGTGGCCGACGTCAACGTGAACGCCGCGAACCCGGTGATCGGCGTGCGCAGCTTCAGCTCCGACCCGGCGATCGCCGCCGAGTACGTCGCCGCCCAGGTGGCCGGCTACCAGCACGGCGAGGGCGTCGCGGCCGCGGCGAAGCACTTCCCCGGACACGGCGACACGACCACCGACAGCCATTACGGCGTGCCGGAGATCGACCACAGCTTCGCGGAGTGGGAGGCGATCGACGCCCCGCCGTTCCAGGCGGCCATCGACGCCGGCATCGACGTCATCATGACCGCGCACATCGTCGTGGACAGCCTGGACGACACGGGCGTCCCCGCGACGCTGTCCGAGCCGATCATCACCGACCTGCTGCGCGGCAAGCTCGGCTACGACGGCGTGGTGATCACCGACGCTCTGAACATGGAGGGCGTCCGGCAGGGCTTCGGCCCGGCCCGGGTCCCGGTGCTCGCGCTGCAGGCCGGCGTCGACCAGCTGCTGGTGCCGAAGGACGGCGACATGGACGTCATGTACCAGGCGGTGCTCCAGGCGGTCCGCGACGGCGAGATCAGCGAGCAGCGGCTGGACGAGAGCGTCGAGCGGATCCTGGAGCTCAAGTGGAGGCGCGGACTCACCGACGACGAGCAGGTCGACGTCACCCGGGTCGACCGCACGGTCGGCGCCCGTGCCCACCAGATCGCGGCCCAGCGGATCACCGACCCGACCGTCACGGCGCTGCGCAACACCGGCGGGGACGGCGCCGCCATCCTCCCGGTCGCGCCCACCAGCAGCGTGAACGTCGTCACGACGAACACCGCCGCGGGCAACGAGCTCGCCGCGGCGCTGCGCGAGCGCGGCGGCACGGCGGCCGTCCAGGCGGTGGGCACGCGACCCAGCGACGCCGCCATCGCCGCCGCCGTCCAGGCCGCTCCGGCGCACGATCTCACCGTCGTCGTCACGTCGAACGCCTGGGACACCGTGGCGACGGATCCCGATGGCCGGCAGCGCCGGCTGGTCACCGAGCTGGCGGCCACCGGGCACCCGGTCGTCGCGGTCGCCGTCCGCAACGCCTACGACGTCGCGTACCTGCCCGAGACCGCCGGGTTCCTGGCCGCCTACTCCTCGACGACGGTGTCGATGCGCAGCGTCGCGAAGGTGATCACCGGCGAGCTCTCCCCCGCCGGGCGGCTGCCGGTGGTCGTCCCGGCCGCCGACGGCGACGTGCTCTACCCGATCGGCCACGGCCTCACCTGGTGACCGGACCAACCGCCTGACACCCCGAGGAGCCCCCATGGACCGCCGTACGTTCATCGCTTCGGCCGGCGCCGCCGCTGCCGTCCCCGCCATCGGCCTGGGCGGTGAGGGAGGCGACGACGGCGACGAGGTCACCCCGGCGCGGGCCGTGCTCACCGGCGCCCAGCGCTGGGCCGACGACGGCTGGACGGCGCTCGCCGGATACCGGGTCGGGGTCATCTCCAACCCGACCGGCATCCTGGCCGACGCCTCGCACATCGTCGACAGCATGGTCGCGGCGAACATCGACATCTCCGGCGTCTTCGGCCCCGAGCACGGCTTCCGCGGTTCCGCCCAGGCCGGCGAGGCCGAGGAGACCACCCAGGACCCGCGCACCGGCGTCATCGTCTACGACGCCTACGGCGCACAGGAGGCCGGCTTCATGCGGATGTTCGCCGAAGCGGACGTCGAGGTGGTGATCTTCGACATCCAGGACGTGGGTGCGAGGTTCTACACCTACATCTGGACCATGTGGTCGGCCATGCGCGCGGCCGCCCGCATGGGGCTGAAGTTCGTCGTGCTCGACCGGCCGAACCCGGTCGGCGGCACGGCGTACGGCCCGATGCTGTTCCCCGGCTTCGAGTCCGGCGTCGGGCAGCGTTACATCGTCCAGCAGCACGGCATGACCGTCGGCGAGCTCGCCCGGTTCTTCAACGCCGAGTTCCTGCTGCAGGACGCCGGCGCCGTCGTCGACGACCTCGAGATCGTGACGATGCGCCGGTGGCGGCCGGAGATGCGCTACGCCGACACCGGGCTGCCATGGGTGCTGCCCAGCCCCAACATGCCGACGCCGGACACCGCCCAGGTGTACGTCGGAACCTGCCTGTTCGAGGGCACGGCCGCCTCCGAAGGGCGGGGGACGACACGGCCGTTCGAGCTGATCGGCGCGCCGTACGGCACCTGGCATTGGGCCGACGCGCTCAACTCCGCCGGGCTGCCGGGTGTCGACTTCCGCGAGGCCTACTTCGTCCCGACGTTCAGCAAGCACGTCACCAAGGTCTGCGGCGGCGTGCAGCTGCACGTCACCGACCCGCACGAATTCGACCCGATCCGTACGGGCGTGACCATGCTCGTGACGATGAAGCAGACCTATCCGAACCAGTTCTCCTGGCGGGGCGGCGGCACCAGCGACGGCTTCATCCACAAGCTGCACGGGTCGGAGCGGCTGCGGGTGATGGTCGATGCGGGCGCCTCGGCTGACGAGATCGTGGCGTCGTGGCAGGAGGAGCTGGCCGAGTTCGACCAGCGGCGGCAGCCCTACCTGATCTACCGGGGCCGGCGATGACGGCGCGCAGAATCGTCCTCGTGACCACACTCGCCGCCGCCCTGCTCGCAGCCGGCGTCCCGGCCGGCGCACAGGGCGACGAAGGCCGGTTCGACCGCCCGAACGACGGCTTCATGTCGCCGCAGACGACGCTGCGCGCGGCCGGCCCCGACGACGCCGGGCTCGACCCGGACCGGATCGAGGCGCTGGTGGACGCCGCCGCGTCCTACACCGAGACGCCGGCCGGCGCGACTCATCCGCTGTACTCCGGCATGACGGTGCTCGCCGCCCACGACGGCGCGGTGGTCGCAGAGGACGCCGCCGGCTGGGCGCTGCGGTTCGCCGACGGCACCGGCGCCGAGCTGTCCCGCGACGAGTGGATCCCGGCCGCCACCGACACCATCTACGACCTCGCCTCGGTGTCCAAGCTGTTCACCACGATCGTGGTGCTGCAACAGGTCGAGGCAGGCCGGATCGACCTCGACGCGCCGGCCGTTGGCTACCTGGAGGACTACGCGCCCACCGGCCTACAAGGCATCACGGTCCGCCAGCTGCTCACCCACACCAGTGGCCTGGTGTCGTGGCTGCCGCTGTGGCGCGACTGGCCGACGCCCGAGGCTCGCATCGACGCCGTTCTGGCCGCGATGCCCACCAAGCCGCCCGGCACCGCGTACCTCTACTCCGACCTCAACATGATCACGGCCGGGTTGGTCGCGGAGGAGGTCAGCGGCCAGCCGCTGGACGTGCTGGTCCGCGAGGGCATCACCGAGCCGCTCGGCATGACGGACACCGGCTACAACCCGCCCGCGTCCGAGCTGGACCGGATCGCGGCGACGGAGTTCCAGGCGGCGCCGCCGCGCGGCATGGTCCGTGGCGAGGTGCACGACGAGAACGCCTGGTCGCTGAACGGCGTCGCCGGCCACGCCGGCGTATTCGGCACGGCGCAGGACCTCGCTCGGCTGGCGCAGGCGATCCTCAACGGGGGCGCTTACGGCGGCGAGCGGATCCTGCAGCCGGACACCGTCGAGGCGATGCTCACCGACGAGAACACCGGCTTCCCCGGCAACGCGCACGGCCTCGGCTTCGAGCTGAACCAGCGCTGGTACATGGACGCGCTGTCATCGCCGTCGACGGCCGGGCACACCGGCTTCACCGGAACGAGCATGGTCATCGATCCGCTGTCGCGTTCGTTCGTCATCCTGCTGACCAACCGGGTCCACCCGTCGCGCAACTGGGGCACCATCAACCCGGCCCGGCGCGCGGTCGCGCACCAGCTCGCTCACGCGCTGGCCGTCGACCCGCGCTCCGGCGACGACGCCTGGCAGGCCCATGAGGGTGACGCGACGGCATCGACGCTCAGCCTGCCGGTCGAGCTGTCCGGCAGCTCGACGCTGCTGTTCGACCTGTTCGTCGACACCGAGTCGACCGACCGGCTCACGCTGGAGCGGTCCACTGACGGCGGCGCCACCTGGACGCCGGTGCCGTTCACGGCCCGCGCCGGCGGCGATCGAGTGGACGCGGCCGACGGCGTCGTCAGCGGCTACCGCGGCCGGCAATGGTGGACGGCGCGCGCCGGGCTGCCCGGCGATGGCGACACGATCCTGCGCTGGCGCTACGTCACCGACGCGCTCTACCAGGGCCGCGGTGTCTACGTCGACGGCGTCAAGGTGCGCACCCGCGGCGCGCCAGTGTTCGACGGCGAGCGTGAGCCCGAGCGGTTCGTGGCGGACGGCTGGGTCAGATCAGATCGATGAGGTCGGCCACCGAGTTGACCACGTGGTTCGGCTGGAACGGGAACCGGCCGATGTCGGCGCGGGACGTGGAGCCGGTGAGCACCAGGTAGGTGCGCAGCCCGGCCTCCATGCCCGCGACGACGTCGGTGTCCATGCGGTCGCCCACCATGGCCGTCATCTCCGAGTGCGCCTCGATGGCGTTCATCGCGCTGCGGAACATCATCGGGTTCGGCTTGCCGACGTAATACGGGTCGCGGCCGGTGGCCCGGGTGATCATGGCGGCGACGGCTCCGGTGGCCGGTAGCGGGCCCTCCTGCGAGGGTCCGGTGGCGTCCGGGTTGGTCGCGATGAACCGCGCGCCCTCGCCGATCAGCCGGATCGCCTTGGTGATCGCCTCGAAGGAATAGGTGCGGGTCTCGCCCAGCACCACGTAGTCGGGCTTGGTGTCGGTCAGCACGTAGCCGATTTCGTGCAGCGCCGTGGTCAGCCCGGCCTCGCCGATGACGTACGCCGTGCCGCCCGGGCGCTGGTCGTCGAGGAACTGCGCCGTCGCCAGCGCCGAGGTCCAGATGGACTCCTCGGGCAGCTCCAGCCCGGTGCGCGCCAGCCGGGCGGCGAGGTCGCGCCGGGTGTAGATGGAGTTGTTGGTGAGCACCAGGAAACGGCGCTCACGGTCGACGAGGCGGCGCAGGAAGTCCGCAGCCCCGGGGATCGCGCGGTCCTCGTGCACGAGGACGCCGTCCATGTCGGTCAGCCAGCACTCGATCTCACGGTCGCTCACAGGTCCACTCTGACGTGTCGGACCGTGCATGCGCCAATCCGCAGACTGCCGCTCCCGTCACGCTCGGGTCACCCCGACCGACGACTCGTGGAGGCCTCCGGCCCCCAGTCGTCGCCGGTATGCACGGCCCTCCACAGGCACCACTCCAGGACGTTGCCGGTTCGCCCCCGGCCGGTAGGACAGATCGGGTAATGTCGCCGGGGTTTGAGCGATAACGACACGACACCCCCCACATAGGAGTTCCTCGAGATGACCCGTTCCACCCGGACCGCCTCGCTGCTCGGCGCGGCGGCCGCGCTCGTCCTCGGCCTCACCGCGTGTAGCGGCGGAGGCGACTCCGAGTACTGCGACCTGCTCAACAGCGCCCAGGAGGACACCTCGTTCGCCGACGCCGACCCCACCGACCCCGAGGCGATGGAGGAGTTCAACAACCAGCTTCAGGAGGTCGTCGACGCCGCACCCGACGATCTCAAGGGCGACTGGGAGACCTTCCAGTCGGCGCTGGAGGCCATGAGCGACCCCGAGGCCGCTGCTGAGCAGGACCCCGAGGCGGCGACGACGGCGATGGAGAACATCGAGCAGCACGCCCAGGACGAGTGCGACATCGAGCTCGGCTGAGCCTGGGCACCCATTGCATGCGGAACGGCCCCGGAGCACGGATGCTCCGGGGCCGTCTCGCGTGGGACGTCGTTACGACGTCTTGTCGCGCTTGGTCGCCGCGGCCGTCCCGCTGGCGGCACCCGCGCCGACCGGCGTGGCCACCTCGGCCAGCTCGGACTTCGGGCTGCCGACGAACGTGAACTTCGCCTCGGCGCCCTCGCCCTCGACGTCGACCACGACGAGCTCGCCGGCCTTGAGCTCGCCGAACAGGATCTTCTCGGACAGGGTGTCCTCGATCTCGCGCTGGATGGTCCGGCGCAGCGGCCGGGCACCCATGACGGGGTCGAACCCGTGCTTGGCCAGCAGTTCCTTGGCCGCCTGAGTCGGCTCCAGGCCCATGTCCTTGTCGCGCAGCCGCTCGTCCAGCTCGGAGATCCGCAGGTCGACGATGCGCAGCACCTCTTCCTGGGTCAGCTGGTGGAACACGACGATGTCGTCGACACGGTTGAGGAACTCGGGCCGGAAGTGCTGCTTGAGCTCCTCGGTGACCTTCGCCTTCATCCGGTCGTAGCTGCCCGTGGTGTCGTCCGCGGCCGAGAAGCCGAGGTTGACTCCCTTGGCGATGTCGCGGGTCCCCAGGTTCGTGGTCATGATGATCACGGTGTTCTTGAAGTCCACGACCCGGCCCTGCGCGTCGGTGAGCCGGCCGTCCTCGAGCACCTGCAACAGCGAGTTGAAGATGTCGGGGTGGGCCTTCTCGACCTCGTCGAAGAGCACGACGGAGAACGGACGCCGGCGCACCTTCTCGGTCAGCTGGCCGCCCTCTTCGTACCCGACGTAGCCAGGCGGGGAGCCGAACAGCCGCGAGACGGTGTGCTTCTCGGAGAACTCGCTCATGTCCAGCTGGATGAGCGCGGACTCGTCGCCGAACAGGAACTCGGCCAGCGTCTTGGACAGCTCGGTCTTACCGACACCGGACGGGCCGGCGAAGATGAACGAGCCACCGGGACGCTTGGGGTCCTTCAGGCCGGCGCGTGTACGGCGGATCGACTTGGAAAGACCCGAGATGGCGTCCTCCTGGCCGATGATCCGCTTGTGCAGCTCGTCCTCCATGTGGAGCAGGCGCGAGGTCTCTTCCTCGGTGAGCTTGAAGACCGGGATGCCGGTGGAGAACGCCAGCACCTCCGCGATCAGCTCGTCGTCGACCTCGGCGACGACGTCGAGGTCGCCGGCCTTCCACTGCTTCTCGCGCTCGATCTTCTGCGCGATGAGCTGCTTCTCCTTGTCGCGCAGCGACGCGGCCTTCTCGAAGTCCTGCGAGTCGATCGCGGACTCCTTCTCGCGCCGGACCTCGGCGATGCGCTCGTCGAACTCGCGCAGGTCCGGCGGCGCCGTCATGCGACGGATGCGCAGCCGGGCACCGGCCTCGTCGATGAGGTCGATCGCCTTGTCGGGCAGGTACCGGTCGGAGATGTAGCGGTCGGCCAGCTGCGCCGCCGCCACCAGCGCGCCGTCGGTGATGGACACCCGGTGGTGCGCCTCGTAGCGGTCGCGCAGACCCTTGAGGATCTCGATGGTGTGGGCCAGCGTGGGCTCCTGCACCTGGATCGGCTGGAACCGGCGCTCGAGAGCGGCGTCCTTCTCGACGTACTTGCGGTACTCGTCGAGCGTGGTGGCACCGATGGTCTGCAGCTCGCCCCGGGCCAGCATCGGCTTCAGGATCGACGCGGCATCGATGGCGCCCTCGGCGGCACCCGCACCGACGAGAGTGTGGATCTCATCGATGAACAGGATGATGTCGCCGCGGGTGCGGATCTCCTTCAGGACCTTCTTCAGCCGCTCCTCGAAATCGCCGCGGTAGCGGGAGCCCGCCACCAGGGCGCCGAGGTCGAGCGTGTAGACGTGCCGGTCCTTCAGCGTCTCGGGTACCTCGCCCTTGACGATGGCCTGCGACAGCCCCTCGACGACGGCGGTCTTGCCGACGCCGGGCTCGCCGATGAGCACGGGGTTGTTCTTGGTACGGCGGGACAGCACCTGCATGACCCGCTCGATCTCCTTCTCGCGGCCGATGACCGGGTCGAGCTTGCCCTCGCGGGCGGCCTGGGTCAGGTTGCGGCCGAACTGGTCGAGAACGAGCGAGCTGGACGGCGCTTCGCCCTGCGGGCCGGCACCGGCGGTGGCCGCCTCCTTGCCGCCCTGGTAGCCGGACAGCAGCTGGATGACCTGCTGGCGGACGCGGTTGAGGTCGGCGCCGAGCTTCACCAGCACCTGGGCGGCGACGCCCTCGCCCTCACGGATGAGGCCGAGCAGGATGTGCTCGGTGCCGATGTAGTTGTGGCCGAGCTGCAGCGCCTCGCGCAGGCTCAGCTCCAGCACCTTCTTGGCCCGCGGCGTGAACGGGATGTGCCCGCTGGGCGCCTGCTGGCCCTGGCCGATGATCTCCTCGACCTGTTGACGCACGGCCTCGAGCGAGATGCCGAGACTCTCGAGCGCCTTCGCCGCCACACCCTCGCCCTCGTGGATGAGGCCGAGAAGGATGTGCTCGGTGCCGATGTAGTTGTGGTTGAGCATCCTGGCCTCTTCCTGGGCCAGGACGACAACGCGCCTCGCGCGGTCGGTGAACCTCTCGAACATCAGTGGCGCTCCTTGCCGAGCGGTCGGCTGTGGAGACGGGGACTCCACATCTGACCATTCGATGCTATATCCGTCGGCCGCCTCTCACTCCGCGGTGCTCCGGGAACGAGACGGTGGCGGCGGATCCTTCTACTTACTGTGCCTGCAAGAACACCACGCCCGGTACCCGATGTTCCACTCGATGGGCCTGTTGGCCCCGGAGTTCGCTGCGGGCGAAGTTCCGTAGAGTGGCCGGATGCGCCGCACCGCCGTCTCTCTCGCGGTGGTCGTGGGGCTGGCGGCGGGCTGCGGGACGGACGGCGCACCGGCCCCCACGCCCGGCCTGGAAGCGCCCACGCCGTCGGCCACCTCGCTGGTCACCTCGCCGGGCCCGGCGTCGCTCGCGCCGGCGCCGGCCGGGTCATGGGACGAGCTGCGCGGCCGGTTGGAGGCGCTGGACGCCGACGTCGGCATGGTGGCGGCCAGGGTCGCCGACGATGGCAGCTGCCGTCCGGTGGCCGAGCTCGACCCCGCGACGCCGCGGCCGATGGCGTCGATCTTCAAGCTCTACGTGCTGGGCGCCGTCGCCGCCGCCGTCGACGCCGGAGAGCTGTCCTGGACCGACGAGCTGACCGTCAGCGGCGGGCTGCGCAGCCTGCCCTCCGGCGAGCTGCAGGACGCTCCGGCCGGCACCCGGGTGACAGTGGAGCGGGCGGCCGCCGCGATGGTCGCGATCAGTGACAACACCGCGGCGGAGCTTCTGATGGACCGCGTCGGACGGACCGCCGTCGAGGAGGCGATGACGGCGCTGGGGCACTCGCGGCCGGACCTCAACCGTCCGTTCCTCACCACGCGCGAGTTCTTCACCGTCGGCTGGGGTCAGCCGGACCTGCGCGACGACTGGGCGCTGGCCGGCGCGGCGGGACGGGCCCGGCTCCTGGCCGCACTGCCCGCCGGCCCGCTGCGGGTGACCGGCCGCGACATCGACGACCCGGCCTGGGAGTCAGGGGTCGACTGGTTCGGTTCCGCGCTCGACGTGTGCGCGGCGCAGGCGGCCCTGCACGCCAACGCCTCGGATGAGGTGCTGCGGTCGGTGCTCGGCCAGAACCGGGGCGTGACCATCGACCGGGGCGACTGGCCGTACGTCGGTTACAAGGGTGGCAGCGCGCCCGGCGTGGTGACGGCGTCGTGGTACGGCGAGCGGGCCGACGGCGAACGCTACGTCTTCGTCATGCAGGCCGCTGCGGCCGATTCCGGTGCGGTGGCCGATCACGACGCGTTCTTCGCGCTCGGCGCGGACGCATTCCTGTTACTGGCGGATCACCAGGGGCCGTAGGGCCCGTCGTGGGTGTTGCCGTTCCGGCGGCCGCCGCCGTACTGCCGCACCGCCGGCCGCACGTCAACCAGGTACACCGCGGCACCCACCACACCCAGCAGGTTCACGAAGAACAGCGGGGTCGGGAACAGCGCGATCTCGACCAGCAGGGCAACGCCGAGGATGCCCAGCCAGATCGGCTTGGTCCACTTGCCCGCGGCCGGGAACGCCTGCGTGGGGACCCGGAGCGCGTCGAAGAAGGCGTACCCTTTCAGCCCCAGAGCGCCGATGCCCAGGAGGATCAGGATCCAGGACTGGAAATCCCCGAACATGTTCACCCGCCCCACTGTACGTGATCGGCAGCGGGCTCAGCACTGCTGACCCGCTGCCGATCAACGCCGATCACCCAGGTCAGCGCTTGATCTTCAGGTCGTCGGCGGCCTTTCCGGTGATCTCGGCGACCTCGTCGGCGGCGTCGGCCACCCGGCCGCGCACGTTCGCGACGGCGTTCTCGACGACCGGGCCGTACTCCGTGCGAAGCTTCGTCACGACGCCCTCGCCGCGGGTGGCGAAGGTCTCGTAGGCCTTCCCGGCCTCGCGACCGGCGTCGGCCAGCAGCTCACGGACCACCTGCGGCAGGTCGGCGGCCTTGGCCTGCGCCGACAGCAGCAGGTCGGGCAGCCCGTCACGGAACGCCCGGACGTCGGCCGGCAGCTCGGCGAACCGGTTGCGGAACTCGGCGCGCAGCTTCTCGTCGTTGACGGCCTCGGTGACCTTGGCCGGCAGCTCACGCAGCACGGCCACGGCGGCGTCGGCCGCACCTGCGGCGGCGTAGAGGGGCTTGCGGTCGGTGGTGGCCTTGGTGGTCGTGGTGGTCTCGGTGGTGTCGGTGGCGGGCATGGGATCAACCTTCTTTCTCGGTACCGCGCCGCGCGGCGTTGGCCGCACGGAACGACGCGTACACGTCGAGCAGCGCACGCTTCTGCTGCTCGTCGAGGCCCGGGTCGGCCAGGACGGCGTCCTCGACGCTGTGGTCGCCGCTGGGTTCGTCGAGCAGCCCGGCCCGGACGTAGAGCGCCTCGGAGGAGATCCGCAGCGCCTTGGCGATCTGCTGGAGCACCTCGGCCGACGGCTTGCGCAGGCCGCGCTCGATCTGGCTCAGGTACGGGTTGCTGACGCCGGCGAGGTCGGCGAGCTGCCGCAGCGAGAGCTGCGCTGTGCGCCGCTGCTCGCGGAGGAACTCACCGATCCCGGCCTTCGTCATGCTTACGACGGTAGCTAACTATTGCAAGCATTTGCAAACGACGGTTAGCGGAGCGGCTCGGGCCGGACCGACTGGGGCTGGAAATGATCACGTTCACCACGAAATCCCGTGCTTCACCAGTCCTGCAATCGTGGTGACGCTCAAGACGTCGCGTTGATCATGGGAAAACGTTCCCTTCCGGCGCCTCGAAAGGGGACCTTCTCCATGATCATGTTCGCTCGCGTTCGCTGACACGCCGCCAACGAACGTGACCAAGGGAACGGCGTCAGTGCGACGGCGGGACGACGGGGAGGCCGTCCTCGAGCTCGGCGAGCGTGAGCAGCACGAGCGACGACGTCCAGGCCAGGGGCGCGACGGAGGCGGGGGTGGCCTCGGCGTCGACCTTCTCGGGCAGTGAGCCGAGTGGCGTGCGGTAGCTGTCGAGGAACGTCAGGAGCCGGTCGGCGTCCTCGCGGTCGCCGTTGCCGGCCAGCGCGAGCGCGAGCAGGGCGGTCTCAGGTGTCCACGCGACGTCGACGTCCTTGCGCCAGGCCTCGCCCGGGCGGTGGCCGCCGTTGGGCACCCGCAGCGCCAGCTCCGTCGCCCGCACGGCATCGCTGACCTCCGGCGTCGACGGCGCGAACGGCGGGGCCAGGAACGTGACCGCGGCGTCCGCGCCGCCGTCGGGCAGGGTGCGCGGGTAGCCGTGCGAGCCGAACTCGCGCTCGATGGCGTCGTCGAGACGGCGGGCGGCGTTGCTCCAGACGAACGGGTCCTCGACGCCGAGAAGCGGCGCGAGCGCCAGCGCTGAGCGCAGGCCCAGCGACAATGGCGCCGCCACCCCGAGCGTCAGGTCCGTCTCCTCCTTCTCCCAATAATCCGACGACGGCTCCGGCAGGCCGTCGTCGCCCAGGGAGCGGACGATCGCGTTGGTCGACGCGACGACCGCGGGCCGCAGCTCGTCGAGCACCTCGGCCGCGATGTCGGGCTCCACCTCCTGGGACACCAGCCACACGGCCCAGAGCACCCAGCCGGCGCTGTCGAGCTGCTTGGGACGGTCGTCGGGCGGGCCCGACCCGTCGGCGAGGTAGCGCGCCTCCCACTCGCCGTCGGCCGGGGCCACCCGGGCGAGGAAGCCGAGCACGTCGGCGGCCTCCTCATCGTGACCGGTGACGGCGTACGCGGCGGCCGCGAACGAGGCGTCGCGGGGCCAGACGTGCCGCCAGGCGGTGATCGGGGCGGCCATCAGCGCGCCGGAAGGCGACGTCAGCGCACGCAGGTCGAGCAGCGCCCGCTCGGACATCGCGTGGTACCGGGTGCCGTGGCCGGGGACGACGCCGTCGGCCAGCCAGCGGCGGTCGCCGTCGATGCGGGCCGCGACGGCGGGATCGGACCGGTTCGCGGAGCTCAGCACACTCGTGCCGGGCACGAACGCGGCCTCGGAGCCGGCCGGCACAGTGGCCACCGCGCCGCCGGGCTCGACCACGACGCCGTCGGCCCGGAGAGGGAGGACGGTCCCGCGCGACGGGGCCATGCTGAGTGCGGCGATGACGAGGATCACCGCCGGCAGCCCGATGCGCCACCCGAGGCGGCGGGACGATCGCACGAAACCAGCGTACGTGGTCCATACCATTCGGGCGTTCCCCGCCAGGTCACGGTTCGGTCGCCGTTCGTTCGCCCGTCGTTGGCGCCCGCGCCGGCTGCCGGCAAGGGAGGATGGTCGGGTGACCCCACCGGACTCACGACTCTCACGGCGCCTCGGAACCGGCGACGCCGTCGCCGTCGGCCTCGGCGCGATGATCGGCACCGGCGTCTTCGTCGCCTGGCAACCGGCCGCGTCGGCCGCGGGCGCCTGGCTGCTCCTCGGGCTGGCGATCGCGGCGTTCGTCGCCTTCTGCAACGCGACGTCGACCGCCCAGCTGGCTGCCGTTCACCCGCGGGCCGGCGGCGCCTACCACTACGGGCGGCTGCGGCTGGGCGAGGCGTGGGGAGCGCTCGCGGGGCACGCGTTCGTGCTGGGCAAGTCGGCCTCGTGCGCGACGGCGGCGCTGGCCGCGGGCGCCTACCTGTGGCCGGTCCACGCGGTGCCGGTGGCGCTGGCGGCGGTCGTGGCGGTGACGGCGGTCAACCTCGCCGGGGTCACGAAGACGGCCCGGGTCGGAGCGGTGCTGGTGGCCGTCGTCGCCGCCGTGCTGGTGGTGGTCGTCGCGACGGGGCTGGGCGGCGCCGGGGTCGCGCCGGACTGGTCGTCCGGGGTCTCGTCCGGCGGAGTGCTGGGAGTGCTCGGCTCGGCCGCCGTGCTGTTCTACGCATTCGCCGGGTATGCGCGGATCACGACGCTGGGCGAGGAGGTCCGCGATCCTGCGGCGATCCCGCGGGCGGTCGTGGTGTCGCTGACGGCGACGCTGGCGCTCTACGCGGTGGTGGGGTTGACGGTGCTGCTGGTGCTCGGCGCGCCGGGCACGGCGGAGTCGTCGCAGCCGCTGCGTGACGTGGCCGCGGCGGCCGGCGCCGGCTGGCTGGAGCCGGTCGTGGCGGCGGGCGCGGCGGTCGCGGCGCTCGGCGCGCTGCTCTCGCTGCAGGCGGGGGTCGGGCGGACGGCGTTCGCGATGGCCACGTCCGGCGACCTACCGCGGACGCTGGCCGCCGTGCATCCGCGCCGCCGCGTCCCGCACCGAGCCGAGCTGGCCTCCGCCGTGGTGACGGTGCTGCTCGTACTGATCGGCGACCTCGCGACGACGCTCGCGGCGAGCGCGTTCGCGGTGCTGGTGTACTACGCGGTCGCGAACGCGGCGGCCTGGCGTCTGGACCCGGAGGAACGGCGGTGGCCGCGCTGGCTGTCCGCGGCCGGGCTGGTCTCGTGCGTGCTGCTCGCGGTGTCGCTCCCCTGGCGCACCGTGGTGGTGGGTGCCGCCGTCCTCGCCGTGGTGATGCTGCTGCGAACGGCCGCGCGGAAGCGTAAGGCGCGATCAGCGCAGAGCTGACCGGAGTTCGCCGACGGGGACGCCGCCGCCGAGGACGGGGGCGGAGGCGAGCTCGTCCAGCACCGGCGCCTCGACGCCCAGCCGCCGGAGGGCGGCGACCAGGACGACCATGCGGGCGCGGTAACCGCCGTCGTCGATCTTGACGGCGACGGCGCGGCCGTCGTCGAGGGCGGCGGCGATGACGGCCTCGGCACCGGCCTTGGCGAACAGGCCGGGCACGCCGCGGATCAGCTGCGCCTCGTCGCGGGTGGTGCCGCTGGTGTACTCGGGGTGCGCCTGGATCGCCTCGGCCACCCGCCGCTCCGGCGTCCCCGACGGCGCCAGCGCGAGCGAGCGGAACATCCGCGCCAGCCCGGTCAGTGGGACGGCGAACAGCGGCGCGCCGCAGCCGTCGACACCCGTGTGGGCCACGGGCGCGCCCGCCAGCGAGCCGACCGTGTCGCGGATCGCCGTCTGCAGCGGATGCGCCGGGTCCAGGTAGTCCTCCGTCGGCCAGTCGTTGACGACGCAGGTGAGCAGCATGGCGGCGTGCTTGCCGGAGCAGTCGGCGGTCAGCGACGACGGCTCGCCGCCCTTGCGCACGTAGTCGACCATCGTGTCGGGGTCGATCGGATAGCCCGGGGTGTTCCGCAGCGCCGACTCCTCGAGGCCGGCGAGTTGGAGGATGCGGCGGACGCCCTCGAGGTGGATCGGCTCGCCGGAGTGGCTGGCGGCCGCGAGCGCCAGCAGTTCGCCGTCCAGCGGCAGACCCAGCCGGAGCATCGCGGCCGCCTGGGCCGGCTTGTTCGACGAGCGCGGGTACATGGGAGCGTCGGCGCGGCCGGCGGCGAACGCCACCGACCCGTCGGCGGCCAGCGCGGCCACCGAGCCACGGTGCCGGGACTCCACCAGTCCCGACCGGACCACCTCAGCCACCAGGACGGCGTCGCCCGCGTGCATGTCGCTCCTCGTCTTCTCGCCGCAATTCCCTGCGACGATCCTGTCACGGGCCGCGGGCCGCCCCGGCAGTCAGATGGTGAAACCCCCGTCCACCAGCACCGACGTCCCGGTGATGAAGCGGCCGTCGTCGCCCGCGAGATGCGCGACGGTGGCGGCGATCTCGTCAGCATGGGCGTAGCGGCCCAGCGCCGTGTGTGACCGGATGACGTCGGAGTACGGCCCGTCCGCCGGGTTGAGGTCGGTGTCCGTCGGCCCGGGATGCACGAGCGTCGCCCGGATCCCGCGCCCGCCGAGGTCGCGGGCCAGTCCCTTCGTCAGCCCCACCAGCGCGGTCTTGCTCATCGTGTACAGCCCGTAGCCGGGGAACACCGTCCGATCGGCGACCATGCTGCCGATCGTGACGATGCTGCCGCCGCCGGTCATGTGCCGTGCGGCCGCCGTCGACGCCACGAACGGCGCCCGGACGTTCACCGCGACAGTGCGGTCGAACTCGTCGATGCCCAGCTGGTCGATCGGCCCGACGGGGTACAGCGCGGCGTTGTTGACCAGGATGTCCAGCCGGCCGAACCGGTCGGCGACGGCGTCGACGGCGTCCGCCAGCGCGGCGGCGTCGGCGCTGTCGACCGCGAGCGCGAGCGCCTGCCGTCCGGCCTCCTCGACCGCGGCGACCACCTTCTCCGCCGCGGCGGCATCGGTGACATAGGTGAAGCCGACGTCGGCGCCGTCGCGGGCCAGCCGGCGGACCACCGCCGCGCCGATGCCGCGGCTGCCGCCGACCACCATGGCCGCCCGGCCGTTCAAAGGGAGCTGCGTGTTCATGACGTCGATCCTCCGGCCCGCCGCCCGGCGATACTGGCGGCAATCGGCCGCGGCGTTGGGGCCCGCACCCGGCCGTGCGACGATGCGGGGCATGCGTGCGGTCGTGCAGCGGGTGACGTCGGCGTCGGTCTCGGTCGACGGGGAGGTCGTCGGTTCGATCGAGCCGGACGGGCAGGGCCTGCTGGTCCTCGTCGGCGTGACGCACGACGACAGCGCCGACAGCGCGGCCAAGCTGGCGCGCAAGGTGTGGGGCCTGCGGATCCTCGCCGACGAGCAGTCCGCGTCCGACGTCGGCGCGCCGATCCTCGTGGTCAGCCAGTTCACGCTCTACGCCGACACCGCCAAGGGCCGCCGCCCGTCGTGGGGCGCCGCCGCGCCGGGCCCGGTGTCCGAGCCGCTCGTCTCCGAGTTCGTCGCCGCGCTGCGCGGGCTCGGCGCGCAGGTCGAGACCGGCGTCTTCGGCGCCGACATGAAGGTCAGCCTGGTCAACGACGGCCCGGTGACGCTGCTCCTCGACACCTGACTCTCCGAAGGGAAGCCCATGATCATCGTGACCGGTGGCAGCGGCCAGGCCGGCCGGGCCTGCGTCGCGGACCTGACGGCGCACGGCTACGACGTCGTCTCGGTGGACCTCGCGCCGCCGGCCGACCCGTCGGTCCGGCACAGCCGCGTCGACCTCACCGACTACGGGCAGACGGTGGCGGCGTTCGCGGGCATCGACGACCGCGTCGACGCCGTCACCGGCATCGTGCACCTGGCCGCGATCCGGGCGCCGGGGTTGGCGCCGAACCCCGTCACGTTCTCCGTCAACACGCTGAGCACCTACAACGTGTTCGAGGCCGCCCGGCAGCTGGACATCAAGAACCTCGTGTGGGCGTCCAGCGAGACGGTGCTCGGCCTGCCGTTCGACACGCCGCCGCCCTACGTGCCCGTCGACGAGGAGTATCCGGGCCGGCCGGAGACGGCGTACTCACTGTCCAAGCTGATCGGCGAGACGATGGCTGAGCAGTTCTGCCGGTGGGATCCGGAGCGGAAGATCATCGGGCTGCGGCTGTCGAACGTCATGGACCCCGAGGACTACGCGCGCTTCGCCTCGTTCCAGGACGACCCGCTGCAGCGGAAGTGGAACCTGTGGGGCTACATCGACGCCCGCGACGCCGCCCAGGCGCTGCGGCTGGCCCTGGAGGCGCCGCTGACCGGCGCCGACGTGTTCGTCATCGCCAACGCCGACACCGTCATGAAGCGGCCGAACGGCGAGCTGCTGGACGAGGTCTTCCCCGGTGTGGAACGGCGGCGCGACGTCGGCGAGCACGACACGCTGCTGGCCATCGACAAGGCCCGCCGGGTGCTCGGCTACGAGCCGCAGCACAGCTGGCGGACAGCGTAGGCGGTCAGCGCAGCTGGGCCCGCACGTGCAGGCCGGCCTCCGGGTCGACGACGACCTCCTGCGCGGCGGCCACACCGCCGGCCAGCAGGTCGGCGCCGACCGGGGTGTTCCGCTTGACGACGGCGAGCGCGATGGGGCCCAGCTCGTGGTGGCGGGCGGCCGAGCCCACGGTGCCGACGGTGCGGCCGTCCAGCTCGACCGGGTCGCCGTGCTCGGGCAGTGTGTCGACGGAGCCGTCGAGGTGCAGCAGGACGAGCCGGCGCGGCGGCCGTCCGAGCGTGTGCACCCGGGCGACGGTTTCCTGGCCGCGGTAGCAGCCCTTGTCGAGGTGGACGGCGGTGCCGATCCAGCCGACCTCGTGCGGGATGGTGCGGTCGTCGGTGTCGAGACCCTGGCGCGGCTCACGCGCCTCGATGCGCAGCGCCTCGTACGCCCACACGCCGGCCGGCTGGGTGACGTACGCGGCCAGTTCGGCGCGCGGGACGAACACGTCGCGGCCGCGCTCGGTGACGCGGCTCAGGTGCGCCGCGGCCGGCTGGGTGACTGGCTCCCACACGACGGCGTATTCGTCCGTCACGTCGGTGACCTCGACCTGGGACCAGAACTTCATCTTCTCCAGGTAGTCGCGCAGCGGCTCGGCCGAGGACCGCTCGACGTGGAACCAGAACGAGTCGCCGTCGTCGATGCCGTACAGCGCGTGCTCGACCCGGCCGTTCGCGTCGAGGACCAGCGCGGACGTGGCCCGGTGCGGCTCGAGCCGCTCGACGTGCTGGGTGATCAGCTGGTGCAGCCAGGTCAGGCGGTCGGGGCCACCGACTCGCAGGACGCCGCGGTGGGAGAGGTCGACCGCGCCCTCGCCGGCGACGAGGCGGCGCTGCTCGCGGAACGGGTCGCCGTAGTGCGCGGCGACGCCCTCATCGGGCTCGGTGGCCGCTACGGCTCCGGGGGTGTCGAGCAGCGGGCTGCGGTAGGCATCCATGTCTTCATCCAACACCGCGGACGGACGAATCAATCCTTCGCGTCGGTGGCGCCGGCGACCCGCTTGAGTTCGGCGGACAGGTGCGGCTGCAGCTCGTGGCCCATGGCCGACATCTCGTAGACGTACATGAGCGCGCCGTTGACCAGGCCGTACAGCCGGTGGCCGGTGCGGTAGTCCTTGGCGGGCTCGGTCTTCAGCACGCCGCGGGTGGCGAGCTCGACCCGGGCCGGCTCGGTCCGCCCGAGGTAGATCTCGACGAACCCGGTCGGGTGCGTGAGCAGCACCTCGATCTCGTCGTTCTCCTGCGGCCGCCAGTAGCCGGTCTCGCGCGCCGCGGGCCGCACGAGGTTGCCGTCCTCGTCGAGGATCCAGCTGCGGCTGCGGTAGGAGAGGAACGGCCTGTCCGGCACGTAGGTGAACTCGACCTCCTGGCCGAACCGGAACGCCTCGATGGTCGGGTAGTCGCCGAGGCCGGCGCCCTCCCAGCGGCCGAGCAGCCAGGCGATCGGCAGGCAGGCCGGGTGGAGGTCGTCGGGGATCTCGATCACGACGGGCTCAGGCCTGGCCCTTGAACAGCTTGTAGACCACGAACAGGCCCATCAGGCCGGCGGCGGCCGTGACCAGGACGAGGATGCTGGTGAAGACGAGTTCGAGCACGGTCCGGAGTCTATCCGGTCGACGGCTCAGGCCGGCGGCAGGAGGTCCATCGCCGCGGTCCCACTGGGGAACTCGACCGGCAGCGAGACGTGCTCGTGCGTGATCGACCACGCGCCGTCGGCCCGCCGGAGCGTGTCGCTCGCGCGCACCCAGTAGCCGACCTCGCGCCCGGTGGCCAGGGTGCCGCTGGTCCGGATCAGCATGTGCACCGCGGCGACGTCACCGCCCGCCTCGATGTGCAGGTCGCTGATCTCCTGGCCGATCGGGCCCGCCCACCGGCCGAACCAGTCCGCGAACCGGCCGCGCAACGCGTCCGATCCGGCGTACAGCAGTGGCGGCACGAGGTCGAAGTAGACGATGTCGTCCGAATAGAAGGACATGAGCCGCTCCAGGTCCTTGGACCGGATGGCCTCCGAGCGGTGCTCCAGCAGCGCGCTGATCTCCGTCATGGTGTCGGTCATACCCATATCGACGCCATGACGCAGCCGGATGTGAGTCTCGTAGGCTTGCGAGCATGGAGCGACGTCTCGTGGTCAAGGTCACTGCCGGCTCTGACGCGCCGGAACGGTGCTCGCAGGCGTTCACCGTCGCGACGACGGCGCTCGCGGCGGGCGCGACGGTGTCGCTGTGGCTGACCGGCGAGTCGGCGTGGTTCGCGTTGCCCGGGCGGGCCGCCGAGTTCGAGCTGCCGCACGCCGCGCCGCTGCCCGACCTCCTGGACGCACTGCTGGCCGGCGGGACGGTGACGTTGTGCACCCAGTGCGCCGCCCGCCGTGACATCGGCCCGGGCGACGTCATCCCGGGCGTCCGTATCGCCGGCTCCCCGACCTTCGTCGAGGAGATCATGGCCGACGGCGTCCAGGCCCTCGTCTACTGACGCCGGTCAGCAGCACCCGGCGCCGAGCCCCCACTTGCATGATCATCAACCTTTTGCGCTGCCATAACGGCGCAAAAGGTTGATGATCACAGGACCGATCAGCCGACGTAGACGTCGACGTCGGTGACGCCGACCTCGGCGACGACGGCGCGGTCGACGGGCTGGGCTCCTGGCGCGAGGGTGCGCAGGGTCCAGGTGCCCGGCGCGGCGAAGAACCGGAACTGGCCGGTCGCGCTGGTCGGGACCTCGGCGGTGAACTCGCCGGTCGCGTCCAGCAGCCGCACGTACGCGCCCGCCAGGGGCGCGTCGTCACGGTGGACGACGCCCTGGATGACAGTCTCCTTGGTCACATCGACCCCTTCCAACGACACGCCGCCGGTGGTGGCTCCGCACATGGTGATCACGCCGTCCCGGGCTCGTCGCCGATCGCGACCGGAACGCCGACCAGCGAGCCGTACTCGGTCCACGAGCCGTCGTAGTTCTTGACGTTCTGGATGCCGAGGATCTCGCGCAGCACGAACCAGGTGTGCGACGAGCGCTCGCCGATGCGGCAGTAGGCGATGGTGTCCTTGCCGAAGTCGACGCCGGCCTCACCGTAGAGCGCCCGCAGCTCGTCGTCGGAGCGGAAGGTGCCGTCGTCGTTGGCCGCCTTGCTCCACGGGACGTTGGCCGCGGTCGGGATGTGGCCCGGGACCTGCGACACCTCCTGCGGCAGGTGGGCCGGGGCGAGCAGCCGGCCGGCGTACTCGTCTGGCGAGCGGACGTCGACCAGGTTCTGGGCGCCGATGGCGGCGACGACCTCGTCGCGGAAGGCGCGGATGGAGCTGTCCGGGTTTTTGGCGGTGTAGGTGGTCGCCTCACGCGACGGGACGGCGTCGACGAGCTGACGGCTCTCCAGCTCCCAGATCTTCCGGCCGCCGTCGAGCAGGCGGACGTCCTCGTGGCCGTAGACCTTGAAGTACCAGTAGGCGTACGCGGCGAACCAGTTGTTGTTGCCGCCGTAGAGCACCACGGTGTCGTCGTCGGAGATGCCGAGACCGCCGAGCAGCGCCTCGAACTGCTCCTTGTTCACGAAGTCGCGGCGGACCGGGTCACGCAGGTCGGTGGACCAGTTGACCTTCACCGCGCCGCGGATGTGGTTCTTGTCGTAGGCGGCGGTGTCCTCGTCGACCTCGACGAGCACCACCTTCGGGTTGTCGAGATTCTGCTCGACCCAGTCGGCCGAGACGAGGCTGGACTCGCGGCTCATGACGCGACCTCCGTGGTGTTGGGTTGGGATGGGAACAGACGCCGGTAGGCGAGGTAGATCTCACAGCCCAGGCAGAAGCCGAAGGCGGCGTTCAGGAACGCCGCGGCCAGGGCGGCCGCGACGGCGACGTACGCGACGACGGTCAGCCCGGCCGCGAAGGCGATGACGCCGACGACGGCGAACACCAGCCCGACGGCCTGGGCGAACCGGGGTGGCGCGGCGTCTTCGAGCTCGCCGGGCGGACCGAGCCGGGGCCGCACGAGCCGCGCGTACAGCAGCCCGTACGGCGCCCGGGGCAGCCCGAGCAGCGCTCCGGCCGCGAATACCACGCCCTGGACGGCCAGCAGCCAGGCGCTGCCGGTGACCAGGGCGGCCGCGAGGACGACGCTGGTGAGCGCGGCCGCGAACCGGGGACCCCGGGGGTCGATGCGAGTCGGCATGGTCCTCCTGACGTGGACGGAACGGGAGACGATCGTCAGGAACGGCAGCAGGCCGGAGGGCGCGGAATCGAGGATCGCGCGGCGGGGCCGTTCCCCGTCAGGGCAGACAGAGCATGGACGCGGCGCGACCGAAGTCGATGGCGCGGCGCTTCCAGAGCTCTGTGCCGAACATGGCACAGAGGGTACGGGCGACGGCCCGCCGTCGTCACGCCCGTATCAGATAACGAGATTCGCCGTCTCGGAATCCGGCCAAATCAGGCGGGGAGGGCGGCCCGGACGTCGGCCAGCCGCGGCGCACCGGTGGCTCGCCGGACGATCCGGCCGCTGCCGTCGAGCACGAGCGTGGTGGGCGTGCGCATGATGTCCAGGCGGCGGACGAGCTCGAGGTGGTGCTCGGCGTCGATCTCGACGTGCACGACGCCGTCGGTGTCGGCGGCGACGTGCGCCAGCGTGGCGCGCGCGGCCCTGCACGGCTGGCAGAACGCCGTCGAGAACTGCACCAGCGTGGCCCGTTCGCCCAGCGGCGCTCCGAGTTCGTCCGGCCCCAGCAGCGGCTCGTCCACCCTCGCCTCCACCACCCGGCCGTCGCGGGCCCGCCGCCACAGCCCGAACGCCGTGGCGGCCGCGAGCACGATGACGACGACCACCAGACCTGTCACACCGGGACAACGCACCCGCACTGCCGTCGGATTCCCACCGGAACTGACGGATTCAGCCGACGAAGATGCGGCCCAGCACGTAGACGACCGGCGCGGCGGCGATGAACGGCAGGCTGACCCGCAGCGGCAGGAACGCGGTGGCGCCGCGCGGCACCGCCGTGACCTCGGCGCCGTCGCCGGTGCCGGTCGCGGCGACCGCAGCGCCGCCCACCCGCAGCGGGACCGGTTCGGGCCGCGGCGTGAACTCGTCGGCCAGACGGTCGACGGCGGCGAACGCGACGGCTGCCAGCAGACCGGCGAACGTGGCGACGACGACGGCGCTGACGGCGGGCACGGCGTCGCCCACCCAGTCGGTGGTGAGCACCAGCGCGCCGGCGCCCAGCGCGGCGAGCAGCACGCCGACGAGCCGGCGCACCGCCCGCGACATCGGCACCGACTCGGCCAGCCCGACCGCGCCGACGCCCAGCAGCGCGAGCCCCACCGGGTACTCGCCGTCAGCCGACTCGCGCAGCGCCAGCCAGGCGACCGGCAGCACCGCCAGCACGCACGCGGTGACCGCCACGGCCAGCGACGTGGTCAGTCCGGATCGCCCGTCCCGCCGCAGCAGCTGGACGACGATCGACGCCACCAGCGTCGGGCCCAGCAGCGCCGCCATGGGCGTGAGGTCGGAGCCGCCCTCGGACCACGTCCACCCGAGCGCGCCAAGCCCCGCCACCAGCGCGATGCCGGCGGACCATCGAGCCGCGCCGGCCCGGGCCGCGGCCACGCCGCCGAGCGTGAAGATCACGATGACCAGGGCGATGCCACCGGCCAGAAGCGTGCTCCCCGACGCCGAGGCGAGCGCCAGCACGCCCGCGAGGGCGACGACGGCAAGCGAGGCATGAACGGAGGGCACCTTTGAATGCTCGCAGACGCGGACCGCCCACCCACGCCGAAATGACAACAACTCCACAACAGTCCGGCCGACCCCGAGGCACGGCGTGATCTCTGTCTCGCTGACTGGACGGGGATCGCTCCCCTACGGTATATGGCACATCGTTCCACGTGACCGGGCACACCTGCAGGTCGATAGAGAGGACCCCCTGGAGATGACGAACACACGCGGCCGCCTGACGGTGCTCCTGGCCGTCGCCGCGGTCGCCCTGACTGCGTGCGGCGACGACTCAGAGCCGTCGGCGGAGGAGACCAGCACCGAGGCGCCGAGCGAGGCGCCGTCGGGCGAACCGTCCACCCCGCAGGAGACCACTCCGGAGTTCAGCTGCCCGCCGGAGCTCAGCGCCGAGCTGCCCGCAGGCCTGGACCCGGACAACTGCTGGTCGCACGAGGGCCTGGAGCGCCCGGCGCTGATCGACGGCACTGTGTTCGCCCTCGAGCCCGACGCCTCCGATCCCACCACAGATCGCCACATCGTCGCGCTGGACGCCGAGACCGGCGAGCGACTGTGGAAGTCCGAGGTGCTGCCGGGCCCCGTGTCGGCACTGCGGGCGACCGAGGTCGACGGCGGCCCGGGCGTCGCCGTCGTGGTCACCGAGAACGACGCGGGCGACGCGGTCACCGAGGCCTCGACGGCGTGGGGGTACCTCGCCTGGCCGGCCGACGCCGGCGGCGAGGACGGCGGCGACGCCGGCAGTGCGGACCCGTCCTTCCCGGCCGAGGTGCACATCACCGTCCCGCAGGGCGAGAACCCGCACACCGAGGTGTTCTGGACCGATCAGGGCGTGCTGGCCGGCGACTTCCTCCTGAAGCCGGGGGCCACCGAGTTCGTCCCGGTCAACCGTGACCCGGAACCGATGCTCGTCGGTGACTACGATCTGGACGAGTACTTCGCGGGCGTCTCCGGTGACCTGCTGATCTCCTACGTCCGCGGCATCGCCTACGAAGTCTCGGAGAACGGCGACACCTACGTCGGCTGGCTGGCCCGCACGTTCGACGGCGCCGAGGCGTGGAACACCGTCGCGTCGACGCCGAACGAGGAGGACCTGCTGTTCGCCGAGGGTCCGAACCAGCTGACGATGCTGGTCGGCTCGTACCTGCTGACCATCGCCGCGACGGACGAGAACGCCACCGCCTTCGAGGTGGCCTGGCTGGACGCCGCCACGCACGAGCCGGCCACGCCGTCGGCCGCCGACCTCGCCGGTGTGCAGCCGGTCATCGCCGACCCCGGCCGTCTGGGCGGCGCCGGCGCCCTGCTCTCCCCCGACGGACGGCGCCTGTTCACGGGCTGGTCGAATGGGGCGCTGGTCCTGGACGTCGGGGCCGGCACGGTCACCCCGGTCGCGGCGGATTTCGCGATCCAGGGGTCCGCGATCGACGACTCGACGGTCTACGGCGCCACCGAGAACGGCACGCTGACCATCGACCTCGCCAGCGCGGAGGCGACGGCCATCGACCCGCCGCACGAGAGCTTCGACCTCATCGACGGCGAGTTCGGCGTGGCCCTCCTGGAAGGGGGTGTCGGCGAGACGTCCTACCTGGTCGGCGGCCGCCGCACCGACGCCGGCTGATCATCAAGGCTCGGCGACATCACGAGGACTTCTCCCGCTCCACGAGGTATGCATGCCTCGTGGAGCGGGAGAACCCGTCCTTCCGCCGCGCTGCCCGCACTGCGCAGGGCCCGCTCACCGTAATCGTTCAGGGCTCTTCTGCTCGATCCGTGGCTCCTTAACACCGGTGAGCGGCCGCGGCGGGATCGTGTTCTGCCGAGCGCGTGGCACGTGGCCCACGTTGGCACAGGGTGTGTGGCGTTGGCCGTCCCCCTGCTGCCCGATTGCACGTCCGCCCACGACACCACCCGTCAGTCGACGCTCGCCGACACGTTCAAGCCGCCGGGAGGCCAGCGGGGCCGCCGTGCTGCTGTCGGACCGGGTGGCGTTGCTGTCGTCAGGGCCACAGCAATCACCCACCGAGCACAGCGATCTCACACCGTCCTCGCCGCGCGCATCGAACGCGCAGAAACCCGGCTCTCATTCAGCTCGACGATGTGCGTTCAGAGCCCGCCGCCCGCGAACGGCGGGAGCAGCTCGACCGCCGACCCCTCGTGCAGGACGACGGTAGCGGGGTCGCGCGACCCGGCCGGGGTGCCGTCGACGACGACGGCGCAGATGTCCAGGACCGCGGTGAAGCGCGGGCTGTCGCGGTGCGCCGAGCGGGCCGCGGCCAGCGCCTCGGCGAGTGTGCCGGCGTCGACGACCTCCTCGGGGATGCCGGCCGCCGCGCGGATGGCTGCCCAGTACCGCAGCGTCACCTTCGCCATCAGGACATCATGCCCGCACTGGCGCGACGGCGACGGTGTGCTCGTCGAGCCAGGCGCCGATGCGGCTCACCAGTGGCTCGGTGGTGCCGGCCTCGGCGTGCCCGAAGCCGCGCTCGAGCCAGAGCGTGGCGACCGGCGCGGCGGCGTGCACCTGCCAGGCGTGGTGCACCGGGAAGTAGTCGTCCTTGTCGCCGTGCACCACCAGCAGCGGGACGTCTAGCTCGGCGGCCGCCGCCCGCGCATCGATGGGGTCGGGTGTCGACCAGCCGGCCGGCGAGACGCGGGTGCGGCGCAGCAGCCGCAGCAGCACGCGGCCGGGCTTGGTGAGGATGAGCCGCAGCAGCGTCCGCATGGCGGCGGTGCCGCGGTAGAACCACTCGCCGGGGACGCTGACGGCGGCCACCGCGCCGACGCCGCGGTGCAACGCCCCGTGCCGGATCGCGACCGCCGAGCCGAGCGAGAACCCGAGCGTCGCCACGCGCCGGTAGCCCAGGGCGTGGGCCCAGCTCACCGCGGCGTCCATGTCGAGCACCTCGCGCCAGCCCAACGTCGAATGGCCGCGCGACCGGCCGTGGCCGCGCAGGTCGAGCAGGACCACCGACGCGTGCTCGCTCAGCCAGCTCGCGATGCGCCTCATCTGCGGGCTGCGCGAGCTCTGGGTGAAGCCGTGCGCGACCACGACGGCGAGGTCGCCGGCGCGGCCGTCGCGGCGTGGGAAGTACCGGGCGTGCAGCAGCGTTCCGTCGGCCGCCTGCAGGCGGCGCGAGTGTCCGGAACGTTGCGGGCGCGCGTCCGGTCGGGGTTCTGTGAGTGCCCCGGAAATGTCGAGGTCCGGCATATCAGCTATTCTCTCTCACCAAGGGACCTGGGCGATGACGCCTACAGGTCCCTTCTGCGTTCACCGGCCCCGGCCGACTGGAGGTCGCGACATGGCAACCATCGTCCTGCTGACCAACTCGCTGCAACCGTCGGCGGAGGTGCTGCCGGCCCTCGGGTTCCTGCTGCACGACGTCCGAGTGCTTCCAGCGGAGGCCTCCGCGCTCGTCGACGCGCCAACGGGTGACGTCGTCGCGGTCGACGCCCGCCGCGACCTCTCCCAGGCGCGCGGCCTGACCCGGCTCATCCGCACCACCGGCGTCGACGTCCCGCTGATGGCCATCGTCACCGAGGGCGGGCTGGCCGCCGTCACCGCCGAGTGGGGCATCGACGACGTCTTGCTCGACTCCGCCGGACCAGCCGAGGTCGAGGCGCGGCTGCGGCTCGCGCAGGGCCGGCTGGCCGCGGCCGGCGACGACGCGCCCGACGAGATCCGCTCCGGCGACCTCGTCATCGACGAGGCCACGTACACCGCGAAGGTGGCCCGGCGCACGCTCGACCTCACATACAAGGAGTTCGAGCTGCTCAAGTTCCTCGCTCAGCATCCCGGCCGCGTGTTCACCCGCGCTCAACTCCTCCAAGAGGTGTGGGGCTACGACTACTTCGGTGGTACCCGCACGGTCGACGTCCATGTCCGGCGGCTGCGGGCCAAGCTCGGCGCCGACCACGAGTCGCTGATCGGCACCGTGCGCAACGTCGGCTACCGGTTCGTCCCTCCTCAGCAGGGCCGTTCGGGACGCCCGACGGCCAGCGTCCCGCTCCCTGACGACGAGGACCTGCCACCCGCTCGGGCCGAGCGGGCCGAACAGAGCGGCATCAGCATCACGCTGTCCGACTGACCTGCCGATAGGGTCGCCCTATGGGCGACTACGTGCAGGTGGGTCCCGTCCGCACCTGGTACGACGAGCACGGTGAGGGCGATCCGCTGGTGCTGCTGCACGGCGGGCTGGTCGATGCCCGCTGGTTCGAGCCGAACCTCGCGCCGCTGGTCGAGCGGTTCCACGTCTACACGCCCGAGCGGCGCGGTCACGGGCACACGCCCGACGTCGAGGGACCCATCACGTACCAGCTGATGGCCGACGACACGATCGGGTTCCTCGAGCAGGTCGTCGACACGCCGGCCGACGTCGTGGGCCACAGCGACGGCGCGTTCGTCGCGCTGCTGGTCGCCCTGCAGCGGCCGGAGCTGATCAACCGGCTGGTGCTCATCAGCGGCGGCTTCAGCAAGGACGGCGAGGCGGCGCCGGACGAGGAGTGGGACGTCGACGCGATCACCCAGTTCCTCGGGCCGGCCTACGGCGAGGTCTCGCCCGACGGCGAGGAGCACTTCCCGGTGGTCGCCACCAAGATCGGCGAGATGGCCGCGAAGGAGCCGTACCTCGACCCGGCCGAGCTGGCGAACGTCCCGCACCGCACCCTGCTGGTGTTCGCCGACGACGACCTGGTGACCATGCGGCACGCCGTCGACATGTACGAGGGGATCCCGAACGCCGAGCTCGCGGTGGTCCCCGGCACGTCGCATTTCATGACGCAGGAGAAGCCACACCTGGTGAACGCGATCGTGGTGGACTTCCTGACGAACGAGCCGGTGCCGACCGTCGCGCCCATCCGGCGGGCGCCGGCCGCGCCATGAGCGTCGCCCGCGTGTTCGAGGCCACCGAGGTGGCGGAGCTCAGCGCACTGGCGGACCGGGCGAGCGCGGCCGACGGCGTCGCCCCGTTCGCCGACGACCTGTTCCCGGCCGCGCGCGACGGCGCGACGACGGCGGCACTGTCCGTTCGCGCCGGCGACCGCCTCGTCGGGGCGGCGTACGCGGCCGCACAGGGCGACCGGCTGGCCGCCGAGCTCGTCGTCGACCCGGCGTACCGCAGGCAGGGGCTGGGCGGCGCACTGCTCGCCGACCTGCTGGACTTCGTCACCGGCGAGCTGTGGCTGTGGTCGCACGCCGATCACCCGGGCGCCGTCGCGCTGGCCCGGCGGTACGGCCTCGAGCGCGCCCGCGAGCTGCTCCAGCTGCGCCGCCGGGTGGCGCCGGGGTCGCTGCCGGAACCGCGGCTGCCCGACGGGGTCCGGCTGCGGCCGTTCGAGCCCGGCCGCGACGAGGCCGCCTGGCTGGAGGTCAACAACGCAGCGTTCGCCTGGCACCCGGAGCAGGGCGGCCAGACCCTCGACGACATCCGGTCCGCCGAGACCTCGCCCGACTTCGACCCGGCCGGCTTCCTGCTCGCCGTCGACGCCGACGACCGGCTGCTCGGCTTCCACTGGACGAAGGTGCACGCGCACGACCCGAACCCGGGTCCGGGCGGGGTGGACGAGCCGATCGGCGAGGTCTACGTGCTGGGGGTGGCGCCGGACGCGCATGGCCGCGGACTGGGCGGCGCGCTCACCGTCGCCGGGCTGCGGTACCTGGCCGACGTCGCCGGCGTACGCACCGTCACCCTCTACGTCGAGGGCGACAACACCGCTGCCGTCCGCCTCTACGAGCGCGAGGGCTTCACCCGCCACGCCGTCGACGTCGCCTACCGCCGCGACGCCTGACGGGGGCGAATCAACGATCGCCCACATCACGAGGATCACCCGAGCCTCAACACGCCTGCAAGCGTGTTGACGCAGCGGAAAACCTCATGATGGCCCCGAATCGTCGGTGAAATCTCACCACGTGGACACCGGAGCACGGCTGTGCCCGCTCTTTCCCCGTCCGCCTGATAGCTGCCCGTCATTCCCGCAGGCCGATCGCGTCGACGGGGCGCAGCCGCAGGGCCGCGCGGGCCGGGAGCCCGATCGCCAGGAATCCCAGCAGCGCGGTCACCAGCACGATCCCGCTGAACCCGGTCGGTGAGATCGACGGCAGCGGCGACTCGGTCAGCCCGACGCTGACGCCGACCAGCGGCGGCAGCGCGACCAGCAGGCCGACCACGACCGACACCGCGACGATCACCGCCGTCTCGACGCGCATCATCGCCAGCACGTGACGCCGGCCGGCACCGGCCAGACGCAGCAGCGCGAACTCGCGGGTCCGCTCGGCCGTCGCCATGACCAGCGTGTTCACCACTGACACCGCCAGGTAGGCGAGCAGCGCGAGGATCGCGACCAGGCTGGTGGACGACTCCGCCGCGCGCTCGGCGGAGCCGGCCGCGGTCAGGTCGGCGCCGGTCCCGGCGACCAGCCCCGGGTGGTCGTCGGTCACCCGCGCGACGGCGTCGCCGGCGGCATCGGCGTCGCCGCCGACCAGCACCCAGCTGTCCAGCCCGGTGGTCGTGTGCGCCGCCAGCTGGTCGTGCGGCAGCGTGACGTCGCCGAAGCCCAGGCCGCGGCCGTAGACGGCGACCACCGTCGGCTCGATCTCGGTGCCGTCGCCCAGCACCAGATCGACGGTCTCGCCGACCGACGCGCCGAACGTCGCCGCGGCGGTGCGGCTCAGCGCGACCGTGCCGTCGTCGAGGGCGCCGAGGTCGCCCTCGCGCACCTCCAGGTCGAGGGTGTGCTCCAGCCCGTCCGGGTCCAGGCCCTGGGCGGGGAACGTCTCCATGGTCGGCTCGCCGAGCTCGGAGTAGCGGACGACGATCTGGCTGTGCACGACCGGCGTCACCGTCGTGTCGTCGTCCAGCTCCCGCCGCAGCTCCTCGGTCACGGCCGGGGCGACGCCGCCGTCCTGCCCCGTCACCACGTGGTCCGCCACGACGCCGTCGATGGTCTGCCGGCCGGCCGCGGCGGCCAGCGTGCTCTGGCTGAACAGTTGGAAGGAGACGAACGCGACGGCGAGCACGATCGGGGTGACGGCCGCGGCCAGCCGGCGCGAGTTGGCCCGCATGTTCGCCGTCGCCAGGTAGCCGTGCACCGGCGACAGCCGTCGTACCGGCCCGCCCAGCAGGCCGGCCGCCGCGCCCAGCAGCCGTGGCCCGAGCAGCGCCACGCCGATGGCCAGCAGGAGCACACCGCTGGCCGCACCCGCGACGCCCACCATGCCGGGCACCAGCAGCGGGATGCCGGACGCCGCCACGCCGAGCAGGAGCAGCACCAGGCCGGTGACGACCCGCCCGGCGCCCAGCTGCGACTTCTCGACGGCGCTCTCCCCCAGGGCCTCGACGGGGTTCAGCCGGGACGGCCGCCGGGCCGCCACCCACCCCGCCAGCCGGGCCGTGACCAGGCACAACACGACGGCGCCAGAGCCAGGCACCGGGCCCATGGCCAGCTGGAAGTCCTCCGGCAGCAGCCCGGAACCGGCGAACGCCCGGCCCAGGATCACTGCCAGCAGGTAGCCGGGCACCGCGCCGATGACGGCGGCGGACGTCGCGAGCAGCATGACCTCGGCGCCGACCAGCCGCCGGACCTGCCTGCGCGTCGCGCCGACGGCGCGCAGCAGGGCGAACTCGCGCCGCCGCTGCTGGATCGACAGCGCCATCGTGCCGGCCACGACGAACATCGCGATCAGCACCGTCGTGCCGCCCAATGACGCCGCCAGGACCGTCAGCTCGACGCGGGCCCGGCCGATGTCGAAGAACTCGACGTGGCCGCGGGCGTCGCCGGTGTACGTGCGCACGTCCGGCACGGCGTCGGCGATCCGGTCGGCCAGGTCACCCGCGGACTCGCCGTCGGCCGCGACCACGCCGATCGCGTCCCAGCGGGCCGACTCGTCGACGCCGGCCAGCGCAGCCACGGCGTCGTCAGTCAGGAAGACCGCGGACTCCCGGGCGTCGCCGTCCGGCCGCGACACCACGCCGGTCACCGTGTACGCCGACGCGACGCCGCCGACGGCCAGCTCGATCCGGTCGCCGGCGTCGATGTCCAGGGCGGACGCGAGGTCGTCCTCTACCGCCACCTCGACGTCGCGCTCCGGCGCCGCGCCGCCCTCGGCGACCGCGAACGGCGTCAGCGCCGTCGCCGACCAGCCGTGTCCGGCCACCGGCCGCTCCGTCTCCGCCACGGCGCCGTCGGCCACCACGCTCACCGGGACACTGACGTCCCCGACCGCCTCGGCCACGCCCGGCACGTCCGCGACCGCGTCGACCACGTCGGCCGGCAGCCGGACCCGTTCGGACAGCCCCAGGTCGGTGTCCTCGACGACGGGCAACGCCTGGACGCCGCCCACGACGGCGTCGGCGCCGGCGTAGCGCTGCGGCGGCAGGCCGCCGCGGACCCCGGACTCCACCAGCACGGCGAGCGCCGTCACCAGCGTCGAGGCGAGCAGCACGGCGAGGAACGCGCCGGCCGATCCGGCCTTGCGGCCGTGCATCGTCTTGCGGGCGAGATCGCGCATCTTCACCACGCCCCGAGCTTCGTCATCCGGTCGGCGACCAGCTCTGCCGTCGGCGCCTCCATGACGCCGGTGAGCCGGCCGTCGGCCAGGAACAGCACGCGGTCGGCGAACGACGCCGCGACCGGGTCGTGCGTCACCATGATCACCGTCTGGCCACTGTCGTCGACGATCCGGCGCAGCAGCTCCAGTACCTGCCGGCCGGTCCGGGTGTCCAGCGCGCCGGTGGGCTCGTCGGCGAACACCGCGTCGGGCTGGGTGACCAGCGCCCGGGCGATCGCCACCCGCTGCTGCTGTCCGCCGGAGAGCTGGGCCGGACGGCGCCGCAGGTGCTCGCCCAGCCCGACCGACCCGGCCACACGTGCGATCCAGTCGCGGTCGATCTCGCGACCGGCCAGCCGCAGCGGCAGCGACACGTTGTCCTCGACGGTCAGTGAGGACAGCAGGTTGTAAGCCTGGAAGACGAAGCCGATGCGGTCGCGGCGGACCACGGTGAGCTCGTTGTCGGACAGCGAGGACAGCTCGGTGTCGCCCAGCCGGACCGAGCCCGACGTCGGCCGGTCGAGCCCGGCCGCGCAGTGCAGGAACGTGCTCTTGCCGGACCCGGACGGGCCCATCACGGCGGTGAAGGTGCCGGTGGCGAGGTCGACGCCGACCTCCTGCAGCGCCGTCACCCGGTTCTCGCCGCTGCCGTAGACCTTGGTCACGGCGTCGAGCCGCACCGCCGGAGCCGTCATGGTGTGCACGTCGTTCCTCCTCGTCAGGACCTGTTTCCGACGCTACGGACCGGCGGCAGCGGCGACGATCCCGCTGACTCCCGGATCGATGGTGGTGCTGGGTATACCGTCCGGCGGCGCCGGCTCGGGCATGCTGAGGTCATGAGCAGAGTGCGCACGGCGACGGTGGACGCCTGGCGCGCGCTGCTGTTCCTGGCGCGCGGCATGCCCAGCGCGGCGGTAGCGCTCGTGCTGGTGATCCGGGTCCTGCTGGTGGCCGCCCTCACGCTGATCATCGTCGGCTGGCCGCTGATCCCGTCGACGGTGCGAGCCCTGCGCCGCTGGGCCGGCGACGAGCGGCGCCGGGTCGAGGCGTACACCGGCAGTACCGTGCCGGCGCCGTACCCGGCGCCGGACGAGCTGCCGCGGGACGCGCCCGCCGTGCCCGTCCGGGCCTTGCTGGCCGAGCCGGCCACCCGCCGCGATCTCGCCTGGGTGGTGATCCACGGTTTCACCGGCCTGATCGCCGGCGTGCTGGCGATCCTGCTGCCGCTGGCCATCCTCAACGCCCTCGCGGTGCCGTTCTACTGGTGGGCGATGCCCGAGGACGAGCCGGCCGCCTCGCCGTATCCGGTCACGTCCTGGGCCGGCGCGTTCGGGATGCTGGGGCTGGCCGCCGGGTACGCGCTCGTCACGCTGGTGCTGCTGCCGCTGCTGGCCCGGTGGCAGGCGGCGGGCGTCCGCCACCTCCTGGCACCGACGAAGGACGCCCGGCTGAGCCAGCGGGTCACCGAGCTGACCGCGACCCGGGCGGCCGCGCTGGAGGCGCACGGCGCGGAGCTACGGCGCATCGAGCGCGACCTGCACGACGGCACCCAGAACCGGCTGGTCGGCGTCATCATGCATCTGGGCATCGCCGAACGGGCGCTGCGCCGCGACCCGGAGTCCGCGCTGCCGCTGCTGCTCAAGGCGCAGGACCAGGCCGCCGACGCGCTGGGCGAGCTGCGCGACGTCGTCCGCAGCATCTATCCGCCGGTGCTGGCCGAGCGGGGTCTCGACGGCGCACTGGCCGCGCTGGCCGCCCGCTGCGCGGTACGGTGCACGCTGCGCGTCGACGGGCTGCGCCGGCTGCCCGCCGCGCTCGAGGCCGCCGCGTACTTCGTCGTCGCCGAGGCGCTGACCAACACCGCGAAACACAGCGGCGCCGAGCACGCCGACGTGACCGCGACGCTGCGGCCACCGGCCGCGGCCGGCGAGAGGGAGACGCTGGTGATCGAGGTCCGCGACGACGGCCACGGCGGCGCCGACGAGTCCGGCGGCAGCGGGCTGGCCGGCATCCGCCGCCGGGTCGCCGCGTTCGACGGCCACACCGAGGTGACCAGCCCCGTGGGCGGGCCGACGGTCGTGCGGGCGGTGATCCCGTGCGCGTCGTGATCGCCGAGGACGACACCCTGCTCCGCGAGGGCCTGGTGCTGCTGCTGGCCAACGAGGGCATCGAAGTGGCCGCCGCCGTCGACAACGCCGACGGCTTCCTCGCCGCGGTGCGCGCCGAGCGGCCGGACGCCGCCGTCGTCGACGTCCGGCTACCGCCCGGCTTCACCGACGAGGGCATCGCCGCGGCCGCCGCCGCCCGGCGCGAGCGGCCCGGCCTGCCCGTCCTCGTGCTGTCCGCCTACGTCGAGGACAGCTACGCCACCGAGCTGCTGGCCGGCGGCGCCGACGGCGTCGGCTACCTGCTCAAGGAGCGGGTCGGGAAGGTCGAGCAGTTCCTCGACGCCCTGCACCGCGTGGTCGCCGGCGGCACCGTCATGGACCCCGAGGTGGTCTCGCAGCTCATGGTCCGGCGCCGCGCCGACGACCCGGTGCGGAGGTTCACCCCGCGCGAGCGCGAGGTGCTGGCGCTGATGGCGGAGGGCCTGGCCAACCCCGACATCGCCGAGCGGCTCGTGGTCACCGAGACCGCGGTCAGCAAGCACATCCGCAACATCTTCGCCAAGCTCGGCCTCGCGCAGGGCGACACCGGTCACCGCCGTGTCCTCGCCGTGCTCGCCTACCTGCGCTCCTGACGGCGCGCCGGTGACCGCCGGCCGGACGCCACCATGAGCGGCGATCACCTCAGGTGCGACTTGATCGCGGACCAGCGGCGGGTCCGGCCGCTCCCGTGCTACCCAGTGTTCACTCGCGCGTGTCAGCATGGGGGACATGGCGGAGCCGATGAAGCCGGAAGAGCGCTACCTCGACCGCGAGTTGTCCTGGCTCGCCTTCAACACCCGGGTGCTCGAGCTGGCCGAGGATCCCGACGTGCCACTGCTGGAGCGAGCCCGGTTCCTGGCCATCTTCTCCAGCAATCTCGACGAGTTCTACATGATCCGCGTGGCCGGACTGAAGCGGCGCATCGCGGCCGGCGTCGCGTTCCCCTCGGTCAGCGGCATGATGCCGCGCGAAGTGCTGGAGCGCACGCTCGAGCGCACGCGGGAGCTGGCCGCCCGGCAGACCCAGTGCTTCCGCAGCGACGTGCTGCCGGCGCTGGTCAAAGAGGGCATCGACATCGCCCGGTGGGACGACCTCGACGACGCCGAGCACGTGAAGCTGCGGCGGCTGTTCAGCGAGCGGATCTTCCCGGTGCTGACGCCGCTGGCGGTCGACCCCGCGCACCCGTTCCCGTACATCTCCGGGCTGTCGCTCAACCTCGCCGTCGTCGTGCGCAACCCGCGCAACGCCACCGAGCACTTCGCCCGGGTCAAGGTCCCGCCGAACTTCCCGCGCTTCCTGCCGGTCGCGGAGCAGCGGTTCGTGCCACTCGAAGACGTCATCGCCGCGCACCTGTCCCAGCTGTTCCCCGGCATGGAGGTGCTGCAGCACCACATGTTCCGGGTCACCCGCAACGAGGACGTCGAGGTCGAGGAGGACGACGCCGAGAACCTGCTGACCGCCATGGAGCGCGAGCTCATGCGGCGGCGGTTCGGCCCGGCGGTCCGGCTGGAGGTCGAGGAGACCGTCGACCCGCACGTGCGCGACCTGCTCCAGCGCGAGCTCGGCGTCAGCGACGGCGAGACGTTCACGCTGCCCGGCCCGCTCGACCTCACCGGCCTCAACGCCATCGCCGACCTCGACCGCGCCGAGCTGCGCTACCGGCCGTTCCTGCCGGCCACCCACCGCGACCTGCGCGACGTCGAGTCCGCCTCGCCGGCGGACATGTTCGCCGCCATCTCCAAGGCCGACGTGCTGGTGCACCACCCGTACGACTCGTTCTCGACCAGCGTGCAGCGCTTCGTCGAGCAGGCTGCGGCCGATCCGCGGGTGCTGGCCATCAAGCAGACCCTGTACCGCACCAGCGGTGACTCCCCCATCGTCGACGCGCTCATCGACGCCGCCGAGGCGGGCAAGCAGGTGCTCGCCGTCGTCGAGATCAAGGCCCGGTTCGACGAGCAGGCCAACATCACCTGGGCACGCAAGCTCGAGCAGGCCGGCGTGCACGTCGTCTACGGCCTGGTCGGGCTGAAGACGCACTGCAAGCTCTGCCTGGTGGTGCGCGACGAAGCCGGCGGCATCCAGCGCTACAGCCACATCGGCACCGGCAACTACCACCCGCGCACGGCCCGCATCTACGAGGACATGGGCCTGCTCACCGCCGACCCCGACGTCGCCGAGGACCTCAACCACCTGTTCAACACGCTGTCGGGCTACTCGCTGGAGTCCGCCTACAAGCGGTTGCTGGTGGCGCCGCACTCGCTGCGCAGCGGCATCGTCGAGCGCATCGAGCGCGAGATCGATCAGCATCGTGCCGGCCGCCCGGCCCGCATCCGGTTCAAGGCGAACAGCTTCGTCGACGAGGCCGTCATCGACGCGCTGTACGAGGCGTCCGCCGCCGGTGTGCCCGTCGACATCTGGGTGCGCGGCATCTGCAGCATCCGCGCCGGCGTCCCCGGATTGTCCGAGAACATCCGGGTCCGCAGCGTCCTCGGCCGGTTCCTCGAGCACTCGCGCGTCTACTCGTTCGAGAACGGCGGCGACGCCGAGCACTGGATCGGCTCCGGCGACCTCATGCACCGCAACCTCGACCGCCGGGTCGAGGCGCTGGTGCGGCTGAGCCGGCCGGAACACCGGCAAGAGGTCGTGGGCCTGTTCGACCTCGCCTTCGACCCCGGCATCTCGTCCTGGCACCTGCGCCCCGACGGCACGTGGGAACGGGTGCACACCGGGCCCGACGGCGAGCCGCTGGCAGACATGCAACAGGTGCTCATCGAACGTAAGCAGCGCCGGAGGTCCACCACGTGAGCCGTGCGGAGCAGGCCGCCCGACCACACAGCGCCCGTGAGGTCGAGCAGAAGTTCCGCGTGCACGGACTGTTCCGCATCCCCGATCTCTCCACGCTTCCGGGCGTGTCCGCCGTCGACGACCTGGGCACGGTCGAACTGGAGTCGGCCTACTACGACACCGAGGACCTGCGGCTGGCCCGCGAGGGCATCACGCTGCGCCGGCGCGGCGGCGACGACGAGGGCTGGCACCTCAAGCTGCCGGCCGGCGGTGTCGGCGCCCGCGACGAGCTGCGGCTGCCGCTGGACGCCGGTGACGTACCGCCACCCGCGCTCACCGCGTTGGTCCGGGTGATCACCCGTACGGCGCCGCTGCAGCTGGTCTCGACCCTGCGCACCACCCGGGACCGGCGGGTCATCCGGTCCGAGGACGGCGACGACGCCGGCGAGCTGGTCGACGACACCGTCCAAGTGGTGGGCGCCGACGGCACCGTCGCCGCCCGGTTTCGCGAGCTGGAGCTGGAGGAGCGGCACGGCGGTCCGCTGATCGCGACGGTGGCGACGGCGCTGACGGAGGCCGGCGCGGTCGGCGGCGAGTTCGTCGCCAAGGTGGTCCGCGCGCTGGGCGCGAACGCCGCTGCGCAGCCGGAGGTGCCGGAGCTGCCGGCGCCCCGGCCGAAGGACCCGGCCCACGACGCGCTGGTCGCGTACCTGGCGCGGCACGTGCGGGCGTTGCGGGCCGCCGACGTCGCGTTCCGCCGCGAGCCCGCCGACCCCGAGGCCGTCCACCAGCTGCGGGTGGCCGCGCGCCGGCTGCGCAGCGGGCTGCGCACGTTCCGGCCGCTGCTGGACCGTCCGTGGGCCGAGGAGCTGCGCGCCGAGCTGGCCTGGTTCGCCCGCTCCCTCGGCGAGCTGCGCGAGGGCGACGTGCTCCGCGAACGGCTGGAGCGCCACTGCACCGACCTGCCGCCGGACCTGCCGGCCACCGAGGTGAAGCAGCTGCTCGCCGAGGTGCTCGGCGGCACGGTGGCCGACGCCCGGGCCCGGGTCGGCGAACTGCTCGACGACGAGCGCTACCTCGCCCTGCACGACCACCTGGTCCGCGCCGTGGCCCGCCCGCTGACCCGGCCCGACGCCGAGCGGCCGGCCCGCGACGTGCTGCCGGGGCTGGTCGAGAAGGCCTGGGCGAAGCTCGACGCCGCGGCCGGCGACCTCACCGACGCGGCGCCCGACGAGGAGTGGCACGCCGCCAGGCTGGCCGCCAAACGCACACGCTACGCCGCCGAGGCCGTCGCGCCCGTGCTCGGCGGCGACGCGAAGGCGTTCGCCAAACAGGTCGAGAAGATCACCGAGATCCTGGGCGAGCATCAGGACGCCGCCATGGCCGCGGCGAAGGCCCGCGAGCTGGCCAACTCCGACCACGCCTCCGCCGACGTCGCGTTCGCGCTCGGCGTGCTGGCCTCGAACGAACGCGCGCACGTGCACGCCGCCCGCGCCGCGTTCGCCGACACCTGGCGGCACGTACGGCGGGCGAAGTGGCGCCGATGGATGGAGACGTGACGTCCAGGCGCGACCCGGTGCTCGCCGCCGGGGCCGTGCTGTGGCGCGAGCAGCCGGGCGCACCGGACGGCCGGGTCGAGATCTGCCTGGTGCACCGTCCCCGGTACGACGACTGGTCGCTGCCCAAGGGCAAGCTGGAGGCCGGCGAATCGCTCCTGGTCTGCGCGGCCCGCGAGGTGTTCGAGGAGACGGGGCACCAGGTGACGCTCGGCCGGCCGCTGCCGCCGCAGCACTACACCGTCGCCGGCCGGCCCAAGACGGTGCGCTACTGGCTGGCCGAGGCCGATCCGCACGCGGCCGCGCGGCTGCCCGACCGCGAGATCGACGAGGTGGTGTTCCTGCCGGCCGGTGAAGCTGTCCGGCGGCTGTCCCACGAGCGCGACGCCGAGCTCGTCCGCGCCGCGCTGCGCGGCCCGCTGCGCACCACGCCACTGGTGCTGCTGCGTCACGCCAAGGCGGTGCCGCGCGCAACGTGGCCCGGCCCGGACATCGAGCGGCCGCTGGCGGCCGAGGGGTCCGCCGACCTCGAGCCGCTCGGCGAGGCGCTCGGGACCCTCGGCCTGGGGCGGGTGCTGTCCAGCGACTCCGTCCGGTGCGCCGAGACCGTGCGCCCTTTCGCCCTCAAGCAGGGGCTGGTGGTCGAGCTGGAGCCGCACCTGTCCGAAGAGAACCTGCGGGTGCGCCACGACCACCCGGCCGAGGCGGTCATCCGGTCGCTGCTGCGCGACGGCCCCGCCGTCGTCTGCTCGCATCGCCCGGTCCTGCCGCTGCTGTTCGAGGCGGCCGGCGCCGACCCGGGCGACGACCTCGAGCCCGGCGAGTTCGCCGTCCTGCACCACGAGCACGGCCATCAGGTGACGGTCGAGCGGCACCGGCCCCGCGGTGCCGGACCGCCGGCGGTTATCGACCTGTGACCGCCCTCAACGGCGGGTCGTGATCGTCCCGCAACCGGCCACGCGGCCTGTTCACGTGACGGCCATCACACCGTCAGCGATCCGTCGCCTTCTCTGCGTCAGGCGTTCATTCCCCGTTCACTCTCAGCGGGGAACGGTGTCACCTCGGAAACCTACGTTCTAGGCGATACGCAAGGACGAATAGGTCCAGGAAGGACACCAGACGTGAACCTCAGCATCGTGCGCCGCACGCTGGCACCCGTAGCCGTCGCCAGCGCGGCCGCCCTCGTGCTGGCAGCCTGTGGCTCGGACCCCGACACCACCAACTCCTCCGACGAGGAGACCGACAGCGGCAGCGGCGAGACCGCGGGCGGCGAGGAGCCCGCCGGCGATCTCTCCGGCACGCTGAACGGCGCCGGCGCCAGCTCGCAGGAGTCCGCGGTCCAGGCGTGGATCGCCGGGTTCCAGCAGCAGTACCCCGACGTGACCGTCAACTACGCCCCCGACGGCTCCGGCGCCGGCCGCGAGCAGATCACCTCCGGCGCGGTCGCATTCGCCGGCTCCGACGCCTACCTCGACGAGGAGGAGATGGTCGCCGCGGAGACCGCGTGTGGTGCTCCGGCCGTCAACCTGCCGCTGTACATCGACCCGATAGCCGTCCCGTACAACCTTCCGGGCGTCGACAACCTGCAGCTCGGCCCCGTGACGCTGGCGAACATCTTCAACGGCACCATCACCAACTGGAACGACCCGGCCATCGCCGCGGACAACCCGGACGCCACGCTGCCGGACCTCGCCATCACGCCGGTGCACCGTTCCGACGAGTCGGGCACGACCGAGAACTTCGTCGAGTACCTGGCCGCCGCCGCGCCGGAGGCCTGGACCTACGAGATCAGCGGCGACTGGCCGGCGGAGCTGCCGGGCGAGGCCGGCGCGCAGACGCCGGGCGTCATCGCCGCCGTCCAGGCCGCCGAGGGCACCATCGGCTACGCCAGCGCCGCCGCGGCCGGCGACCTGCAGACCGCCGCCATCGGCGTCGGCTCGGAGTTCGTCGAGTACTCCGCCGAGGCCGCCGCGGCAGTCGTCGACGCTTCGCCGCGCGCCGAGGGCCGGCCCGAGAACGACCTCGCGATCGAGCTGGCCCGCGACACCACGGATTCCGGCGCCTACCCGATCGTGCTGATCTCGTACACGATCGTCTGCACCGCCTACGAGGACCCGGCGGTCGGCGACCTGGTGAAGGCCTACGTCGGCTACGTCGCCAGCGACGAGGGCCAGCAGGCCGCCGCCGACGCCGCGGGCTCGGCCCCGATCTCGCCGGAGCTGCAGACCGAGGTCCAGGCCGTCGTCGACTCGATCGAGGTCGGCTGAGTCCTATCCTGTGCACGAAGTTCCACGTCGCCGGGCGGCTCGTCCCATGCGGGACGGACCGCCCGGCGTCCGCACGACAACCGGCATGAACCGCGAGACCTCCACGACCCGGAGCTGACGCCGTGACCACCACCGCCAAGCCACCGCCGACCGAACGGCCCACCGCCACGCCACGGGCCAAGGCGCGCCCCGGCGACCGCATCTTCTCCCGGTCCGCGCAGGTCGCGGGCATCCTGATCCTGATCATCCTGGCCGGCGTGGCCGCGTTCCTCGTCCGCGAGGCGCTGCCGACCTTCAGCGCCGACCCGTCGGAGATCGACGGCGGCGAGGGGTTCTTCTCTTACGTCTGGCCGCTGGTCTTCGGCACGCTGGCCGCGGCCGTCATCGCGCTGATCGTCGCAACGCCGCTGGCGCTGGGCATCGCGTTGTTCATCTCGCACTACGCGCCCCGCCGGCTCGCGCAGGGCCTCGGCTACATCGTCGACCTGCTCGCCGCCATCCCCAGCGTGGTCTTCGGCCTGTGGGGCATCCAGTGGCTGGCGCCGCAGGTGCAGCCGGCCTGGTCCTGGCTGGCCGACAACCTCGGCTTCATCCCGCTCTTCACGGGCCCGGCCTCGGCCACCGGCCGGACGATGATGACGGCCGGGCTGGTGCTGGCGGTGATGATCCTGCCGATCATCACCGCGATCTCGCGCGAGGTGTTCCTGCAGACGCCCACCCTGCACGAGGAGGCCGCCCTGGCGCTCGGGGCCACCCGCTGGGAGATGATCCGCGTGGCGGTCATCCCGTTCGGCCGGCCCGGCATCATCTCCGGCATCATGCTCGGCCTGGGCCGCGCGCTGGGCGAGACGATGGCCGTCGCCATGGTGCTGTCCACCGGCGGCTTCACCTGGTCCATGGTCACCAGCGGCAACAACACCATCGCCGCGGAGATCGCGCTGGACTTCCCCGAATCGTCGGGCCTCAAGACGAACACGCTCATCGCCGCGGGTCTGGTGCTCTTCGCCATCACCCTGGCCGTGAACATGTTCGCCCGCTGGATCGTCTCGCGCCGCAGTGAGTTCTCGGGGGCCAACTGATGTCCGTCGCCACCAAGCCGCCCGCCACCCCGGCCGCCCCGAGCTCGCTGGCCCACAACCAGCTGCCCCGGTACACCACCCAGGTCGTCCTGGTCCTGTCGATTGCGGCCGGCGCCGGGCTGTCCGCGCTGTTCGGCGGCTTCTCCCCGGTCTCGTTCGCCGTCCTGTCGGTGCTGGTCTTCGGGGTCGTCAACACCACGCTCGCGGGCATCGTCGAAGGCCGGCGCAAGGCCGTCGACAAGCTGGTCACCACGTTCGTCTACACCGCGTTCGGCATCGCTCTGGTCCCGCTGATCTCGGTGATCTGGTCGGTGCTCGACAACGGCGCGGAGCGGTTCAGCATCGACTTCCTCACCACCTCGATGCGCAACGTGACCGGCCTCAACGACCAGCAGGCGCTGGAGGGCGCCGCGCCGTTCATCGGCGGCGCCTACCACGCCATCCTGGGCACCTTCCTCATCACCGGCCTGGCCACGATCATCTCGGTGCCGATCGGCCTGCTCACTTCGATCTACCTGGTCGAGTACGGCCGCGGCCGGTTGGCCCGGTCCATCACGTTCTTCGTCGACGTCATGACCGGCATCCCGTCCATCGTGGCCGGCCTGTTCGCCGCCGCGCTGTTCGCGGTGCTGTTCGGCGTCGGCACCCGCAACGGCTTCGCCGGCGCCGTCGCCCTGTCGGTACTGATGATCCCGGTAGTCGTGCGGTCCAGCGAGGAGATGCTGCGGATCGTCCCGAACGAACTGCGCGAGGCGGCGTACGCCCTGGGCGTGCCCAAGTGGCGCACCATCGTCCGGGTCGTCGTCCCGACGGCCATCTCCGGCATCGCCTCCGGCGTCACGCTGGCCATCGCCCGCGTCGTCGGCGAGACCGCGCCGCTCATCGTCACAGCGGGCTTCACCTCGTCCATCAACAGCGACCCGTTCTCCGACTGGATGATGTCGCTGCCCGCATACGTTTACAGTCAGGCGATGCGCCCGTTGTCGGGCTCGTCGCCGGAGCCGAGTTTCGACCGGGCCTGGGCCGCGGCGCTGACGCTCATCCTGATCGTCATGCTGCTGAACCTGGTCGCCCGGCTCATCGCCCGCCTGTTCGCCCCGAAGACCGGCCGCTAGAGCAAGGAAACCGCCCTTATGTCCAAGCGCATCGACGTCGGCGATCTCAACGTCTACTACGGCAGCTTCCTCGCGGTCGAGGGCGTGTCGATGGCCATCGAGGCCCGCTCGGTCACGGCCTTCATCGGCCCGTCCGGCTGCGGGAAGTCCACCTTCATCCGCACCCTCAACCGCATGCACGAGGTCATTCCCGGCGCGCGGGTCGAAGGCAAGGTCATGCTCGACGGCGAGGACCTCTACGGCGCCAACGTCGACCCCGTCACCGTCCGGCGCCAGGTCGGCATGGTGTTCCAGCGGCCCAACCCGTTCCCGACGATGTCCATCCGCGACAACGTGCTGGCCGGTATGAAGCTCAACAGCAACCGGCTGAGGAAGAGCGAGGCCGACGACATCGTCGAGCGGTCACTCAAGGGCGCGAACCTGTGGAACGAGGTCAAGGACCGGCTCGACAAGCCCGGCTCCGGCCTCTCCGGCGGCCAGCAGCAGCGTCTGTGCATCGCCCGGGCCATCGCCGTGCAGCCCGAGGTGCTGCTGATGGACGAGCCGTGCTCCGCGCTCGACCCGATCTCGACGCTGGCCATCGAGGACCTCATCGGCGAGCTGAAGCAGAACTACACAATCGTCATCGTCACGCACAACATGCAGCAGGCCGCCCGGGTCAGTGACCGCACGGCGTTCTTCAACATCGCCGGCACCGGCAAGCCCGGCAAGCTGATCGAGATGGACGACACGACGAAGATCTTCACCAACCCGAGCGTGAAGGCCACCGAGGACTACGTCTCCGGCCGCTTCGGCTGAGGATCGGCCACGCGGACGCGCCCGCCACGACGGTCGTGGCGGGCGCGCCGCGTTCGGTGCGGCGTCACCTCGGGCCGGCGGCACCTCCCCGGCCGACCCCGGACTCGGCCGCGGCCCGCCGGATCGCGCTGCTCTCGCGGGCGTCGATCACGCCGTCGGCGACCAGCTGGTCCAGCACCGCACCGACGTGCCGGAGGAACGCACCGGACGTTCCCCAGTCGCGGTCCTCCTCGATGAGGTCGTTGACGGTGCACCCGTCGGCGTCCGCGCGGTTCGGCACACCGCTGTCCACCGTGCCGACGACGACCGTCGCCCGCGGATCGGGGTCTGGGCAGGTGGTGTCGACCGGCGCGATCCACACGTCGCGGAACTCGACGTCGGAGCCGTCGTGGTGGTTCTGGAACCCGATGTGCCCCTCGAGCGCCCGGCTGCCGTCGCCGGTGTAGGTGTTCACCAGCTGCCCGTTCAGCCAGACCGTGTAGGTCTGCCTGACAGCGCGGATCTCGTAGGTGTTCCACTCGCCGATCGGGTTGGCCAGGACGTCGGTGATGGTGGCGAAGTTGTAGATCGAGCCGGTCTTCTGCGGGTCTCCGCCGGCCGGGTTGTCCTCGATCTGCGCCTCGTAGCCCCGCACGCTGTCGTCGGGCTGCCGGACCCACGGACCCTCCCAGCCCAGCGGCGCCGGGAAGCGCATGAACACCCCGGAGTTGTCCGTCGGGTTGTTCATCCGGTACTGCAGTCGGAGGTGGAAGTCGCCGAAGGCCCGCGGCGTGTACCACAGCAGGCCGCCGGAGCCCCGGCTCAGCAGCGTGCAGTCAGATGTGACAGTGAACGACCCGTTGCCCACCATCTCCCAGTCGTCCAGCGTCTTCCCGTCCCACAGGGCGGTGTAGCCATCGGCCGGTTCGGGGTCCGGGCAGACCTGGGGCTCGGTCTCGGAGAGCTCGAACCGCTCGAACGCGACGTCGACGACCGGGATGTTCGGGTCGCCGTTCCCGCCGGACAGTGCGACCACGCCGACGTTCCAGGACGACGCGGTGCCCAGGCCGTACGGCCGGCCTAGCGGCGTCCACTCCTCGCCGTCGGCCGAGTACTCCGCCGTCACCGCCAGCCCGTCGCTGACCAGCCGCAGCTCGAACGTGTCGGGGAAGTCGGCCGGCAGCGCGGCGTAGTCCTCGGCGGTGTTGCGCTCCTGGCCGCCGGCGACGGTGAAGAACGACATCCGCCGGGTGCCGTCCGGCCGCGCCATCACGACCGCCTTGGCGAAGTCGGCGTCGCCGGCGTGCAGCACGAGGCCGGCCTGCTGGAACGCGGTGCTCACGTCCGCGGTGACCCGCGTGGTGGCGGTCCAGCCGCCGTCCGGTGCCGGCCGCATGACGAGGTTCGTCGCATCGGCCCGCGCGGCGGTCAGCTCGCCGTGCGCCGTCGGCAGCACCAGCTGCCCGCCGGCCACCTGGTAGCCGTCCGGGTCGTGGCGGACGATCGACGTCCAGCAGGACAGGTTCAGCGCATCGCCGTCGAACTCGTCCACACCGCCGTCCTCGCACGGCGGGGGCGGCACGCCGACGCCGTCGCCGTTGAACCGCAGCCAGTCCAGCGCCAGCAGGTCCGGCCCGCCGGCCCCGACGGCGTCGTTGCGGAACGCCAGGTAGACGTCGAACGTCTCGCCCGGATCGCCCAGGTCGGTGGTCCGTTCGACGACGGTGTCGACACCGCCGGTGACCGGCACGTCCACCGAGCCCAGCAGCTCGCCGTCGGGGGCGTCGCGGCGCACCTCGATGGTGCCGCCGTGCGCCGCGGAGGAGGCGCCGACGGTGAGCGACTCGATGTTCGTCAGGTTCACGGTGTCGAACCTGATCCAGTCGCCGTGCGAGATGCTGCCGACCCGCGCCCGGGCGCTGGCCAGCGGCCGCTCGAACACCTGGACGCCCTGGCCGGCGGCGAAGTGCTCGGCCTCCCGCCGCTTCGGGTTGAGCCGGACCGCGTCGGCGCCGGTGAGCGGCTCGACGCCCGGAGCGCCCGCGTCGGTGAAGCCGGCCTCCAGCACGTAGTAGAGGTTGGTCTCCTGGCCGTGCCCGCCGTCGGTGATGGTCGGGATCGTCCCCGTGCAGTGCGGGTAGTTGTCCAGCGGATGCGCGTGCTGGTCGTGGCCGAGTAGGGCGCCGACCGTGACGCTGCCGCACTCGATCGTGCCGCCGGCGATGCTGCCGTCCTCGGCGTCGTCGACCGCCACGTCGTAGGCGACCTCGTCACCCCAGTCGAAGAAGCCGCCGTGCGGTGGCCAGCTGAACCCGACCTCGGGCCGGGTGTTGCCGGCGGAGATCCGGACCGCGGCCACCGAGCTGCGGTCCCGGCTGTCGGTGACGGTGAGCAGCGCGGTGTAGTTGCCCGCCTCGGTGTAGGTGTGCGACGGATTCTGCTCGTCCGAAGTGGCGCCGTCGCCGAAGGACCAGTGGTAGGTCATCGGCAGCCCGGCGGGGTGCTCGGTACCCTCGCTGGAGAACTGGACGGTGAGCGGTAGCTGCCCCGACGTCGGCGTGCCGGACGCCTTCGGGATCGGCGGCCGGTCGCCACCCACGTAGTCGATGCGGTAGATGCCGGCGCCCTCGTTGACGTCGCCGCGCCCGGCCCCGCTGCCGGAGCCGAAGTCGATGACGTAGAGCGATCCGTCCGGGCCGAACGTCGCGTCGAACGGGCCGCGGAACGAGGTGGAGCCGAACACCGGGTTGATCGACAGCAGGTCGCCGGCCGCGACCGGCGCGAACCGCTCGTCCTGGAACGACTGGTCCTCGTGGACCCGGGTGATCGTCTTGTACCAGTTCCGGGCGTACTCGAAGACGAACCACCTACCGTCGTAGTACTCCGGGAACTTGGTGTCGGACTCCACTTCCGGGTCGTAGTCGTAGACCGGGCCGCTCATCGGCGCCGCGCCGCCAGTGCCCAGCTCGGGGAAGTTCGGTGACGTACCGTAGCCGTACCAGATGTACGCCTCCTGGACCGGCGGCAACTGCTGCAGGCCGGTGTTGTGCGGCGAGTCGTTGACCGGGCCGTTCGCGCAGTCGAACGGCTCGCCGGACTGCCCGGTGGCGAAGTCGTAGTCGATGTAGGGGATGTTGTCCCCGACGCAGTGCGGCCAGCCGTAGTTGCCCGCCTCGCTGACGACGTTCCACTCCACCAGGCCCTCGGGGCCGCGCGCGGGGTCGGCCTGCGTGGCGTCCGGCCCGTAGTCGGCCACGAGCAGGTCACCGGTCTGCTGGTCGACGGTGATGCGGAACGGGTTGCGGAAGCCCATCGCGTAGATCTCCGGCCGGGTCTTGTCCTCGGTGTCCTCCGACTCGGGGAACAGGTTGCCCTCCGGGATGGTGTACCCGCCGTCGTCAGTCGGGACGATCCGGATCACCTTGCCGCGCAGGTCGTTCGTGTTGGCCGAGGTGGCCTGTGCGTCCCAGGCCGCTCGGCCGTCCCGCTCGTCGATCGGCGCATAGTTGTTCGACTGGGAGAAGTCGGTGTTGTCGCCCATCGAGGCGTAGAGGCTGCCGTCCGGCCCGAACTCCACCGCGCCGCCCATGTGGACGTTGGCCAGGCCGATGTCGCGCCAGGTCGGGAAGTCCAGCAGCCGGCTCTCCGACTCCATGTCGAGCAGCGACGTCTCGAAGTCGAAGGTGAACCGGGAGATGTTGATCCGCGCGACGTCCGGGTCGGAGTACATCGCGTAGACCCAGCCGTTCTCGGCGAAGCCCGGGTCCAGCGCGAAGCCGGTCAGCCCGTCGGAGTGCCGGGCCGTGCTGAGCCCCAGCTCCAGGTCGCCGACCGTCGTGACCTCCAGCGTCTGCTGGTCGATCAGCTTGAACTGCCCCGTGCGCTGGATGTACATCACCCGGCGGTCCGGCAGCACCTCCAGCTCGAACGGGTCGGCGAGGTCGTCGGTGAGCTGCGTGACGGCGAAGCTGTCGGCGTCCGTCGCAGTGCAGTCGCCCGGCGCCGCGCCGGCCGCCCAGGTGATGCCGCCGAGCAGGTGGCCGGCGAACTCCGGTTCGGCGAACGCGGCGGCGTCGTGACCGCCGGCGGTGTACCAGGACCGGCCGCCGTCGTAGACCTGACACCAGGAGAACGGGTGGTTCAGGCCCGAAGCTAGGCCGGGGATGCCGTCGTGGAGCTTGACCTCGGCCAGGACGTGCACGGCGCCGGTCGGATCCGCGTCGAGGTTCACCCAGCCCTCCGAGCGCTCCCACAGCTGCGGAAGGGCGCTGGTGGACGGGTGCACGCGATCCAGCACCTCGATGCGGCCGGGCAGCGTCTCGCCGGCCGTGCCGAGGTCCGCGTGGCCGCTGATCCGGGCGCCGACCAGGCCGCCGTACCACTCCCAGTCGGGCTCCGACTCGGCTGCGGAGTGCAGCCCGACGTAGCCGCCGCCGTTCTGGATGTAGCGGGTGAACGCGGCCCGCTCCTCATCCGAGAGCAGGGCGCCGCTCTCCGCCGTCGAGTGGGTGTTGTTGAAGACGACGACGTCGAAGCCGGCCAGGCCCGCGTCGGTGAACAGGGCGGTGGAGTCGTCGACCACGACCTCGAAGTCGTGCTCGGCCCCGAGGTCCTGGATGAGCTGGGTGCCGGCTGCGACCGACTCATGCGGCTGCGCGGTCGCCTTGGAGAACACGAGGGCGCGGAAGTGCGGGTCCGCGTCGAGCGCGGGCGGATCGGGTGCGGCGGCTGTCGGCGGAGCGCCGGCGAGCGCGGCCGCCAGGACGGCGGCGGACAGGGCTGAGAGCAGACTGGATCGGCGCATTCGTGACTCCGTCCATACGGGGGCCAGGACGATCGGAAAGCGCTTACCGCGGACCACTCTGTCGGTGATCACTCAGTGCTGTCAAGACCCGGCCAGCGCATGCGGTGCGGCGTTGCTCTCGTTGAGCGTCCACCTGGTGAGATTTCGCCGCGTTTTCCGGGCCGCCCATCACGATTACCTGAGCCTCAACACGGTTGTAAGCGTGTTGAGGCTCAGGTAATCCTCGTGATGTCCGCGAACGTGGTCAGAGGGAGCTGAGACCCGGGATGAGCTGGAGGATCCCGAAGCTGAGCGCGGCCGCCAGCCCGGCCATCGGGATGGTGAGCGCCCAGGCACCGACGATGTTGCCGGCGACGCCCCAGCGGACCGCCGACAGCCGCTTGGTGGCGCCGACGCCGATGACGGCGGACGTGATCGTCTGGGTGGTGGAGATGGGGGCGTGGTAGGCGAACGCCGTCGTGTAGAGCACGCCGGCGGCCACCGACTCCGCCGCGAAGCCCATCGGCGGGTCCAGGTGCACGATGCGCCGGCCCAGGGTCCGCATGATCCGCCAGCCGCCCGAGTACGTGCCGGCCGCGAGCGCCGTCGCCGCCAGCACGATCACCCACCACTGCACCTCGAAGCCGGTTTGGTACTGCCCGACCACCAGCGCCAGCGTGATGACGCCCATGGTCTTCTGGGCGTCCTGCAGGCCGTGACCGAGCGCCATGGCGGCCGCGCTGAGTGTCTGCGCCATCCGGAAGCCGCGGTTGACCCGGCCGGGATGGGACTTCCGGAAGATCCACTGGATCGCCGTCATCACCAGGAACGCCAGCCCGAACCCGACGAGGGGTGAGACGACCATCGGGATGACGACCTTCTCGAGGATGCCGGTCCACTTCACCGAGTTGGCCGACGCGAGCGCCGCGCCGACCAGCCCGCCGATGAGCGCGTGCGACGAGGACGACGGCAGCCCGAACCACCAGGTGATGAGGTTCCAGACGATCGCGCCGACCAGCGCCGCCAGCACCACCAGCAGGCCGCGGTCACCCTCGGGCGCCTCGATGATGCCGGCGCCGACGGTCTGCGCGACCCCGGTGCCGAGGAAGGCTCCCACGAGGTTCATCGACGCGGCCATGAGCAGCGCGGCCCGCGGCGTCAGCGCGCGCGTCGACACCGACGTCGCGATCGCGTTGGCGGCGTCGTGGAACCCGTTGGTGTAGTCGAACGACAGCGCGACGACGATCACCGTCAGGATGAGCGCGAGCTCCACCCGCTCACGACTCCTTGATCGCGATCTGCTCGACGATGTTCGCCACCGTCTCGAAGCCGTCGACCGCCGACTCCAGGGTGTCGACGACGTCCTTGAGCTTGTGCACCGTCAGGGCGTCGTACTCGCCGGAGAAGATCCGCGCCAGCAGCCGCCGGTAGTCCTGGTCGGCCTGGTTCTCCAGCCGGTTGACCTCGATCCAGTAGTCGGTGAGCTCGGACGGGGTCTGCAGCCGCGGCATCGCGTCGGCGGTCAGTTCGGCCGCGCGATCCAGGACGTCGACGAGGTCGCCGACGCCCGACGGCAGGTCGCCCACCCGGTACAGCACCATGAGGTCCAGCGCGGCCTCGACGTCGTCGAGCACGTCATCGAGCGCGCCGGACAGCCGGTAGATGTCCTCGCGGTCGAACGGCGTCACGAACGTGGAGTTGACCCGCCGGACGATGTCGTGGGTGTGCTCGTCGCCTTGGTGCTCGACCTCCTTCAGCCGGACCGCGATGTCGGCCCGGTCGGAGTCGGACGCGAGCGCCTCGGACAGCAGCCGCACGCCCTCGCGCAGGTTGCGCGCGGAGGCGGCGAACAGATCGAAGAAGGCGTTGTCCCGCGGAGAAAGGCGCACGAAACTCCTCTGTCGGACGAAGGCGAACGCTGGAATGCTAAACGGTGAACAGCATGTGACGCGGCACACGCGCCCCCGGTTCACCAGTGGATCTTCAGCCGGGCCACCGGTCGAGGTCGGTCAGGGAGAGGTCGGCCGGCCACCAACCGGCACCGAACGAGTCGAAAATCAGCACCGCACCGCAGGCCAGCACGAACAACGCGCCGAGCACCACCCACGCCACCTCGCGCGAGCGGTCCAGCGGGGCCAGGATCGCCCGGATGCCGTGCCGGCTGCGCACCGTGCCGGGACCACGCCAGACCAGCCACGTCGCCACCACCGCCGCACCGATCGACGGGGTACGCGCGCCGCCCGCGTCGAGCAGGTCCAGCAGGCCGCCGACCAGCAGCGCGCCAAGCGCCGCCACCAGCAGCTGGGCCAGGCACGGCAGGGCCGCGGCCACGGCGTCCCAGGGTGCGGCCAGCGCCGCCACGACGGAATCGTTGCGATGGGCGCCGCGCGTCTCGCGCCGCTCGAACAGCCGCCGCTGGATGCGCCAGACAATGCGGCCCGTCAGCAGGATCAGCAGCGCGGCGACGGCGCCGGCGTACGGCATGCCCGCGATGAGGAACACCAGCAGCAACCCGCCCAGGCCGATGGCCAGTCGCGACCGCCAGCTGCGCGGCGCCGGCGGCTCGCCGCCCGGCCGGGGCGGCGGCACCGCCAGAGGCGACGGCTTCGGCGGCTGCTGCTCGCGGGCGCGCTGCTCGCGGATGCGCCGGTCGTAGCCCGGCAGCGTCGGGGGCTGCACCTGGGTCGGCGGGACATACGGCGGCGGCGCCGGCTGGAGCTGCAGCGGTGGCACCGGCGCGATGACCGCTGTGTCGTCGAGGGCCGGCGGGGCCGCGAGGGTGGGCGGCGCCGCGGCGATCGTCGGCGGCTCGTCCGGGCCGAGCGCCTGGGCCAGGGCCGGAACGCCGGGGCGGCGGGCCGGGTCGGGGTGCAGCGCGACGTCGAGCACCGTCGCGAGCCAGGGCTCGACGCCGCTGAGGTCGTGCTCACCACGCCGGATGCGGTCGACGACGGCGAGGTCGGGCCCGCCGCCGTACGGCGGCCGGCCGGTGGCGGCGTAGGTGAGCGTCGCCGCCCAGGCGTGCACGTCGGTGGCCGGGGTCGGGTCGCGGCCGAGGACCGTCTCAGGGGCGAAGTAGCCGGGCGTCCCGGAGATCAGGCCGGTGGCCGTGAGCCGGGTGTCGTCGGTGGCGTGCGCGATGCCGAAGTCGATGAGCACCGGCCCACCGGCGGCCAGCATGACGTTGCCGGGCTTGATGTCGCGGTGCACCACACCGGCCGCGTGCACCGAGGTGAGCGCCTCGAGCAGGCCGCGCGCCAGGATCCGCAGGTCGGGCGCGGCCAGCGGCCCGTGCTCGGCCACCCACGCGCTCAGCGGGACGCCGTCGACGAACCGGGTGACGATGTACGGCGGATCGGCCGACACGTCGGCGTCGAGCACCTCCGCCACGCGGTCGCCGCGCACCCGGACCAGCGTGGCGACCTCGCGTTCGAACCGGCGGCGGCCGTCGGTGCCCCCGACCAGCCACGGCCGCAGCGTCTTGACCGCGACCGGACGCCCGTCGCGAGCGGTCGCCAAGTACACGACCCCCATTCCGCCCTCGCCGAGCTGGCGGACCACCCGGTACGGGCCGATGTGGGTGAGTTCGGCCGGCCTCGCATCCACACATAGACGGTAACCGACTCGGGCCGCGACGAGGCATTCAGCGAGCCACGCCGGGCGAGCGCCACGCCTGAGGGGCCGCGGCGTGCTTTGCTATGACGCAACACGATCATCGGGGACTGACGTCAGACCTCGCGGTCGGCGACCAGCAACTGATCATGGGGGTGCGGCCGGGCCGAAGGAGCCCGGCTCGGGGAGGACCGGCGATGGGCAGCCAGGGCCAGGCGACGGCTCAGCACGACAGCACCGACGCACCGTCCCGGCTGCCGCGCATGCGCCGGCCGGCCGAGACCCCGTCGGCGTCCCGGCGCGCACCGAGCGCATCGCGACCGGCGCCGGGCGGCGCTCCGCCGGCACCCGGCGACGCCACCGGCCGGGCCAGCCGCACCACCCGCCTGGACAGCCTGGCCCGCGAACTTCACGCCGCCGGCCGCCAAGGCCGCACGTCGTCGTGGCTGGCCGAGCGGCTCGGTGTCTCGGCTCGGACGGTGAAGCGCGACGTCATCGCCCTGCAGCAGGCCGGCGTCCCGATCCGGGCGTCCAGCGGGCCGCAGGGCGGCTACGTCATCGACCAGTCCGGGCAGCGCGCCCTCAGCCTGACCCCCGACGAAGCGCTGGCCATCGTCGTCGGGCTGCAGGCGGTTCCCGACCAGCCGTTCGCCGCGGCCGGGTCGTCCGCGGCGGCCAAGGTCCTGCGGGCGGTCGCGCCCGACCGCCGCGCCGACGTCACCGCCGTCGCGCAGCGCATCTGGATCCGCCCCGGCGAGCCGGAGCCACCGCACGACGACGCCGTCCGCACGGTCCTCGCCGACGCCATCCGCGACCACCGCGTCGTCCTGCTCGACCACGCACCCGCCGGCGCCACCGGCACGGTGACCGAGCAGGTCGAGCCGCTCGGGTTCGCCCACTCGCGCGGCGCTTGGTTCGTGCTGGTGTGGAGCCGCGAGGCCGACGCCGGCCGCTGGTTCCAGCTCGACCACGTGACCGCCGCGCAGCCCACGCACGAAACGTTCGAGCCGCGCGACGTGCGGGAGATCTTCCGCCCGGTCCCGGCCGCTGACTAGGGGCGGCCGGCCCGCCGTCACCGTCCGGGCGCGTGGGGCCACTCCTCGAAGGCGCGGCAGCGCCCGTCGTCGTCGAGCCGGACGATCCACAGATCGCGGTACTCCTGCGTGACCGGATCGCCGTAGTGGACCTCGGCGCGCACGACCGCGGTGTCGCCGTCGACGGCGACGATCTCCGTCCAGAGCCGGAAAATCTCGTCGGGCCCCTCGCGTGTGGCTTCCCACATCCGCCCGATGTCAGGCAGGCCGACCACCGGTTCTCGGTACGGTCCCTGCAGGTAGGTCGCGTCCTCGGTGAACACCTCGTTCAGGGCGTCGACGCCCGGGCTGCGCCACGCCCGCTCATAGGCCTCGATCCAGGCCCGGACCGCTGGTTCGTCCATCAACACCTCACATGTCGGGCCACGCACGCCACACTCACACTCACACTCGTGGGAGCCTCCGGCCCCAGTCGCGGCCGGTCAGGCAGTCACCGGCGCGCCGGTCAGCTCGTCGACCCGCACCACTGTCGCGAACCGGCCGGCCAGCGCATACTCCGTCCGCGTCAGGACGTCCTCGACGCTCAGGGTGCGTGGGTCGGCCAGGATCTCGGCGTTGCTCCGCCCGGCCGGCGCCTCCGGGTGCTCGATCGGATTCGTCGCCGTCGCATCGATCACGAACGTCACCCGGTAGCCCAGGTCCGACGCCAGCCGCGCCGTCGTCTCGCAGCACTGCTCGGTGCGGATGCCGCTGACCACCACCTCGCGGACGCCGCGCTCGGTGAGCAGTTGCTGCAGGCCGGTCGTCGTGAAGGCGTTGTGCGAGGTCTTCGTCAGCACCGGCTCGCCGGGCCGCGGGTCCAGGCCGGGCTGCAGCCGGACGTATCCCAGCTCCGGGTCGAAGACGGTGCCGGTGCCGGGCTCGCTGTGCAGCACCCAGACGACGAGGTCGCCCTTGGCGCGGGCGTGGTCGACCAACCGGGCCGCCTTCCCGGCCACGTCCGGGTCGGAGATCAGCTCCCAGCTCGGCCGCTGCCGGAACGACTCCTGGACGTCGATGACGAGTAGCGCTCTGCTCATGTCACCGATGGTGCGCCGGGCGGGAGGCCGTGCCCAGGCGCGATCGAGCCGATCTACCGCGACATCCGGCCACCGTAGACTTGATGCCATGCCCCCCTCCTCCGCCGCGTCGCCGGCTGCTGTCTCCGGCGTCGCCGCCGAGGCGGCGCGGCGCCGCACGTTCGCCGTCATCAGTCACCCCGACGCCGGCAAGTCGACGCTCACCGAGGCCCTGGCGCTGCACGCGCGCGTCATCGGCGAGGCGGGCGCGGTGCACGGGAAGTCGGGGCGGCGCACGGTCATCTCCGACTGGATGGAGATGGAGCAGGCCCGGGGCATCTCGGTCACGTCGGCGGCGCTGCAGTTCGAGTACCAGGGACACGTGATCAACCTGCTCGACACCCCGGGACACGCCGACTTCTCCGAGGACACCTACCGGGTGCTGGCCGCCGTCGACTGCGCGGTCATGCTGCTCGACGCCGCGAAGGGCCTGGAGCCGCAGACGCTGAAGCTGTTCGACGTCTGCCGGCACCGCGGCGTCCCGGTCGTGACGTTCGTCAACAAGTGGGACCGGCCGGGTATGCACGTGCTCGACCTCGTCGACGAGCTGGACCAGCGCATCGGGCTGACGGCCACGCCGCTGAACTGGCCGGTCGGCGAGGCGGGCACGTTCCATGGCCTGCTGGACCGCGACGACGAGACCATGACGACGTTCGAGCGGGCGCCCGGCGGCGCGCGCATCGCCGAGGAGCACGTCCTGACCGCGGCCGAGGCCAAGGAGCGGTACGCCGACGCCTGGGGCACCGCGCTGGACGAGGTGTCGCTGCTCGACACCCTCGACACGGAGACGTTCCTCACCGGCACGTCGACGCCCATGCTGTTCGGCGCAGCCGTGGTGAACGTCGGCGTGCGTCAGCTGCTCGACGCCCTGGTCGCGCTGGCCCCTCCGCCGAGCGCCCGGCCCGACGCCGAGGGCGCGCCGCGGCTGGTCGACGCGCCGTTCTCGGGGCTGGTGTTCAAGGTGCAGGCCGGCATGGACAAGGCGCACCGCGACCGCCTGGCGTTCGTCCGGGTCTGCTCCGGACGGTTCGAGCGCGGCGCCGTCGTCACGCACGCCGCCACCGGCCGCCCGTTCGCCACCAAGTACGCCCGCACCATGCTCGGCCGCGAGCGCGAGACCATCGACATCGCCTACCCCGGCGACATCGTCGGCCTGGTCAACGCGAACGCGCTGACCGTCGGCGACACCCTGCACGCCGAGGGCGCCCCGGTCGCGTTCCCGCCGATGCCGTCGTTCGCGCCGGAGCACTTCGTCACCGCCCGCACCGCCGACACCAGCAAGGCCAAGCAGTTCCGCCGCGGCATCGAGCAGCTGGCCGAGGAGGGCGTCGTCCAGATCCTCACCTCGAACCGGCGTGGCGACGGCGCACCGATCCTGGCCGCCGTCGGGCCGCTGCAGTTCGAGGTCGCCACCACCCGGCTCGGCCAGGAGTTCGGCGTGCCGGTCGCCCTCGACTCCCTTCCCTACGGCTTGGCCCGGCGCACCGACGCCGACGGGGTCCCGGTGCTGAACGCGGAGGCCGGTGTCGAGGTGGCGGAACGCCGCGACGGCGCGCTGCTGGCCCTGTTCCCGGACAAGTGGCGGCTGGCGTCGGTGCAGCGCCGGCATCCCGACATCGTGCTCGAACCGCTCGTCGCCGGGGCTGACTGACGCACGGACAGGGCACGCCTTCTCTACACTGACCGCCATGACCGCTCGGCCGCTCTCCGAACTCGTCGATCCCGGCTGGGCGCGCGCCCTCGAGCCGGTCGCCCCGCGCATCGCCGCCATGGGCGAGTTCCTGCGCGCCGAGCTGGCCGCCGGACGCAGCTACCTGCCGGCGGGGCAGCACGTACTGCGGGCGTTCACCCAGCCGTTCGACGACGTCCGAGTCCTCATCGTGGGCCAGGACCCCTATCCCACGCCCGGGCACGCGGTGGGGCTGAGCTTCTCGGTGGCGTCCGACGTCCGGCCGCTGCCGCCGAGCCTGGTCAACATCTTCCAGGAGTATTGCGACGACCTCGGGTATCCGCCGCCCAGCAACGGCGACCTGACCCCGTGGGCCGAGCACGGCGTACTGCTGCTCAACCGGGCTCTGACGGTCGCGCCGAGAAATCCCGGCGCGCACCGGGGAAAGGGCTGGGAAGAAGTCACCGAGCAAGCGATCCGGGCGCTCGTCGGGCGCGGAACGCCTTTCGTGGCCATCTTGTGGGGTCGCGATGCGAGAAATCTCCGGCCACTACTTGGTAACGTTCCATGTATTGAGTCGGCCCACCCGAGCCCCATGTCCGCCCGCAACGGCTTCTTCGGCTCACGCCCGTTCAGTAGGGCAAACGAGCTTCTGGAGGGGCTTGGTGTCCTGCCGGTCGACTGGAAGCTTCCCTGAGACGCCGCGTTCACTAAGTGGGATACACACTTGTGCAACTAGCGTTCGATCATCGTATGCTTCCCGGCGCGGGCCCAAGGTGGTACTGTTTCCGCGGTTGCAGTAACAGTTCCTCGCACGTCCTTGAACGCCCGTGGGATGTTATCGCGGGCGTTTTTCGCTTCTCTGTGCCTCCAGCACTGTGGTAGCGGGAGACGGCGGCAGCAACCCGGAGGTCGCACGGTGCGGCTTCCGTCACCGTCCCGTAGGAGGACACGGCACATGGCACAGGGAACCGTCAAGTGGTTCAACGCTGAGAAGGGCTTCGGCTTCATCGCACAGGACAACGGCGAGCCGGACGTCTTCGTGCACTACTCGGCGATTCAGGCCGACGGCTACCGCACGCTGGACGAGAACCAGCGGGTGGAGTTCGAGATCACCCAGGGCCCGAAGGGCCCGCAGGCTGACGCGGTTCGTCCGGTCTGATCAACCTGTCACATCGCTGCCCCCGTCCCTTCCGCAGGGACGGGGGCAGCGGCGCGCCCGGGGTTCATTCCCTGTGGTCCGGACCGCCCGCCGGAGGCCATTCCCGCTGCTGGAAGCGCTTGTCCGAATCCCTCGCCAAGGGGTAGACGGACCGTTCTGTTCAGAAGGGGCTTGATAACGGCCGGGTAACTGTGGTTCGGTGGTTGGCACGTGGTCAAGCAATCGCCACTTCGCTTCATTCTGGAGAGGTGTAGGCCGTGCAGACCCACGTTCTCGCGACGACGGACGACCATCAGCACCAGCACCAGAACACCGACCGTCACGAACTCACCAACGACCTGCTCCGCCGGGCCGCTCGCAGCACCGGCCAGCAGCGCCAACGCCTCATCGACGAGGTCGTTTTTCTTCATCTGCGCCTGGCCGAGTCGATCGCCCGGCGCTACTTCGGGCGGGGCATCGAGCGCGACGACCTGCTGCAGGTCGCGCACCTCGGCCTGGTCAACGCCGCCCAGCGGTTCGACGCCGACCGCGGCAAGGACTTCGTGTCCTTCGCCGTCCCCACCATCACCGGCGAGGTCAAGCGCTACTTCCGCGACCACGGCTGGACCGTCCGCCCGCCGCGCCGGGTCCAGGAACTCCACGCCCGAGTGACCGCCGCCACGGCGGAGATCTCCCAGGCCAAGGGTGCGGCCCCGACGCCGGCCGAGCTGGCCGAACACCTCGGCGTCGAGCTCGACGACATCCTCGAGGCCAGTGCGTCGCACGAGTGCTTCACGGTGGCCTCCATCGACTACCGCGGCACCGGCGGCGACGAGACCCCGCTCGCGGAGACGCTCGGCGAGGACGACGACGGCTTCTCCCGCGCCGAGGCCGTTGTCGCGCTGGCCCCGGCCTGCCGTGAGCTCAAGCCGCGCGACCGGCGGATTCTCTACCTGCGCTTCTTCAAGGGCTGGACGCAGCAGGAGATCGCCAAGGAGCTGGGCGTCACCCAGATGCAGGTCTCGCGGCTGCTCGCCCGCATACTCGGCCAGCTGCGTGACCGGGTCGGCGACTCGGCGGTGGTCTAGACCCGCTCGTCCAGCAGCTCGAGCAGCCGATCGACGGCAACCCCGCGGCGCTGGGCGGCCGGTAGCGCGACGGAGACCGCCCAGCGCGGCAGGGCGTCCTCGATCGTCAGGACGTCGAGCCCCTGGGCGGCGCGTTTGCGGCTGACGTGCTCGGGCACCAACGCGACGCCCAGCCCGTGCCCCACGAGGTCGAGCAGCGTGTGGACGTCGTTGACCTCCATGGTCACCCGGCGGTCCAACCCGGCCGCGGCGAACGCGGCGTCTGCCAGCTGCCGGGCGCCCCACTCCTCCTGGAAGTCGACGAACGCCGTGCCGTGCAACTCGGCCAGCCCGATGCGGCCGCGCCCGGCGAGCCGGTGGTCGGGCCGGCACAGGACGACCATGCGCTCCGTGTTCAGCGGGATGAGCTCCACCCCGTCCGGCGGCGGCGCGACGACCGGCACGAACGCCACGTCCAGGACGCCGGCACGGACGTCGTCGAGCAGCCGGGCCGAGCCGGCCTGGTCCAGGCGGACCTCGACGCCGGCGTGGGCGACCCGGAACCGGGCCAGCAGGCCGGGCACGTCGACGGCGCCCAGGCACTGCTCGGCGCCGATGCGCACCGTCCCGCGCAACAGCCCGTTCACGGCGGCCACCGCCTCGCGAGCCGCCTCGACCGACGCCAGGGCCGCCCGCGACTCGGCCAGCAGGGCCCGGCCGGCCTCGGTGAGGCTGACCTGCCGGGTGTTGCGGTGGAACAGCGCCGCGCCGAGCTCACGCTCCAGCGTCCGGATCGACGCCGACAGCCCGGACTGGCTGATGATGAGCCGCTGTGCCGCCCGGGTGAAATGCCCCTCCTCGGCGACGGCGACGAAATGCTCCAAGTGCCGCAGTTCCACGATTGAGAATCGTAGCTTCTGAATTCGTTCGGGTTCTCCTGTTGGACACACCGTGGACCGCACACCAAGACTGGAGGGACTCACCACCGATCCCGGAGGTCACATCCCATGCAGTTCCGCCGCATCGGCGACGTCCAGGTCAGCGCCATCGGACTGGGCGGCATGCCCATGTCGATCGAGGGCCGGCCGGACGAGGCGCGCTCGATCGCCACGATCCACGCGGCACTCGACGCGGGCATCACGTTCATCGACACCGCCGACGCCTACCACCTCTACGCCGACGAGGTGGGACACAACGAGACGCTCATCGCCAAGGCCCTGGCCGCTTACGGAGGCGACACGTCCGGCGTCCTCGTCGCCACGAAGGGCGGTCACCTGCGCCCCGGCGACGGGTCGTGGACGAGGAACGGCTCGCCCGACCACCTCAAGCGGGCCTGCGAGGCGTCGCTGAAGCGCCTCGGCGCCGACGCGATCGGCCTCTACCAGTTCCACCGGCCCGACCCCTCGGTCCCGTATGAGGAGTCCGTCGGTGCGCTGCGCGAGCTCCTCGACGAGGGCAAGATCCGGATGGCCGGCGTCTCCAACGCGAACCCCGAGCAGATCGAGCTGGCCAACCGCGTGCTGGACGGCCGCCTGGTGTCGGTGCAGAACCAGTTCTCGCCCCGGTTCCGCAGCAGCGAGCCGGAGCTGGACCTGTGCGACCGCCTTGGCATCGCGTTCCTGCCGTGGAGCCCGCTCGGCGGCATCTCCCGCGCCGGCGACCTCGGCTCCGCACACGAGCCGTTCGCCCGCGTCGCCGCCGCGCACGGCGTCAGCCCGCAACAGGTGTGCCTCGCCTGGATGCTGGCCAAGAGCGAGCAGGTGATCCCGATCCCGGGGTCCAGCCGCCCGGAGACGATCCGCGACTCTGGCGCCGCCGTGGACCTAATGCTCACGCCGGAGGAGCTGGCATCGCTCGACTGAGCGCGGGTCAGGCCAGACGCGCGAGCCCGGCCTGGCGCTCGGACATGGACGCCTCGAGGGCGTCGCCGATCTCGCTGTAGCAGCGCGGCGCCGGCCCGGCGGCCGCCCGCTCGATCTGGGCCCGCACGTCGTGATCGCGGGTGACGACGCAGACGCCGCCGCCCCGGGCGCGGATCCGCTGGTGCAGGCCGACCAGCGCCGTCGCCGCTGACGGGTCGACCGAGCCGGCCCGGCCCAGGTCGACCACGACATGACGGCTGTCGGCGGCGTTGGCGGCCCACCGGATCTCGTCGGCCAGAGCGGCGTCGAGATCGCCGGGAACGGTCAGGATCGTGCAGCCACCGAAGTCGCGGGCCTGCACGGCGACGTCGTTGCTCACGGACGCTTCACCACCATCGGTTTCGGGACGCCTGGACTCCACCCCGAGTCCTGCCAGGCCTCCAGTGGTCGGCACCCGACGAGGGGAGCGTTCGCCCCATCCGGTGCCGATGTCATCCGACGCCTACCTTTACTGAGCGTCGCATGTACTGTCAAGGTCTCGTCGGATCATCGCGCGGACGTCACTCTGGCACGCCGGCCGCCCAGAATCAAGATCCTTTGCATCGGCGATTCCCCTTTCCCTTGCGGGACTCGCCGCCACCTGGGACCTCGCGGCCGGCCCTGGGGCAATCGGTCGTGCCGCGGCGGATGCAACCAGGGGCCGCGGTCGGGCGTCATCACGTACGGCGGGCCACGGGGCCCGTCACGGGGGTGCCCGCGCCGTCACGGCGCAGTCGGGTGGCCGGGTCCGCGTGCCGAACGCGGACCCGGGCCCGGGGGCCGTCAGTCCGTCTCGGCGCTCAGCCACGCGAGATACGCGTCGCTGCCGCCCGCGATCGGCGTCACCACGATCTCCGGCAGGTCGTACGAGTGCACTTCGCGCAGGTGCGCCGTCAGCGCCTCGGCCCGGGTCGCTGTGGTCTTGACCTCGACGCGCCACTCGGGCTCCGTCCGCACCGCGCCCTCCCAGCGGTAGACGCTGGCGATCGGGACGATCTGCGCGCACGCACCGAGCCGGGCCGCCACGACGCCGGCGGCGAGTTCATGCGCCGCCGCCTCGCTGCCCGCCGTCGTGGTGACGATGACGTGGTCGCTGGACATGACTCGCAGCCTATTACTCCAGCCGAAGATCGTGATCTTGGTCGTGTCGCTGCGGGCTCAGAGCGCGCGCCGATGACGGGGCCGCCGCTCCAGCAGGCGCCGCTCGGACTCCTGCGTATCGAGCCCGGATGTGACGATCTACGGCTGGAGCACAAGTTGACAACGCACACCCGGAGGCGAATACTCGAAGTCGAGTATTCGATACCGAGGAGGCGTCGTGGCCGCCATCCGTCCGTCCAATCCCCTGGCGCTGGCCGTGCTCGTTCTGCTGTGGGAACGACCCATGCACCCGTACGAGATGTCGAGCACCCTGCGCGAGCGGCGCAAGGAAGACAGCATCAAGCTCAACTACGGCTCGCTGTACTCCGTCGTCGAGTCGCTGCAGAAGCGCGGGCTGATCGAGGCGGCCGAGACGGTGCGCGAGGGCCGGCGGCCGGAGCGGACCATCTACGCGATCACCGAGACCGGCGCGCAGGTCATGGTCGACTGGATGGTCGAGCTGCTGAGCACGCCGAAGAAGGAGTTCACCCAGTTCGAGGCGGCGCTGTCGCTGGCCGGCGCGCTGCCACCCGAGCAGGTCATCGAGCTGCTCGGGCAGCGGCTGCGCAACCTGCGCTTCCACCAGAAGGCCGTCGAGGCGATGTTCGAGGAGGCGAGGGCGGTCAAGCTGCCGCGGCTGTTCATGATCGAGGCCGAGTTCTCCGCCGCCCTGCTGACGGCCGAGATCGCGTTCGTCGAACAGTTGCTGGCCGAGCTGCGAACCGGCACCCTCGGCGGGTTCGCCATGTGGCAGCGCATGCACGAGCTGCGCCGGGCCGGCGTGCCGCCGGAGAAGATCGAGGCGAAGCTCAACGTGGAGTTCGCCGACGAGCTCGCCTTCGCCCAGGACGAGGACGCTTAGTCCTTTTCGTTGTGGGACTCGCCGCCGCCTGAGACCTCGCGGTCGGCCTTGGTCCAGACAGCTCGACTCCCGGCCACGGTGCTGCAACACCACGGCCGGGAGCCGATCGAAAACGAGGAGCCGGAGACTCACCACGCGGATCGCCCCGACCCCACGGTCCTGCACCACCAAGGATACGGGCGACACCACGCGGCACCGGTTCCTTCCCACCGGAAGGAGAACCGCACCATGCAGCACGCCATCGAGGCCAAGGGTCTGGTGAAGACCTACGGCAAGGGGGCGAAGGCCGTCCGGGCGCTGTCCGGCGTCGGCTTCGCCGTCCCCCGCGGCACGGTGTTCGGCCTGCTCGGGCCGAACGGGGCCGGCAAGTCGACCACCACCAAGATTTTCACCACGCTCTCCACGCCGGACAGCGGCACCGCCGTCGTCGCCGGGCTGGACGTGGCGAAGGAGCCCGGCCGGGTCCGGCACGCGATCGGCTACGTGCCGCAGAAGCCGTGCTTCGACCCCACCGCCACCGGGCGCGAGAACCTCACCCTGCAGGGCCACGTCTACGGGATGTCGGGTTCGGACATCCGCACCCGCGGCGACCAGTTGCTGGAGCGGTTCGGGTTGGCCGACGCCGCGAACCGGATCACCAAGACGTGGTCCGGCGGCATGCAGCGCAAGCTCGACGTCGCACTGGCGCTCATGCACCGGCCGCAGGTGCTGTTCCTCGACGAGCCCACCACGGGCCTGGACCCGGAGGCCCGCGCGGACATGTGGGCGGAGATCTCCGGCGTCACGCAGGCCGACGGTGTCACCGTCCTGCTCACGACCCATTACCTGGAGGAGGCCGACCAGCTGGCCGACCGGCTGGTCATCATCGACCGCGGCCAGGTCGTGGCCGAGGGTACTCCGGAGGAGCTGAAGGGCGGCCTCGAGGGCGACGCCGTCCAGGTCGAGCTCGCCGACCCGAGCCAGCAGGAGGCCGCCCACCGGGCTGTGGCCGCCGTGCGCGGTGTCGGCGAGATCACCGCCGACGGCGCCCGGCTGCACGCCCGCGTCGGCAACGGCGCGGCGACGCTGCCCGGCCTGCTCGCCGCGCTGGACGGCGCCGGCGTCGCCCCCGCCTCACTGACGGTCGCCCGGCCGTCGCTCGACGACGTCTACCTACGGCACGCCGGCCGGTCCTTCCACAGCGCCGACCGCGCCGGCCTCGCCGGTGCCACGCAGACGGAGGTGGAGGTGTCGACTGCGGCCCGCCGCACGGCGTCAGGGAGGCAACAGTGAGCGCGACCCTCGCACCCGCGGCCCAGGCCCGTACCGCCGGCGGGCAGCGCGGCGCCGCGCTCCGGCACGCGGTGTACCTGACCGGGCGGTCGCTGCGGATCCTCCGCCGCGAGCCGGTGTACCTGGCGTTCACGCTGATCCAGCCGATGGTGTGGCTGCTGCTGTTCGGCGCGCTGTTCGAGCGGGTCGCCGACCTGCCCGGCTTCGGCGACATCTCCTACCTGGAGTACCTCACCCCCGGCGTCGTCGTCATGACGGCGATGATGTCGGCCGGGTGGGCGGGCAGCCAGTTCATCGACGACATGCAGCGCGGCGTCATGGACCGCAACCTCACGTCGCCGGTCAGCCGGGGCGCGCTGATCACCGGCGCGCTGGCCTACCAGGCGGTCGTGACGGTCGTGCAGTCGCTGATCGTGTTCGGGGTCGGCCTGCTCGCCGGCGCCCGGTACGACGGCGGTGTGGCCGGCGTGCTCGTCGTGCTGCTCTGCGCCACGCTACTGGCGGTGATCTTCGCGGCGCTGTCCTGCGCGGTGGCGCTGACGCTGCGGTCGCAGGAGTCGCTGATCGGGGTGTCGCAGTTCCTGACGCTGCCGCTGGCGTTCATGTCGACGGTGATGATGGCGCCTGCTCTACTGCCCGGGTGGGTCGGCACGGTCGCCCGCTACAACCCGGTCGACTGGGCGGCCCGGGCCAGCCGCGAGGCGTTGCTCGGAAGTCCGGACTGGTCCGCCGTGTTCGGCCGGGCGGGGCTGCTGGCCGCGCTGACCCTCGTCATGGCCTGGCTCGCGACCCGGGCGTTCCGCGCCTACCAGCGGTCGGTCTGACCCCTTCCGCCGCTCGCGCCCCGCGCCGCCGTCGTCAGCGGCCGGGGTGCAGCGGCGCGGTCGGCGCGCCGGCGCTCTCGGCCATGCCGGTCAGCGCCTCCCGGAGCGCCTGCCGGCCGGTGTGAGTGGGCTGCCAGCCCAGCTCCCGCCGGGCCCGGCCGCTGTCGAGCGTCGGCAGGCCGAGCAGCAACCGCAGCAGCTGGTCGTCGGACGGGATGAGCCGCAGCCGCCAGGCCCCCGCCGTCGCCAGCGCGGCCGCGGTGTCCGGGATCGTCACCACCCGGGTCCGCAGCACCTCGCCCAGCCCGGCCGCGTCGATGACGTCGTCGGTGGCGACGTTGAAGGCACCGCGGGCGTCCCCCGTCGCGACCCGCCGGACCACGTCCGCCACGTCGTCGGCGTGCACCGCCTGGAACCGCAGGCTCCGCGGCGCGGTGACCACCGGCAGCCGGCCCGGCCGCAACAGCGTGCGCGGCAGCAGCGGGCCGGCGAAGATGCGGGCCTGCTCGCTGGCGGCGGGCCGCTGGAAGACGAAGCACGGCCGCAGCCGTACGACCCGCACGTCCGGATGCCACAGCTCGAACGCGTCGAGGTACCGCTCGAGGTAGGACTTCTCGCGGCCGTACGCCGCGGTGGGGCGGGCGTGCGTGGGCCAGCTCTCGTCGACGTGCCGTCCCGGACCGGCCGAGTAGGCGCCCACCGACGACACGTAGACGAGCGTCCGCACGCCGGCCCGGGCCGCCGCCTCGAACGTCGCGATGCCCCCGCGCACGTTGACCTCCCACGTCCGCAGCGGGTCGTGGGTGGGCTGGAACGCCCAGGCCAGGTGCACCAGTACGTCGCATCCTGCGAGCGTGGGCACCAGGTCGGACGTGGCGATGTCGGCGGCGGCGAACGTGGTGCGCGCGGGCAGTCGCAGCGGCGGGCGCCGGGCGATGGCCACGATGTCGGTGACCTCGGAGTCGGCCGCCAGCACCGGGACGATGCTGAACCCGAGATTGCCGGTCGCGCCGGTGACGGCCACGCGCATGGGTCCTCCTCAGGTCACCGTGCCGAACACCCGGGCGGCCGCCCGGACCCGGAGCGTCTCGACCTGCGCCGCCTGTTCGGTCGCCCGCTCGATGAGGCGGTCCATCCGCCCGACGTCGGGCCGGCCGTGTGCGACGCCGACGGTGCGCAGCGTCCGCCAGCCGCTGGCCTTGCCCTCGATCCCCAGCCGCAGCATCTCCAGCTCGACGACGGCGCTCAGCGGGGAGCGGGTGAGCAGGTGGCCGTTGAACTTCAGCCGGCCGGCCAGCTCCGCGGCCGCGGCGGTGTAGAGCTTGTAGCGGCGGATCGGCACGTCCAGCTCGTCCATGATCGCGACGAGTTCCTCGCGGTCGGCGGCGATCTCCTCGGCCAGGCCGCTCAACGGCTCGCCCAGCGGCGTCCCCCGCATGCTGCGAGCGAGCCGGCGCACCAGCTGCACGCCGGCGGTCGCGCCGGCCAGATGGTCGTTGAGGTAGATCCCGAGCAGCTGGGGCTCGGGACGGATGGTCTGCTCTGCTGCGGGCTCGGACACCGCGCCTCCTCGCGAATGGGCGACGTGCGTCCGTTACCCCGTCCGGTGGCCGGTATTCGGAGGTGGTCCGCGGACCTCCTCCGACGCGAGTTGATCACGTTGAGCGGGCCCGCGCTTTGCGGGCAGCGCGGCGGAAGGGCGGCGTGTATTCGCTTCACCAGGCATGCATTCCTGGTGAACCGTGAACACACCTAGCCCGACGGAATTAAAAGGTTGCGACCCCGGCCTCCGCAGCGAACCGGGGCCGCAACCTGCACCCGACGTCGCTTGGTACGTCAGGCGTTCTAGGGCCCTAACGGTCTGGACCGTGAGGGCGTTCTCCGGAGTTGCCGTTGCTGTTATCGGAGTTTCCGGAATTGCCGGAGTTCCCGCCTCCGTTGCCGGACTCCTGGCCCGGCGCTTCCGGCCGGCCGGGAGCGGACTCCGGATGGCCGGGAGGGGTCTCCGGCCGGTTCGGCGGCGGTATCTCCGGCTGGTCCGGATTGCCGGGCGTCTCGGGCTTTCCGGGAGGGGTCTCCGGTTTGCTCGGCGGTGTCTCCGGTTTGCCCGGCGGTGTCTCCGGTTTGCCCGGCGGTGTCTCCGGCCGGTCCGGGTTGCCCGGCGTCTCGGGCTTCCCGGGGGGAGTCTCCGGCTTACCGGGTGGAGTCACCGGCGAGCCGGGGTCATCGGGCCGGCCCGAGTCGGGCTCGGCGGTCGGACGGACGCGGTCCGGCGGGGTGTCGCGCAGGTCGTCGTGGTCGGCGTCGGGCGCGTCGCGCTGGAAGCTGATCGGCGTGACCGTCTCGATGAACGACTCGACGCGTGCCTGCGCCGCGCCGGGCAACGCCCCCGCGGCGGTGGCGGCGCTGAGACCGGTGAACACGACCACCGCGCCGGTGACGACGCGGGCCCGCGGGCTCACGCCCGCCAGCCACGATCGCAGCCGGCGGCCGGCGGGCGTAGGGATCAGCGGGGCGGGCTCGATGCCGCTGAAGTCACCGCTGGCCATCCGCTGCGCCAGCTCGGCCGACGGCCGCACCGGCTGCCGCGCGGCAGCCCGGATCTGCCCGACGGCGCCGGCCAACGGCGCGAGTCCGGGCGTGACCGGGCGGCCAGCCAGCAGGGCCTCGACGGCATCCTCGTCGAGTAGGTGCAGCGGAAGCATCTCGTTACTGAAATCGTCGCGCCGGCGCCGAGGGGTACGGGGTCACTCGATTTTTCTTCGCAGTGCGGTCAGGCCACGCCGTTGCAGCGCCTTCACCGCGCCCACCGAGCGGCCGACGGCGCGGGCGACCTGCTCGACGGTGAGGTCGCCGACGATGCGCAGCAGCAGGACCTCGCGCTGCTCCACCGAGAGCGTCGCGCACAGCTCGTACACCCGCCGCAGCCCCAGCGCGTCCAGCGCCTCGGCCTCGGCGTCGCCGCCCGGCCCGTCCAGCGTGGCGGGGTCGTCGGTGGGCTCAGCTGGACGCCGCGTGGCCCGCCGTCGCTCGTCGATGAGCCGCCGGTGCGCGATGGTGAAGACCCACGACCGGAACTGCGACTCCGTCCCCTCGAACGAGGAAAGCCCGGCGAAAACGCCGAGGAAGACCTCGCTGGTCAGATCGTCCGGCTCGGTCGCGCCCTGGAGACGGAGATAGCCGGTGACGACCGGCGCGAGGTCGGTGTACAGGCGCTCGAACGCCCACGGCGCGCCCGCGCGCGCCGCGTCGAGCACGACCTCGAAGTCTTCCCCGATGATCGCTCGCCTCCCGTTGGCGCCCGCCGCAAAGTCTGATCACCTGGCCTGAAGGTTACGGGCAGACGTCGGCCTTCCGGAACGTCAATGGACGGGAGCCGCCAGAATAGAGCAGTGGACAGCCGTCTCATCGACCTGCGGACCGGCACCGACCTGGTGACCGACGTGACCCGCGACGTACTCGACTTCTGCCGCGGCCGGGGCGACGGCCTGTGCCATCTCTTCGTGCCGCACGCCACGGCCGGGCTGGCGCTGATCGAGACCGGCTCCGGCACCGAGCCCGACCTCGCCGGCGCCGTGGACCGGCTGCTGCCGCGCGAGGACGTCTACCGCCACCGCCATGGCAGTCTCGGCCACGGTCGCGACCACGTCCTGCCGGCCTTCATCGCGCCGTCGCTGACGCTGCCGGTGCTGGGCGGCGCGCCGGCGCTGGGCACCTGGCAGAGCGTGGTCGTCGTCGACTCCAACGTCGACAACCGCGACCGGAAGCTGCGGCTGTCGTTCCTCAGCTGACGGCGCCGGCCAGGACGGCGTCCCAGTCGTCGAGGAAGCGCTTGAGCCCGTAGTGCGACAGCGCGGCGTCCCGCGCCGCCGCACCGGCCGCCCGCGCGGCCTCCGCATCGCGCAGGTACAGCGCCACCGCGTCGGCCAGGTCGGACGGCCGGACGGAGACCCGGCCCGCGGCCGGCGGCACCGCGAACGGGGCCTCGGTGCAGCCGAGCACCACCACCGGCATCCCGAGGTGCATCGCCTCCAGCAGGGACAAGCCGAGCGACGTCCAGCGGTGCAGGTGGACGTAGACGCGGCGCCTCGCCAGCTCGGCGTGCATGTGGTCCTGCGGGAGGTCGGCGTACGTGCGCAGCCGGCCGCCCGGCGCGGGTATCGCCTCGAGCAACCGGTCGACCGCCATCCCGAACACGTCCACCGGCGCGACGTCCAGTACGCCGGGCAGCAGATCCGTACCGACCGCACGACCGCGCCGGACCGGCTCGTTGACGACCACGCCGGCCGCCTCGACGTCGCCGGTGTACCGGTAGCCGGGGTCGACGATCCCGTGCTCGATCACCGTCGCCGGCGCGCCGCCGGAATCCCAGACGAGAGCGTTGAAGTGGGTCACGTGCACGATCGGGATGTCGCACCGCCCGGCCAGCGGGTGCCGGGTCGTCACGGCGCCGTCGCCCGGCGTGTTGTGCTCCAGGTAGACGGCGGGGACGTCGACGCCGGGCCGCCGGCCCAGCCACTGCTCGGCCAGGGTCAGCTCGTGCGGCCGCTGCAGGATCACGACGTCGACTTCGCGGTCGCGAAGCTCCTCCGGCGGGACCTCGGCGGCGTTGCGCTGCCACAGGTAGGTGCCGGCCCGGCCCCGTCCGTCGGGACCGCGGCCGGGCAGGACCGGGACGAAGTAGTCGTGGCGGCCTTGGACCAGCGATGTCGTATAGGCGCCATGCACGTGCCAGAGCAGAACCCGCATGGCTCAGCCGTGCCCAGCGTTACTCGATCCATGCGCCGAAGAAACGCTCCCGAGTGAAGCGTTTCCGGTCGGCACAACGGGGCACTGGAGGCGAGTACGGCAATTGTCGCGGAAGGGCAAGGTCCGATGAAGGTGCTCGGCATCAACGCGATCTTCCACGACCCCGCCGCCGCCCTGGTGATCGACGGCGAGGTCGTGGCGGCCGCCGAGGAGGAACGGTTCAGCCGCCGCAAACACGGCAAGCGGCCGGTCCCCTTCTCGGCGTGGGAGCTGCCCGAGCAGTCCGCCCGCTGGTGCCTGCAGCATGCCGGCCTGGAGCCGGCCGACCTCGACGCCGTCGGGTACTCGTTCGACCCGGCGCTGGCCCGGCCGGCGGCGGAGCAGGGCCTGCACGATCCCTGGGACCACCTGCGGCTGACGTACGCCAAGGCCGCGCCCGGCTTCATCGCGACCGCGCTGCCTGGCCTGCACCGCGACCGCGTCCACTACGTCGCCCACCACGTGGCGCACGGCGCCTCGGCCGGGCTGGCCGCGCCGTTCGCCGGCTGTGACGTGCTGGTGCTGGACGGCCGCGGCGAGTCGGCCAGCCACCTGGCCGGCCGCTACGACGACTCCGGCGTGCTGAAGACGCTGGTCACGCAGGAGCTGCCGCACTCGATCGGGCTGCTGTACGAGGACGTCACCGAGCACCTCGGCTTCCTGCGCAGCAGCGACGAGTACAAGGTGATGGCACTGGCGGCGTACGGACGGCCCCGCTACCTCGACGCCGTCCGCGAGGCCGTGTACCCGGTCCACGACGGCGGCTTTCGAACCGAGCCGGTCGACTGGGCCGTCTACGCGCCCGCCCGCCGCCCCGGCCAGGACTGGACCGAGGAGCACGCCGACCTGGCCGCCAGCGTGCAGCGCCGGCTGGAGGAGGTGCTGGTCGAGCTGGCGTCGTGGCTGCGGGCACAGACCGGCGGCACCCGGCTCACCCTGGCCGGCGGCGTCGCGCTGAACTGCGTCGCCAACACCGTCGTCGCGCGGGAGGCCGGGTACGACGAGCTCTGGGTGCAGCCGGCCGCCGGTGATGCCGGGACGGCGCTGGGCGCGGCCCTGCATTTGGCCCGCACGCTGGGTGACACCGTGCGACCGATGCCAGGCGCCGACCTCGGCCGCACGTGGAGCGACGATGAGCTCGAGGCGGTGTTGCGCGCCGCGCGGCTCCCCTACGAGCGGCCAGCCGACGTCGCCGAGGCGGTGGCCGAGGCCCTGGCCGCCGACGGCATCGTCGCCTGGTTCCAGGGCCGCGCCGAGTACGGGCCGCGGGCGCTCGGGCACCGGTCGCTGCTGGCCCATCCCGGACGCGCGGCGAACCTGGACCGGCTCAACGCCGTCAAGGGCCGCGAGCGGTTCCGGCCGGTCGCGCCGATGGTGCTGGCCGAGCGGGCCGCCGAGGTCTTCGCCCGCGGGCCGATCCCGTCGCCGTACATGCTGTTCACCCACGACGTCGCACCCGCCTGGCGGGACCGCGTCCCGGCCGCCGTCCACGTCGACGGCACCGCTCGCATCCAAACGGTGGACCGAGGGACCGAGCCGCTGGTCGCCCGCCTGCTCGACGCGTTCGAGCGGCGCACCGGGCTGCCCGTCGTCATCAACACCAGCCTCAACACCGCCGGCCGGCCCATGGTCGACAGCCCGCGGGACGCGCTGGAGTGCTTCGGCTCCGCGCCGGTGGACCTGCTGGCGCTCGGCCCGTTCGTCGTCCGCCGCCCGGGGGTTCCGTGATGGCGGTGCTGCCCACGACCGTCGTGGTGCCGACCATCGGCCGGCCCAGCCTCGATGTGCTGCTGCGCTCGCTGCGTGAGTCCGCCGGGCCGCGACCGGCCGACGTGATCGTCGTCGACGACTCCGAGACGCGGTCCGGCCCGGCGGCCGCCCGCAACCGGGGCTGGCGGCGGGCCCGCACGCCCTGGGTGAGCTTCCTCGACGACGACGTCATCGCCGAGCCGGACTGGCTGGCCCGGCTGGCCGGCGACATCGCGGCCGCCGGTCCGGACGTCGCCGGCAGCCAGGGCCACGTGACCGTGCCGCTGCCGGCCCGGCGCCGCCCGACGGACTGGGAGCGCGGCACCGCTGGACTGCAGGACGCGCGGTGGATCACCGCGGACATGAGCTACCGGCGGTCGGCGCTGGTCGCGGCCGGCGGCTTCGACGAGCGGTTCCCGCGCGCCTACCGCGAGGACGCCGACCTCGCGCTGCGGGTGCAGGACGCCGGCGGCCGGCTGGTCCACGGCCGACGCGGCGTCGTCCACCCGGTACGGCCGGCCGGCTTCTGGGCCAGCGTCCGCGCCCAGGCCGGCAACGCCGACGACGTGCTGATGCGCCGGCTGCATGGGCCGGACTGGCGGGAGCGGGCCGGCGCCGGACCCGGCCGCCGCCGGGCCCACCTGGCGACGACAGCGGCAGCGGCGGGCGCGCTGGCACTGGCCGCGACGGGACAGCGCCGGGCCGCCGGTGCCGCCGCCGCGGGCTGGCTGGCCGCGACGGCGCGGTTCGCCGGCCGGCGGATCGCGCCCGGCCCGGGCGACCCCGCCGAGCTGGCCCGGATGCTGCTGACCAGCGCCGTCATCCCGCCGGCCGCGGCGTGGCATGCCGCCGCCGGCTGGCTGCGGCACCGCGGCGCCGGCCCCTGGCGCGGAGTGCCCGATCTGGTCCTGCTGGACCGCGACGGCACCCTGATCCACGACGTGCCCTACAACGGCGACCCAGAGCGGGTCGAGCCGCTGCCCGGGGCGGCCGACGCCCTCGACCGGCTGCGGGCCGCCGGCGTCCGGGTGGGCGTCGTCACCAACCAGTCCGGCATCGCCCGCGGGCTGCTCACCGAGGACGACGTCGAACGCGTCGGCAAGCGCGTCGAGCAGCTGCTCGGGCCGTTCGACGTGTGGCGCAGCTGCCCGCACGGGCCGGACGACGGCTGCGGCTGCCGCAAGCCGGCGCCGGGCATGGTCGCGTCGGCCTGCGCCGAGCTCGGCGTGCCGCCGGACCGCTGCGTCGTGATCGGCGACATCGGGGCGGATGTCGCCGCGGCGGAGGCGGCCGGGGCGACCGGCGTGCTGGTACCGGGCCCGCAGACCCGCCCGGAGGAGGTGGCCGCCGCCCGACACACCGCCCCCGACCTCGGCACCGCCGCCGACGCACTGCTCGGGGGTGCGTGGTGAGCCGCCGAGTGCTCTGCGTCCGGCTCGACAACGCCGGGGACGTGCTGCTGACCGGACCGGCCATCCGCGCTGTCGCCGCGTCCGGGGCCAGGGTCACCGTGCTGGCCGGGCCCAACGGTGCCGCGGCCGCCCGGCTGCTGCCAGACGTGGCCGAGGTCCTCGAATGGCGCTGCCCCTGGATCGACCCGAAGCCGGACCCCGTCGACTCCGAGGACATCGCCGCACTGGTCAGCCGGCTGCGCCGAGGGAGCTACGACGCCGCCCTGGTCTTCACCGCCTTCCACCAGTCGGCGCTGCCGACCGCACTCGTGCTGCGCCTGGCCGGCATCGACAGCGTCGGCGCGGTCAGCGAGGACTATCCCGGCGCCCTGCTGGACCTGCGGCACCGCGTCATCGTCGAGGACCAGCCGGCCGCCGAGCGCGCGCTGTCGCTGGCGACGGCGGCCGGTTACCGGCTGCCCCCTGGCGACGACGGTGCGCTCCGCGTACGGCAGCCGCTACCCGACGTCCGGCGCCTCGCCGGTGCCGGACCGTACGTCGTGCTGCACCCGGGCACGTCGGCTCCGGCCCGGGCCTGGCCGGTCGAGCGGTTCGCCGAGACCGCGCGGCTGCTGCACACCGCGGGGCGGCGGGTCGTGGTGACCGGCGGGCAGTCCGAGACGCCGCTGACGCGCACCGCTGCCGCAGGCGTCGCAGTCGACCTCGGCGGGCGTACCGACACCGGCCAGCTCGCCGCCGTGCTGGCCGGTGCGGACGTACTCGTTGCCGGCAACACCGGCCCGGCGCACCTCGCCGCCGCGGTCGGCACCCCGGTGGTCTCGTTGTTCGCCCCGACGGTGCCGGCCGCGTGCTGGGCGCCCTACGGCGTCCCCCATGTCCTGCTCGGCGACCAGCACGCGCCCTGCCGCGACAGCAGGGTCATGACGTGCGTCGTCCCCGGGCATCCCTGTCTGTCGTCGGTGACCGCGGCCGAGGTGGTCCGCGCCGTCGCGGCGATGTCTCGTCTCTCCGAGAGGGTGGTCTGAGTTGAGGATCGCGATGGTTTCGGAACACGCCAGCCCGCTCGCCGTCATCGGCGGTGTCGATGCCGGCGGGCAGAACGTCCACGTGGCGGCACTCGCCGCGGAACTGGCCGCCCGTGGCCACGACGTCACGGTGTTCACCCGGCGGGACGACCCACGCTCGCCGGACCGGGTGGCCGCACCCGGCGGGTACGCCGTCGAGCACGTACCCGCGGGGCCGCCGTCGGACGTCCCGAAGGACGAGCTGCTGCCGTACATGGACGGGTTCGGCGACTGGCTGACGCGGCGCTGGTCCGCGGAGCGCTTCGACGTGGCGCACGCGCACTTCTGGATGAGCGGCCTGGCCGCGACCCGAGCTGGGCGCGCCACCGGCGTACCCGTCGTGCAGACGTTCCACGCGCTCGGCGTGGTGAAGAAGCGGCACCAGGGCGCGAAGGACACCAGCCCGCCGGACCGCGTCGCGCTGGAGAGCCAGCTGTGCCGCCGCGTCGACCACGTCGTCGCCACCTGCACCGACGAGGTCGCGGAGCTGAGCGCGCTGGGCCTGCGGCCGGGGCGGGCGACGATCGTCCCGTGCGGGGTGGACCTGCGGGCGTTCCGCCCGCGCCTCGCGCCGCCGCGGCCCCGGGAACGGCAGCGGCTGCTCGCCGTCGGCCGGCTGGTGGAGCGCAAGGGTCTTGCGGACGCCGTCGACGCCCTCGCCGAGCTGCCCGATGCGGAACTGGTGATCGCCGGCGGACCGCCCGCCGACGGCCTCTCGGTGGACCCGGAGGCGCAGCGACTGCTGGCCCGGGCCCGTGCGAACGGGACGGCGGAGCGCGTGCGGCTGCTCGGCCGGGTCGGCCGCGAGGAGATTCCGGAGCTGTTCGGCACCGCCGACGTCGTGCTGGCCGTGCCGTGGTACGAGCCGTTCGGCATCGTCCCGGTCGAGGCGATGGCGTGCGCGCGGCCGGTGGTCGGCACGGCGGTCGGCGGACTGCTCGACACCGTGCTGCCGGGCGTGACCGGCGAGCTGGTGCCGCCGCACCGGCCGGATCTGATCGCCCGCGTGCTGCGCGAGCTGCTGGCCGACCCGCGGCGGTGCGCGGCCTACGGCGCCAGCGGCCTGGAGCGGGCCCGGCACCTGTACGGCTGGGACCGGGTGGCCCGCGACACCGAGCGTGTCTACGCGCGGGTGGCCGCGGCCGTGCCGACGGAGGCGTCTCGATGAGCGTGCGGATCGCGGTCCTCGGCGACGTGCTACTCGACATCGACCTGGTCGGGCGGGCCGGCCGGCTCTCCCCGGACGCGCCGGTCCCTGTGCTGGAGGACCTCACCGAGCATCCGCGGCCCGGCGGCGCCGCGCTCGCGGCCTGGCTGGCCGCGGCCTCCGCCGAGGTGACGCTGGTGGCGCCGCTGGCCGACGACGAGGAGGCGAGGCGGCTTGTCGAGCTGCTGGCCGGACGGGTCACGGTGCTGCCGCTGGGCTACGCCGGGCACACCCCGGTCAAACAGCGGCTGCGCGCGGGCGGGCAGACGGTCGCCCGGCTTGACCGCGGCGGCGAGCCCGCCACCGTCGGCGACCTGACCCGGCCGGCGGTCAACGCGCTGTCCGAGGCCGACGCCGTCCTGGTCTCCGACTACGCCCGAGGGGTGACGTCGGTGCCGAGCATCCGATGGTTGCTGCAGACGCTTCCGCGGCGGAGACCGGTGGTCTGGGACCCGCATTCCCGCGGCGCGCCGCCGGTCCCCGGCGTCCACCTGGTGACGCCGAACGAGGCCGAAGCGGCCGCCTGGGCGGGCCGCATCGACCCGCCCGTGACCGGCGCGGACGAGGGCGGCTGCTGGGCGCGCGCGGCCCGCGCCGCCGACGCCCTGGTGCAGGAGTGGCAGGCCGGGGCGGTGGCGGTGACGCTCGGCGCGTCCGGTGCGCTGCTCTCGCACGGCCCCGGCGCGCCGGTGGTGGTCCCGGCGCCGCCCGCGCCCGGCCTCGACTCCTGCGGCGCCGGCGACGCGTTCGCCGCCGCCGCGACGACCCTGCTCGGTGCCGGTGAGCTGACCGACGCCGCGGTCGGCCACGCGGTGACGGCGGCGACGGCGTACGTGGCGGCGGGTGGGGCGGCCGCCGTCGGGACGAGGGACGGCGG
>NZ_SMLB01000015.1 GCF_004349105.1 Jiangella aurantiaca
CACATCGACACTTCGGATCAGCCACTTCCCGGACCCGCGAAACCGACGCTACAACCGAGCCCACCCTCCCGGAAGCCCGCAGCCAAGCAATCCCTCAAACGAGCCGGTTGACAACAGAGGGGAGCCGGAGTGACGCACCACAGACCGCTAGCGCTCGCACCGGCAGCGCGCAGGCTCAGGCCGGAGGCAAGCCACTCCCCGATCTGGCAACGATCGGCCCGATGAACCTGATCACTCGATGCCACGCCCGACCGGCCCTTGCGGCCACACCATGAATCGGCCTTGCGCTTTGACCCCCATCGGTCAAGTGTCGACCTACGGACCTGCCATCAAGTCTCGGTTCCCCGAAGTCTCGGCCGCTGACCTGCAAGGTCGTACCCGATCAATCCTGCGAAAGCCGCAGCGACCGCCGCTGAAGTGTTCAGTTTCTGTCGAGTTGGCGGCTGACAGGACATCGAATCCCGCCGCCATAACCCTCTGACTTGCAGAAATAAGTGGAGCTGAGGGGACTCGAACCCCTGACCCCCTCCATGCCATGGAGGTGCGCTACCAGCTGCGCCACAGCCCCGTGCCGAACGGCTTCGTAAGCTTAGCCGACGGCCGGGTGAACCTCATAATCCGACCCACCCGTGGCGATCGGCCCTCCGAAGCGGCCCGATCGACCTCCGAGAGGGTACCAGGTCACCCCTCTTCGATCACCACCGGGCTGGGCAGCGTGCCGGCGTTGTGCTCGACGAGGATCCAGCCGTCGTCGCCCTCGCGGAGCATGGACCACGAGCAGTTGGACAGCCCGCCGACGTTGGTGAAGCGGTGCAGCGGCATGCCGATGAGCGCCGCGATGCCCAGCCGGGCAGCGCCGCCGTGGGAGGTGAGTACGGCGAGGCCGTTCTCGGGCAGCCCGGCGGCGGCGTCGGTGACGGCGGCGAACATCCGCTCGGCGACCTCCTGGCGGGTCTCGCCGCCGCCGACCCGCAGCAGCGGGTCGCCGCCACGCCAGGCCTTGAACTCGTCGGGCCAGCGGGCAGCGATCTCGGCCGTCGTGCAGCCCTGCCACTCGCCGGCGTAGGTCTCGCGCAGCCGCGGGTCGAGCTGGACGTCCAGGCCGACCAGCGTCGCCAGCGCGGCCGTGGTGTCCTGGGCACGCCGCAGGTCCGACGACACCAGGATGTCCGGCGCGAGGGCGGCCAGCCGGGCGGCGGCCTCCCGCGCCTGCTCGCGGCCAAGGTCGTCGAGGTCGACGTCGGTCTGGCCCTGGAACCGCCCAGCGGCGTTCCACTCCGTCCGGCCGTGCCGCCAGAGCACGACGCGGCGGCTCACTCCCCGTCTCCGGAGCGCGGGCCCCGGCCGGCGTTCACCTCGGCGGGCAGCTCGATGGTCGGGCAGTCCTTCCACAGCCGCTCGAGGGCGTAGAACACCCGCTCCTCGGCATGCTGCACGTGGACGACGATCTCGAGGTAGTCGAGCAGCACCCAGCGCCCCTCCCGCTCGCCCTCGCGGCTGGCGGGGCGGGCGCCGAGGTTGCGCAGTTTCTCCTCGACGGAGTCGACGACGGAGCGCACCTGGCGGTCGTTGGAGGCCGAGCACACCAGGAACACGTCGGTGATCGCCATCCGCTCGGACACGTCGAAGGCGACGATGTCGTCGGCCAGCTTGTCGGACGCGGCCTCCGCGGCGGCGACCGCCAGCTGGATCGCGCGATCGGTTGCGGTCAAGCGGCGTTCCTCTCCTCGTGGGACCGGAGCATGACCGGTCCAGCGTCTCATGCCTCGATGTAGAGGCCGCGTTTGTTGATGTACTGGACGATGCCGTCGGGCACCAGGTACCAGATCGGCTCGCCGCCCACGACCCGGTGGCGGCACTCGCTGGACGAGATGGCAAGTGCGGGCACCTCGACCAGCGTCACCTTGCCCTCGGGCAGTCCGACGGCGGAGAGGTCGTGCCCGGGCCGGGTGCAGCCGACGAAGTGGGCCAGCTCGAACAGCTCATCGTGGTCGCGCCAGGACAGGATCTGCTCCAGCGCGTCAGCGCCGGTGATGAAGAACAGCTCGGTGTCCTCGCCGTAGTGTGCGCGGAGGTCGCGGAGCGTGTCGACGGTGTACGTGGGGCCACCGCGGTCGATGTCGACCCGGCTGACGGAGAACACCGGGTTCGACGCGGTGGCGATGACCGTCATCAGGTAACGGTCCTCGGCCGGCGTGACGTCGCGGTCGCTCTTCTGCCAGGGCTCGCCCGTGGGCACGAAGACCACCTCGTCGAGGTGGAACCAGTGCTGCACCTCGCTGGCGGCCACGAGGTGCCCGTGATGGATGGGGTCGAACGTCCCACCCATGACGCCGAGCCGCTTCGGTTTGCTCACCGACGACACCGTAATGCCTGACGCCAGCTCAGGCGTGCGGACGCCCCTTGCCGAAGCTCAGCACGATCAGCAGTAGCACGACGAGAATGCCGAACGCGGAGAGGCCCCAGCCCCAGGCCGGGAACCCATGGGACGAGGAGTGCGCCTCCTCGGCCAACAGCACGACGGTGTCCATGGTGCGCAAGCCTACCGTCAGCCCCTCACGTGACCGTCACCGGTGACGACGTACGTCGTCGTGGTGAGCTCCGGCAGCCCCATCGGGCCCCTGGCGTGCAGCTTCTGCGTCGAGATGCCGATCTCGGCGCCGAACCCGAGCTGCTCGCCGTCGGTGAACCGGGTGGAGGCGTTGACCATGACGGCGGCGGAGTCGGTGGTGGCCGCGAACCGGCGCGACGCCTCCAGCGACCGGGTGACGATGGCCTCGGTGTGCCCGCTCCCCCACCGCCGGATGTGCGCGACGGCGTCGTCGAGGGTGTCGACGACGGCGACGGCGAGGTCGAGCGAGAGGTACTCGGCGGCCCAGTCGTCGTCGGTGGCCGGCACGACGGCGTCGTCGTAGCCCTGGACCCGCTGGTCGCCGTGGACGGTGACCCCGGCGTCGCGCAGCGCGGCCAGCGCCGACGGCAGGAACTCGGCGGCGACGCCGGCGTGCACGAGCAGCGTCTCGGCGGCGTTGCACACGCTGGGCCGCTGCGTCTTCGCGTTGAGCAGGATCTCCAGCGCCATGGCGAGGTCGGCGTCGGCGTCGACGTACACGTGGCAATTGCCGACGCCGGTCTCGATGACGGGGACGGTGGACTCCTCGACCACGCTGCGGATCAGCCCGGCGCCGCCACGCGGGATGAGCACGTCGACCAGGCCGCGTGCCCGCATGAGCTCCTTCGCCTGGTCGTGCCCGCCCTGGACCAGCTGGACGGCGGCACCCGGCAGCCCGGCGGACTCGACGGCCGCTGCCAGCACGCCGACGATCGCCTCGTTGGACGCCGCGGCGCTCGACGACCCCTTGAGCAGGACGGCGTTGCCGCTCTTCAGCGCCAGTCCGGCGGCGTCGGCGGTGACGTTGGGCCGAGCCTCGTAGATGATGCCGACGACGCCCAGCGGCACCCGGCGCTGGGTGACCTGCAGGCCGTTGGGGAGCGTGTAGCCGCGGACGACCTCGCCGACGGGGTCGGGCAGGCCGGCTACCTGCCGGAGCCCGCTCGCCATGCCGGCGATGCGCGACTCGTCCAGCCGCAGGCGATCGATCATGGCGTCGGCGGTGCCGGCTTCGCGGGCCCGCTCGACGTCGGCGGCGTTGCGCTCGATGATCGCAGCGGCGTTCGCCACCAGCGCGTCGGCCATGGTGTGCAGGGCGGCGTCCTTCTCGGCGCGGGTGCGGACGGCCAGCTCGGCGGCGGCCGTGCGGGCCGCGCGGCCCAGGTCGGCGAGGGTTGTGCTCACCCGGTCAGTCTAATTGCCCGCCGGCGCTCGCAGTCCGTCGAGCAGCCGGTCGCGGACGGCGGCGACGGCTCGCCGTCCGGCGACCGGCGGGCGGTAGGCGAGGAAGAGCATGTTCAGCGGCGTGGTCGCGGCCGTCTGCCACGGCCCGCGGCCGCCCTGGCCGACGCGCTGGTCGAGCGCGGCGTCGCCGAGCAGGACGTGAAGATCGCGTCCTGACCCGGCGGGCGCGGTCAGCGCTCACCGAGCCGGTCCGGCCGCACGGTCATGCGATGAGTGAGCGCTTGGTGTCGCCAGGGCAACACCAGACGCTCACCCATCGAGGTGACGGTCCTTGTAGGGCCGGCCGAGCAGCACGAGGTCGTCGCGGTGGACGACCTCGCGCTCGTATTCCGGCCCGAGCTCGCGGGCGAGGTCCTTGGTCGAGCGGCCGAGCAGCGCCGGCAGCTCCGCGGCGTCGTAGTTGACCACGCCGCGGGCCACCATGCGGCCGGTCTCGTCCAGCAGATCGACCGGGTCGCCGGCGGTGAACGTCCCGGCGACGGCGGTGATGCCGGCCGGCAATAGCGACGCGCCGCGTTCGACGACGGCCCGCACGGCGCCGGCGTCGAGGGTCAGGCTGCCGCGGCCGTCGGTGGCGTGCTCCAGCCAGAGCAGCCGGGTGGCGCGGCGCGCGGCCCGGCGGTGGAACCAGGTGCCGACGGGGTCGCCGGCCAGCATCGCGGACACCTCGGGCGCCGACGCCAGCACGACGTCGATGCCGGAGCCGGTCGCGATGGAGGCCGCCTCGACCTTCGTCACCATGCCGCCGCTGCCCAGTCCGGACCGGCCGGCCGAGCCGATGTCGATGCCGTCGAGGTCGGCCAGGCTGTGCACGTCGCTGAGTCGCGTGGCGCCGGGCTTGTGCGGGTTGCCGTCGTAGAGGCCGTCGACGTCGGAGAGCAGCACCAGCAGGTCGGCATGGACCAGCTGGGCGACCAGCGCGGCCAGCCGGTCGTTGTCGCCGAACCGGATCTCGTGGGTGGCGACGGTGTCGTTCTCGTTGACGACCGGCACGACGCCGAGCTGCAGCAGCTGGTGCAGCGTCCGGTAGGCGTTGCGGTAGTGCGAGCGGCGGGTGACGTCGTCGACCGTCAGCAGCACCTGGCCCACCCGCAGGCCGTGACCTGCGAACGCGGCCGTGTAGGTGGCCATCAGCAGGCCCTGGCCGACGCTGGCGGCCGCCTGCTGGCGGGCGAGGTCGCGCGGCCGGGTGGCCAAGCCCAGCGGCGCCAGCCCGGCCGCGATGGCGCCGGACGACACCAGCACCACCTCGCGCCCCGACGCACGCGCCTTCGCCAGCGCGTCGACCACGGAGGCGACCCGGGCGTCGTCGATGCCGCCGTGCGCCGTGGTCAGCGACGACGACCCGACCTTGACGACCACCCGCTGCGCGGTAGCGACGGCGCCGCGGGTGCTGCCCGTGCCGGTCACGGTGTCCTCCTCGTCAGCTCAGGCGGGAGTCGGTGCCTCGGGGCCCGAGGTGCTCGCCGCCGGCACTGACACTGGGCTCCCAGTCGAACACGACGGCGTCCTCGCCGCCGATGACCACCTCGTCGCCGGCCTGGGCGCCGGCCGCGATGAGCGCCTCCTCGACGCCGAGCCGCGCCAGCCGGTCGGCGAGATAGCCGACCGCCTCGTCGTTGGTGAAGTCGGTCTGCCGGATCCACCGCTCCGGCTTCACGCCGCGGATGCGGTAGCGCTCGCCCTCGTCGGTGACGGTGAAGCCGGAGTCGTCGACGGCGGCCGGGCGCAGCACCAGGCGGGTCGGCTCCGGAGGGGGCGCGGCGGCCCGGGCGGCGGCGACCAGCGATCCCATGGCGTACGTCAGCTCGCGCAGGCCCTCGTGGGTGGCCGCGGAGACCGGGAAGACCTCCCAGCCGCGCGCCTCGATCTCGGGGCGGACCAGGTCGGCCAGCTCGCGTCCCTCGGGCACGTCGATCTTGTTCAGCGCGACCATGCGCGGCCGCTTCTCCAGCCCGCCGTGCTTCTCGAGCTCCGCCTCGATGACGTCGATGTCGCTGAGCGGGTCGCGGCCGGGCTCCATGGTGGCGAGGTCGACGACGTGCACCAGCGCCTTGCAGCGCTCGACGTGGCGCAGGAACGCGTGGCCGAGGCCGCGGCCCTCGCTGGCGCCCTCGATCAGCCCGGGGACGTCGGCGACGGTGTAGCGGACGTCGCCGGCCTCGACAACGCCGAGGTTCGGGGTCAGCGTGGTGAACGGGTAGTCGGCGATCTTCGGCCGCGCCGCGGAGATGGCCGCGATGAGGCTGGACTTGCCGGCGCTCGGGAAACCGACCAGCCCGATGTCGGCGACGCTCTTCAGCTCGAGCACGACGTCCTTGGTCTCGCCCGGCTCACCGAGCAGCGCGAAGCCGGGTGCCCGGCGGCGCTTGCTGGCCAGCGCGGCGTTGCCCAGCCCGCCGTGGCCGCCCTGGGCCGCGACGTAGCGGGTGCCGGCGCCGACGAGGTCGACCAGCACCTCGCCGTCGCGGGTGCTGACGACGGTGCCGTCGGGAACCTTCAGCTCGATGTCCTCGCCGTTGGCGCCGTCGCGGTGGCTGCCCTCGCCCTGGGCGCCGTTCTTCGCCCGGCGGTGCGGCGAGCGGTGGTACTCCAGCAGCGTGGTGGTGTTGGGGTCGACGACGAGCACGATGTCGCCGCCGCGCCCGCCGTTGCCGCCGTCGGGACCGCCCAGCGGCTTGAACTTCTCGCGGTGGACCGACACGCAGCCGTGCCCGCCGTCACCCGCCGCCAGGTGCAGGACGACGCGGTCCACGAACGACGGAATGGCCATGGTATGCAAATTCCTCAGAAAAAGGGCGGGCCGGTCGAGTGACCGGCCCGCCCTGATGAGTCAGGTGTGTTGCTCGTGTGGAGCGGGGGTCACTCCCCCGCCGGCACGACGATGTTGACGACCTTGCGGCCACGCTTGACGCCGAACTCGACGGCGCCGGCGGACGTGGCGAACAGGGTGTCGTCCTTGCCGCGGCCGACGTTGTCGCCCGGGTGGAAGTGGGTGCCGCGCTGGCGGACGATGATCTCGCCGGCGCTGACGACCTGGCCGCCGAAGCGCTTCACGCCGAGCCGCTGAGCGTTGGAGTCGCGCCCGTTCTTGCTGGACGAGGCGCCCTTCTTGTGAGCCATCTCGAGGTACCTGCCTACTTCGTCTCGATGCCGGTGACCTTGACCTGGGTGTACTTCTGGCGGTGCCCCTGGCGCCGCCGGTACCCGGTCTTGTTCTTGTACCGGAGGATGTGGATCTTCGGGCCCTTGGTGGCGCCGACGACCTCGGCCGTGACGGACACGCCCGCCAGCTTGCTGGCGTCGGTGGTCACGGTCTCGCCGTCGACGAGCAGGACCGCCGGCAGCGTGACGGTGGCGCCGACCTCGGCGTTGTCGAGCCGATCGACGTCGATGACGTCTCCGACGGAGACCTTTCTCTGGTTGCCGCCGCTGCGGACGATCGCGTACACCGCGGACTCACTCTCTCACTCGGGCTTCGGGCGCGCATGCCGACGCTCGTGGAGCGGGCACGCGGGTATGGGCGCGAAGAGCGCCGACGCCCTAGGGTACGGAATTGGTCAGGGTCGGGTCAAACTCAGGGGACGGGACTGCCGGCCGGACGCTCGGCCCGGCGCCGGGTGCGGCGTGGACGGACCGGCTCGGTCGTCGGCTCGTCGGCCGGCGGCGGCGTCGCCGCCGGCTGGCCGGTAGCGGCGGCTTCGACCTGCGCCGGGCCGGTCATCAGCGTCTCCGCGGGCGGCGGAGGCGGCGGTGGCGGTGGCGTGGCCGACGACGTGGCGCCGGACTCGCTCGTGCTCGCCGCGTCGGTGTCACCGGTGGCGGCGGCCGGCTCGGCCGCCGTCGTGGCACTGCCCGCGGCGCGCACGGCCCGCCGGCGTCGGCCAGTGGGGGCCGGCTGCTCGGCCGCCGTCGCGGCGGCGCCGCTCTCGGTCGTGGAGGCGTCCGCCTCGGTCGTAGCGTCGGCTTCGGACACCGCGGCGGGCTCGTCCGGCTGCTGGCCGCCGATCCCGTTGCCGTTGGCGCCGACCGGCATGAGGTCGGCCGGCGAGGCCTCGCCGGGGCTGGCCAGCGCCTCGAGCTTCGGCGTCAGCCCCTCGACCGGCTGCGGCGACGGCGCCGGCTCGGCCTTGCGGCGCCGGCCGCGCCGCTCCGAGCGGCTGGACCGGCCCTCGTCTGACCCGGACGAGCCGCCGGAGGAGCCGTTGCCGGACTCGACCGGGTGGGTGTGGAGGAGCAGGCCTCGGCCCTTGCAGTGCGGGCACGGCTCGCTGAACGCCTCGAGCAGGCCGGTGCCGATGCGCTTGCGGGTCATCTGCACCAGGCCCAGCGACGTGACCTCGGCGACCTGGTGCTTCGTGCGGTCGCGGCCGAGGCACTCGACCAGCCGCCGCAGCACGAGGTCGCGGTTGGCCTCGAGCACCATGTCGATGAAGTCGATGACGATGATGCCGCCGATGTCGCGCAGCCGCAGCTGGCGCACGATCTCTTCGGCCGCCTCGAGGTTGTTCTTGGTGACGGTCTCCTCGAGGTTGCCGCCGGAACCGGTGAACTTGCCGGTGTTGACGTCGACGACGGTCATCGCCTCGGTGCGGTCGATGACCAGCGAGCCGCCGCTGGGCAGCCAGACCTTGCGGTCCATGGCCTTGGCGATCTGCTCGTCGATGCGGTACGCCGCGAAGACGTCGTCGGTGCCGGTCCACTTCTCGACGCGGTCGCGCAGCGAGCCGGCCACGCTGGAGACGTACTCCTCGATGGTGTCCCAGGCGCTGTTGCCGGAGACCACCAGCTTGGTGAAGTCCTCGTTGAACAGATCGCGGACCACCTTGATGGCGAGGTCGGGCTCGCCGTGCAGCAGCTGCGGGGCGTTGCCGCTGGACGCCTTCTTCTGCAGGGCCTCCCACTCGTCCTTCAGCCGCGCGACGTCGTTGGTCAGCTCCTCCTCCGAGGCGCCCTCGGCGGCGGTGCGGACGATGACGCCGGCGTCCTCGGGGACGACCTGCTTGAGGATCTTCTTCAGCCGGGTGCGCTCGGTATCGGGCAGCTTGCGGCTGATGCCGTTCATCGACCCGCCGGGGACGTAGACGACGTACCGGCCGGGCAGGCTCACCTGGCTGGTCAGCCGGGCGCCCTTGTGGCCGATCGGGTCCTTCGTGACCTGCACGAGCACCGGCTGGCCGGACTTGAGGACGTCCTCGATGCGCTTCGGGCCGTCGGACTTGCCCAGGCCGCTCCAGTCGACCTCGCCGGCGTAGAGGACGGCGTTGCGGCCGCGGCCGATGTCGACGAACGCCGCCTCCATGGCTGGCAGCACGTTCTGCACCCGGCCGAGGTAGACGTTGCCGATCAGCGACTGCTGCGAGGTGCGGCTGACGTAGTGCTCGACCAGCACATCGTCCTCGAGCACGGCGATCTGGGTGAGGTCGCCGGACTGCCGGACCGCCATGACGCGGTCGACGGCCTCGCGGCGGGCCAGGAACTCGGCCTCGGACAGGATCGGCGGACGGCGCCGTCCGGCCTCGCGGCCCTCGCGGCGGCGCTGCTTCTTCGCCTCGAGACGAGTCGAGCCCTTGACCGAGGTGACCTCGTCGTCGAGCTCGCGGCCGTCGCGGACCCGCACGACGGTGTTCGGCGGGTCGTCCGGACGGGGCTCGTCGCCGTCGTCGTTGCGGCGGCGACGGCGCCGGCGACGACGGCGGGTGCCGCCCTCGTCGGTGTCGGCCTGGTCGTCGTCGGACTCGCCCTGGGCGTCGTCGGCGCCGTCGTCGCCGTGGTCGTCGGACTCGGACCGGCCGTGCTCGTCGTCGGAGTCGTCGTCGCCGGAGTCGGCGCTGTCGTCGGAGCGACGGCGGCGGCCACGGCCACCGCGGCGGCGGCGCCGGCGGCGGGTGCCGTCGCCCTCGCCGTCGCCGTCGTCGTCGGAGTCATCGGCGGCGGCGGTGGTCTCGAGCTCCTCCTCGGTCTCTTCGACCTCGACCTCGGGCTCCGGCTCGGGCTCGGGCTTCGCACGCCGGCGGCCGCGGGCCGGCTGCGCGGCCTCGGGGTCGGGCGCGGCGAACAGCGGTGCGGCGGAGAACGTCGGAGGCTGGAACAGGACGGCGGAGGCGCGCGCCTCGGTGGCCTCGCTCTCGGTGCCGGACGGCGCGAACGCCGGGTGCGGGTCGGCGAGAGCGGCGGCGGAGGTCTCGTCCTCGGCGTCCGCGGTCTGGGCGTCGGCCACGGCCGGCAGCGGCTCAGGGGCGGGCTGGGCAGCCTTGCGCGACCGGGAGCGCTTGCGCGGCGCGGGCGCCTCCTCGATCACGGGCGCCTCCTCGGCGGCCGGCGCGTCGGCGACGGATGCGGCCACGGCGACCTCGGCCTCAGCGACCGCGGCCTCGGCGACCGGGTCCTCGACCGCGAGCAGCCCGGCGCCCGCCTCGGTGGCGGCCGCCTTGCGGGCGGCGGCCTTCTTCGCCGGCGCCTTCTTGGCGGTCTTCTTCGCGGCCGTCTTCTTGGCCGAGGCCTTCTTCGCCGTCTTCTTGGCCGGTGCGGCCGGCGCGTCGTCGCCGGTCACCGGCTCGCCGGCGTCGTGCAGCGTGGGTTCGGCGACCGGCGGGCCCGCGGCCCGGCTGGCGGCACGTCGGCGGCGCGGCTGCGCCGGCTCGGTGCCGGTCGCGTCGGCCGGGGCCGGCGCTGGCGAGGTGGTATCTCCGGGCGAACCGGGTGTCTCTTCCTGCATGTGGTGCACTCCTGTCGGCCCAGTGGATGGGGCGCCGCGCCTCGCTCGGCGCGCTGCTGCCCATCTGCCGGGTCACTGCATCGGGCCACCTGGAGCGCCCTGACACGGCCGCTACAGGTGGAAAGCCTGTGATCGGCGACGTCCACCGGACCTGTGCGTCGTCAGGCCTTGCTCAGCGCCCGCCGCGGCGGCGCACCCTGGTCGGGGCGCCTCGCGGCTGGGCCGCTTGGCGGGCCCAGCGTGCCGAGCGTCTCCGCGGCGACCACGGTCGACCACACGGGACGTCGGCGAGGACATCGTCGGACCGAGCGGCGTGTACCGCCCGACCAGTTCCGAGTATCGCACATGTCCGCCCGGAAACCGTGACCGCGACCGCCCGGGACACCTCGGGTCACCGCCGAAGGCAGCGCATCGCCGCAGCTCAGCGCCGACGCCTTACCATGTGCCGTAGATCACGTCGCACCATGTCACGGGTCGTGCCGTCCGGGCGCGTCGGCGAGCGGATCGGCCAGCACGCCGGCGTCGTCGTCCCACACCCCCTGGGCCAGCCGGACGGCGCGCGGCGGCTGCGGCGGGGTGAACCCGGCGACGATGCGCAGCCCGGCCAGCACCTCGTCGGGCCGCACCGTCGGCGACTGGTGCCGGATCACCGCCCGCAACGTGACTGGGTCGGCGGCGGTGTCGGCGGTCAGCCGCAGCACGGCGGCCCGCGGGTCCAGCTGCCGGACGCCGTTCTTCGTCAGCCGCTCGACCGGCACGGAGGCGGCCGTCAGGAACGCCGTCACGGCCGCCGCGGCCTGCTCGGGGACCGCGCCGGGCAGCTGGATCGCCCAGCTCGACGCCTGCAGCCGGTCGGCCAGCGCGCCGGGACCGGCCTCGACCACCTCGACGATGTCCAGGCCCGGCGGCAGCGCGGAGTCGAGCGCGGCCCGCACTTGCTCGGGATCGCACACCCGGGTGACCGCCAGCTCGAGATACTCGGCCTCACTGGCCGCACCCGTGGGCGCGGCGCCGGCGTAGGACACCCGCGGGTGCGGCGTGAACCCCTGCGACCAGGCCATCGGCACGTCGGCGCGGCGCAGCGCCCGCTCGAACGCGCGCTGGAAGTCGCGGTGGCTGGTGAACCGCAGCCGGCCGCGCTTGGCGAACCGGACGCGGAGCCGCTGGACGGCGGGGAGCTGCTGGTGCGGCGCGGTGCTCAGGGTGTGTCCTCTCGGGCGGTGCGGGCCGGCCGAATCGCCGGTCGATCACCCATTGTCACGCGCGGGCGGCAAGCGTACGTTCGGGCCCAGTCAATCGCTGTGGGGGGCAGAACGATGACCGAACTTCGCGACGACGCGACGTACGACCGGCTCCGCTCGCTGCTGGCCGGTGACCTCTTGGCTCCGGAGTCCCCGGGCTACAACGACGCGCGGACCATCTTCAACGCGATGATCGACCGCCGCCCGGGCCTGATCGTCCAATGCGCCGGCCGGGCTGACGTGGCCCTGGCCGTGGCGTTCGCCCGCGAACGCGGCCTGGAGCTGGCGGTCCGCGGCGGCGGGCACAGCGTGTCCGGACAGGCGCTCACCGACGGCGGGCTCGTGATCGACCTGCGCCGGATGAGCGAGGTGAGCGTCGACCCGGCCGCCCGGACCGCCACCGTCGGCGGCGGCGCCACCATGGCCGACCTCGACCGCGCCTGCCGGTCGCACGGCCTGGCCACCACCGGCGGCCGCGTGTCGACCACCGGCGTCGGCGGGTTCGTGCTCGGCGGCGGGACCGGCTGGCTCGACCGGTTGTTCGGGCTGGCCTGCGACAACCTCGTCGACGCCGAAGTGGTGACGGCCGGCGGCGAGATCGTCCGCGCCGCCGAGGACAGCCATCCGGACCTGTTCTGGGCGCTGCACGGCGGCGGTGGCAACTTCGGCGTCGTCACGTCGATGACGCTGCGGCTGCACCCGCTCGAGGAGTCCACCCTCGGGTTCCTGCTCTGGCCGCCCGCACGCGGGCCCGAGATCGTGCGAATCTTCCGCGACGTGATCCAGGCCGGCCCGGACACCCTCGGCGGCGGCGCGATCTACCTGACCGGCCCCGAGGGCGAGGACTTCGTGCCCGCGGACCTGGTCGGCCGGCTGGCGCTGGCGGTCGTGCTGGTACACGCCGGGAGCGAGCGGTCGCTGCGCGAACTGGCGGCGCCGTTGTTCGACGCCGCGCCCGCGGGCGCCATGGTTGCCGAGCTGCCCTACGACGAGCTGCAGGCCGCCCTGGACGATCCGCCCGGTTACCGCAACTACTGGTCAGCCGAGCACCTGGAGTCGCTGCCCGACGAGGCCGTCGACGCGTTCTGCTCCCAGGCCGAGGCCATGATCGTGCCCTCGGCGTCGCAGCACGTGCTCTTCAGCATGGGCGGCGCCATCGCGCGAGGGCCCCGCGACTACCCGATCCCATGGCGGCACGCCGGCTGGGTTGTACACCCGTTCGGGTTGTGGACCGACCCGGCCGACGACGATCGCGGCATCGCGTGGGCACACGAGGTCTGCGCCGCCGTCCGGCCGTGGAGCACCGGCGCCGTCTACCTCAACTTCATCGGCGACGAAGGACACAGCCGGGTCGTGTCCGGATTCGGCGCCGAGGGTTACGCCCGGCTGGCCGCCGTCAAGGCGCGCTACGACCCCACGAACCTGTTCCGGCGCAACCACAACGTCGCCCCCGCCTGACGCTCAGACGCCGCGCAGTTCGCCCTCGAGAACGGTGCGCGCCCGGCCCGCCAGCTCGATGCGGTCGCCGCGCATCGTCACCGCGACGGTACCGCCACGCGCGGACAGTTGCGCACCGGTCAGCGGGGCGCCGTCGGGCCGGTCCAGCTCCTTCGCCCAGTACGGCCCGAGCACGCAGTGGGCCGACCCCGTCACCGGGTCCTCCGGGATCCCCTGCGACGGCGCGAAGAACCGCGACACGAAGTCGTACGGTGCGCCGCCGTCGGCCCTGGCGGTGACGATGACGCCGCGGGCCTCGACCGCCGCCAGCGCCAGGAGGTCGGGCGTGAGGCCACGCACCGCCGCCTCGGAGTCGACGACGGCGACGACGTCGAACCGGCTCCGGCCGGTCCACACCGGCGTGACGCCGAGCGCCGCGGCCAGGCCGTCCGGCGCCGGAGCGGCCTGCGCCGGGAGCGCCGGGAAGTCCATGCCGACCGCGCCGGACCGGTCCCGGGTGACGGTGAGGACGCCGCTGCGGGTGCTGAACCGGATCGGGCCGGCTTCGCCGCGCTCGAACAGCACGTGCGACGTGGCCAGCGTCGCGTGGCCGCACAGGTCGACCTCGACCTCCGGCGTGAACCAGCGCAGCCGGTAGTCGACCGCCGGGGTGGCCCGGGCCGCCTCGTCGCCCTCGACCGGCTCGACGAACGCGGTCTCGGAGTGCTTCAGCTCGGCCGCGACCGACTGCATCCACTCGTCGGTCACCGGACGGTCCAGCAGGCAGACGCCGGCGGGGTTGCCGCCGAAGGGGCGATCGGTGAACGCGTCGACGACGAGGATCCGCACGGTCCCAGCGTACGAGCCCGCCATCACCGGATCACCACCAATCCCACTGGTCCGGTATGACCGGGTTGAATACTGTGATCCTGGTTTCGCTTCGCCGGTCAGGCGACGGTGAGCGGCAGCAGCTTGCGGCCGGTCGGGCCCGTCTGGATCTCGGTGCCCATGGACGGGCACACGCCGCAGTCGAAGCAGGGCGTCCAGCGGCAGTCGTCCAACTCGACCTCGTCGAGGGCGTCCTGCCAGTCGTCCCACAGCCAGTCGCGGTCCAGGCCGCTGTCGAGGTGGTCCCAGGGCAGCACCTCGTCGCGGTCGCGCTCGCGGGTGGTGTACCAGGCGAGGTCGACGGGCTCATCGGCCAGCGCCCGCTCGGTGCCGGCCACCCAGCGGTCGTAGGAGAAGTACTCGCCCCAGCCGTCGAACCGGCCGCCGTCTTCCCAGACCGCGCGGATGACCCGCCCGACCCGGCGGTCGCCGCGGGACAGCAGCCCTTCCACCATGCTCGGCTTGCCCTCGTGGTAGCGCAGCCCGATCGACTTGCCGTAGGTGCGGTCGGACTTCACCTTCTCGCGCAGCTTGCGCAGCCGGGCGTCGACGACCTCGTGGCCGGCCTGCCCGGCCCACTGGAACGGGGTGTGCGGCTTGGGCACGAACCCGCCGATGGACACCGTGCACCGGATGTCGCCGCGCCCGGACGCCTTCCGGCCGGCCTCGATGACCCGCTTCGCGAGGTCGGCGATGGCCAGCACGTCGTCGTCGGTCTCGGTGGGCAGGCCGCACATGAAGTACAGCTTCACCTGCCGCCAGCCGCTGCTGTAGGCGGTGCTGACGGTGCGGATGAGGTCGTCCTCGCTGACCATCTTGTTGATGACGCGGCGCATCCGCTCGGTGCCGCCCTCGGGCGCGAAGGTCAGCCCGGACCGGCGGCCGTTGCGGGACAGCTCGTCGGCCAGGGTGACGTTGAACGCGTCGACCCGGGTGGACGGCAGCGACAGGGACGTGTTGGTGCCCTCGTACTGGTCGGCCAGCCCTTTCGCGATCTCACCGATCTCGGAGTGATCGGCGCTGGACAGCGACAGCAGTCCCACCTCGGTGAAGCCGGAGTTCTTCACACCCTCGGCGACCATGGCGCCGATGGTCTCGATGGAGCGCTCGCGCACCGGCCGGGTGATCATGCCCGCCTGGCAGAACCGGCAGCCGCGGGTGCAGCCGCGGAAGATCTCGACGCTGTACCGCTCGTGGACGGTCTCGGCCAGCGGCACCAGCGGCTTGCGCGGGTACGGCCACTGGTCGAGGTCCATGACGGTGTGCTTGCGGACGGTCGCGGGCACGCCCGGCCGGTTGGGCACGACCGCCGCGATGGCGCCGTCGGGCCGGTAGCTGACGTCGTAGAACTTCGGAACATAGACTCCGCCGCCGGCCGCGAGCCGCAGCAGCAGCTCGTCGCGGCCGCCGGGACACCCCTCGGCCTTCCACTCGCGCACCACCTCGGTGATGGCCAGCACGATCTCCTCACCGTCGCCCAGCACGGCGGCGTCGAGGAAGTCGGCGACCGGCTCCGGGTTGAACGCCGAGTGCCCGCCGGCGATGACGACGGGATGGTCGTCGCCGCGGTCGGCGGCCAGCAGCGGCAGGCCGGCGAGGTCGAGCGCCGTCAGCAGGTTGGTGTAGCCGAGCTCGGTGGCGAACGAGACGCCGAGCAGGTCGAACGCGGCGACCGGCCGGTGCGCGTCGACGGTGAACTGGCCGATGCCGTGCTCGCGCATGAGCCGCTCGAGGTCCGGCCAGACAGCGTAGGTGCGCTCGGCCAGCACGCCGTCCTGCTCGTTGAGCAGCTCGTAGAGGATCTGGACGCCCTGGTTGGGCAGGCCGACCTCGTAGGCGTCGGGGTACATCAGCGCCCACCGCACCTGGGCGGCGTCCCAGTCCTTCACCGTCGCCCCGAGCTCCCCACCGACGTACTGGATGGGCTTGGCCACCCTCGCCAGCAACGGCTCGAGCTGGTCGAACAGGGAATCGACGGGCATGGACGTCCTACTCACGGGTGGTCTATTTGGCGGTCACGGGTATGGTAACCACCACGAAAGAACCGGGTCTCGGGCACGACCGGACATCCAGGCGTCTGCAATGAAAGGCAGCAGGTATGACCGACTCCGCCCACGTCGTCCCGGATGCCTTCCAGACGCCGTCGTTCGAGACCCGGCCGCTGGAGGTCCAGCCCGACATCATCGCCCGGCCGCCGACCATCCCGCCGCCCGACCCCGGCACCAGCAGCCGCGAGGAGCTCGAGATGGCGCTGCAGCGGGCCCAGCTGGTCGCCGAGGACTGCGAGTCGCTGTTCGCCGCCGCGCAGCGGGCCATGGAGGACGGCGCCTGGGTGAGCCGCCTCGCCGACGAGTTCTCCAACGGCCTCACGGTTCACGCGCGGCTGGCCGGCTCTGTCGCCGGGAGCTGCGTCGAGACCATCCAGACCGCGCTCGACGCCCGCGGCGACGAGCTGCTGGAGGTGCGGCCGCAGTGACGAAGACAGGCGACAGCCTCGCCCCCGAGCCCGGCAAGGTCGGCGGCGCCGACACCGACAAGCTGGCCGGCGGGTCGATCGAAAAGGAGTACGTCGACCACACCGCCATCGACTACTCCTCCTACGACGACGGTGGTGGTGGCGGCTACGGCGGCGGCGGTGGTGGCGGTGGCGGCTCCGAGGACGTCGCGGACGAACCCACCCACGACGCGGCCGAGGACCCGTCCGCCGACGACCCGGCGGCCGAGCCGGAGGCCGAGGCCCCCGACGACCCGCTCTACGCCGACAGCGACGACGACGGCGACGACACCCCCGTCACCGACGACTTCGGCGACACCGAGCACCCCACCAAGCCCGGCGACCCAGAGGTCGACGAGCCGGTGCTCGAGCAGCCCGAGCAGCCGCAGCCGCCGAACACCACGGTCTCCATCGACGTCGAGGCGATGACCCGGCTGGTCGCGGCCATGGAGCGGGCCGGCGAGCAGATCGTGTCGCTGCAGGACGAGATGCGCACCATCCTGTCCGGCGTGCACCTCGACACCTCCGACACGGCGCGATTCGACCAGGTCGCGGACTGGATCCAGGAGGTGCTGCCCGGCCTGCGGCGCCGCCTGGCCATGGCGCAGGACCTGCTCGGCGAGGGCGGCGGCGGCACGCAGCCGACCGAGCACCGCCCGCTGCCGCGCCCGTACGTCGGCGACGAGTCGCAGATCAGCACCAAGCCGGTGCAAGAGTCCTACGACGCCGCCCGCACCACCGCCCACCGCTTCGGCGTCCCCGGCGACCACGAGACGACGCGCGAGCTGGTCGCCGACCTCCGGGCCAACCGGCACGACCCGTACTACGCGCGCGAGCTGGTCCACACCACGGATCCCGAGACGCTGGTGCGGGCCGTCGTCCACGCCGGCGACGACGAACTGGCGCAGCTCACCGCCGCGACGGTGGCCACGGCCGCCCGCGGCACCGGCGAGCTGGCGCCGCCAGCCGGTTACGAGGAGCAGTGGGCGGCGCTGCGCGAGAGCGACGACCCCGCCGTGGCGGCCGCCGCCGAGCAGCTGCGCCCGGCCTGAACACACGTCAGCCGGGTTCCGGGGGTGTCGGACCAGGCGTTCTCCCGCTTCACCAGCCAGATGCATCTGGTGAACCGGGACACGCCTACTTCACCTGATCATTTCCGGCGCTTCTGCTGTTTCCGTGGGTCGGCGGGTCAGGGTTCACCGGGTGTGCGGTTCGCCGGTTTTCGTGGCGTTCGTCCTCCCCCTGCTGCCCCATTCTCTTGCCGCGAACGGCCAGCGATCAGGGGACGGGGCGAGTCTGGGCACACCTCGAGGTGCCGTGGCGTGCACCTGCCGCCTGTGGGCAGCCGTGATCATCAAGGATCGCCTACATCACCAGGATGTCTGCAGCCTCACCACGATCGCAGGCGTAGTGAGGCTCCAGAAAACGTCGTGACGTGCCCCAGATCACGGCGAGATCTCACCACGTGGACGCAGTGGAGAACCGGCGACGCCTCGCCCGTCGCCAACACCCGTCCCGTCCCCTTGTTAGCGCCAAGGGCCGCGGAGGCGCGGGTACGCGGCCAAGACCATCGGGCAGCAGGAGATGGGGCGGTGTGGCGACGGGCCGGGCGCCCCGGTCGGCGACGCGGCGCGAGCGGTGGGGCCGCCGGATTCCATGATCAACGCAACGGTGTGAGGTTGCTGTCGTCGGTTGGGGCCATCACCACGATCACCCCAGCGTCGACACGATTGCAGGCGTAGTACGACACGAAATTCCGTGGTGAACGTGATCATCTAGGCGCCGGACGAGGCCAGGCGCGCACGTCAGCGCGAGGGCGGTGTGCCCTGTAGCGTCCACTCCTCGGGGATCTCCAGGGTCTGGCCGACCTGTTGGGCGATGGCCGCGGCGTCCGCCTCGCCGTCGCGGCTCTCGGCCGGGGCCGCGATGCGCACCTCGACGAGGTAGTCGCCGCGCGACAGCCGCGCCTGAGCGGTGTCGCCGTCGGTGAACGTGTAGCCGAGGCCCCGGTCGTCGGGGAGCTGGTGGTATGTCTCGGCGTCGGCCAGGCCGTCCTCGAATCCGGTGCGCGCGCTGCCCATCATGTAGTCGACCAGCACGCTCAGCGCGACGTCGCTGCCGCCGTCGACGGTGACCCGGCACCCGGCGCTGGTCAGCACGCCCTGGGTGTCGCGCGTGACCTGGCCGCCCTCGGCGCTGACCTCGCCGCCCAGCGCCAGCGCGGCGCTCTCGGCGGGCAGGAAGTCGCACAGCAGCTCGCCGCCGGGCGCCGTCGCCGGGATCGTGCTCGTGTCCACGGGGGTGTCTCCTTCGTCGTCGTCTCCGCAGCCCGCGACCGCCAGCACGGCGGCCACCAGCACGGCGGCGGTCTTCAGCAATCTCACTTGGCCAGCTCCGCGCCGGCGTTCAGGTGCTCGTCGAACGGCGGGTACACGTTGGTGTTGAGGAACGAGTCCATCGGGAAGCGGTCGCGCAGCCACGTGTTGTACGCCTCGCTCTCGAAGTCGAACTCGGGCGGGTTGCTGCCCGGCTTGATGGCCTCTGGCGGCGGCGCGCCGTACCGGTCGCCGCCCTGGTTGGCGGCGTCGATGTACTCCTGGTCGAAGTAGCCGCTGGCCAGCATCTGGTTGAGGATCATGCGTTCGAGGTCCTCTTTCTCGCTGGCCGACAGCTCCGAGAAGTCGCCGCTTGCGGTGCCCTCGACGTTGCCCATGGCGTCCTCGATCTGGCTGGTGACCTGCTCGAACGCGAACTTGCCCCACTCGCTGGCCGGTTCCAGCCCGGGCAGCGACGTGAGCGCGCCGAAGACCTGCGAGCGCATCTCGGCCTGCTTCTGCGCCAGTTCCTCCTCGCTCAGCGCGCCGCGGTAGGCGCCGTTGAGGACCCAGCCGAGCGTCGCGGCCATCTCGTTGGTGGCCGTCGTGAGCTCCGGCACGTTCTGCCCGAGCAGCATCGCCACCGGCGCCGGCGGCGGCGTGCCGTCGTCGAGCGCGTCGTCGAGCGCCTGGGACATGCGCCACTGGGAGGCCGCGCCGACGCCGGCGAGCACGGTGTTGAGGTGCTCGTCCTGGCCGTCCTTGCCGAACGTGCCGAGGATCTGCTGGATCAGCGCCGGGTTCATCGCCGCACCGTACGGCGCGCCGTCGCCGAGCAGCTCGGTCTCGGGACCGACCGTCCAGCCGTTGTTCAGCGCGCCGTCTGCCTGCCCGGTGCGGGCGACCCGCATGAGGTCCGGCGCGTAGGAGGCCAGCATGTCGGCCATCGGGCCGCGCAGGCCGTTCCACATCTGCCAGCCCTCGCTGCCGCCGATGCCCAAGAAGCCGCCGGACGCGTCGTCACCGGTGATGTCGCCGACGAGCGTGAAGGTCTGCGAGGCGATCTGGGCGGAGATCTCGCCGGTGTACTCGCCGTTGCGGAACGTGGTGGTGGCGGCCTCGAGGGCGAGGCCGAGGTTGCCGCCGTTGCTCGCGTCGGTGTCGTAGTTCCAGCTGCGCTCGTGCAGGAAGTACTGCAGCCGGGAGTTGATCTGCATCTTGGTGCCCTCGATGTCGACCTCCTCGGTACCGCCCTCGGAGAAGAAGTCCTGGGCGGCCAGCGGGTTGTTCGAAAGAGCGAGCATGTAGGTGGCCATGACGTCGATGACGGGGTCGCCGTTGGCGTCGAGGACGGGGTCCATGTGGTTGCTCTTGGGACCCCAGACGGCGCCGTCCTCGCCCTCGTTCTCGTAGGCGTAGAGGTCGTCGCCGACCTCGTTGAGGAACGGCCGGGAGTACACACCCTGCGACATGAGCAGCGCCAGGTACTGGGACTGGTTCTCCATCGCCTCGCCGCCCTGCTCGTGCACCGGCGCGGTGATGGCGTCGGACCACTGGTCGGCGTACTCCGCGGGCATCGCGAGGTCGCCGGTGTTGCGCGTCGCGGTGCCGAAGACCGTGCCCAGTCCGGTGATGAGGTCGCGCCGGCTCTCGTTGGTGGCGAAGTTCTGGTCCCCCCGCGCCTCACCCAGCGCGTCGTAGGTGTCGAGCAGCGACGCCACCTGTTCCGGGGACAGGTTCTGCGCCAGCCCGGCGGCGAAGTACGGGTCGTTCGCGTTGGCGAGGATCTCGTCGATGACCTCCTGCGGGATGTCGCCGTGCGAGTCGATGAGCGCCTGCGCGGCGTCCTCTCCGTTCTGCTGTGCTTCCTCGGGCGAGACCGTGGAGATGGAGGTCTCCTCGAGCTCCACGCTGCCCGCCGGCCACTCGGGATTGGAGTTCTCGAGCGACTCGGCCAGCGACAGCCGCCGGCGTACGCCGGGCAGCTCGGTGTCGGCCCAGTCGATGGCGGCCTGCACCTGGGTGCCGAGGTCGTGATCGATGTCGAACCGGTTGAGGGCGTTCGTGAGGCCTTGCTTCGCCTCGGTCAGGCGTTCCTTGCCGTACTCGACGCCGGTGACGAGGTTGCGGAACTCCTCGACGATGATCTGAGCCTTGGCCAATGGTCAAACTCCTGACGCGTGCACGGTTGCGAGGTCATCCGGCCCAGTGGGCGCGGGCATCGTCGGCCGGAACCTTGTCCGGCTCGCTGTCGTACCTGTTCTCCAGCGCCGTGCCCGCGCTACCGCCGGCGTCGCCCGCCGTGCGGTGGTGTTCCCCGAGCGCCGTCGAGAACGCGTCGGCGGTGCTGCTCGTCCACGCCTCGGCCTCGAGGGCGTCCTGCACCTGGTAGAAGGCGAAGCCGCAGATGCTCGCGTGTCCCCGGAGAACCGGCAACTCGTCATAGAGCGCCAGCTTGTATTGGTTGTCGACTTCTTCGCTCACCCTCGTTCGCTCACCTTCGTGCTCAGGTGCCCGCTGGTCGTTCGGGACTGACGTCAGACCTCGCGGTCGGCTGCCATCCCATTCATTGCTTCTCCACCGTCGTCTCCGGCACCTGCACCAGCTGCCACTGCCCCGCCGCGGAGAACAGGCCGCGGCCCGGCGGCATGCCCCCGGTCAGCGACCGCGGCAGCTTGATGCCGAAGTGGTCGCCGTCGGCCGGCGCGCCCGGCGACAGGAGCACACCGGAACGCGACTTCTTCAGCACCGCGGCGGGGCCGCGATAGCTGCTGCCGAGGTCGTCGGTCGTGCCGGCGGCGACGATGACGCTGCCGGTGTCGCGCAGCTTCGGCAGGTGCTTCGTCAGCAGGTCGACCATCCAGCCGTCGACCCCCATCAGCTCCATGTCGTCGACGACGACCGCGCTCGGCCGGCCGCCCTTCTCCGGCACCATGGAGTCGTAAAGCTTGGTGGTCGCGTCCTTGTCAGCCTCGAGGTCGATGACGGCCTCGACCCCGGAGCGGCCGGCCAGGGCGTTCAGCGGACTGCGCCGCGGCGTGATGACCAGCAGCTTCCAGTCGCGCTCCAGCATCGATCGGGCCATCGTGAGCAGCGTGGTGCTGCGTCCGGACCGGCGCGGGCCGAGGACGAGGATGCCAGGGCCGTGGTCGATGGCGTCGAGGACGCGCAGCGTGAGGGTGTCGCCACCGACCGCCACGGGCAGCTCCGTCGGCGCCAGCGGCCGCTCGGCGAGCGCCAGCGCGTCGGTGTAGCTGATGCGCGCCGGCAGCTGGTCGACCCGGAACGGCAGGAACCGGCGCGGCACGTCGGCGTGCCGCTCCTTGGCCTCGCGGGCGATCTGCTGCAGCGCGGACACCTGCGCGGTGCCCTCGACGTCGTCGGTGAGCAGCGCGATCTGGGTCTCACGCAGGCCCTCGGCGCGGAAGCCGCGGCCGGGCGGCATGTGCTCGGGCACCTTCTTCGGGTTCATGCCGATGTTGCCGAAGTCGCCGTTGTCGGTCATGCGCAGCATCATCTTGTCCTCGACCAGTGCCGAGACGCGGCCAACGAGCGCCGTCCGGTCGGCCGTCATGACGACCTTGACGCCGACGCCCGGGCCCTCCTGGAGGATCTGCATCCACTGATCGATGAGCCGGCCGCTGTCGAAGTTCTCGAACGACTGGACGAAGCCCTCCCACCGGTCGAACAGCACCAGCAGGTACGGCAGCCGGGCGTCCGGCGCCGCGGCCGCCCGCTGCTCGCTGAGGTCGGAGAAGCCCTGCTCGGCCAGGATCTGCTGTCGCCGGCCGATCTCGGCGCGGATGCGGGCCGACAGCGCCGAGAGCCGCTCGGGCTGGTCGCGGCTGACGACGGCGCCGGTGTGCGGCAGCCCGACCATCGGCAGCAGCGCGTTGTTGCCGCAGTCGACGCCGTAGAGGTGGACGTCGCGGGGCGACAAGGCGCGGCCGACCAGGCCGGCGACAGCGCGCAGGGCAGTGGACCGCCCGCTGCGCGGCGCGCCGATGATGCCCAGGTGCCCGCCGCCGGAGAGGTCGTAGGACGCCACCGAGCGGCGCTGCTCACGGGGGACGTCGACGACGCCGAAGGGGAGCCGGATCGCGCGGCCGGTCTCGATGACGGCCTCGGCGTCGGTCAGCACCTGGTCGAGCGTGACGACGTCCTCGAGCGGCGGCAGCCACGGCGGTGGCGGCGCGGCGATGCCGGACCGCTGCGACGCCTCGTTGATGGCCGTGACCAGGCTCTCGAGGTCAGTGGGGATGGTCACGTCCTCGTCCTTGTCGCCGTCGTCGGCCTTCTTCGGCGCCCGGCCGAGACTGTCCCACTCGAGCTGGCGCAGGTCGACGGTGACCTGGGCGTCGGGCGCGTGCGGCCGGCCACCGACGCGGGAGGACTGGAACGCGACCAGCGACGCCGCGCCGAGCCTGGCGTAGGCGCGGCCCGGGGTGGACTTGGAGATCTCCGCCGCGTCCTTCGCCTCGATGACGTCCTGGCTGTCGTTGCCGTCGGTGACCCGCAGCGCGATCCGCAGGTTGGTGTTGGATTTGATCTCGGAACTGACGACGCCGGCCGGCCGCTGGGTGGCCAGCAGCAGGTGCACACCGAGCGAGCGGCCGCGGCGGGCGATGTCGACGAGGCCCTTGACGAAGTCGGGCAGCTCGGTGACCAGCGCGGCGAACTCGTCGATGATGATCAACAGCCGCGGCATCGGGTCGTCGCCGGGCCCCTTGGCGGCGAGGTAGTCCTCGATGTCCTTCTTCCCCGCCTTCGCCAGCTGGTGCTCGCGGCGGTGCAGCTCGGCGGCGAGGCTGTCCAGGGCCCGGGTGGTGAGGTGGCCGTCGAGGTCGGTGACCATGCCGACGGTGTGGGCGAGGTTGTTGCAGTCCTTGAACGCCGCCCCGCCCTTGTAGTCGACCAGCACGAACGTCATCTCGTCGGGCCGGTTGGCCACCGACAGCGAGGCGATGAGCGTCTGGAGCAGCTCGGACTTGCCGGAACCGGTGGTGCCGGCCACCAGGCCGTGCGGGCCGTCTGCCTTGATGTCGACCGAGAACGGGCCGTCCATGCCCTCGCCGATGACCGCCCTGGTGGTGCGCCCGATGCTGGCCCACCAGCCCTGGATGGCCTCAGCGGTCGGCGGGTCGAGCTTGAGCACGTCGAGCAACCGGCTCGACGACGGGAGCGACGACGAGAGGTCCTCGGAGCTGACGTCCTTGACCGGCGCCAGGGCACGGCCGAGCCGCTCGCACCACTCCGCGGACACGACGTCGAGCCGGATGCCCTCGACCGTCGGCTGGCCGGTCTGGCGCACCGTGGCGGTGCCGAACTCGCCGATCGACACGACGACGCGGCACTCCTCGGGCAGGAGCCGCTCGTCGGCGTCGAGGCAGAGGAAGGTCAGCCCCAGGCGCGGCCCCTCGCGCAGCAGCGTGATGAGACCGGGTAGCAGCCGGATCCGCCGGGCGCCGTCGAGCAGCACGAGGATCGGCGGGAACGTGATCTCGCGCTTCGCCAGCATGCCGCCGCCGCGGTCGTTGAGGACGGCCTTGCGCCGCTCCATGATCGACATCAGCTCGGCCACCCGGCGGCCGGTGGTCTCCTCGTCTGCGCCGATGCCCGCGATGACGTCGGAGTCCTCGCCGCGGCGCACGTGCGGCAGCCAGCGCATCCAGTTCCAGGCCGCGCCGCCGTCGGAGTCGGAGAGCACCACTATGTCGACGTCGGCGGGGCTGTGCAGCGTCGCGACCTGGGCGGCCATCCAGCCGGCCACACGCCGGCGGATGTCGTCGCGCCCGGCCACGCCGGTGACGCCGGCCTGTTCGAGCGGCACGCCGACCGGGACGTCGGGCGCCGTCCAGTGCAGCACGCGCTCGTGCTCTTCGCGCGCGGGGTCGGTCATGGAGACCTCGCTGGGCACGTCCGCGGTGCCGACCCGCACCTGCATGAAGTCGGGATCGGTGCGCCGCCGCTCCCAGAGCCGGGACCTCGGGCCGGTGGCGAACAGCAACAGCGTGGCGGGGTCGGGGAGGTCGCGCCGGCGGGCCGACCGCTCCGTCACCAGCCCGGTGTAGGCCTGGCTCTCGATGTTGCGGATGCGGTCGACGTAGGTCCTCATCTCGTCGTGGTACCGCGTCTGCTGCTGGGTCTTCGTGCTGCGGTAGCGCGAGATCATCATGATCGGCGTGATGATCATGATCATCAGGCTGAACGGCGAGCGGGTGAAGTAGAACATCGCCCCGCCCATGATCGCCGGCGCCAGCGAGATGGCCCACGGCATGGGCTCCTTGTCGGGCTTGCGCGGCTCGGTGGGCAGCCGGAACTCCGTCTGCCGTGGCGGCGGCAGCAGCCGGGGCGGTCGGTTGTAGTCAAGCGTGACGCCGCCCGGACTGGGCGACAGCGAGGCGTCCGGATCGGCCGGCAGCGCCAGCTCGAGCACGACGTCGCCGACCACCAGCGCGCCGCCCGGCGGCCAGGTGACTGGGCCGTCCACCGGCACGCGGTCGAGGTGCAGGAACGGCCGGTCGGCCTCGGGGTCGACGGTGAGGTTGGGGTGCTTGAGCCGGGCCAGCTCCTCCATGCGCTTCTTGAACCGGCGCCGGCGCCGGCGCCGCCTCTTCTCGGGCGGTGGCTCCTCGTCCTTCGGCACCACGATGGGACCCTCCAGCAGCCGTTCCCGGACCGGCGGCGGGACCAGCACGCCGACCAGCGACGGGTCGGGTGTCAGCGTGACGGTGCCGTCGACGGCGACGTCGAGGCGGGCGGCCACGGGCGGGGTGTCCTCGCCGTACAGGTGGACGGCGGACCCGGCCCGGCTGCCGATCTCGTGGCTGCCGGGCGAGAGGTAATCGACGTGACCGGAGCCCGGACCGGACACGGTGCGCACCTGGACCACGCCGGTGCGCTCGCCGAACACGTCGGGCAGCGGCAAGCCGACGCCCACCAGGGCACCGTTGCGCAGCGACGACTCCGCGACCCGCGTGGCAGGGTCGAGCGGGGTGCCGCCGAGATAGAGGGTGGGCGGCGGGTCGGCCGCCGCCGTGGCGTCGTCGAGGACGCTCTCGCCCACGACGCCCAGGTGGCGGCCGGCGGTGCGGACGACGTGCGGCTCGGGCGCCGGGCGCACCCGGGCAGCGAGCTGCCGGGCGATGTCGGCGATGGTGGCCTCGTCCTCACAGTCGATGGCGAGGTCGACGACATCGCCGTCGCCCGATGCGGTGGCGCTCAGCAACAGCCGCACGTAACCGTCCCGTTTCCGCGTTCAGCGTGATGGCATACTCACGAACTATCGTACTCGTGCGCAAGTGTCGCGCTTTACAGCGCTTCGGACTACCCGGCCGAACCGGGCCGTTGAATGGGTGGCCCAAATCCATTCAATGGAAGTGGGCCACCCATTCAGCCAACGTCGGCCGACTGTCAGATACGGTCCGGCTCGCCGGTGGCTTCAGCGATGTTGTTGTGGTTGACCCGCACGTCGTCCGCAGCGCCGGTCAGCGCGTCGCGCAGCGTGTCCAGGTTGGTGCGGTATTCCTCCCACGCACCGCGGAAGTCGTCGGAGTAGCGGCCGGTCCAGACCGCGTTCGCCACACCGTTGTCAACCTCGGTCTTGATCGTCTGAGCGGACTCGGAGTTCCTGGTGAACGTCCCGTGGAGTTCCCGGAGAGTCCCAAGTTCTGCACCTACACCCATGGTTCTTTACTCCCTCGTGAATGACTAGGCCCCACCACGTCGGGTGTGGCACGACACTGGAAATTCTACCGGCCGTCGCGCATTTTGCAACTGCAGGAGCGGCCTTTTTCCAATTTCTCTCGAGATGATTTCGGTAATGGAACGGAGCTATTGGCCCGAGGGCGTCGGGTAGCCCTCGACGGCAATTATCGTTCCCTTTCAAAGAAACTATCCCGAGACGTTTCCGGGTACCTCCTTCGACAATACAAGGTGCCCACGACTAAGCGAGATCGCGATGTCTCCCTCCGCCGCCCGGCACCAGCTCCTCGAGCAGCGCGGCCGTCTCCGGCGCGAGCTCGATGCCGCCGATGCCGAGGAGGGTCTCGCTCATCTCGCCCTCCACCGCCATGACGCCGCCTCGCCCGTCGACGGCGTGCTGGGCGAGGATCAGGTCGCGCCAGAGCAGCTGCTCCGCCGGCCTGACCCGCAGCCCGGCCCGGGCCGCGGCTGCCGCCGTGGCCGGGTCGCCGCCGTCGCGGGTGATGACGGACAACCGGTGCGCGGCGTCGACCAGCAGGTCAGACGCCACGCGTTCGACGCGGGCCCGGGCGATCCAGGCGTAGCGACCCTGCGGCCGCTCGCTGAGCACCGGGCCGCGGGCCACCCGCAGCGCCCGGCGCAGCAGGTCGGCCTCCTCGGACGGGCGCCGCACCTGCCGCGCCTGGCTGAGCAGCGCGCACACGACGTCCCAGTCCAGGACGACGGCGTCGCTCAGCTTCAGCCGGCCGTCCTCGGTCATGAGCAGGTACGGCGAGCCGGCGCGGTCGACGCCGAGCCACTCGCGCACCCGGGCGAAGGTCGACTCGCGCACCGCCGCGGTGACGCCGCGCGGCCACACGGCCGCCGCCAGCACCGTCGGGTGCACCCCCTCGCGGTGCAGCGCCAGGTGCACGACGATCTCGGTGGCCAGCGCGCGGCGCTCCGCCTCGATCTCGGTGCGGGCCTGCACCACCACCGGGCCCAGGATGTACACCCGGACCGGCGCCGTGGCCAGCTCTGCCTCCGTGACCAGCGTGCGCACCTGCGGCACCTCTGGCCGGATCTCCGGCAGCCAGGCCTCGTTGAAGTTCGGGCCGGCGGGGTCGGGGTCGTGGCTGCGGTCGGGGTCGACCAGCCCGACCAGCGCCTCGATGCTGCGCCATGACAGCTGGTTGGCCCGCACGGACAGCCCCAAGGCCGGCAGCTCCAGGGTGCCGGCGGCGTCGACGTGGATGCGCCAGCGCGCGCCCGGCACGTCGCCGGCGCAGACCACGCCGAGCGGCGACCGGCCGGCGGCGTTCGTCAGCGCGACCAGCTGCTCGGCCAGCTCGCCGGTGGGCGGCGTGCCGAGCACGAGGTACTCCGGCATCCAGGTGCCGGCGCCGCCCGGGCGGACCCGGCCGGTGAGCACATCGGCGCCGAGCCGGTCGGCGCGGCGGGCGGCCAGCTCCGGCAGCAGCGGCTCGACGCCGTCGACCAGCCGCAGCCGGCCAGGATCGAAGACGCTCAGCGCATCGGGCAGGCCATCGGCGGTGACCCGCAGGTGGTCGGACCACTGGTTGGTGGCCAGCTCGACCGCCAGCGCGGTGACCACCTCGAAGGTGGCCTCGGGGTCGCCGTCGATGCAGATGGGGCCGCCGGCCGCCTCGAGGTCGACGAGGACGTCGCGGTCGCCGCTGCGGCCCAACGAGACCAGCCCGGGGAACGGCGCCAGCACCCGGCCCCGCAGCTCCGGGTCGACGGCGACGTCGGAGCGGGCCAGGATCCAGCGGCGGCCTTCGTCGAGCACCGACCACGGCTCCGGCGCGTCGGCCCGGGCGGGCGCCAGCAGCAGCTCGACCGAGGTGCTGTCGACCACCGCGGCGTAGACCGGGGGCAGCGGCCGGCCGGCCTCCTGGCACGCCACGGCCAGGTGCCGCAGCGCGTAGTCGAGCCAGCGGGCGCGGTCGGGGTCGGCGCCGATGCGCAGCGCCACCTCGGCCTCGACCTCGTCGCCGCCCGGCTCCGGCGTGCGCCGCCGCCGGCGGACCAGCTCCAGCGCGGCCAGCACGCCCGCCGCCAGCAGCCCGGCGTCGATGAGCCCGGCGTGCGGGTTGGTGTTGACCGTCTCGGCCTCGCCGGTGGCGACGAAGTCGGCGAACAGGCCGGCCCCGGCCTCGCCGATGCCCTCCTGCTGGCCGCCGCCCTCGTCGGGCGCGACCGGCGGGGTGGCCGGCGGCGCGGGCGGGGTCTCCGGCACCGGCGTCTCCGCCGTGACGACGTCCACGCCGACGGCGTCGGCCGGTACGATGAGCAGCCAGTTCGGGTAGATCAGCCGGGCCAGCGACAGCTCGTGCCCGTCGGGCTGGGTGCGGCCGCGGTTGAGCTCGAAGATCTCCTGGTAGCGCCGGCCGTCGCCCAGCGTGCGCTCGGCGATGTCCCAGAGGTTGTCGTGGTAGCGGCCGTCCGGCGGCTGCACGATGTAGACCTTCTGGCCGACCAGCTCGGCGCCCTCCTCGGGGTCGAGCACCATGTCGCCCAGGCGGTACTCCACCTCCTCGGTTACGGGTGCCGCGGCCGGCGGCGTCTCCTGCTGCACGGTGACCTCGGCCTGGCCGTCGTAGGCCTCTGCGGTGACGCTGGTGCCGACCGGCGGGGCCTCCGGCGCCGCGGCCGGCGAGGCGGCCGCGGCCTGGCCGACGGCCGCGGTGGCCACCAGCACCGACGCGACCAGCGCGCGGGCGAACCGCTGGGTCGGCCCGGACAGCGGCACCCGGCTGGGCAGTCCGACGCCACGCACGGCGCTGCGCAGCTCGATCAGCACGCAGACGGTGAACTGCAGCCAGGCCAGCCACACCACCCACAGCAGCACGCCGACCAGCTGCTCGGCGCCGATGGTGGCGGTGAGGTCGTCGCGGGTCGGCAGCGACGTCGGGATAGGCGGCGGGCCGCCCAGGATCAGCAGCAGCACCGGCAGACCGATGACCAGCAGCGCGAGCGCGAACCCGGCCGCGATGGCCTGCGGCAAGCTGCGCTTGGCCTCCGGCACGCCGCGGCGCTGGAACCGCTGCGGCCCGGTCTCGCGCAGCGACGCGGTCGCCGTCACCGACGCCTCGATCGGCGACACCGGCCGGGCTGTGCGCTCGGTGCGGGTCTGCGGCCGCTGCGCCGCACTGTCATTCTGGCGCGTCTGCGCGGCCCTGCGCGTGCGGCGACCTGTGCCCGGTCCCCTCGTTTCGCTCATGGCAATTCCCCCGTGATGCCGACCGCCGGCCGTGAGGTGGCCTGGCCCTCGATGGCGAAGTCGTCGATGAAGATCAGCTGCAGCAGCGACGTGTTCACGGTGTCCTCGGCGTGCACGAACACCTCGTCGCCGTTCACCTGCACGGTCACCCGGCCGGCGTCGTAGCCGCGTGCGGTCATGTAGTCGACCGCGGCCTGCCGCGCCTCGGACTCCAGCAGGACCACCTGGCCCGTCTCGCGCAGCGCCTCGATGTCGATCTGGTTGGCGGCCGAGCGGGCCGCCTGTTCGGCGTCGTCGAAAAGGCGCTGCCGCGCGTTGATGGCGAACCCTCCGTCGATGACCAGTCCGGCCAGCATGAACAACATGACGATCAGCGTGACGACCATCGCGCTGATGGCGCCCCGCTCGGACCGGGCCGCGCGCCTCACAGCGTCCCCCGCAGCTCGTCGATGGGCGCGAAGCTCTCGCCCGCGAGCGTGGCGCTGCCCGGGAAGCCGGCGAACCCGAGCTCGCCGAAGCTGACCTGGCAGCTGACCCGGACGCTGATCATCTCGCCCGGCGCGAACGTGCCGCCGAGCTGGATCGGCGCGCAGGTGACGCCGTCGGGCCGGGTGCTGTCGACGATGGCCTGCGCGGCCTGCCGCGCCGACGCGACGTCACGCTGCAGCGACGCCGACCGCACGGCGTCGCGCGCCATCGCCTCGACGTCGCCGCGGCGGTCGACGTACCGGCCGAGCCCGACGATCAGCATCATGACCGCGATGAGGACAGGGGCGAGGATCACGACCTCGATGGCCATGGATCCCTCCTCTCTCCTCGCCGCGCGCGCGGCCCGCAGTCTCGTGATCACAGGTCCGGGACGAACTGCTCGATGGGGCCCTCGATGGTCTGCGAGACCTCGGGAGCCAGGTTGTTGATGATCTCCGTGGACCGGCCGCGGACGGTGACGCGGACGTTGTCGCCCACCTGGATCGCCTCGATGCTGGTGATGACCAGGTGGCCGTTCCCGACGGCGTCGGCGTACTCGCGGCCACGGGTCTCCGCCGCCGCCAGCGCCGCCGGCGTGCCGCCGCCGATCCGCGCCGTCCGGGCCGCCTCGCGGGCGGCCGCCGCGGCGATCTGGTTGCCGTGCCAGGTCAGCGAGAACTGCACGATGATGAAGATGATCAAGAACATGATCGGGGTGTACATCGCGAGCTCGATCGCGCTCGCGCCCCGCTCTGGTCTCGACCGCAGCCGTGCGATCCGCGCCTGGACGACGTTCATCGGTCCGTCAGAGCCCCCCGCCGGGAGCGTCCGGGATGTCGATGGACTCGGCCTCGTCGGTGACCAGGCGGTAGATCACCACGCCGACCGCCGCGGCGAGCGCCACGAGGATCGCCGTGATGATGACGAACTCGATGGCCGACGCGCCGCGCTCGGGCGCGCGGCGGGCCCGCTCGGTGTGCACCTGCAGGCTCAACAGCAGCCAGCCCAGCGGGCCGGCTGGCGAGAGGTTCAGCTTCATGGGGGTGTCTCCTGGTCGTGTTTGGTTCGGGCCGTGATTCTGGGGGATCAACTCTGCTCCAGCACCCCCATCAGCGCGGGGTAGACGAGGAAGAGCAGGAAGCCGCAGCACAGCACCAGCTGGGCGACCAGCATGGACTGCGAGCGCTGCCCGGCCTTCCCCTCGATCTCGGCAAGTTCGCGACGGCGCAACGAGCTGGCCCGCGCGGCCAGCGACTCGCGCACCTTGGCGCCGTCCTCGGCCACCAGCGCCAGCGCCGCGGCGAGATCGCGCAGTTCGTCGACGCCGACCTCGTCGCCCAGTTCGCCCAGCGCAGCCCATGGCGTGACGCCGTGCAGCCGGGCGGTCAGGAGGGTATCGCGGATGCGCACCATGGCCCAGCCGTCGCTGAGCGAGGACGCCGCCTGCAACGCCTCGGGGACGCCGCGGCCGCCGGCGAGGTTCATGGCGACGAGGTCGAGGAACGAGCCGACTACGTGGCGGAAGTCGCGGCGGCGGTCGGCCGCGCTGGACCGCGCCGACAGCGTGGGGATGAGGCCGAAGACCAGCGCGAGCACGATCCCGATCACCGTGCCCGCCGGGATGCTCAGGCCGATGTTCGCGACCGAGAGGATCGCGGCCAGCACCACGGGCATCAGGAAGCCCAGCAGCGCGGCCAGCACCGAGGTCGCCAGGTGCCCTTCCACGGACCGGCCGAGCAGCGAGAGGTCGCGGCGCAGCGAGCCCAGGTTGATCCCGACGCCTTCGAGCGTGCCACGCAGCCGGCCGCCGAGCTTGCGCATCGCGGCCGACTCGCCGGCGCCGCTGGTGACCGCGGCGGCGGTGAGGCGGTCGCGCCGGGCCCGGCTGCGCTCGGCGTCGAGGCGGGCCAGCGCCGCGGCCGGGTTGACCCGCGGCACCGAGAGCACGTAGCCGAGCAGCAACGCGCCTGCACCGGCGATGGCGCCCGCGACCAGGATCAGCGTCATGCCCGCACCTCCCCGGGCTCGGCGGTGACCAGGAAGCGGCCCGGCGTCTCGAACTTGGCCAGCCGGCGCATCCACAGGAAGCCGATGGCGAAGATGGCGATGACGACGCCCAGCACGAGCTGCCCGGCCGGCGAGTTGTACGGCTCGACGAAGTCGCGGTTGATGATCGACAGGCCGACCATGAAGAACAGGCTGACCCCGACGACGATCTGCACCGAGCGGCGGGTGCTGGCCCGGCCGGCCATGACCCGCTGGCGCATGTCGAGCTCGGCGCGGGCGGAGTCGGCCAGCGACGAGAGCACCTGCCGCAGGCCGGGGCCGCGCAACCGGGCGTTGAGGATGAGCGCGGACACGACGAGGTCGGCGCTGGCGTCGTCGAGGTCGTCGGCGAACCGCTCCAGCGCCTCGGGCATCGGCATGCGGATGCGCAGCCGGTCGGCCAGCAGCCGCAGCTGCGGCTGGATGGACGGCGAGGCGGCGTACACGGTGGCCGGGATGGCCTGCTCGAGGCCGACGGCGCCGGCGATGGTGTCGCGCAGCGACTCCGTCCACGACGCCAGGCCCTCCAGGCGGGCGATGGACGTCCGCTCCTCCTTCGCCCCGCCGAACAGCGCCGGCCAGAACGCGACCAGCAGGCCGGCGCCGATGGCCGCGACCGGCCACTGGGTGAGCGCCAGCGCCGCGACGCCGGCGATGATGCCATACACCGTCTGCCGCCCCAGCCGCTCGACCACCGAGCGGGACGAGCCCGGCGTCGGCGGCTTCGGCTCGCTGCCGCGGATCGCGAGGATCAGCAGCAGCACCGAGGCGCCGATGGCGGCCCCGAGCAGGGTGATGAGCAGGATGGTCGGGCTCACGCGATCACCTGGCTCGCTGTGGCGTCGTAGCCCACCGCGATGAGGTCGTCGATGCAGGCGATGGGCGCGGCTGGCACGGCGACGCCGTCGGGGCCCGCGGCGAAGATCTCGCTGGACAGCACCCGGCCGTCGACGCCGTTGATCTCGCGGATGCTGGAGACGAACCGGCGCAGCCGGCCGCCCTCGGCGAACTCGTTGCGCTTCTCGACGAACACCACGAAGTCGATGGCGCCGGCGATGAGCATCATCGTCGCCTCGACCGGCAGCCGCTCGACCGATTGGATGGCGTACGTCGAGATGCGGTTGAACACCTCGATAGAGCTGTTGGCGTGAATGGTCGACAGCGAGCCGTCGTTCCCCTGGCTCATCGCGTTGAGCATGGTGACGATCTCGTCGCCGAGCACCTCGCCCACGATGACCCGGCTGGGGTTCATGCGCAGGCTGCGGCGGACCAGCTCGGCCATGGTGATGGCGCCCTGGCCCTCGGAGTTGGGCAGCCGCTCCTCGAACGCGACGACGTTCGGGTGCAGGTCGGCGAACTCGCCCAGGCCCAGCTCGAGCGCCCGTTCGACGGTGATGAGCCGCTCGGACGGCGGGATCTCGTTGGCCAGCGCGCGCAGCATGGTGGTCTTGCCGGCGTTGGTGGCCCCGGCGATCATGATGTTCTTGCGCGCCGCGACGGCGGCGGACAGGAACGCGGCCAGCTCCTCCGTCACCGAGCCGTAGCCGACGAGGTCGTCCAGGTGCACCCGCGACAGCCGGGCGCGCCGGATCGAGATGGCCGGCCGAGCACAGACGCCCATGACGGCCGAGAGGCGGCTGCCGTCGGGCAGCCGCAGGTCCAGCTGCGGGTTCGCGGAGTCGAACGGGCGGCTGGTGAGGCCGGAGTAGGCGCCCAGGATCTGCACCAGCTCGACCAGCTCGTCGTCGCTCTCGGCGACCGGTGCGCCGACCACCTCGCGGCCGTCGGCGTACTGGATGAAGACCTGGTCGCAGCCGTTGATGTCGATGTTCTCGACATCGAGGTCGTCGAGCAGCGGCTGCAGCCGGCCGACGCCGAACAACGCGGCGTGGATGCCGGAGGAGATCTCCTCCTCTTCCTCCGCCGACGGCGGCGTGCGCCCGGCCGCGATCTCGGTCCGGGCGTGCGCGTCGAGGACCCGGCTGATGACCGCGCGGGCGAACTGCCGCTCGTCCTCGCCGGACATCGGCGGGATGCCGTTGGCGGCGTCGTCGCGGCGCTGCCGGGCGAGCGTGTCGGCGACCTCCTCGCGGAGGGTGCGGACGAGGTTCTGGTCCACCGTGGTCAGCTCCTGCTCGGGATGCGCGTGTGCGCCTGGGCCAGCGTGCGCACGGAGTCGCTGAGCTCGCGCGCCGAACGCACGAGCAGCGAGCGGTCGATGCGGCGGCTCCACCGCCCGGCCAGGGCACCGGCGGCCTTGGGGTCGTCGGCGATGCGGCCCAGCACGGTGACCTGGTGGCCGTCGTGCTGGAGCAGCCGGTCGAGGTCGCGCGGGCCCGCGGTGTCGCGGCTGTCGGTGACCAGCACGATGCCGACCGGGATGCTGCCGGCCTTGCCGATCTGCAGCGGCTCGGCCAGCCAGCGCAGCCGCTCGCGCAGGTGCGCGTAGTACTCGATGCCCGGCCGGACCACGAAGACGACGGCGTCGGCGGCGTTCATGACCGGCAGCAGTGGGGTGCCGGGGACGATGCGGCCGCAGTCGACCAGCGCGTCGACCGGCAGGGTCTTGAGCATGGTGGCCATCGCCGGCCACACCGAGCCGATACCGGTGAGCTGCTCGGGCCGGACGACGCCGGCCAGCAGGTCGAGCCCCCCGTCGGCGGTCTGCAGGTGCTCGGCCATGTTGGCCTCGGCGACGCCCCGGCGCGCGGCGGCGGCCAGCGACAGCAGTCCGCGCTCGGGATCGAGCGGCTCGCCCTCGGCGTCGCGGTGGCGCAGAGCGAGGTCGCCACCGGCCGGATCGAAGTCGGCGACCACGACGTCGGACGGCCAGATGGCCCCGAGGGCGTTGACCGTGGTGGTCACGCCCGGGGAGCCCTTGGCGGACGCGAACGCGATGAGCACCGGGTCATTCCTCCCCGGACTCGAACGGGACGCCCCGCTCGACCAGCGTGACGACGAGCTGGCTGGTGGCCGCGAGGCCGCCGACGGTGGCGGCGTCGCCGCGGTCGACCAGCAGCGTGACCAGTGAGCCGGTGCCGCCGGCCTGGTCGGCCCCCTCGGCCGCCGTGGCCGAGGCGACCCGCGCGCCCTCGACGACCGTCTCGCCCTCGCCGGTGACGATCGAGACGAGGTCGACGATGTCGCCGGCCTGCAGGCCGCCGGCCGGCAGGAAGCCCTGGCCGAGGAACGCGCCGACGGCCACCTGTCCCTCGCCCAGCGGCGGCTGGTCGGTCAGCATCTGAGTGTCGAGCAACTGGCCCGGCTGGAGGTTCACACGGGCGTTGAACGTGAGGGCCTGCTCCAGGTCGGACTCCGGGATGAGTTCGGTGCCTTCCGCCGCTACCTGTGTGGTGCTCAGTTTGGCCTCGGTGATCCGCTCCCCCGCGGCGATCGGCTCGGTCACGACCAGGACCGGCGTGCGCTCGTCGACCCGCATGGCCAGCAACGCGGCGACCGCGGCGCCGCCCACGATGAGCAGCACCGCGAGCGCGGCCAGAGCTGGACGGCGCTGGCGCGGCGGCGACGGCAGCCGCGCGCTCTCGACACGGACCCGTTGGTTGCTGCGGATGCCGCGCTGTTCCCGCGCGCGCTGGCGCTCGTTGGCCGCGTCAGTCGTCTGAGTTGTCCCCGCCATGAGGTGCCTCTACCGCTCCTGCCTCGTCGCCCCCGTCGCTGCCCTCCCGAACCGGCCGGGACGGCCGGGCGCAGCCGGGGGGACTCGGATCGGAGCACCGGCCCGAGGCGACCGGTTCGGACGCCGCGTCGCCGGACGCTTCGACGTGCAAACAACCCCGCTGCCCCCTGGACGTTCGGGGGAACCTTACCTTGGATGCCTGACCGTGGTCATGCCCCTTGCCGGATGCGCATCCAGCACCGTGGACGCTACCGGCGGCCGCTTTCACGACGCTTTCATCGTGCCGCCGCGCACCTGAGGATGGCGGTGGCGGTGTCATTGGCTACTGTCGGGGACATTGCCGATCCACACGACCGCACAGGAGCACCCGTGTCCGAGCGCACGCTCGTCCTGATCAAGCCCGACGCCGTCCGCCGCGGCCTGGTCGGGGAGATTCTGGCCCGCTACGAACGCAAGGGCCTGACCATCGTCGCCATGGACCAGCGCACCATCGACCCCACGCTGTCGGACGCGCACTACGCCGAGCACGTCGACAAGCCGTTTTACCCCGCGCTGCGCGAGTTCGTCACCGGCGGCCCGCTGGTCGCGCTGGTGCTCGACGGCGACCAGGCCATCGACGTCGTGCGGGCGATGAACGGCGCCACCGACGGCCGCAAGGCCGCACCGGGTACCATCCGCGGCGACTTCGCGCTGTCCAACTCCGAGAACCTCGTGCACGCCTCTGACTCGCCCGAAGCCGCGAAGCGCGAGCTCGACCTCTGGTTCCCCGGCCTCTGAGCCCGAAATGAACTCGTAGACACGATCCGTGGGTCGGTCACGTCGGGTTCGCCGGGGGTGCGGCGTCGGCCGGCGCTGGGTGTCCACGTAGTGAGATTTCACCGTGATTCGCGAGCCACCACCAGGTTTTCTGGTGCTCCACCACGCCTGCAATCGTGTCGAGGCTCAGGTAATCCTGGTGATGTACGCGATCGTTGATGATCAACGCTGTCCACAGGCACCGACGGCACACCGAACCACGCCGGCGCACATCGAGGTGTGCCCAGACTCGCCCCGTCCCCCTGATAGCTGCCCGTTCTTAGGCACGGCAGCCGTGGGTCAAGTCCAAGCCCCCGACCACAGCGAAGCGCGACCACAGAGGCGCGGACTTGAGGCACGGGTGCGCGGCTAAGAGAATGGGCAGCAGGGGGACGGCGACGGTACGAACCCGACCAACGGCACACCCGGCGAACGCCACTCAGCCGCCGTCCTGCTCCGCTTCGCGGGCCGCCTTCTCGCGCTCGACCTGCGGGCCGATGCGCAGCAGCACGAACCACAGCACCGCGAAGATCCCGCCCAGGATCAGCATCTCCGGCACGACGAAGCCGGCGGCCACCGAGCCCACCTGGGCCGCCGTCCCGAGCACGTACCCCGGCCGCCCGCGACGCACCGTCGCCGCGCCGAGCACGCACAGCAGCGCGATCCCGCCGCCGGCCAGCCAGGCCGCGCCGCGGCCGACGTCGGCGATGTTGATGGCGACCGGGACCGCCAGCAGCACGACGATCATCTGGATCGACAGGATGGTGGCGGCGATCCGGTTCACGAGTCCGCCCCGAACGCCACCCGCGCGTCGCCCGCCGTCACGACGGAGCCGGTGACCACGACGCCGTAACCGCCGAGCGACTCCTCGCGCTCGGCCAGCCGCAGACCGGCGTCGATCGCCTCGGGCAGCGGCACCGCCTGGTGGACGCGGTCCTGGCCGAACACGTCGACGGCGATGTTGGCCAGCTGGTCGACCGGCATGGTGCGCGGCGAGGAGTTCTCCGTGACGACGACGGCCTCGACCACGGGCTCCAGCTCGGTGAGGATGCCCTCGACGTCCTTGTCGGCCATGGCGGCGACGACGGCGACCAGCGCGGTGCCGGCGAACTCCTCGGTGAGTGCCGCCGCGAGCGCCGCGGCGCCCGCCGGGTTGTGCGCGGCGTCGGCCAGGACGACCGGGCCGCGGCGCAGCGCCTCCAGCCGGCCGGGCGAGGTGACGCGCGCGAACGCGGCCCGGACGAGGTCGGCGTCGAGCGGCTCGCGTCCGCCGCCGACGAACGCCTCGACCGCTGCCAGCGCGGCCGCCGCGTTGTGCGCCTGGTACTCGCCGTGCAGCGGCAGGAAGATCTCGTCGTACGGGCCGGTGAGCCCCTGCAGGCCGATGAGCTGACCGCCGACGGCCATCTCGCGGCTGCGCAGGCCGAACTCCAGGCCCTGCCGGGCGACCGTCGCGCCGGTCTCGGCGACGCGCGCCAGCAGGATCTGCGCCGCGGCAGCGGTCTGCGGGCCGAGGATCGCGTACCCGCCGGGCTTGATGATGCCGGCCTTCTCGGTGGCGATCTCCTCGATGGTGTCGCCGAGGTACTCGACGTGGTCGATGGCGATCGGGGTGACGACCGCGACCCGGCCGTCGGCGACGTTGGTGGCGTCCCACGCGCCGCCCATGCCGACCTCGACGACGGCGGCCTCGACCGGGGTGTCGGCGAACACGGCGTAGGCCAGCGCCGTCAGCACCTCGAAGTAGCCCAGCGCGACGTCGTGCTTGGAGTCGACGAGGTCGAGGTAGGGCTTGACCTCGGCGTACGTGGCGGCGAACCGCTGCGGCGCGATCGGCTCGCCGTCGACCACGACGCGCTCGGTGACCGACTGCAGGTGCGGGCTGGTGTACCTGCCGGTGCGCAGGTTCAGTTCTCGCAGCAGGGCGTCGGCCATGCGCGCCGTCGACGTCTTGCCGTTGGTGCCGCCGATATGCAGGACGGGATACGCCCGCTGCGGGTTGCCGAGCAGGTCGACGAGGTCACGGATGCGCTCCAGCGACGGCTCGACCCGCGACTCCGGACGCCGGGCCAGCAGCTCGGCCTCGATGCCGCCCAGGACGTCGTCGCTCACGGCGTGCCCTGCGGCAGGCCGGCCAGCTGGGCCTCGAGCCGGGCGATCTCGGCCTCGGCTGCGCTGCGCCGGCCGCGGACCTTCTCGACCTCGGACTCCGGCGCCTTGGCGAGGAACTGCTCGTTGCCCAGCTTGCGGAGCGCCTGCTCCAGCGCCTTCCGCTCGTTCGCGAGGTCCTTGCTCAGGCGCTTGCGCTCGGCCTCGACGTCGACGGCGCCCGAGAGGTCCAGCTCGACGGTGACGGCGCCGACGACGACCTGCGCGGTGGCGGTGAACTCGTCGGACGGCTCGGTCAGCCGGGTCAACGACCGGAACGCGGCCTGGTGCTGGGCCAACACGAACCTGCCGGACGCCGCCGCGCTGACCCGGGCCGGCACTTTCTGGCCGGGTTTGAGTCCCTGGTCACTGCGGAACCGGCGGACCTCGGTGACCAGCCGCTGCAGCTCGGCGACGGTGGCCTCGGCGGCGGCGTCGCGCCGGGACGCGTCAGGCGCCGGCCACTCGGCGACCACCAGCGACTCCGCGCCGGTGAGCGTCGTCCACAGCGCCTCGGTGACGAACGGCGTCACCGGGTGCAGCACGCGCAGCAGGCGGTCGAGGACGTGGCCGAGCACCAGCTGGGTCCGGTCGGCGACGTCGCCACCCGCGGCCAGCTGCGTCTTGGCCAGCTCGACGTACCAGTCGCAGAACTCGTCCCACGCGAAGTGGTAGAGCGAGTCACTGGCCTTCGCGAACTGGTAGTCCTCGAAGAGCGCGTCGACCTCGGCGAGGACGGCGTTCAGCCGCGACAGGATCCATCGGTCGACGGCGGTCAGCTCCTCCGACGGCGGCAGCTCACCCACGCGGGCGCCGCTGATCAGCGCGAACCGCGTGGCGTTCCACAGCTTGTTGCAGAAGTTGCGCGACGCCTGGACCCAGTCTTCACCGATCGGGACGTCGGCGCCGGGGTTCGCGCCGCGGGCCAGGGTGAAGCGCAGCGCGTCGGAGCCGTAGGCGTCCATCCAGTCCAGCGGGTCGACGGCGTTGCCGAACGACTTGGACATCTTCTTGCCGCGCTCGTCGCGGACCATGCCGTGCAGGGCGATGGTGTGAAAGGGAATCGCCTTCTCGGGCTCGGCGTCGGCGTGCGCGTAGAGCCCGAACATCATCATCCGGGCCACCCAGAAGAACAGGATGTCGTAGCCGGTGACCAGCACCTGGTTCGGGTAGAACTTCTCCAGCGCCGGGGTCTCGTCGGGCCAGCCGAGCGTCGAGAACGGCCACAGCGCCGACGAGAACCAGGTGTCGAGCACGTCCTCGTCCTGCACCCAGCCCTCGCCGGTCGGCTCCGGGTCGTCCGGGCCGACGCAGACGACCTCGCCGTCGGGCCCGTACCAGACCGGGATGCGGTGCCCCCACCACAGCTGCCGCGAGATGCACCAGTCGTGCATGTCGTCGACCCAGCCGAACCAGCGCGACTCCATTGACTTCGGGTGGATGGCCACCCGGCCGTCGCGGACGGCGTCGCCGGCGGCCTTGGCGAGCGGGCCGACGCGGACCCACCACTGCAGCGACAGCCGCGGCTCGACGACGGTCTTGCACCGCGAGCAGTGGCCGACGGCGTGCAGGTACGGCCGCTTCTCGGAGACGATGCGGCCCTCCTCTCGCAGCGCCGCGACGACGGCCGGCCGGGCCTCGAAGCGGTCCAGCCCCTGGAACGGGCCGTGCGCGGTGATGACGCCCTGCTCGTCCATGATGGTGAGCATCGGGAGGTCGTGCCGGCGGCCGATCTCGAAGTCGTTGGGGTCGTGCGCCGGGGTCACCTTGACCATGCCGGTGCCGAACGACGGGTCGACGTGCGCGTCGCCGACGATCGGGATGCGCCGGCCGGTCAGCGGCAGCTCGATCTCGGTGCCGATGAGGTGCCTGTACCGGTCGTCGTCGGGGTGCACGGCCACGGCGGTGTCGCCGAGCATGGTCTCGGCCCGGGTGGTGGCCACGACGACGTCGTCGCTGTAGCGGATCGAGATCAGCTCGCCCTCGTCGTCGCTGTGCTCCACCTCGATGTCGGACAGCGCGGTGTGGCAACGGACGCACCAGTTGATGATCCGCTCGGCGCGGTAGATGAGCTCGTCGTCGTAGAGCCGCTTGAAGATGGTCTGGACGGCGCGCGACAAGCCCTCGTCCATGGTGAACCGCTCGCGGCTCCAGGCGACGCCGTCGCCGAGCCGGCGCATCTGCGCGAGGATCTTGCCGCCGGACTCGGCCTTCCACTCCCAGACCTTCTCGACGAACGCCTCGCGCCCTAGATCATGGCGGGAGTGTCCGGTCTTGGCCAGCTCGCGCTCGACGACGTTCTGGGTGGCGATGCCAGCGTGGTCCATGCCGGGCATCCACAGCGCCTCGTAGCCCTGCATGCGCCGCCGCCGGACCAGCGCGTCGATGAGCGTGTGCTCGAACGCGTGGCCCAGGTGCAGCGAGCCGGTGACGTTGGGCGGCGGGATGACGATGCAGTACGGAGGCTTGTCGCTCTTCTCGTCGGCCTCGAAATAGCCGCGGTCGACCCAGCCCTGGTAGAGGGGCGCCTCTACCGCCGCCGGGTCGTAGACGGACGGCAGGGTGGGCTCGGGGCGAGTCGACTGGGTCACGCCGCGGAATTCTACTGCGCACGCGCCCTCGATACCGTACGACCATGGCCTACGTGATCTACGGCGCCGGTGCCATCGGCGGCGTCCTCGGCGCACGCCTGCACACGGCCGGTTGCGACGTCCGGCTCATCGCCCGCGGCACGCACCTGTCCGCCGTCCGGTCCGGCGGGTTGCGGGTCGAGTCGCCGGAGGGCACGACGACGGTGCCGGTGGCGGCGTACGAGTCGCCGGCGGAGGCCGGCGTGGAGCCCGGCGACGTCGTGATCCTCACCATGAAGAGCCAGGACACCTCGGCCGCGCTCGGGGCGCTGCGCGCGGTCGCCGAGCCGTCGACGCCGGTCGTGTGCGCCCAGAACGGCGTGGCGAACGAGCGGCTGGCGCTGCGGCTGTTCTCGCACGTATATGGCGTCCACGTGATGTTCCCGGCGGCACACGTCGAGCCGGGCGTCGTCCAGGCGCGGTCGGCGCCGGTGCCGGGGATCCTCGACCTCGGCCGCTACCCCGCGGGCGTCGACGATGTCGCGCGGTCGGTGGCGGCGGCGTTCACCAAGGCCGGCTTCGTCTCCGAACCGCGCGAGGACATCATGCGGTGGAAGTACCGCAAGCTCGTGATGAACCTCGGCAACGCGGTGACGGCGCTGTGCGGGGTCGACGACGCCGACGCCGAGGAAGTGATGGCGCTGCTGCGGGCCGAGGCCGAGGCGGTGCTGGCGGCGGCCGCCATCGACGTCATCGACGAGGAGACCGACCGAGCCCGGCGCGGGGACATCCTGCGGATGCCGCCGTTCGGGGGCCAGGCACCCGGCGGCGGATCGTCGGTGCAGAGCCTGCTGCGCGGCACCGGGTCGATCGAGGCCGACTACCTCAACGGCGAGATCGTGCTGCTGGCTCGGTTGCACGGCGTGCCGGCGCCGGCGAACGAGCTGGTCCGGCAGCTGGCGGTCGTCGCCGCCCGGGAACGGGTCGCGCCGGGGTCGGTACCCGCGAGCGAGCTGCTGGCGCGGCTGCGGGCCTGATCAGCCGACCGTCAGGACGATCTTGCCGCGTACGTGGCCGGTCTCGCTGAGCGTCTGGGCGGCCGCCACCTGCTCCAGCGGGAACGTCGCGGCGACGGGCAGCTCGACGGCGCCCTTCTCGATCAGCGGCAAGACCGCCTCGAACACCTGCGGTAGCGGCAGGTCCGCGCTCCAGCTGGCCCGCACGCCGTACTGCGACGCGGACCCGTCGGCGATGGTGACGACCCGCTCCGGGCCGCCGGCCAGCTCGATCGAGACGGGCAGCACGCCCCGCCCGGACGCGTCCAGCACGGCGTCGACGCCGCCGGACGCGATCGCGCGTACGCGCGCGGCCAGCCCGTCGCCGTACAGCACCGGCTCGATCCCGAGCGACGCCAGGAACTCGTGGTTCGCCGTGCCCGCGGTGCCGACGACCCTGGCGCCGCGGACCAGCGCCAGCTGGCTCGCCACCAGCCCGACGGCGCCGGCGGCGGCATGCACGAGCAGGGTGTCGCCGGCCCGGACGTCGAGCAACCGGATCGCCCGGTACGCCGCCTCGCAGGCCACAGGCAGGGCGGCGGCCTGCTCGAACGAGAGCGACTCGGGCTTGGCCACCAGCGCGTCGACCGGCACGACGACGTGGGTGGCGGCCGACCCGTGCGCCTGCCCGAACACGGCGTCGCCCGGCGCCCACGCCGCGACGTCCGGGCCGAGCGCATCGACGGTCCCGGCGCACTCCAGGCCGACACGCGCGGGCGCCCGCGGCGCGTCGTCGCTCGAGTGGAGGCCACGCCGCGCCCTGCTGTCGTACGGGTTGACCCCGGCGGCACGCACCGCGACCCGCACCTGACCCCGTCCGGGCTCGGGCACCTCGACGGCGTCGACGGAGAGCACACTCGGGTCGCCGTACCGGGCGTACCGGACGGCGAGGGCGGTGGTCACCAGCTCACGTCCACGGGCATCCCCTCGGTGTACCCCGAGGCGCTCTGCACACCGACGACGGCGCGCTCGCGGAACTCCTCGATCGTCCCCGCGCCGACGTAGGTGAAGGCGCTGCGCACCCCGGCGACGATGGTGTCGACGAGGTCCTCGACGCTGGGCCGCGACGGCTCCAGGTACATGCGCGCCTGCGAGACGCCCTCCTCGAAGATGCCCTTGCGGGCCCGTTCGAACGCGGAGTCCTCGGCGGTGCGCAGCCGGACCGCGCGGGCCGACGCCATGCCGAAGCTCTCCTTGTACATCCGCCCCTCGCCGTCACGGAGCACGTCGCCGGGCGACTCGTAGGTGCCGGCGAACCAGGAGCCGATCATCACGTTGTCCGCGCCCGCCGCCAGCGCCAGCGCGACGTCGCGCGGGTGCCGCACGCCGCCGTCGGCCCAGACGTGGACGCCCAGCTCGCGGGCGCGCCGGGCGCACTCGAGGACGGAGGAGAACTGCGGCCGGCCGACGCCGGTCATCATGCGGGTGGTGCACATGGCGCCCGGCCCGACGCCGACCTTGACGATGTCGGCGCCGGCCGCGACGAGGTCGCTGACCCCCTCGGCGGTCACGACGTTGCCGGCGACGAGCGGCACCTGCGGGTCCAGCGACCGGACCCGCCTGAGGACGTCGAGCATGCGCTCCTGGTGGCCGTGCGCGGTGTCGACCACCAGCACGTCGGTGCCGGCGGCCAGCAGCGCCTTCGCCTTGCCCTCGACGTCGCCGTTGATGCCGACCGCCGTGCCGATGCGCAGCCGGCCGGCGTCGTCGAGCGCCGGCGGGTACAAGGTCGCACGCAGCGCCCGCTCGCGGGTCAGGATGCCGACGATGCGGCCGTCGGGTCCGACCACCGGGGCGAGCCGGTGCCGTCCGTCGTGCAGCTGGTTGAAGGCGTCCTCGGGCGCGACGCCGTCGGGCAGTGTCAGCAGCTCGCGCGACATCACCGAGTGCAGCTGGGTGAAGCGGTCGACGCCCTGGCAGTCGGCCTCGGTGACCACGCCCGCGGCGCGGCCGTCGTCGACGACGATGACGGCGCCGTGGCCGCGCTTGGGCAGCAGGTTGTACGCCTCGCCGACGGTGCCGTCGGGCGGCATGGTGAGAGGGGTGTCGTAGACGGTGTGCCGGCGCTTCACCCATGCGATGACGCCGGCGACGACGTCGGGTGGGATGTCCTGCGGGATGACGGCGAGGCCGCCGCAGCGGGCCAGCGTCTCGGCCATCCGGCGCCCGGACACCGCTGTCATGTTCGCGGCGACCAGCGGGATCGTGGTCCCGGTGCCGTCGGCGGTGGTGAGGTCGACGTCGAGCCTCGAACCGACCTGAGACCGGTTCGGCACGAGGAACACGTCGCTGTAGGTGAGGTCCGGGTCGGGGACCCGGTCGTGCAGGAACCGCATGTCGCCTCCCCCGGCTGGCAGAGCTCCAGCCTACCCAGCGGATGAGTGAGGGATCTGTGCTGCCCGAGCTACCCCATCACCAGGATTACCCGACCCTCAACACGATTGCAGGCATAGTGACGCTCCAGAAAACCCCATGATGGCCCCCGAAACGCCGTTGAAATCTCACCACGTGGACACCGGCGAACGGTGCCCTCACCCATCGCGAGAGCGGCGCCCTACTCAGCGCCGCCCCGCGAGCCGTCGACCAGGACGGGCGGCTCGGCGAGGGTGGCGTGCAGCGGGTCGGCGGGGACGATCCACGGCGAGCCCGGCGCGCCGTCCGGATCGGCCCGCCAGCGGTGCGCCACGCGTTCGACCGCCACCGGGTACATCGTCAGCGACCCGTCGCGGCCGATGTGGAAGCGGAGGAAGCTCTTGTGGTCCTCGATGCCCAGGCCCGCGTACAGCTCGTTGACGTTGACATCGACGTACCGTGCGACCAGCAGGTACACGCACACCATCCAGCTGTCGAGCAGCCCGATGACCGGCCCGTAGACGACGAAGGCCAGTAGCGTCGCCCACGGGTTCGGCAGCTCCGACAGCGGCAGCGCCGACCACACCGCCGCTCCCCCGGCAGCCAGCGCCACGTGTGGCACCGCATGTGCCACCGCCGCGATCATGTGCTTGCGGGTGCGCACCCCGAGGACCAGCGTGAACACGGCCGTCCCTGCGAGCACCGCGGCCACGCCCGTCACCGTCGCGGGAGTGATCCAATCGTCGTGCGAGGTGACGAAGGCCAGCATGAGCAGCGTCTGCACGAGGCCGAGCAGCCCGACGAAGCCGGCGTTGAGCCGGGGCAGCCGGGCGAACACCTGCCAGCCGAGCCGCCGCGACGCACCCTGCGACGGGTACGCCGCGGCCAGCTCGTAGCGCTGCGGAGTGCTGTGCCTCCGGGCGATCGTCTCCTCCGGCGGCACGGCGACGGCGTCGGGCAGATGGTCGGTGCCGACGAGGTAGGCGCCGCCTCCGCCGCAGGTCACCAGCTGGCGGCCGCGTCCGTCCGGGCCCGTACCGGCGTACCGTGCGTAGTGGTGCATGTCGCCGGCCAGCAGCAGCGGGATCCGGGCGCCGGTCGGCTCGATGACGGTCCGGATGAAGTAGTCGACGCTGTCGTAGGCGTCGGGCCGCTCGTGCGTCTTCGCCCACGACGGCTGGGCCGGCACCAGGACGATGCGGTCCTCGGGCGTCAGCCGCTCGGCGACGCGGCGGAAGTAGTCCAGCTGCGGCTCGTCGATGTACGACGACAGCTGGATGTCGACGGCCAGCAGCCACCAGCGGTGCGGCAGCTGCAGCGCGAAGTAGCTGCGCGCCTGGCGCGTGCGCCAGCCGCCGATGGTGTCGCCCTGCGCGAACAGCCGCAGGAACGCCGTCAGCCCGTCGTACCAGTCGTGGTTGCCGGGCAGCGCGTAGAGCGACGGGGTGTCGACGGCGAGGTCGGGCAGCGCGGCGCGGAAAGGGCCCTTCCACCGGTTCTCGTAGGCCGGGCTGGACGCCGTCGGGTACACCTGGTCGCCACCCAGCACCAACAGCGACCCGCGCGGCAGCAGCCGGCCGTCCTCGAGCATCAGCTCCGGCCGGGCCAGCAGCGACGCGACCGAGAAGGTGGCGTCGAAGCCGTCGCCGACGTCGGCGGTGTAGTCGAACCACAGCTCGTCGGCGGCGGAGTGGTCGAAGGCGCGATCCGGCAGCGCCGCCTGCAGCTCGCGCTTGTCGAGGTAGCCGCCGAACAGGTACGCGAGCAGGACGCGGACGGCGGTGCCGGCGAGCAGGCCGGGGTTGAGCCAGGCCACTGGCCGCTGCCGCACGAACCCGGTCTCCGCCGGGCTGAGGTCGCGCGGACGGGGCGCGGGTTCAGGCATGGTTGGTCACCCTACGAGCCCGCCGGGTGCTGATCAACCATCGCGCGCAGCCGCAGTTCGAGCATGGCAGCGAACCGCGCGTCGGGGTCGGCGAGGTCCAGGCCGCCGATCTCGCCGACCCGCCGCAGCCGGTACCGGAACGTGTTGACGTGCACGTGCGTGGCCGCCGCGGCCGCCGTCACGTCGCCGAACGCGTCCAGCCAGGCGCGCAGTGTCGCGACCATCTGCGACCGGTGCCGCCGGTCGTAGGCCGCCAGCCGCGCGACCGGCCCCGACGGCACCCGCCGCTCGGCCGCCATGGCGCTGCCCAGCTCGAGCAGGAACGCGGAGATCTGCACGTCGGTGAGCCGGGCGACCCGCGACCCCGCCCGCCGGGTACGCAGAACCCGGACCGCGCGGTCGGCGTCGGCGCGCGACTGCGGCAGCTCGGCCGGCCCGGCCGCGACGCCGCCGATGCCGACGACGACGTGACTGCGGGCGCCTATTCGGCTCAGGAACTCCTCGGCGACGGCGACCGCCCGCAGGTCCGCGCCGTCGCCGTCGCCGGCCAGCGGGATGACGCCGTAGACGACGCCGCCGACGGGCGCGACCGCGGACCGCGGGTGGACGGCGGCCAGGTGCAGCGCGAACGCGCCGGCGACCCGCTGCAGGTCGGCCTCGGCGCTGGACGGCTCGGTCTCCTCGCCGGGCACGGCCAGCGCGAGCACGCAGGCCGGCCCGCCGGCCAGGCCCAGCCGGCTGGCCGCGTCGCCCGCCGCCGGGCCGCCCTCGAGCACCGTCGCGACCAGCTCCGCACGCAGCCGCCGCCCGACGTCGGCGCCGGCGCGGTGCCGCAGCATGTGCAACGCCACCAGCTTGGCGGCATCGACGAACGCCTGCTCGCGCTCGGCGCTCAGCGGCTCCTTCACCGCCGCCCACATCGAGCCGAGGATCTCGTCGCCGGCGCGGACCCGGATCGCCACCCGCGGCAGCTCCGCGCCGTCGATCTCCGGCAGGAACACCGGACGGTCGGACGAGTACAGCGCGCGGAAGGCCCCCTGTTGCTCCAGCTGGCGCAGGTACCGCTCGGGCACCTGGCGGCCGAGGACGGTCTCCTTGCGCGACTCGTCGGCGCGCTCCTGGTCGGCGGAGAACGCCAGCACCCGCGAGTTGAGGTCCTCGATCGTCAGCGGCGCGTCCAGTAGCGCCGACACCGCCCCGGCCAGCGCGAACAGGTCGCCCGCCCCGGCGCCGGCCAGCGTCTGGTCGTCGACCCCGCCGAGGTCGTCCAGCGCCAGCAAGCTCCGCAGCAGCGCCGCCACCTGGGCCCACGAGGCGCCGCGGGTCAGGCCGAACAGCACCAGCCCCTCCTCGGTGACCGCCTGCCGCACGTCGGCGTCGATGTCGACCGGGACCCGCAGCACCAGCCCGACCGCGCCCTCGGCGGCGACCGCGCGCACGACGTCGGCGATCTCGGCCGACGCCGCCAGCCCGACCCCCAGCACCAGCGCGTCGTCCGGCATGGCCGGCGGGTCGAGCGGGTCGTGGATGACCACCCCGCCGACCGACCGGCCCGGGTCCACGCGCCCGGCCACGACCTCGAGCAGCGTCGACCCGAGGTCGTCGAGGACACGGCCGAGCGTGGCCCTCGGTCGCAGGGTCATGCGCAACACCTCTGAACCCAAGCACCTGGACGACGGGCAGGAGTTCGTCGAACTCTACAATCCGCGCCGACCCGTTGGTGTGCCCAGACGAATGCCCGGGTCGTCAGCCGGCCGGGAGCCAGGTGGTCGACGTCGTGAGGGACACCAGCACGTCCGGCAGCGGCTCGACGCCGAGGCCCGCGCCGGTGGGTACGGCCACGTGGCCGTCCTCCAGGACGAACGGCGACGTCACGTCCTGGGCGAAGTAGCGGTCCGACGCCGACGTGTCGCCAGGCAGGGTGAACCCGGGCAACGCGGCCAGCGCGACGTTGGCCGCCCGGCCCAGCCCGGTCTCGAGCATCCCGCCGCACCAGACGGCGGCGCCGTGGGCCTGCGCGAGGTCGTGGATGCGCCGCGCCTCCAGGTAGCCGCCGACCCGGCCCGGCTTGACGTTGATGATGCGGCAGGCGCCCAGGAGCAGCGCGTCGGCGGCGTCCTTGGCCGACTCGATCGACTCGTCCAGGCAGATCGGCGTCCGGAGCAGCCGCGCCAGTTCGGCGTGCTGGCGCAGGTCGTCCTCGGCCAGCGGCTGCTCGATCAGTAGCAGGTCGAAGTCGTCCAGCGCGGCCAGGACACGCGCGTCGGCCAGCGTGTAGGCCGCGTTGGCGTCCACCTGCAGCAGCACCTCGGACCCGAACCGCTCCCGCACCGCCCGCACCGGCTCGACGTCCCAGCCGGGCTCGATCTTCAGCTTGATCCGCAGGTAGCCCTGGTCGAGGTAGCCGGCGACGGCATCGATCAAAGCCGGAATCGAGTCCATGATCCCGACGGAGACACCGGCGGGAACGCGGTCGCGCACGGCGCCGAGGTACGACCCGAACGACTCGTCGCGCGCCCGCAGCCAGGCGTCCAGCACGGCCGTCTCCAGCGCGGCCTTGGCCATCCGGTGCCCGCGCACCGGCTCCAGCAGCCGCGCGACGTCCAGCGGCCCGACCTCGCCGGCGGCCAGCAGGCGCGGTGCCAGGAACCGGGCGATGACGTCGGCCGCGCCGTCGGCGTACTCCGGCGAGTACAGCGGCTCGCTCATCGCGACGCACTCGCCCCAGCCGTCGCCGTCGGGGGTGGCGGCGCGAACCAGCAGCACGTCGCGCTCGGTCTCGACGCCGAACGACGTGCGGAACGGCGCCACCAGCGGCATCGCGATGCGGCGCAGCTCGAACCCGGTGATCTTCACGCGTCCGTCCTCTCCACCACGTACGTCCCGGACCGAGTGAACCCGGCCACCCGCGCCCCCTCGCCCAGCACGCCGCCGAGCACATCGCGCATCGCCGCGCGCCAGTGCCGGGCCGTCACCGGGTCCGTGCCGCGCAGCGCCTCGATGTCCGGCGGCGTCGCGACCAGCAGCCGCGGCGCCCGCGCCCACGCCGACCGCGGTGCCACCATCGGCCGCCCGGACGCCGACTCCGTCAGCGCCGCGACCGCGTCGGGCGGCACCACGGCACCGGTCCCGCCGCCGGCCGCGCAGGCCGCCACCACCTCCGGCGCGTCCAGCTGCCAGCGCACCAGCAGCCGGTCGCTGCCCTGGCCGCCGTTGATCGCGTCGTCCATGTCGCCGTAGAAGTCGACCAGGTAGTCGCTCGTCCGCGCCTGCAGCTTGGCCAGGTTGAAGTAGGCGTTGCGGCGGACCAGCGGGTCGAACGTCCAGGTGATCTCGCTGAGCCCGCGCTCGAGCGCCCACTCGCGCTGGTGCGCCTTGAGCGCGAACCCGACGTGCCGGCCGCGAGCGGCGGACGAGACGCCGGCGACGTGCGAGTGCAGCGACCGGCCCGGCGGCGCGGCGAAGAACCCGACGCAGGCACCGATCAGATCGTCGCCGTCGTAGGCACCGGCGACGTAGTTGCCGGCGTGCGCCAGCGCCCGCAGGTGCTCGACGGTGACCGGCGGGTTGGACCGGTCCGGCCGCCAGATGCTGTCGAACAGCGCATAGACCTCTTCGAGGTCGCCGAGCGCGGACAGCTCGCGGATGGTCAGTCGGGCGACGGTGGCGGGCTGAGCAGCCATGTCGTCGATGATCCTCCGCTCCGGGGCGCCGGTCATGGTCGTCCGGCCCGATCCACTGCCGCCGGGTTCGTGCGGGCCGACGAGCCCGGCCAGGAGCCGCCGCGGACCGCGTCGACCAGCCCGGCGAGCAGCGCGGCCCGCCGCGGCAGCTCGTCGACGACGACGTACTCGCCCGGCGCGTGCGCCCCGGCCCCGACAGCGCCCAGCCCGTCCAGCGTGGGGGTGCCGTCGCCGGCGACGATGTTCCCGTCCGACGCGCCGCCCACGTGTGCCGAGGCCAGCGGCCCCAGACCCAGCCCATCGGCCACCTCCCTGGCCAGCGCGAACAGCGACGCCGACGACGACGGCTCGAACGGCGGGTGCCGCGGCCCGGGCACCACCTCGACGCGGGCGCCGTCCAGCATCGGACGCAACGCGGCCAAGCCGTCGTCGACGCGCAACGCCTCCTCCGCGGTCGGCATCCGCGCGTCCACGTGGACCGACGCCATCGCCGGGACGGTGTTCGCGGTGGTGCCCGCGGCGCTGAGGGTGGGTGTGACGGTGGCGCCGTGCGGCCCGCGGTCCAGCGCGGCGATCGCCTGGATCTGGTGCGCCAGCTCGACCGCCGCGTTCACGCCGGCCCAGGGCTCCAGCCCGGCGTGCGCCGCCCGGCCGGTCACCCGCACCTCGTACCAGGCGACACCCTTGCGCGCGGTCTTCAGCGCACCGGCGTCGGCGGAGGCCTCCAGCACGAACGCCGCGTCCGCCCGGGCCGCCTCCTCGTGCAGCAGCGGCCGCGACGTCAGCGCGCCCAGCTCCTCGTCGCCGGTGACCAGCACGGTGATCCCGTCCAGCGACGACAGCCCGGCCAGCGCGTGGAACAGCTGCACCAGCCCGCCCTTCATGTCGAAGCAGCCCGGCCCGTACACCCGTCCGTCCTCGACCCGCCACGGGTGGGCCACCAGCGAGCCGACCGGCCAGACGGTGTCGTGGTGGCCGAGCAGCAGCACCCCGGGCGGCCCGAAGCGCCAGCGCAGGTGCGTCCGTCCCTCGACGACGATCCGCTCCGGCGCCAGGCCGGTCAGCCGCTCGCCCAACTCGGCGACGACGTCCGCCGACGCCGCGACCGCCGCGAGATCGGCCGACGGCGACTCGCACTCCACCAGCGTGCGCAGGTCGGCGGTCATCGCCGCGACGGTGCTCACTGTGACATCAGCCGGTCGGCCCACGCGGCGACACCTCCTTCGCACCACTCGGCAATCGGTCTGGACCGACAACTCGGCGGGACCTCCGGCCCCGCGTCGCCGTCGGTGCCGCATGAGCCTCCCTGGGGACATCAGCCGGTCGGCCCACGCGGCGACACCTCCTTCGCACCACTCGGCAATCGGTCTGGACCGACGACTCGGCGGGACCTCCCCGTCGGTGCCGCAGGAGCCTCCCTGGGCGCCGCCCGCAGGTGGTCGACGGCGATCCGCGCGGCCGTGCCGATGACGCGGTCGGCGGCCGGGTTGCGGAACTCGCGCCCCGGCAGCCGCAGGAACACCGCGACCGCGTACGTCCCGCCGTCGGGGTACTCGACGACGCCCACCTCGTTGCGCACGTGCGACAGCGTGCCTGTCTTGCCGCTCACCCTTACATCATCGTCCGGAAAGCCCGACGTGAGCCGGTGTGGCCAGACCTGCAGTCCCATGATCCGGCGGATCTCGGCGCAGGCCTGCTCCGGCAGCCCGTCGGCGGTCCAGATCCGGCGCAGCAGGGTCGTCGTCTCGCGCGGCGTGCTGCGGTTGGTCTTCTCGGGGTTCAGCACCCCATCGAGGCCGTCCTCCTCGATGATGCGGAAGAGCCCGGCGCAGTCCTCCTCGAGCACCGTCCCGGACAGCCCGAGCGCCGCCATCCCGGCGTTGATGCGCTCGCGGCCGAGCAGCGCCATCAAAGCGTCGGTGGCGTGGTTGTCGCTGACGCTCATCATCAGGTACGCGACGTCGCGCAGCGACAGGTCCGCGTCGTCCAACATCACCGAGAGCCCGGTCGGGCCGAGCGTCCGCGACCCGGCCGGCACCCGCAGCCGGTCCGTCGGCGCCCGCTCGCCGGTCGCGAACTGCCGGCACAGCTCGACCAGCACGGGGATCTTGAACACGCTCGCGGTGACGACCGCCGCGTCCGGGTCCACGCCCACCTCGGCGCCGTCCGCGCCCAGGTCGGCCGCGTGCAGGAGCCCGGCCACGCCGGCCGCCGCGAACGCTTCCCGGAGTTCCCCCTCGACGTCCCCCACGTCTCAGGAGACCTTCGGCGTCGCGCGCACCCCGAGGTGCACGTACGGCGTGGCGTCGGCGAGCTGGTAGAACGTCACCGGCATCCACGTCTCGTTGCCGGGCAGCCGGGTCACGTACAGGTCCTGGCGCACCGGCACCAGGTCCAGCTCCTTCGGCTCGTCGTCCAGCCCCGCCAGCTCGCTCGTGCTGGTCAGCCGCAGCTTCGGCCCGGTCTCGGCCTGCCAGACGTCCAGCCGGACGCTGGTGCGCTCGTACGTGCCCACGTGCGGGGCGATGTCGGCCTCGACCGGCTCGGCCGGCGGGCCCAGCGGCGTGGCCATCTCGACGCCGCCGGCCTCACGGACGATCTCCCGGATCAGTGTCTCGTAGAGGTCGCGGGTGTGGCCGCCGTTGGTCAGCAGCGTGACGGCCATGTCCTTCTCGGGCAGCACCCGCAGCAACGCGGACTGGCCGATGGTGTTGCCGTCGTGACCGAACAGCCGGGTGCCGTTCCAGTCCAGCCGGAACCAGCCGAGCCCCCACGAGTCGGCCAGCGTGTAGGGGTCGGGCAGCTTGACCTGCTCCTCCTGCATGGCGGCGGCGGTGCCCTCGGCCAGCACGCGGGTGCCGTCGGCGGCCACCCCGCCGGCGAGGTGCATCCGGGCGAAGGTGAGCACGTCGGCGACGGTGGCGGCGATCAGCCCGGCCGGTCCGGCCGACCGCGGCAGCACCCAGACCGGTGCCCGGCGGAACGGCTCGTCCTCCTCATGCACGTGGCCGACGGCGGTCCGGTACAGCAGCGCGTCGTCGGGCAGCGTCACCGTGTGGGTCAGCCCGAGCGGTGTGTACAGCAGCTCGCGCATGGCGGCGTCCCAGGTCTGGCCGGTGAGCTTCTCGATCACCCGGCCGGCCGTGGTGAACCCGGAGTTGCAGTACGACCAGGTCGCGCCCAGCGGGTGGTTGAGCGGCAGCCCGGCCAGCGCCGCGACGTACTTCTCCAGGCAGTCGTCGCCGCGCCCGGTGTCGAGGAAGAAGTCGCCGTCGATGCCGCTGGTGTGGGTGAGCAGGTGCCGCATGGTGACCCGCGCCGTGGCGTCGTCGTCGGCCAGCCGCAGCTCCGGCAGGTAGGTGACGACGGGCTCGTCGAGGTCCAGCTTGCCGGCGTCGGCCAGCGCCATGACCACCGTCGCCGTCCACACCTTGGTGATCGAGCCGATCTGGAACAGCGTGTCGGTGGTGACCTCGACGCCGGTGTCGACGTTCGTGACGCCGTAGGCCAGCTCCAGGGTCTCGTCGCCGCGGGCGATGCCCAGGGCGGCGCCGGGTACTCGGTAGCGCTCGGCCAGCTCGTCCAGCCGCCGCTGCCAGTGGTCGCGATCCAGGGTGGTGGTTCGGGTCGTCATCGGGCTCTCCTTCGAGGTGTGCTGGGTGGCCCAGTCGACGATGCGGCGGGCGTAGTCGAGCCGGTGCGACGGGCGGCCGGCCAGGATGAACAGGTGCGACGCGCCGGGGTAGAGCACCAGCCGGGCCGGCACGCCGCGGGCGCGCAGCGCGGCGAACCACTGCTCGGCCTGTCCCGGTGGGCAGCGGTCGTCGGCCAGGCCGTGGAGGATCAGCGTCGGCGTCGTCACGTGCGCGACGTTGGTGTACGGCGACTGCGCGGCGGCCCGCTCGGGGTCGGCGAACGGGAGGGCGGTCTCGTACGCGGCCAGGTAGTGCCCGGCGTCGGAGGTGCCGGCGAAGCTGGTGATGTCGGTCAGCACCCCGCCGGGGATCGCGGCGGCGAACCGGTCGGTGCGGCCGGTCAGCCAGCAGGTCATGTAGCCGCCGTAGCTGTATCCGGTGACGGCCAGCCGGTCAGGGTCGGCGACGCCCTCGGCGACCAGCTGGTCCAGCGGCTCCAGGAAGTCGCGCTCGTCGGCCAGCCCCCACTGGCCGACGGCCGCGGAGTAGAACGCCGCGCCGTAGCCGTCGCTGGCCCGCGGGTTGAGCAGCAGCACCGACCAGCCCCGCTGGACCAGCAGCTGGTGGTAGGAGTGCCCGCCGTCAGGTACTGGGCTCCACGCGTTGTGCGGGCCACCATGGATGTCCAGCAGCAGCGGGCCCGGCCGGCCCGCGGCGGCCGCGCCGGGCGGGCGGAGCAGCCAGCCGTGCACCTCGGTGCCATCGGAGACGGTGAAGACCCACTCCTCGGCGACCGGCAGATCCAGGTCCGCCGGCGAGTGCGCGGTCAGCGTCGTCTCGGCGCCGGTCGCGACGTCGACCAGCGCGACCTCGCCGTACGAGCCGGGCCCGGCGACGACGACGGCGGCGCGCTGCCCGGCCACGGCCAGCCCCGACACGACCCGCCCGGACCCGCCGAGCAGCGGCCGCACCGGCCCCCCGTCGACGCGGACGGTGTAGACGTGCGTGCAGCCGCGGTCGCGGGCGCAGAACACAATCGTGCCGCCGTCGCCCGCGAGCTGCGGCAGCCCGCCGGGATAGCCGGGTCCGCCGGGCATGACGTTGCGGTCCAGGTCCGCGGTCAGGTCGGTCGCCGGACCGCCGTCCAGCGGCACGCGGAACAGCCGGTTGTGCGCGACCGCGACCTCCGTCTGGCCGACGACCACCAGCGCGCCGCCGTCACGGGTCCACGTCACCGGGCCGGCGGCGCGCAGCTCTCCGACGGGCTCGCCCAATTCATCGGGACTGGCGTCAGACCTCGCGGTCGGCTGCCATCGCTTGACGGCGCCGCCGCCGGCCGGCACCACGTAGACGGCCGACGCGCCGGTCAGGTCGGCGTCCGCCGCCGTCACCGCCGGGAACGCGAGCCGGGCGCCGTCCGGCGACCACGCGGGCGGGCCGGCGCTCCAGTCGCCGTCCGTCAGCCGCGTCGTCTCGCCGGTCGCGACGTCGACCACGTGCACGTGCTGGCGCAGGCCGCGCAGCAGCCCGGCGCCGTCGGCCTTGTAGCCGAGCCGGTCCAGCACGATCGGGTCGGTGTCGGCCTGGCCGGTGGTGTCGACGGCGGCGGTGAACGCGATCCGGGTGCCGTCGGGGCTCCAGACCGGCGCGCCGGCGCCCTTCGGCAGGTCCGTCAGCGCCACGGGCTCGCCGCCGCCGGACGCCGGAAGCAGCCACAGCTGCGGCGGCCCGTCGGCGGCGCGCAGGAAGGCGAGCCGCGTGCCGTCCGGCGACCACGCGGGCGAGGCGTCCGCTCGACCGTGGGTGAGCCGCCGCGGCTCGCCGCCGTCCGCGGACACCAGCCAGAGCGACGACGCGTTCTCGTCGGCCTCGGCGTCGCTGCCCTTCAGGACGTAGGCGACCCGCGTGCCGTCGGGCGACAGCGCCGGCTCGGCGGGGACGGTCAGGCCGACGACGTCGTCCGGCGTCAGCGGTCGGGTCATCGGCCCGGCACCTCCAGGATCTCGGCGGCGAAGTGGCAGGCGGCCCGGTGCGGCCGGTCGGCCGCGCCGGGCTGCGGGTCGGTCTCGGCGCAGATCGTGCGCTCCGGCCGGGTCAGGGGACCGATCGGACAGCGACGGTGGAACCGGCAGCCCAGCGGCGGGTCGTGCGGCGACGGCGCCTCGGCGTCCAGGCGCGGGTCGTCGGCGGGGACGGGGTCGTCCAGCGCGACGCCGAATGCCGGCGCGGCGTCCAGCAGCGTGCGGGTGTACGGGTGCCGCGGTGCGGACAGGACGGCGTCGGCCGGGCCGGCCTCGACGATGCGGCCCAGGTACATGACCGCGATGACGTCGCTGACGTAGCGCACCACGGACAGGTCGTGCGAGATGAACAGCATCGTCAGGCCGAGCCGGCGCTGCAGGTCGCGGACCAGGTTGAGCACCGAGCCCTGCACGGAGACGTCGAGCGCGGAGGTGATCTCGTCGGCCAGCACCACCTCGGGCTCGGCGGCCAGGGCACGGGCCAGCGCGACCCGCTGCCGCTGCCCGCCGGACAGCCCGGACGGCAGCGATCGAGCCCGCGCCGGGTTCAGGCCGACCAGCTCCAGCAGCCGGGCCACCTCGGCGGTCCGCGCGGCGCGGCGGCGCCGGACGGGCACCGCCTCGGCGATCGACTCGCCGATGGTCATCCGCGGGTCGAGCGAGGCGTGCGGGTCCTGGAAGACCAGCTGCAGTTTGCGCCGGTCGCGGCGGGTCCGCAGCGGGGCGCAGTCCAGCCGGATCTCGCCGCCGGCCGTCGGGACCAGCCCGACAGCGGCCTTGGCCAGCGTCGACTTGCCGGACCCGGACTCGCCGACCAGCCCCACCACCGAGCCCGCCGGGACGGTGAGGTCGACGCCGTCGACCGCGGTCAGCGCGGACCGGCCGGTCCCGAACCGGACCGTCGTGCCCTCGAACGACAGCTCCCTCATGCCTGGCCTCCCGTGACGGCGTCCAGCGCCAGGTTCAGCGGCTGGCTGCGCGGATGCCAGCAGGCGGCCCGCTGGTCCGGCGCGACGGCGGCCAGACCCGGCCGCACCCGGCAGGCGTCGTCGGCGAACTCGCAGCGGGGCGCGAACGCGCAGCCCTCGGGCCGGTCCGCGGGGTCCGGAGGGCGGCCGGCGATGGTGGCCAGCGGCCGGTCGCGGTCGGTGGCGAGGTCCGGAACGGAGGCCAGCAGCGCGCGGGTGTACGGGTGCGCGGCCTGGCCGAGCCGCTCGACCGGCACCTCCTCGACCACGCGACCGGCGTACATGACGACGACCCGCTCGCACAGCTGCGCGACGACGGCGATGTCGTGCGAGATCAGCACAACGGCCGCGCCGGTGTCCGCCTGCACGTCCTTGAGCAGCCGGAGCACCTGCCGCTGCACGGTGACGTCGAGCGCGGTGGTCGGCTCGTCGGCGATGATCAGCTCCGGAGTGCTCATCAGGCCCATCGCGATCATCGCGCGCTGGCGCATGCCGCCGGAGAACTCGTGCGGGTACTGGTGCGCCCGCCGCTCCGGCGCCGGGACGCGGACGGTACGCAGCCGGTCGACGGCGCGGGCCAGGGCGGCGCGCCGGCCCTGTCGCTCGTGCACCCGGGTCACCTCGGCCAGCTGCCGGCCCACCCGCATCGACGGGTTGAACGAGGTCATCGGGTCCTGGAACACCATCGCGACCTTAGTGCCGAGCAGCTCGCGGACCTCGGCGCCGGTGCGGCCGAGCGGCGCGACGCCGGCCACCTCCAGCCGCTGCGCGGTGACGTGTGCGGCGTCCGGGGCCAGCTGGGCGACGGCGAGCGCGGTGAGGCTCTTCCCGGAGCCGGACTCCCCCACGATGCCGACGGTCTCGCCGCGGCGGACGGTGAGGCGGACGCCGTCGACGGGGTGGGTCCAGCCGCCGCCGGGCGCGGGGAAGGCGACGCGCAGGTCGTCGGCGGCGAGCACGGCGTCCGGCTCGGCCTCGGCGACGGCCGCTTCCTGGGGCGCCGGCTCCGGCACCGTCCGCCGTCGCACCGCGCGCACCCCCACTACCTGCGCGATCGACTCGCCGAGCAGGGTGAAGGCGAGCCCGGCGACGATGACGGCGACGCCGGGGGCCAGCGCCGCGGCCGGGTTGATGTAGATGCGGTCCAGCCCTTCGCCGAGCAGCCGGCCCCAGTCGTAGGCCGGCGGCTGGACGCCCAGGCCCAGGAACGACAGTCCGGCGAACGACAGCAGCGCGGTGCCCGCCATGACGGTCGCGTTGACCACGAGCGGCTCGCCGATGTTCGGCAGCAGGTGCCGGGCGATCAGCCGGAACCGGCCCACCCCCGCCACCCGCGCGGCCGCCACGTAGTCCCGTCCGGCCACCGCGGCCACGTTCGTCTGCACCAGCCGGGCGAACGACGGCGCGCCGGCAAGGCCGATCGCCAGCACCGCGCCGCGCGCGCCGACCCCGAAGATCACCGCGAAGAACAGCGCCAGCAGCAGGCCGGGGAACGCGACCGCGAGGTTCACGGCCGCCGTCACCAGCCGGCCGGCCCGCCGTCCGAGCACCGCCGGCAGCACGCCCAGGATCACGCCCGCGACGACGCAGATCGCGGTGGCCAGCAGCGCGAGGCCGAGCGAGTACCGCGTCGCGACGAGGACGCGCAGCAGGATGTCGCGGCCGAGCGTGTCGGTGCCCAGCACGTGCTCGGACGTGGAGCCCTGCGACAGCGCCGCCGGGTCGGTCTCCTCGGCCGCGTCGCCCCACACGATCGGCGCGACCACGGCCAGGATCGCCAGCACCACCAGCAGGCCCGCCGCCACCGCGCCGACCGGGTTGCGCAGTGCGGCCTGCCACTGTTCGCGTCCCATCAGCCCTCCCTGATGGTCGACCGCGGGTCGGCGACCGCCAGCAGCACGTCGACGACGAGGTTCATCAGCAGCACCGCGGCGCCGTAGACCAGCACGATGCCCTGCACGACCGGGTAGTCCTTGGCGAGGATCGACGAGACGATCGTCATCCCCATGCCCGGCCAGGCGAACACGTTCTCGACCAGCACGGTGCCGACGATCATGCCGCTGAGCAGCAGCCCGCCGATGGTCAGCGTCGAGGTCAGCGCGTTCGGGAAGACGTGGCGCAGGTACACCCGCAGCGGCGGGAGCCGTTTCGCCCGGGCGGTGCGGACGAAGTCCTCGTCCATCACCGCGAGCGCCTCGACCCGGACGATGCGGGCCATCAGCAGTGCCGGTCCGAGCGCCAGCGCCACCACCGGCAGCACGTACGACGCCGCGTCGCTCCGCCCGGCCACCGGGAACCAGCCGAGTGTCACGCCGAACACGAACACCAGGCCGACGGCGAGGAGGAACTCCGGGATCGCCGTGACCACCGCGCTGGTGGACGTGAACCCGAGCTCCGTGCTGCGGCGCCGCCCGCCGCGGGTGAGCACTGCCATCGCCAGGCCGAGGGGGATCGCCGCGAGCATCACCACGACGAACGCCGCCACCGCCAGGCTCGCGGTGGCCGGCAGCCGCTGGCCGATCGTCTCCGACACTGGCACGCCGGACGTCATCGAGACGCCGAGGTCGCCGGAGAACAGCGACCGCACGTAGTCCACGAACTGCACGCCGAGCGGGTCGTTCAGACCGAGCGCCTCGCGCCGCGCGTCCACCAGGTCCGGCGGCGCGGTGACGCCGAGCGCCGCCCGCACCGGGTCGCCGGGGATCAGGTGGATCATCCCGAACGCCAGCGTCACCAGGACCGCGAGCGACACCAGCAGCCGGCCCAGCCGGCGCAGCAGGAACCCCGCCCACGGGTTGCCGGCCCACGCGGGCACCCGGGTCCGCGTGGGCGCGGGCGGTGCGGCGACGGGTGCCGTCACGAGGCCGTCAGCCGGATCGTCGCCGGGATCGGGCCGTCGCCGCCGCGTTCGACGGTGACGCCGTCCAGGAAGATCGGGACGGTCTCGTCGGCGAAGATCAGCACGTCGTTCTCGGCGAACAGCGCCTCCTCCGCCTCCTGCCACTTGTCGCAGCCCTCCTGGCCGGGCAGCGTCATCGCCTCGGCGACGGCGGCCGCGTACCCCGGGTTGTCGATCGAGGCGAGGTTCACCCCGCCGTCGGCCGGCGGCGGACCGGAGAGGAACGGCACCATCTGGCTGGGCAGCCGCAGGTTCACCGGCAGGAGCGCCGCACCCCACGACCCGGTGCCGAAGACCACCTCGTTGTATTCCGTCGGCGGCAGTCCACGGGTGGTGGCGGCGACGCCGAGCTCCGTCCACGTCGCCGCGATGAGCTCGGCCGCCGCCGCGGTGGTGTCACCGCGGGTGCTGTTGTAGATCAGCTCGAGCTGCAGCGATGCGCCGTCCTTGCTGCGCACGCCGTCCGAGCCCGCCGTCCAGCCGGCCGCGTCGAGGGCTGCGGCGGCCGCCTCGCTGTCCTGCGCCGGCAGGTGGCCGTCGACGGCGTCGTAGCGACAGGCCACCGGGTCGATGACGGCGAGCGCCTCGGACCGCTGCCCGTAGCCACCGGTGATCACCGACATGAGCTCCTCGAAGTCCAGCGCCTGGGCGAGCGCCGCGCGGACGGCGTCGTCGGCGCCTGGGTTGCCCGCGGCCTGGTTGAAGAACAGCTCGCCGACGACCGCACGCATGGTGACCTGCTCGTACTGCTGCTCCAGCCGCTGGCGGTCCGGCCCGACGACGGAGGCGGCGTTCAGCTCGCCCGACAGCAGCAGGTTCGCCGCCGTCGACTCGTTCGCGATGACGCGGATGTTCACGGTGGCCGGCGTGCCGGGCTCAACGGCCGTCCTGCCGTCGGGACCCCAGGTGTAGTCGTCGCGGCGCTGGAACGTGTAATGGTCGTCGCGGACCACCTCGGTCAGCTCGAACATCCCGGTGCCGATGCCGTCCTCCTCCAACAGCGACGGATCGTCCAGGCCGGCCTTGCAGGCGATGAAGAGGTCGCCGGTGCTCTGCAGCAGGAACGGGTCGGGCGCGGGCGTGGTGATGGTGACGGTGCGGGCGGCGTCGTCGGCGGTCGCGGTCATCTCGGCCGGGACCAGCACGCCGCGCACCGGGGAGACGTTCGCCTCGTCGACCACGAACTGGAAGTTCGCCGCCACATCGGTTGCCGTCAGCGGCGTACCGTCGGTGCAGGTCACGCCGTCGCGCAGTGTGTACGTGACGGTGGTCGGCGTGACCTCCCACGACTCCGCCAGCCAGGGCAGCTCCTCACCGTCAACGGTGAAGTAGACCAGCTTGTCGTACAGGTAGTTGTCGATGGCGCGGGTCGCCGCGAGCACCGTCAGATGCGGATGCAGGTTGCCCGGGTCGGCGGCGACCGCGGTGGTGAACGTCCCGTCGACGACGGGTTCGGCGTTACCGCCCGCCTCGCTGGGACCGTCCCCGCCGTCGGAGCCGCCGCAGGCGGCAAGGACGACTGCCAGGGCCGCGGCGAGCGCTGGGGCGATGCGCATGACCAACTCCTTCGAGAGAGCAGGTGGTCCGCACAGCCTGGCCCCGTGACCCGGGTCACGTCTTTGTCCGATCCGACGACCCCGGGCGGCAGAACTCGTCGGCCCCTACCGACGCGTCGCGGCGGCTGCTCAGGCGCGCAGCACGCGGCCGGCCCGCTCGCCGGTGAAGCCGCCGCCGTCGACGACCACCCGGCCGCCCAGGACGACGGTCTCCACGCCGTCCGGCGTCACGGCCGGGTCGGTGTAGGTGCCCGCGTGGCCGATCCGCTCGGGGTCGAAGACGGTCACGTCGGCGTGCGCGCCGGGCAGCAGCACGCCGCGGCCGGCCAGCCCGAACTGGCGGGCGATCAGCGACGTCGCCTTGCGGATCGCTTCCTCCCAGGTGAGCACCCGCTGGTCGCGGACGTACGTGCCGAGCAGCCGCGGGAAGCAGCCGTAGGTGCGCGGGTGCTGCAGCCCCATGGGCGGGCCGTTGTCCGAGCCGATGCCGACCAGCGGGCTGGCCATGATCGCGCGCACGTCCGGTTCGGCCATCATTTCCACGACGATCATCGCGGCCGGGTCCTCGACGACGAGGTCGCAGAGGGTGTCGAACGGGTGCTCCGCCTGGCCACGAGCGGTGGCGAGGTCGGCGATGGTGCGGCCGACGGCGTCCGGGTCGCGGTGGCCGGTGACGATGACCTGCGCCGGCGTCGTGTTGGCCCACATGCCGTCGCCGGGGTCGCCGCGCTCGGCGTCGGCCCGCAACCCGACCCGGTAGGCGGGGTCGGACAGGCGCGCCGTCATCGCCGCCGCCCCGCCCTCGGCCGCGCGGTTGGGCAGCAGTGCGAGCAGCACCGTCCCGCCGGCGAGGTACGGGTACTGGTCGCCCATGACGTCGACGCCGGCCAGCCGGGCGGACTCGATGCGCTCCAGCAGGGCCGCGCTCTTGCCGTGCGCGGCCCGCCCGGCCGCCTTGCAGTGCGAGATCTGCAGCCGCACGCCGCCGGCCCGGGCGACCGCGACCGCCTCGTCGATGGCGTCCTCGACGTAGCGGCCCTCGTCGCGCATGTGCGTGGCGTAGGTGCGGCCGTAGGCGCCGGCGACCCGGGCGATCGCCTCCAGCTCGGTCTGCTCGGCGAAGCAGCCGGGCGGGTAGATGAGGCCGGTGGAGAAGCCGACGGCGCCGGCCTCGAACGCCTCGGCGGCCAGCCGCTGCATGTGCTCGACGGCGCCGGGGCGCAGGTCGTCGCCGGCGCCGTTGGCGGTGAGCCGCAGCGTGTGGTGACCGACGAGGTAGGCCAGGTGGTTGGTGGGTCCGTGCTTCTCGACGAGGTCGAGGAACGCGGCGAAGGAGCCCGGTCGCGGCGGGAGGTCGCAGCCCAGCTCGCCGTACATCTCCTGGACGACGGCGGCCGACGCCTCGTCGAGCGGGGCGAAGCTGAACCCGCAGTTGCCGGCCACCTCCGTGGTCACGCCCTGGAGCAGCTTGAACGGCTGTGGGTCGTCCATCAGCGGGACCATGTCGCTGTGGGAGTGGGCGTCGACGAAGCCCGGCGCGACATACAGGCCGTCGCAGTCGACGACCTGGGCGCCGGCGGCGGCGTCGTGCTCGCCGGCGGCGCCGACCGCGCGGATCACGCCGTCGGCGATGACGACGTCGGCCACCACGCCGGGTGAGCCGAGGCCGTCGAACACGGTGCCGCCACGCAGGACGAGTGTCTCGCTCATGGGCGGATTCAACCGCAGGTGGGGTCCTGCGTGTTCGTCGGATCGGCCAAACGTCAGGCGGACTTCTCGCGGCGCTCGCGCTTGCGCGGGCCCTCGCGCGGGACGAGGGTGGGCAGCACGTTGGTCTCGACCACGTCGCGGGTGATGACCACCCGGGCGACGTCGTCGCGCGAGGGCACCTCGTACATCACGTGCAGCAGGACCTCTTCCAGGATCGCCCGCAACCCGCGCGCCCCGGTGCCGCGCAGCAACGCCAGGTCCGCGACCGCCTCGGTCGCGTCGTCGGTGAACTCCAGCTCCACGTGATCGAGCTCGAACAACCGCATGTACTGCTTCACCAGCGCGTTGCGCGGCTCGGACAGGATGCGGATCAGCGCCGCCCGGTCCAGCGGCGACACCGTCGTGATGACCGGCAACCGGCCGATGAACTCCGGAATCAACCCGAACTTCAGCAGGTCCTCCGGCATCACCTCGCCGAAGGTGTTCACCGCGTCGCGCTCGGACTTGGACTGGATCTGCGCGCCGAAGCCCAGGCCGCGCTTGCCGATGCGGCCCTGGATGATGTCGTCCAGCCCGGCGAACGCGCCGCCCACAATGAACAGCACGTTCGTGGTGTCGATCTGGATGAACTCCTGGTGCGGGTGCTTGCGCCCGCCCTGCGGGGGGACGCTGGCGGTGGTGCCCTCGAGGATCTTCAGCAGCGCCTGCTGCACGCCCTCGCCGGACACGTCGCGGGTGATCGACGGGTTCTCGCTCTTGCGGGCGATCTTGTCGACCTCGTCGATGTAGATGATGCCGGTCTCGGCCTTCTTCACGTCGTAGTCCGCGGCCTGGATCAGCTTGAGCAGGATGTTCTCGACGTCCTCGCCCACGTACCCGGCCTCGGTCAGCGCGGTGGCGTCGGCGATGGCGAACGGCACGTTCAGCATCTTCGCCAGCGTCTGCGCCAGGTACGTCTTCCCGCACCCCGTCGGGCCGATGAGCAGGATGTTCGACTTCGACAGCTCGACGGTGTCGTCCTTGCCGTGGCCGCGGGCGGCGGCGGACTGGCGCGCCTGGACCCGCTTGTAGTGGTTGTACACGGCGACGGAGAGCGCCTTCTTGGCGACGTCCTGGCCGATGACGTACTGCTCGAGGAACTCGTAGATCTCGCGCGGCTTCGGCAGCTCGGAGAGCCCGCCGGCCTCGGCGGTCTCGCTGAGCTCCTCTTCGATGATCTCGTTGCACAGATCGATGCACTCGTCGCAGATGTAGACCCCGGGGCCTGCGATGAGCTTCTTCACCTGCTTCTGGCTCTTACCGCAGAACGAGCACTTGAGCAGGTGGTCAGCGTCGCCGATGCGTGCCACGCGGTACGTCCTTCCGTCTACAGTTGCGATCTCGGCCGTGCGGCCGAGGATCCACGGGGCGGGCCGTTGGTGTCGGGCCCACGTCGCGGATCGACGTCGTGCGTATCGCCGGCCCTCGCGAGCCCTGCGTTGCCTTCGACGTTACAACGTCTGATGGACAAACGGGCACCCGGAGACCGGATCGAACCCGGCGCGTCGCGGGCGGGCGCCGTCGAGCAGGCCGAACGCGAACGGCCACGGGTGCGGGCCGTCCCGCACCCGTGGCCGTCATGCGCCGTGCCGTTCGTCCCGGCGCCGGGCTCAGCCGACCAGGCTGGCCTTGCGCGAGGCGGTGAAGTTGTCCACCAGGCCGTAGTCGATGGCCTCCTGAGTGGTCAGGATCTTGTCGCGCTCGATGTCGTTGCGCACCTGCTCGAGGCTGCGGCCGGAGTGGTCGGAGAGCATCTTCTCCAGCAGCGCCCGCATCCGCAGGATCTCGTTCGCCTGGATCTCGATGTCGCTGGCCTGGCCGTAGGTGCCCTCGGTGTAGGGCTGGTGGATGAGGATGCGCGCGTTCGGCACCGCCAGCCGCTTGCCGGGGGCACCGGCCGCGAGCAGCACGGCCGCCGCGGACGCCGCCTGGCCCATGCACACCGTCCGGACGTCCGGCTTGATGAACTGCATGGTGTCGTAGATCGTCGTCATCGCGGTGAACGAGCCACCGGGCGAGTTGATGTAGATCTCGATGTCGCGGTCGGGCTCCATCGACTCCAGGCAGATCAGCTGCGCCATGACGGCGTTGGCAACGTCGTCGGTGATGGGGGTGCCGAGGAAGATGATGCGCTCCTCGAACAGCTTGCCGAACGGGTCGATCCGCCGGAAGCCGTAGGACGTGCGCTCCTCCCACTGCGGGATGTAGTAGTTCACTGGGTCTCCTCTGTCGGGGTGGTCGCTCGTGGTGTCGTGGACGGCGTCAGGCCGTGCCGCCGCCCTGGGAGACCTGCGAGGCGCTCTCGACCACGTGGTCGACGAAGCCGTACTCGAGCGCCTCCTGCGGCGTGAAGTAGCGGTCCCGGTCGGAGTCGGCCTCGATGCGCTCGACCGGCTGGCCGGTGTGCTGCGCGATCAGCTCGGCCATCTCGCGCTTGGTGCGCAGCATCGCCTCGGCCTGGATGCGGATGTCGCTGGCCGAGCCGCCCATGCCGCCGGACGGCTGGTGCATGAGGATGCGGGCGTGCGGCAGCGCGTACCGCTTGCCGGGCGCGCCCGCCGTCAGCAGGAACTGGCCCATCGAGGCCGCGAAGCCCATCGCCACCGTGACGACGTCGGGCTTCACGTACTGCATGGTGTCGTAGATGGCCATGCCGGCCGACACGGAGCCGCCGGGCGAGTTGATGTAGAGGTTGATGTCGCGGTCGGGGTCCTCGGCCGCCAGCAGCAGCAGCTGCGCGCAGATGGCGTTGGCGTTCTCGTCGCGGACCTCGGAGCCGAGGAAGATGATGCGCTCGCGCAGCAGCCGGTTGTAGATGTGGTCGTCCAGACCACCGCCGATGCTCGGCGCGGGGGTGTGGGCCTGAATGAGGGACGGGCCCGACGTCTCGGGGCGTGTGCTCACCGTGATCTCCTTGGGGCTACTTCTGGTCGTCGAGACCGTATGAGACTTCCTGCTTCTGTGTGGTGCCATCGACACTAACCACAAAGGCCGCGGCGACCATCCGCCGCATGGCCCGTGTTCGCTGACGGCGTGCGCGGCAGGTCGATATGGTGCGGAAACGCGATCAGGTGACCAGCCGTGGGCATGGTCACCTGATCGGCGTTCTCGTACTGGTCCGGCCGTCAGGCCTTCTTCTCGGCGTCGTCGGCGGCCTCGTCGGTCTCGGCCTCGGCCGCCTGAGCGTCCGCGTCCGCCGTCTCGGCGTCCGCCTCGTCCGTCGCGTTCTCGTCCAGCTCGGCGAACTCGAACGAGCCGTCGACCGCCGGGGCGGCGACGCCCTCGACCTCGCCCGGCTCGGCCAGCGTGCCGTCCTCGCGGAGCCGGTTCAGCTCGACGGCGTTGCCGGAGGCGTCGGTGACCTTGGCCTTCTCGACGGCGAGCGCCAGCGCCTTGCCGCGCGCGACATCGGCGACGATGGACGGCAGGTTGCCCTGGTCGACCAGCTGCTGGGCGAGCTGGTTCGGGTCGACCCGGGAGCGCATCGCCTGCTGGATGATGTAGGAGCTGAGCTCGTCCTGTGAGACCTCGATGCTCTCGGCCTTCACCAGCTCGTCCAGGACGAACTGCTGCCGGAGGTTGTCGCGCATCTGCTTCTCGAACTCGGCGCGGTGGTCGTCGTCGCCGTGGCCGTCGGCCAGGTGGTCCTCGACCTGCTGGGCGATGAGCTCCTCGGGCAGCGGGACGTCGCCGGCGTTCGCGATGACCTGCTCGAGCACCTTGTCGCGGGCAGACATGGCCTGCTCGATGCGCTTGCTGTTCAACGCCTGCTCGCGGATGTCGTCGCGCAGCTCGTCGAGGGTGTCGAACTCGCTGGCGAGCTGGGCGAACTCGTCGTCGAGGTCGGGCAGCTGCTGCTCCTTGACGGCGTTCACCGTCACCTCGACGTCGACCTCTTCGCCCTCGTGCGTGCCGACCAGCGTCGTCCGGAACGTCTTCGACTCGCCCGCCGACAGCCCGACCAGGGCGTCGTCCAGCCCTTCGACCATGCCGCCGCGGCCGATCTGGTACGACACGCCGCTGGCCTGGCCACCCTCGACCGGCTCGCCGTCGTCGGTGGCGTTGAGGTCGATCTGCACGAAGTCGCCGTCGGCGGCCGCCCGCTCCACCGTCGCCAGCGTGCCGAACCGCGCTCGCAGCGCGTCGAGCCGCTCGTTGATGTCGTCATCGCCCACCGCGATGTCGTCGACCTGGACCTCCAGGCCCTCCCACTCCGGCAGCTCGATCTTCGGCTTGACCGTGACCTCGGCGGTGAACTTGAGGTCCTCGCCCTCACCGAACTGCGGCTGGTCGATCTCGGGCTGCGCCAGCGGCGTCAGCTCGTTCTCCCGCATCGCGTCCTGGTAGATCTGCGGGATCGCCTCGTTGACGGCCTCCTCCAGCACCACCGGCCGGCCGATCCGCTGGTCGATGACCATCGGCGGCACCTTGCCCTTGCGGAACCCCGGCACCGTCACCTGGGCGGCGATCCGCTTGTACGCGGACTGGATGTTCGACTCAAGCTCGGCGAAGGGAACCTCGACCGCGAGCCGGACCCTGGTCGGGTTGAGGGTCTCGACGACGCTCTTCACGCTGACGTGTCTCCTGTGTGGGATGGTGTGCGGTCACGATCGCAACGGTTCTTGCTCTTGCTTCTGCTGTTGCGAAAGCGGGCTGGTCGGGGCGACAGGACTCGAACCTGCGATCTCCTGCTCCCAAAGCAGGCGCGCTAGCCACTACGCTACGCCCCGGGTGCCCGGACAAGTCTAGGCCAGATCACAGGGTACTCTGTCCCACGGGCCTCAGGCCCCGCGCGGGTGTAGCTCAATGGCAGAGCCCCAGCCTTCCAAGCTGGTCATGCGGGTTCGATTCCCGTCACCCGCTCCACCACTCCCCCGCAGCTCAGCGGGTATGCGGTCAGCCTTCACCGCTGATCACGAGGCCAATTCGTCGTCATCGTGCCCGTCGCGTGCCCGTTCATCGCTCTGTGGCCGCCCGCGAAGGTAGGCCTGGGCCAGGGCGTCCAACGCCGCGGCGAGGGCATGATCACGCTCCCGGGTGGCGTGCTGGTAGATCATCGCCGCGCGAGGGCTGGCATGGCCGAGACGCTCCATCAGCTCGCGCAGACTGGCCCCCGTCGTCGCGGCGAGCGTCGCACCGGTGTGGCGAAGGTCGTGGAAGTGCAACTCGGGCACACCGGCCGCGGTCGCCGCCTGACGCCAGACGGTGTGGAAGTTCGTCCGCGTCGGTGTCGCGCCCTTCGGCCCGATGAACACGCGGCCGTCCGGACCCGGCTCCGCGAACTCGGCCAGATGCGACCGCAGCTCCGGGACGATGACCTCAGGGATGGCGATGACGCGGCGGCCGGCGGCCGTCTTCGGCGTCGACACGATCTGCTTTCCCTTGACCTGCTGCACCGCTCGCTCGACCCGGACCGTCCGCTCGTCCAGGTCAACGTCGAGTCGCCGCAGGCCCATCAGCTCCCCCCATCGCAGGGTTCCGAACGCAGCCAGCAGCACGAGCACCCGGTAACGAGGCTGGATCGCGTCAGCGATGGCGAACACCTCCGCCAGCGTCGCGGTCCTGCGCTCAGGGCTGGCCTCCGTCCCCGCACCCTTGATCTGGCACGGGTTCCGGCGGATCAGCCCGTCCTCCACCGCCGTCGCCATGACGGTCTTCAGCAGGCGATAGGCCTTCGCGACCGTCACCGGCCCGACCCCGTCGTCGAGCCGTTCCTTCCGCCAGCTCCGCACCCGCGCCGGGGTGACATCGCCGAGGCCGAGCGCACCGAGCTGGGGCGCGATGTGCAGCCGCAGCAGACCTTCGTACAGCTCCACCGTTCGGGGGCGCAGGTTCGGCCGCTCGACGATCCACCCCGCCGCGAACTCCCTCAACGGAACGCTCGCGCCCGCCGGGTCGAGCCAGTCACCGCGCCGGATCTCCAGCTCCTTGTCCGCTAGCCACATATTGGCGTCGGTCTTGGTCGCGAACGTGTACGGCGCCGGCCGGTCGATCCCGTCCGGGCCGTGATAGCGAGCCTGGAACCGGCCCGATGGCAACTTGCGTACCCGCCCGAACCGACGCCTCGACGCCATCAGAGCACCCGCCCATACGGGTCCTTGCGAGTACGCCGAGTCGCCTCCACCGTCCGCTCCTCCACCCACGCCGCAAGCGCGGACGACGGAATCCGGACGAGCCGACCGACCTTCACGAAGTCGATACGGCGCTCAGCAATCAGCCGCCGGGGAAACCGCGGCCCGGTACCGAGCAGCTCAGCAGCCTCTTCCACGGTCAACAGCCGATCCATCATGATCGTTCCTTTCTGTCATGCCGCCGGGGCGGCGGCAGGTTGTGCAATCGCCGAAAGATCCGACGCAACAGGTCCGGCGCGGGTCTTCGCGTCTTCGTATTGCGCTCGCCAGCGCTGTTTCTGGGCAATGGCGTGGCCGATCAGACGGGCGTAGGTGGGACCATCGACGTCGCCGGGGTGAGTGACGGTCCAGACGAACCGCGGCTGCCCGTCGGGCCGTGTGGCGGTTGCCGAAAGCTCGTCGTGGTCGTCCATCTCCACACCTGCCTCGGCGAGGACGGCGCGGACGACGGCGGCGCGGTCGGCCCGGTGCTGATCCAGCGTCTTGCCGGTCCACCGACGCGAGACGAGAACGCGGCGGCCGCCGAGGCCGAGGTGGTCTCTGTCGTGCGCCTTCGACCCGCAGCGGCCGGGTTCCATGCCGCCCTTCGCGTTCTTGGGCTGGACGCCGTAGCGCAGCCAGTTCGCGCACGTGGGCGAGCACGGCAGCCATCGCACCTCTTCGGCGATCCGATCGATGTGCGCCCTGCGCGCGGCCGGGACGGGGGCCTCGCCGTCGTCGTGGAGCGGGTCGGTGATCGACTTCGTGAGGTACTTGGTCAGGTAGCCGATGACCCGGTCCGCCAACGGCGTGCCCGCGATGACGCCCTGGATGTCGACCTGCGACCCGGCGCGGATTACATGCGCCGGCCGGGCGTCCGGGTGGTCGTCGATGGCGTCCAGGGCCTCATCCCACGACGGCAGCACCGCACCGGTGGCCGGGTCGGCGTAGGCCTCGGCCAGCTCGTCCCACACCGGCAGCGTCTCCGGGTCGGTGTAGACGGGTTCGTCGAGCTGCGGCCACCACACCTGGTGGTAGGTCGCCGCTACGACTTGTTTGATGAGCTTGCGCGGGATGGCGCCACGGATGGCGGCGTGCAGGTGCGGTGCGAGGCGGCGTTGGGGTTCGACGGTGGCGAAGTACTGCACCGAGTAGCCGGTGGCGCGTCGGAGGTTCTGCCAGAACCGGTCCACCAGCTTCGGGAAATGCATCGCATCCAACGCGGCCCGCCGATAGTCATAGTTCGCCGGGTCGACCGGCACGCCCTCGCTCGTGACGCGCCCGTAGGACGGCAGGGTGAGGGTGACGAACATCGACGGCCGGTAGGTCTTCCCATCCGGCGAGGTAAACACCCGCCCCGTCGTGCGATCCGACACCGCCAGCCGCGGAAGATCCGGAGCGTCCTGCCGCCGCCTGGTCGACCGCACCCGCCGACCCGAGTCCTCACCTTCGCCGGCCTGGTCGCCGTCATCCTCCCCGCCGTCCTTGTCTGTGGCGTCGGGGTCGGCGGGCTCGGGTTTGGGTGGGTCTTCGGTGAGGTGCCAGCCCTCACGGCACTGCTGAATCCTGAGACGCCGAGCGGTGTCGGCGCAGGACGGGCAGACCTTCGCGCGGGTGGCTCCGCACGGGATCACCGCCGTGCGGGACACACCCGTGAGGGTGTCGGTGACGTGCTGCAGGATCGGCCGCACGCACACGCCCTTCGCGGCGGCGAGCTCGCGCAAGGTGGCGTCGTCCGGGAGGCCTGCCGTGAGTGGCGTGACGGTCACGCCCGCACCCCCGCAGCCTCACCCTCGGATTCGCTCGCCGTGCCGTCGTCGTTGGCGCCCTGGTCGTCGAGAGCGGATGCGCCGAATGCGGTCAGCTCGCGGCGCAGGTCGGCGGTGCGGGTGGCGATGGTTTCGGCGGTGTGCTCGTCGACGAACGGGAACCGGACCCGTTCCAACCGTCCCGCATCGGTGGCGACAACGGCGACACCGCGCATGGCCTCCGGGATGTCGACCGGGGACACCTCGGCCTCGCGGACGACGGGGCCGAGGATGGCTTCGGCGGCGTCCTTGGACATCACGCGCCAGGCCGTGCGCACCGAGGCGTTGTCGCGGATCGCCGTGGGCAGGGCATCGGCGGTGGGCTTCTGCGTGAGCAGGCGGGTGATGATGCCGGCGGAGCGGCCCTTCTTCACCAGCACCGAGAGCCGGGCGGTGATCTGGTAGGCGAGCTGCTTGGTGTCGTTGTCCATGCCTTTGGTGTCGGTAAAGGTCTGCACCTCGTCGACGACCAGGAACACGGCTGGGTGGTTCGGGTCGAGGGGCAGGTTCCAGAAGTTCGCCTCGCCCCGCGTCGCCTTCTGCGTCTTCAAGCGGTGGCGCATCAGCCCGTGCACCTGCTCCACCACCCGGAGGACCGCCTCGAGGTCCTCGTCCTCGGCGCAGTACGCGGCAGCTCGAGGCGCGATCCAGGACCAGTCCTCCCCGCCCTTGCCATCGGCCACCACGTACTGCACGGCCGGGTTCTGGATCAGCCCACACGCCAGCGACGTCTCCCCCGCGGTCTTCCCGGAGCCGGGGACGCCGCCGCCGACCTCGGCCGCGATGTTCGCATAGTTCCGGGTCCGCCACAGCCCGTCCTCACCAATCGCGAACCGCACCCTGCGCAGGTCCGTCACCGGCGGCACGTCGGTCAGGATCACCGGTTCGGCGAGCACGTCGAGCAGCACTAGGACCAGCTCGACCCGGCCGGGACCGGCAGACGTGACGCGGACTTCGGGGACCCCGAACGCGTGCGCCAGCTCGTCGGCCTGCCGGGCGAAGTCGGCCGGCGCCTGCCCATCCAGCAACCGCACGTGCAGCACGTCCCCGACCGGAGCCAACGTCACCTTTCGAAGCGTCGGGGTGAGGTGGTCGCCGCCCGGAACAGGCACGTGGAGGTTGCATGCGACCATGACGGCGTCCCAGCGGGAGCCGTAGGTGTGGCGCAGCCGATGCCGAGCAAGCAGCCGGTTCACGAACCAGGTGTGCGACTGCGGGTGCAGGACCCGCCACGCGAACGACAGCACCGGCGGGAGCACGGCCAGGAGGACGAGGCCGACCCATCCCAACGTCGAGTAGGCGAACAGGACCACAAGCGTCGCGGTGACTAGGATGCGCAGCCGCCAGAGCAGCCGGATCAGCCACCAGCCGGTCAGCAGCGACACCGCCCCGTTCACCCGCTTGCGCGGCAGCGCCAAGACCGTCTTCACGAGCGTGAGCAGGTTGGTCACCGTCACCACCCGCCCTGCTCATCGGCCAGAGTGGCGGCGACGGCGGCGCGGGCCCTCGCTTCGAACCGTTCGGTGCGGGTGGTGACCCAGCAGTTCGGGCACAACGTCCCAGCACCATGCAGCGGCATCCCCGCCCCGTTCAGGCTCGTGGCGCAGCGGTTGCAGTGCCGGGTGTGCAGGCGTGGACGGCTTCTCATCGGAACTCACCTCTCAGCGCGGTCAACCGGGCATGCCGGGACCGGACGGCTTCGTGACAGTCGTTGCAGGTGGCCTCACCGGTGCCGAGGTGGAACCACACCTCCACGGCATCCACCGGACGGCCACAGGACGAGCAGGCGGTCACCGCAGACACGACAGATCACCGCCAGCGCGCCCCTGCTCGGGCAGGCACTCCGGGCAGCGGGCGTTCCCCGGCACGTCGGCGGCGGTGAAGACGAACCAGGCACCCGCAGTGCTGGCATCGGTGGTCGTGGCGGCGCAGCCGTCGCAGGACAAGACCCGTGGCCGGTTCACCGGGAACCACGACCCTTCGCCGTCCGCCGCCGTGCGGGCTTTACGACCGGTGCGCAGTCACGGCACGGCTGGTCCGGGGCGGTGGAGCGGATCTTGTCGCAGACCGGACAGTGAAATGCATACGCCCGCGTCGTGGTGTCGAAGGGCAGCAGCCCGAACAGGACCGGGTCGCCGTTCACGACCGACCACCACACCGAACGAACTGCGCAGAATCGACGGTGTCGGACCGCTCCGTCTCGACATCGGTGACTGCGGCGGCGAGCTGGGCGGCGGTCAGCACCAGGACCGCCAGCACAGTCAGTAGGGCGACGGGGAGTCGCCAGAACATAGGCTTGGGCACACCAATCCCCTCCCTCGTGGGGGTGTGGTTGGGGCCACCGGGGACGGGGACGGTTGTCTAGGCCTTGCACCCGTCCCCGGTGGGAACTCATCGCGAGACGACAACACCGCCAGACGCCGCAACCGTCTTGATCGGCTGTGAGCGACGCGGCACACGGTCCTCGAACGCCGCCCCCAGCCGCGTCAGCGAGCGCCCGAACGAGGACGCCACCGCGGGAGCGACTTCGAGCCGCACCGGTCGACCATCCCGGCCGGTCGTAGTGAGCACCACCACAGCGCCACCTTCGGTCGCTTCGGCGGTCGAGGTCACCACGACACCGCGTGCGGACAGGCTTTCGCCGTAGAACCGGCACGCACCGTCATGGCCAGTCCCCTGGTCCTCACACCACGGCTCATGCGTGGGCATCGGATCAGCCGGCCTTCGGCTCGGCCTGCTTGCCAGCGTCGCCTTGCGCGCGAGAGCCAGCGGCGGGCGGGCGCGGGGCACCGTTCGGGGCCTTAACACCCGTGGCGCGGTACTCGTACCCGAGGTACTTGAACTCACCCTGGCCCATCACCTTCGGCGACGCCGTCACACCCACCAGCTCGATCGGGCGCATCCCCGGCAGCACCTCATCCGGCAGCGGCGCGGGCTGCACCTCGGCGAGGAAGATCACCTCGAAGCTGGCGCGCTTCGCCTTCGCCTCATCCGGGTCCGTCACCGTGGCCTTCCACTGCCGCAGCTTCGTGACGTCGTCCACCCGCTGCCGCTGCTCCTTGCCGCGCGCCCGGTCCTCCTGCGACTGGTACTCCAAATCCGGCTCGATCTCACCCACCATCACCAGACCCCGCGGGAACGCCTCGTGGAACTCCACCGGGAACCGATAGCCCTTCGCCAATGCCATGACGGCCTCCTTCACGGGCCGGGACCATCCCGACGACCGTTCTAGATCAGAAACTAGCACACCTAGAACAGTAGTCAACACCCCATGCAATGCTGATGGTCAGTCCGTCATGGCCCCGCTGTAGGCGATCCTGCCAGCGGACACACTCTCGCCGTACTCCAGGACGCCGCCGCCTTCGTCGTAGACCCAGTTGCGGCCATAGAACACCGGCGTGCCCTCAGCGATGTCGAGCGTCGCGGCGTCATCGGGGGACGCGAGCGCCGGATCGTACTGGTCAAGCCATGAACCGAGCTGGCGGCCGGTCGCTGCGGCCACGTAAGCGAAGGTGCCTTCGATAATTCGCTCCGACTGTAGGAGCAGCGGTGCAGTCGCAGCGAACTCTGCCGGGAACCATGACGTCGACCGCGAGATCGGCTCGTCGCCTCGATACGTGATACGCGACCGCTTGACCAGCTTCGATCCAGCTGGGGCGCCGAACACGGCGGCAACATGCGTCGGCGCGACGGCCATGCCGGCATCGACGATCTTCGCGTGCTGGCCTTCCGGATAGATCTTCCCCGTCCGCCGTGATCGCTCCAGTCTTGCCGCGGCGCTCCAGCCGCGTTCTTCCTCGGTGGTGACGACACTGCGTGCACCTATGGTGGAGCGAATGTAGCCCTCGGACTGCAGCACGCCGATCGCCTTGTATGCCGTGGCGTGCGCAACCCCGTACTCCTTCGCGACACCACGCACCGAGGGCACTTCATCGCCTGGACGCAGATCACCGGTGCGGATCCGTTCGCGGATCTCCTCGGCGATCTGGAGGTACGGAGCCGCGGGCCGGTCCAGCTTGCGTCCCACGCGACTCCCTCCAATCCGTTAAGCGTTCTAGTACGCGCCACCATAGCGGCTGACGCGCGTCGCAGGTCTAACTGCCACCGTTCGTGTCCCAGGTCAGTCCGGTGATCCGTTCGTACATCGCCCGGTAGCGGCGCGAAGTCTCTTCCGCCACCTCTGGCGGAACCTCGGGTCCCGGCGGCGTCTTATCCCACCAACCGAGGTCGCGCGCCCAGTCGCGGACGTACTGCTTGTCGTATGCGACCTGCCGGCCGCCAGGCTTCCAGTCCTCGACCCGCCAGTACCGCGACGAGTCCGACGTCAGCACCTCGTCAGCCAGCAGCACTTCACCGTCCGGGGTCAATCCAAACTCGAACTTGGTGTCCGCCAAGATCACTCCGCGCTGCTCTGCGAGGGCCGCGGCCCGACCGTAGATGTCAAGGGTCAGCGAGCGCAGGCGCTCCGCAAGATCGGCGCCGACCTGGTCGACCACCTCAGCGAACGTCATCGGCTCGTCGTGCCCGTCCTCAGGCGCCGTCTTCGTGGTCGGCGTGAACACCGGCTCGGGCAGCTTGTCGCCCTCCACCAGGCCGGCGGGGATCTTCACCCCGGAGATCACGCCGTCCTTCGAGTAGGACTCCCACCCGAGGCCGGCCAGATAGCCGCGTGCGATGCACTCGACCTGAACGATGTTGACCTTCCGGCATCGCACCGCGCGACCGGCCCATTCCGCTGGAACGTCGGTCGCCGAGATCACGTGATTCGGCACGTCCGCCAACTGCTCGAACCACCACGTCGACAGCGCCGTCAACAGCTTGCCCTTGTCCGGGATCGGCGTCGGCAACACCACGTCATACACCGACACCCGATCGCTCGCGACCAAGATCAGTTCATCGGGGCCATCAGCGTAGACGTCCCGCACCTTGCCTCTGTGTACCAGCTCCACGCCGAACGTTCTAGCACACCACAGGCTGGGTACGTCAATCGGGGGCACGGAATACCGGCACCGTTCCCAACCGGGCAACCCTGCCCGCCCAACGCGAGCGCCAATGTGCCCCGAGGCGCTATGCGAGCGCTCTATTTAGGTCAATGTCGATTCCCGCGCTCTTTATCTCCTTGGCCAAGAGCAGCTGCCAAGACCCAGTATCGAGAGGGATGTAGACGACACCAGAGTAGTCCGACGGAGTCTCCACATCAGGATGTTTCAGCGCAACAACACGGTTCCTGCCGAGAACTCCAATGAAGTAGCCGAGCTCGAACACCACATTCTGCCTGGCGCGTGGTATTGCCTCTGCTGAACCGCCCTTGACGGCGCCAACGTCGTCGGCTGTCAACAGCACAACCGCGAAACTCGCAGCCGATGACTCATTCTCAAACTTTTCAATAATTGTCCGTCCATTACTTGGTCGCTCATGGAGAATGATTACGTCGAGCCCCAACTTCTCCATGAACCTCGCAACTTCGACTTTAGCGCGATCATCGTGTCCGTGTACAAGAAAGACACCCGAACCGCCCGACACAGCCTTGTCTTCGCGCTTAGCCTTATCCGGCTCAACGTCGCTGCCAAATAGCTGCACCTCTTCGGACATGGTGTTCAGGAGGTTCTTAAGCTCCGCTGTCCCCGAAGCCCAGCTAGAGTTGTAGTAGCGGTCGTCCGCCGGGTAAACCATTGGGTGGAAACCGATGTCAGAAAGGTCCGTCAGATACTTGCTGGTCTCACCGAAGACGTTACGGATTATCATCTCCGTTCGCTTCAGTAGCGCATCAAGCGCCGCATCATCCCTGTGATTCAGATTTGCAAGCTGGTCAAGTAACGTTGCTATGTGCTCCTGAGCGTCCTTTGGCATGATGAATTCACTCTATTCGTCCTGGTGCATCAGACGTCGATCCGGCGACCCCGAATTCGCGTGAAGCCCTCCTGTACCAGGCTACTCCAAGGGTGCAGACAACGTTCCGTTGCCGCCCGCCCGTAGCACCTTGGCTGCCGAACACCTCACCTGTGCCACGGCAGGGCGACGCGGCGACGCGGTTAGTTGCCGGATCCACCTCTCGGAGGTCAAGCGCCGCGCTGCGCGCGCCGCTCCCGCGCGGCCTCCGGGCCGGGCGTGCGGCCTAGCGGCCGTTCCGGGCCCCGTCGGCCGGCGGGCGGATCGACGGCCGACACCAACCTCGTCAACGCCTGCACGGTCACCGTCGTCGGCGTCCCCCTCATAGCGGCCATCCTCTTGGCCTCCGCTCCACGCGTCAAGGGCGCCTTCGGCGTCACTGCGTGATCGCTACGCGACCCTTGACCCCCTCCGCTCCAGCCAACGACCGGCAGCTATGAGGACGACGCCTCAGAATGGAAATCGCTTGCCCTCCGCCAGCTACCACGGCGGCGCCAGCGAGGCAGCTGCTCTTTTTAGCGCCTTCGATAAGACTTTATCCGCAGATAAACAGAACTTCGAAACCGACCTCAAGTACCTGGTGATATCAGTGGGGAGTGCTTCGGTCTGCGGATCACCGTGCGCAATGTTGTTGCGTTTTTCCACCAGCTCTTTGAGATCGAGATATAATGCTCCTCGAGTCGAGGCGCCCCGAGTAACTGCGCGGAATATATCCTCAATCCCATATAATCGGTAGAATCGCACTATCGCGGGTGGCTTCGGGGACTTCATCCACGTCAGCAACCGGCCGTGCACTAACGAACCCGTCGCAGCGCTTGGTCCCCACAGTATGCCATCAGTCCGAACGAAATCTTGGAGCGACGCCTCGCGATGCAACCAATCTTGCGCAGCCAGTCGATCCACTGGGGTCCTGCTGTGCTGGAGAAACAAATTTTTAGGAAGACCGTGCACGGCGCACGCCTGGATGTTCAGCCAGTCTATTGATTCCTCATTCACCGCGTGAATGTACCGCTCGAAGTGGCTAGATAGGAGCACCACGGAAGCGCGCCCGTGCGCTTTGACCGCAACCGCACCGACACCGGTCGCAATTCCTCGTCGCGGCACTGGGTAATGAGTCCGGAGTGCTCGAACCTCGGCTACGCCGGACAGGAGGTTCGAAAGGGCCGAAGAGGTCATTCAACGGACTCGAAGGATACTTGCTGCGATAGTGTCACGCCTGCCTCTGTCAAGGCGCTGCAAAACATGCCCAAGCGACGGAGCGTCCGCCTCCTATCTCCGGTTGCACGTTGGATGCTATCAAGGAATACAGAGTTGCCGTACAGGGCGCCAAGCGCTCGCAAGATGTCAGATCGCGTCGAGTCGAGGTCGGTATTGCGAATCCACGAAAAGGACACCAACTGGGTTTCCGCAAGGGCGCGGTTGAGTGCCCTGTCGATCGGCACGCCAGTGTCGTCGGTAAGCCGGAAGGCGGCCTGGCCCAAAACTTCAACCAGGCCCGCCACCGAGCGATCGAACCTCGCTTCCGCCTCACTCAATTGCGATTCTGGCCACCCGTTCGCCTTGTCCATATAGTTATTTAAGTACTTCTTGAGTGGAGGCTTGTAGCTTTGCCAGCTGCTTTCCAAGGCCAGGAACCGGAGTATAAGCTCGTTGTCGACCATCCTTGGGCGCGGCCTCGCGGTGCCCACACACGTCCGAAAATCTGGCGACAGCGCAAACTTCTTGATCAGCTCGTTCATCGGGCCACGATGCGTGCTATTGCGGATCTCCTGGGCATTTAGCGCGATGCTACCCGTATTAAGGCGTTCGAACACCTCGAACTTCATCATCGGATCAGAATCCACGGAGATTATGATTGCTCGGATTACACGCGTACGAATCTGCCGCTGATCCCGCGGTGATAAAGCGCCGAACCGAAGGCCGTTGAGTCCTGACAGCACCTTTAAGCCCGAGAGAGCAAACTGGTTCTCCACGTAGTTCACTATGCTCTGGATTCGTTGATGGCCATCAATGATCAGATAGTTTACGTCTTGCGTCTCGGAGAAATAAACGACAGGGATAGGGATATTCAGCAGTAGGCTCTCTATGAGCCTACTTGCGCGCGCCCTATCCCAGACGTATTGGCGTTGGATTTCGGGCAGCGTAAGTGTCTTATCGTGCCATTGCTCGATGAGCGTATTCACGCTTAAGTCGTACGATTGGGTGATAAGGCGTCGCTCGCGCTCAGACGACTCGATGTTCTCAGTATCGTCTTCTTCGCCAAGTTCTCGGTCCGCGACTGTCAAGACGATCTCCCATCGCTTAGGAACCAGGCCTTCGCTCGAGCAGCCTGGCCGAGCTGCCTAGATGCATCAGATCGTGCCACAACCCGTCGCCCGGCGAGCAGGACCGCTGGTGAACGCTGAGAGCGCCAAGATTTGGCGCGCTCCGCGTCCTGGGAGCAACACCTATGGCGCGATGACGGGGATGGCCATGCCCGGAGCCTTGGCGAGCTTCCGATCGGCGGTGACGAGGGTCGCGCCAAGGTGGCGGGCGAGGGCGACGTAGAGGCCGTCGTGGATGGTGATGTTGTTCCGCATCGTCCAGGCGTCGCGCAGCAGCGGTGCGGACTGGGTAACCGACAGAGGCCAGCGAACCAGGCCATCGACGAGCGTTCCTGCCTGGGCGTCGGTGATGACGCCACGGAGCACGTCACGGCGGATCACCTTGGCGACCTCGACGTAGAAGTGATCCACGGTCCATTCCTCGGCCCCTGGGCGGAACGTGTGCGCGGTCAGGGCCAGGCCAGAAGGCGTGCGATTGAGGATCTCGACACCGGCAGAGGCATCGAGGACGTACCGCTGCGGCACTAGTCTTCGTCGCGGATCTCGGCGAGCACGTCAGCCGCCGGCCGGTCCCGCTCGACCGCGGGCAGGGTGGACCACCACGCCCGCCACTCCGCACGTTCCCGCTCGGGGTCGGCAGGCGTCGCGGTGACCACAATGGCCGGATCGCTGAACGCCGGAACCGTCATGCCCCCATGGTAGCGGACACCCATTCGCACGCCTCCTAGCTGCACTTTCACACTCGACTGCTACTTGCTACGGATGCCGGCATTGTCGATGGAGGCCCGGTGCAGACGCTCCAGGTCGGTGAACGCCTTCTGCGCCTCGACCAGCCGCCCGGACACCTGCCCGAGCTGCGCCAGCTGCTCGACGACCTCACCCAGCGCGCCCGACGCCTGGCCCGCGGCGGCAGCGGCATCTTCGGCCAGGAGCTGACGGCCGGCCTGGCTGGACAGCTGCCCGCGGAAGCCGTGGATGCGCTCCCCCAGCCGCTCGGTCAACGCGTCCAGCCGGTCCCGGATCTCGTCGTCGGTCGCATCGGGCAGGTAGTGCCGGCGTACGTCGGCCAGCATCTTCCGCGTCCAGCCCGCGCGTTGCGCCTGGTCCGCGATCGTCCGCAGACTCTCGGCCAGCTCGCGCGCCTCCAGCGGCGTCAGGGTGAACTCGCAGAACATGTCCGACTCTTCGGGCTTCACCTGCACGTCGATGATCGGACCTTCGGTATCCAGGTACGCCACCATCTCCCCGACCTCGGGATGGACGAACGGCGCACGGGCGATCTCTTCTCGCTTCTCAGGGGTCGGTACGGTAACCACGGGTCTTCCTCCAGGGTGTCTCTGGTGGTGGATCAAGTCCCCGTCCGGGTGTTCCCGCACCCGGCGGGGGCGTCTGAAGAATGAGGCGGATCCGAACCATAGGAGGGCCGCGAGCCGTGCCCGCTACGTGCCCGAGGGCGAACAACATCGCGGATCGTCCCAGGCAGAACAGACCATGAACGAATTCCCGAAAGACGCTGACCTGCGCAAACACCCAACCGTGCCCGTCTTCCAAGCTGGTCATGCGGGTTCGATTCCCGTCACCCGCTCCACATCGGACCGGCGCCCGGCCCGGCCGTCCAGCTCATGCCCGCGGTGGCCTCGTTCGCGCGGCCGCGCTGTTCGGCCGGAAGCTGCCACTCGCCGTCCGCCGGCCGCCGTCCGCCGTCCGCCGTCCGCCGCCGTGAAGTTGATCATGGAGAAGAGCCCCTTTCGAGGCGAGCGAAAGGGGCTCTTCTCCATGATCAACCCGGTTCCGGGTGCGTCGCGCGGCGTTCTCAGGGAGATGTCCAGGGTGCTGACCCGTCGGCCGTCAGGACACGGCGAGGAGGAACGGCTCGACGGCGGCGGCGACCTGGCGCCAGTGCGTCATGGCCAGCGAGTGGTCCGCGCCGGGCACGACCACGTCCCCTGCGGAGGGGAACCACTCGAGCACCTGCGCCCGCACCTCGGCGAACCACGGGCCGCTCTCCGAGCCGGCCACGTGCAGCACCGGGCACCGCACGCGAGCGACCTCCGCCGGCCCGAACGACCAGGACAGCACCGCGGGCAGGTCGGTGTCGAAGAACGTCGAGGCGTCACGCTCCATCTGGACGGCCGCGCCAGGCAGGCGCCGCGTGACGTCCGCACGCCAGGACGAGCCGATCACCAGGATGAGGAACTCGTCCAGGGCCGCACGCGCGCCGTGCAGCCGGCGAGTCCGGATCAGCCGCTCGTTCGCGGCACGGAAGTCCGGCGCGGAGGCCACGTGGACAGGTGGCGGTTCGATCAGCACGATGCTGAGCACGCGGCCCGGCGCATCCGCGGCCAGCTGCAGCGCCACCGCGGCGCTGTACGAGACGCCGACGACATGCGCCCGGGCGATCTCCAACGCGTCCAGCAGCCGGACACAGTCGGCGGCGTCCCGCCGGATCGAGCCAGGACCACTCGTCGGGCTGCTTCGCCCGTAGCCGCGACGGTGATAGAGCACGGTCCGGAACGACGGCCGCAGCGCGTGGGACAACGGCCGCAGCTCGTCGGCCGTCAGCGCCGTCTGGACGAACACGACCGGCTTGCCGGTCCCCTCGTCCCAGACCGCCAGCGTCACCTCGCCCACGCCCACCGGCCGCATCGCCGTCACCCCACCCCGCCGACCAGACCATCGTCCCACCGGAGTTGACATGCAGCCAGGCGGCTGCCTATTCTCGAACTACAGAAAAGGCAGCCAAAAAGCTGCCTATCCACAGGCAAGGACACCGCGTTGGACGACGACGTGTTCAGGGCGCTCGCCGACCCCAGTCGGCGGGCGCTGCTGGACAGCCTCAACCGCGACAACGGCCAGACGCTGCGCCAGCTGTGCGCGGGCCTGGACATGGCCCGTCAGTCGGTCAGCAAGCACCTCGCCCTCCTCGAAGCCGCCGGCCTCGTGACCACCGAGAAGCGCGGCCGGGAGAAGCACCACTTCCTCAACGCCGAGCCGATCAACGCGATCGCCGACCGCTGGATCAGCCGGTACCACCGCGGGCGCGTCCAGGCGCTCGCCGACCTCAAGACGGCATTGGAGGCCGTTCCCGTGAGCGAGACCGAGTTCACCTACACCACCTACATCAAGACCTCGCCGGAGAAGCTCTGGCAGGCGCTGACCGACCCGGCCTTCACCAGCCGCTACTGGGGCGCCACCTTCGACACCGACTGGCAGGCCGGCTCGCCGATGGTCTGGCACGAGGCGGGCGCGACGATCGCCGACGACGAGCAGCGAGTGCTCGAGGCCGACCCCTACCGCCGGCTGTCCTATACCTGGCACACGTTCACGCCGGAGTTCGCCGCCGCGCACGGACTCGACCCCGAGAAGGTCGCGGCGTCAGCGAAGGAGCAGCGGTCCAAGGTCACCTTCAACCTCGAGCAGCGCGGCGAAATGGTCCGGCTGACCGTGATCCACAACGGCTTCCAGCCGGGCAGCCAGGTCCTCCAGGACGTCAGCGGCGGCTGGCCGGAGCTGATCGCCAGTCTCAAGACGCTGCTGGAGACCGGCGAGCCGCTCCCGTCCAACGCCTGAACCAGCGACGACGGCGGCCGCGCCGACCGGCACACGCTGAGTGCTCGCCGCCACGCCGGAACGCGCCGCCTTGTGTTCAAGCGTGGCGGCGAGCACGATGTGCCCCGATGACCGAAGTGATGGTGAAACCAAAGCACATCAGCATCGTGCAGCTGAACGAGGCGGCGCTGACGGCGCTCGCCGCCGGCGATCTCGTCGCTGCCAACCAGGAGTCGCCGGTCGAGCTGACGCCGTATTGCGCCGGCCCGCACTGGAGCAGCGTGTGGCGCATGCGCAGTGAGCAGGTCGCCACCGATCCCGCGAGTGCCGCCTGGATCACCGGCATCGTCTGGGACGACGACCGCCAGGTCGCCGTCGGGCGTGCCGGGTTCCACGGTCCGCCCGACCAGGAGGGCCGGGTCGAGGTCGGTTACGCGATCGACCCCGCCCACCGCCGCCGGGGCTACGCCCGGGCCGCGCTGGAGCTGATGCTCGACCGCGCCGCCCACGACCCGCAGGTGCGCGTCGTCCGCGCCACCGTCAGCCCCACCAACCTGGCGTCGCGCAACCTCGTGCAGCAGTACGGGTTCGTCGAGGTCGGCGAGCAGTGGGACGACGGAGACGGCCTCGAGACCATCTACGAGCTCACGAGTGACGGGGCGCATACATGATGACCGCGACGCCGGCGAGGCAGATCAGCGCGCCGACCACGTCGTAACGGTCCGGCCGGAAGCCGTCGGCGATCATCGCCCAGGCCAGCGAACCGGCGACGAACACGCCACCGTACGCAGCGAGGACGCGGCCGAAGTTCGCGTCCGGCTGCAGCGTGGCCACAAAGCCGTACAGGCCGAGCGCGACCACCCCGAGGCCCGTCCACAGCAGGCCCCGATGCTCGCGCACGCCCTGCCAGACCAGCCAGGCGCCGCCGATCTCGGCGACCGCGGCGAGCGCGAACAGGGCGATGGAACGCACGATGGTCATGGCGGCCACCCTAGGGGCCGGGCGCCGGCGCCGGGACGCAGTCGGTGGCCGTCCGTAGGCTGCCGCCATGCCCATGCAGCTGATCGATCCGCCCGGTCTCCCCAGTCGCCGACCTACTCCCAGGTCGTCGTCGCCATCGGCCCGCTGAGCGGCTTGGTCAGGATCGTGCAGAGCCGGTCGTCGGCGGGATCGGCGGTGAGGCTGGTCCCGAACGCGAACCCGAGCCGCGCCGTCGGCCGGCGTCCGGGCGACGCCAGCCAGACGCTGAGGCCCTCCGGCTCGCGGCGGTGCAACTCGTGTCCGTCGGTGGTGCGCACGCGCTCCATGACGGCGCCGGTCCGCCAGTCGACCCGGGTCAGGTGCGCGTTACCTTTCCCTTCCGGCGGGTTGGTTTCGCTGTAGATCTGCCCGTCGAAAAGGTAAAGATCACATCCGTACGTCGCGTAGCCCTGGAACACCGGGCCGCCGCTGAGCACCGCAGGCTGGGCGATGTCGGCGATCGGCCGGTACGCCGACCGCTCCTGGCGCACGTCGTCGAGGTGGAACAGCGCGAATCGGAACGCGCCGTCGCGGCGGTACCGCATCACCAGCGTGCGGTGGACGGGGTCGACGTTGCAGGTGGTGCGGTCGACGCCGGGCAGCAGCTCGCGCCGCTGCAGGCCCGGCGTCGAGGCGGCGTCGACGACGGCGCCGTCGGCGAACGGGAACCGCAGCAGCCGGGTCCCCCACCCGCTGGTGCCCTCGGTGACGGCGTCGACCTCGGTCCACAGGTGCACGTCGCGGCCCGTCCGCTCGACGCCGATCGCGACGCCGTGCCCGAACCGCTTGAGGTACATGTGCCCGAGCAGGTTCCCGGCGAGATCGAGCTTCGACAGCGTGAGGTCGCCGCGGGCAGCGCGACGTGCGTACTCCGCGTCGCCGGGCGCGTCACCCGGGAGGACGGTGCCGCCCTGGGTGATCTGCACGACGTAGACGTGGTCGCCGGCGCTGTCGACGGCGAACGACTGCATGATGGTCCGCCGGTCGTGCAGGCCGACGTTCACGAGGAACGGCTCGGCCGGCGCGGACAGGTCGAACGACGGCGCGCCCGGCGCCGCGCCCGCCGTCGTTGCCGTCGCCGCCAGGACGCCTGCCCCGGCAGCCGCGCCGCCGAGCCGGACGAACGCCCGCCGCGAGAGCTCCGTCACGATGCCTCCCCGCTGCGGGCGAGCTCGGCCGCGATGACGGCCGTGTGGTCGGTGGTGAACCCGTCGACGCCCAGCGCCTGCGCGTCGCGGAGCTGCTCGGGCGTGTTGACCAGCCAGATGCTGAACTCCAGGCCGCGGTCCTGGGCCTTCTCGACGAGCGCGCGGTCCGTGCCGGACCAGCCGAACAGCACCCGTGACACCCCGAGCTCGACGGCGCGGTCCAGCGCCTCGGCGGATCCGCCCGAGGCGATCAACCCGACCGGCGCGGCCGGGAACAGCCGGACCAGATCGGCGACGACGTCCGGGTCGAAGCAGCACGGCGAGATGCGGGTGAGGTCGTCCGGGCGGTCGCGCAGCAGCGCGGCCAGCGGCCCTGCCGCTTCCGGCGCCTTGATCTCGACCTGCAGCCGCGCCCCGACGCCGTCGAGCACCTCCTCGAATGACGGGATCCGCGCGCCGCCGCCGGCGTCCAGCGTCCGGAGCTGCTCGAACGTCAGCTCCGCGACGGCGCCGGTCCCGTCCGTCGTCCGGTCGACCGTGGCGTCGTGCATGACCACGAGCCGGCCGTCGGCGGACAGCCGCAGGTCCAGCTCGATCTCGTCGGCGCCCTCGTCGACCGCCCGCTGGAACGACCCGATCGTGTTCTCCGGCAGCACAGACGGCGAGCCGCGGTGCGCGCACACGCTCATCGCCATCACCCGAAGTACTTCTCGTAGGCGGGCCGGATGTCCTCGACGCCCTGCCGCAGCTGCTCGGCGACCTCGTCGAAAACGTCCTGCGGGTCCTCGCCGCCGTCGCTGTAGACGCGCTGCAGCCCGCTGATGATGAGGTCGGTGCCGTTGGGCAGGTAGGACCGGATCGCGTCACTCGCCTGCGCCTCGGGAAGCTGCTCGACGGCGACGCTGAAGTTGGGGTCGCTGGCCAGGGTCTGCGCCAGTTCCGGCACGTCCATCGACGCCTTGACGATCGGCAGGTAGCCGGTGGCGAGCGTCCACTCGGCGGCGTTCTCCGGCTGTCCGAGGAACTTCAGCAGCTGGAACGCGGCGTCCTTGCGCTCCTGCGCGGCGCCCCTGAGCAGCGAGAACCCCATCCCGCCGGTCGGGACGCCGCTGGCCACCTCCTTCGGCAGGAAGGCGGTGCCGACCTCGAACCCGGCACTCGCGGCCGCCTCGTAGATGCCGCGCAGCCCGCCGGTCGACGTGATCGTCGTGGCGACGACGCCCGTGCCGAAGTCCGTGCCCGACGCCTGCGCGAGGTAGCCGTAGCCGTCCTCGAAGATGTACTGCTGGTGCCAGCGGGCCGCGTCGACGGCGCCGCCGGTGTCGATGGTGACGTCCAGGCCCTCGGACAGCCGGCCGCCGAACTGCCAGACCGCGGCCATGAACTGCCAGTCGTCGTCGCCGGTGAACGCGTGCGCCTTGAGCGGCTGGCCGTTGACGGTGAGCTGCGAGATGGCCGACGACCACTCGCGCAGCTCCGTCCACGTCTCCGGGCCGCGGTCGGGCAGGCCGACCTGCTGGAACACGTTCTTGTTGTAGTAGAACAGCGGCGTGCTGCGGCCGAAGGAGAGCCAGTACAGCTCGTCGCCGACCAGCCCTTCGTCGTAGAGCGCCTCGACGTAGTCGTCCCGGCCGAAGTCGTCGTCGAAGTAACCGTTCAGCGGCTCGAGGGCGTCGTTGATGAGGAACCGGCCCCAGAACGTGTCGGCGAGCATCATGACGTCAGGGACGGCGCCGGCCCGCAGCGCGGCGGTCAGCTTGGGCGCGGACTCGGCGTACGGGCCCTGGAACTGCACCTCGGCGTAGACGTCCTGCTGCGACTGGTTGATCTTCTCCACCAGCGCGGCCAGCGCCTCGCCGTTGACGCCGCCCATGGCGCTCCACATGGCGACGTTGACGCGCCCGGCGTACTGCGACGGCGGGCTGACGTCGACCTGGTCGAGGTTGCCGCCGGGGTCGCCGGTGCCGTCGTCGCTGCCGCCGTCGTCGGTGACGCCGCCGGCGCAGCCGAGCAGCGGGACGGCGACCCCGGCGGCCGCCGCCATGGCGAGGAAGTCGCGCCGGCTCGGTCGGGAGGGTCGCAGAACGGTGCGGTGTCGCATGTCTGGAGCGTCCTTTCGTGGCTCGCGGGCCGTCAGCCCTTGACGGCCCCGCCGGTCAGCCCACGGGTGATCTGCCGCTGGGCGACGAGGAAGAGGATGAGCATCGGGAGCGCGACCATCACCGTGCCGGCCATGATCGCTCCCCAATTGGAGTAGCCCTCGGTGGAGCGCAGGTAGAGCAGTCCGATGGGCAGCGTCCGCATCTCGACGGTGTTGGTGACGATGAGCGGCCAGATGAAGTCGTTCCACATGTCGACGACAGCGATGATCCCGACTGTGACCAGCATCGGCTTGCACATCGGCAGCACGACCTGCCACATGATGCGCAGGTGGCCGGCGCCGTCGACCCGGGCCGCCTCGACGACGTCGCCGGGCAGCGTGAGCATGTACTGACGCAGCAGGAACATGCCGAACACCGAGCCGGCGCTGGGGACGATGAGGCCCAGGTAGGTGTTCACCCAGCCGAGGTTCGACACGGTGATGTAGTTGACGATCAGCGTGACGTTGTTCGGCACCATCAGGGCGCCGAGCATCGCCAGGAAGATCACGTTCTTGTAGGGGAAGCGCAGGAACACGAACGCGTACGCCGTCAGCGTGGCGTTGACCAGCTTGATGGTGGCGCCGCCCGCCGTGACGATCAGCGAGTTGACGAAGAAGTCGCCGAACGGCGCGGCTCGCCAGGCCTCGGCGAAGTTCTCGATGTGCCAGCCGGGCAGCCAGCGAGGCGGGAACTGGTAGATGTCACCCGATTCCTTGAGAGCCGACGAGAACAGCCAGTACAGCGGGCCGATGAACAACAGCCCGACGGCCACCAGGCCGGCGTACAGCAGCACCCGTCGCAGCCGCGCGGCGCTCATGCGTAGTGCACCTTGCGCTGGACGAACCTGGTCTGCAGGCCCGTGACGACGAGCAGGATGACGAACAGCAGCATGGCGGCCGCGGCGGCGCTGCCGGCGTCGGAGGCGCGGAAGCCCTGCTGGTAGACGTACCACGACAGCGTCGTCGTGGCGTCGCCCGGTCCCCCGTCGGTGAGGACGGCGATCATGTCGTACGCCTGGAAGGTGCCGATGATCGACGTGACCAGCACGAAGAACGTCACCGGCGACAGCAGCGGCAGCGTGATCCGCCGGAATGTCGTCCACGTGCCGGCGCCGTCGAGCCGGGCCGCCTCGTAGAGCTCCTCCGGCAGGTTCTGCAGCCCGGCCAGGTAGACGATCGCGACGAACCCGAGACCCTTCCACAGGTACGCGATGACCAGCGCGATCAGCGCCCAGTCCGCGTCGTTCACCCACCGCGGCGACTCGATCCCGAACGGGTCCAGCACCACCCGGGTCAGCCCGTACGCCGGGTCGAAGATGAACAACCACAGCGTCGCGACGGCGGCGCCGCTCACGATGTGCGGGGCGAACGCCGCCGTCCGGACGATCCCCCGGCCGCGCAGCTTCTGGTCGAAGAGCAGTGCCAGCGCCAGGCCAAGCACCACGCTGCCGACGACGATGGCCGCGCTGAACGTCAGCGTGTTCAGCAGGATCCCGTGGAAGCTCGAGCTGGTGAAAAGGTTCTGGTAGTTCTCCAGTCCCACGTAGCGCGGGACGCCGGAGATCATGTTCCAGCGGGTCAGGCTCAACCACGCGTTGTAGATGACCGGCCAGTAGTCGAAGGTGCCGATGATCACCAGGTTCGGCGAGATCATCAGCAGGAAGAGCAGGTACTCCTTGCGGCGCCGGCGCCAGTGGTGCCGGCGGCGCCGGCGCGGTCGCGGCGTGGGCGCGGTGCCGCCGCTCCCACCGGCCGCCGCGGTGGCCGCGCCGCTGGTGTTGGTGGTGCCTGCGCCGGCGCCTTCGTTGTCCCCGGCTTCGTCGCCCGGGCCCCGCCGGGCGGCGGTGGTGGTGGTCACGAACGCCCTCCCGACATGACGGTCGCAATCGGACTTGGTGCGAGTGACCGTAACAGACTTAACACGAAGAACGATAGACTTAACTTCTACGAAGAGATGAACGGCAAGCGGCCGCCCGACGACCGGCCGGCAACCAGGGCCCCGCCGGCGACGCGACCGATCAGGCCGCAGGCACGACGATCGTGTGTTCGCGCAGGTCAGCCATCATACGATCCCCTGCCGCGGAGTTCACGACCACGACGTTGAAGTCCGACGTCGGTGCCAGTCGATGCAGCGCGGTGCGGTTCAGCTTCGTGGGATCCATCAACAGAACACGTCGTCGACCGGCGGCCATCATCGCGCGCTTCACGGTCACGATGTCAGGTTCCTGGTGATACGTCGTCGAGGTGGTCATCGCGGACGTGCTGAGGAAGACGATGTCGGTGGTGAGGGCGCCGATCGCCTCGATCGCGCTCATCCCCAGAAACGCGTCGTGGGTCGAGTTGTAGTCACCGCCGACGCCGATCAGGTGGATATCAGGCATCGTCTTCAGTACCTGCATGATCGGCAGGTAGTTCGTCACCACGGTCAGCGGTCCGAGCCGCAGGTCGCCCAGCCGCCGGGCCAGGAAGAGGTTCGTCGTCGACGTGTCGAGCATGATCGACATGCCCGGCTCGATCATCCCCAGCGCGGCCGCCGCCAGCGCCTCCTTCTCCTTGACCTGCACCCGGACGCGGTACTCCGAGCTGCTCTCGAACACCGTCGACGGCTGCGCGGAGACGCCGCCGTGGAACTTCCGCACGACGCCGCGGCGGGCCAGCTCGTCGAGGTCACGGTGGACCGTCATGACGCTCGCGCCGGTCAGCTCCGTCAGCTCGGCGACCGAGGCGACCCCGTGGGCGACCACATGCGACACGATGGCCTGCTGCCGCGCCTCGCGAGCGAGCGTGCGTCGCGACGGCGGGTCGGCGGGACGGGTGGGCGGCGTCATGCGAACAGTCTGGCTCAGCGGCAAGCCGACCGCGAGGTCCCAGGCGGCGGCGAGGCCCACAAGGGAAGTGGCCCAGAGCGGCCGGAGGTTGGTGCGCACAGCCGCGTTCCACCGCTGGATGGGTTATGTTTAACAACTAGCTGTGTTATCTATGCGATAACGTGCGGGCGGCAGCGCGCAGACATCGATGCGACGGGGTGCATATGGATCCGAGGCCGGCGGACGTCATCTGGGTGGGCATCGACCTCGGCACCCAGAGCGTGCGCGTCCTCCTCGCCGACGACACCGGCCGGGTGCTGGCGCTCGGGTCCGCACGGCTCACCAGTCATCGGAACAGCGCGGGCGGCCGCCGGCACGAGCAGGACCCGCACCAGTGGTGGGACGCCGTCGGCGAGGCGTCGCGGCAGGCGTTCGCCGCCCTCGCGCCGGAGCAGCGGCGGATCGCCGTCGGCGCGGTCGCCGTGTGCAGCACCTCCGGCACCGTCCTCCTCGGCGACGACCGGGGCACGCCGCTGACCCCCGCCCTCATGTACGACGACGCCCGTGCGGTCGACGAGCTGGCGCGCCTGCACGAACGACTGGACGCCGCGTACGGCGCCGCCGCCCCCGAGACCGCCGGCCCAGGCGCCGCCGGCTCGAGCAACGTGAGTGCCGGCGGCAGCGGTCGGGGCACCGCGGTGCAGCTGTCCTGGGCGCTGCCGAAGATCGACTGGCTGTTCCGGCACCACACGACCACCGGGCTCTCCGGCCGCCACGTCGTCCACAGCGCCGACGTCATCGCCGCCGCGCTGGTCGGGCACCGGGTCGACACCGACAGCAGCCACGCGCTGAAGTCCGGCTACGACGTGGTCGCCGGCCGATGGGATCAGCGGCTCCTCGCCGCCGCCGGCGTGGATCCCGGCACCCTCCCCGCGGTCGTTCCGCCGGGCACCACGCTGGGGGCCGTCACGCCGGCCGCCGCCCAGCACACCGGCATCGCAGCCGGCACCCCGGTCGTCGCCGGGATGACCGACGGGTGCGCGGCGCAGATCGCGGCCGGCGCGCTGACCCCCGGCTCCTGGAACTCCGTCCTCGGGACGACGCTGGTGCTGAAGGGGGTCTCGCTCACGCTGATCGACGATCCCGCCGGCGCGGTCTACAGCCACCGCCACCCCGACGGCGGCTGGCTGCCCGGCGGCGCCTCAAACGTCGGAGCGGGCGCAGTGGCCGGCGAGTTCGCCGACGACGACCTCGAGGCGCTCGCCGCCGAGGCCGGCCGGCGGTACGAGCCCGCCGGCGCCGTCATCTATCCCCTGACGGCGCGAGGCGAGCGGTTCCCGTTCGTCCGGCCCGACGCCGCCAGGTTCGAGCTCGGCACCACGTCGTCGCGGGCGGAACGCTACGCCGCCGTCGTCCAGGGCGTGGCCTACGTCGAGCGGCTGTGCTTCGAGCGGCTCGCCGCGCTCGGCGCTCCCGTCGACGGTGATATCCGTATCACCGGTGGTGGTACTCGCAGCGACTACTGGAACCAGCTGCGCGCCGACGTGCTCGGCCGGCCGCTGGTCATCCCGCGCACTCCGGAGCCGGCGTTCGGCATGGCCATCCTCGCCTCGGCCGCCGGTCACTCCGCCGACGCGACGGTCACGGTCACCCAGCGCGCCGCCGCCATGGTCACCCGCCGCGGGGTCGTCGAACCGCGGTTCGACGCCCACGAACGGCTCTCCACGGGCTACGACCGGCTGGTCGCGGAGCTGATCCGGTACGGCTACCTCGATCCGGCCGGCCACCGCGCCGCCGCCACGCCGGCGGCCCCGGCACCGCACGGCACCACACCGGCCACCCCATCCACGACCGCCGCGCACCGGCTGGGCAGGTAGACCCATGACCACCACCATCACGCTGCTCCGGCACGGCCGCACACCCTGGCACGAGGGCAACCGCTACACCGGCTCCAGCGACATCGGCATCGACGAGGTCGGCCGGGCGCAGGCCGAGACCCTCGCGGCGTGGGCGAAGGACGAGCCGCCGGACGCCCTCTACGCCTCCGACCTGCTCCGCTCCCAGCAGACCGCGGCCGCCGTCGCCGCCGTCACAGGGCTCGCCGTCCACACCGACCCGCGGCTGCGCGAGCTGGACTTCGGCCACGCCGAGGGCCGCACCCTCGCCGAGCTGCGCGCCACCGACCCCGACGCCGCCGCCGCGTTCGTGCGCGACCCCGTCACGCACCACCTGCCCGGCGGCGAGCATCCCGAGGCCGCCGCCGACCGCGCCGAGCAGGCGCTGCGCGAGATCGCCGCCCGCCATCCGGACCAGCAGGTGCTCGTGGTCTGCCACAACACGCTGATGCGGCTGGTCGTCTGCCGCCTCACCGGCATCCCGCTGCGCTCCTACCGCACCGTGCTGCGCGGCCTCGACCCGACCGCGACGACGCAGCTGAGCTTCGACGCCGCATCGGGCGTCGTCACGCTCGACCACTACAACCAGGCGCCACGCCGATGACCGGCCGGACCACGCGCGGTGCCCGCCAGGACCTCATCGCCGACCATGTGCTGCGCGAGGGCTCGGTCACGGCGAGCCAGCTGGCCGAGGCGTTCGGCGTCAGCCTCATGACCGTCCACCGCGACCTCGACGAACTCGAGCGCCAGGGCGTCGTCCGCAAGTTCCACGGCGGCGTCAGCGCGCAGCCCTCCAGCGTCTTCGAGAGCAACGTCGCCTACCGGCTGCGCACCGCCCGGGCCGAGAAGGCCGCCATCGCGCGGTTCGCGCGCACCCTCGTCGAGCCCGGCATGGCGGTCATGCTGGACGACTCGACGACGACGCTCGGGGTCGCCGAGCTGCTCGCCGACGCCGCGCCGCTCACCGTCATCACCAACTTCCTGCAGGTCATCAACGCCATGAGCCGGGCCGACCGGGTCCGGTTGATCGCACTCGGCGGCGAGTACTACCCGACGCACGACTCCTTCCTGGGCGTGCCGTGCATCGAGGCGATCGAGTCGCTGCGCGCCGACGTGCTGCTGACGTCGACGTCGGCGGCGTCGGGAGGGCTGACCTACCACCAGGAGCAGGAGATCGTGCTGGTCAAGCGGGCGATGATGCGCTCAGCGAACCGCAAGGTGCTGCTCATGGACCACACGAAGCTTGGCGGCACCGCGCTACACCAGCTGGCGCTGCTCACCGACTTCGACGACGTCGTGGTCGACGGCGGCACGCCGGCGGACGTCGTCCGGGCGCTGCGCGATCGCCGGGTGAACATCCACGTCGCACCGCTCGACACCCCCTGACCGCGAGGAGGCGGCATGTACATCGGCGTCGACATCGGCACCACGCTGACCAAGGCCGTCGGGTACGGCGACGACGGCGCCGAGCTGTGCGTGCACAGCGTCCCGACGGAGCTGGTGCACGGCGACGACGGCCGGGTCGAGCAGGACACCGACGCCGTCGTCGCCTCCGTGACCAGCGTGGTCCGGGCCGTCGCCACCGAGCTGTCCGGCCCGCCCGACCTGGTCGCACTCACCGGGCAGGGCGACGGCTGCTGGCTGGCCGACGCCGACGGGGTCCCGGTGCGGCCGGCGGCCTCCTGGCTGGACGGCCGCGCCGCCGACATCGTCCGCCGGTGGGATCGCGACGGCACCGCCGACGCCGTCCTCGCGCGCAACGGCGGCATGCTGTTCCCTGGCGCGTCGGCGGCGATCCTGGCCGCGCTCGACCGCGACGAGCCGGACGTCCTCGACCGCGCCGCCACCGCCACGCACTGCGTCGGCACGGTGTTCCAGCAGCTCACCGGCGTCCGCGCCATCGACCTGTCCGACGCGTCGTACCCGTTCCTCGACCCGCGGACGCGCGACTGGTCCGACGACGTCCTGCGGCTCACCGGCCTGGAGCACCGGCGCGGCCTGCTGCCGCCGATCGTCGGCCCTGGTGGTCCGGCGGCCGTGCTGACGCAGGCCGCGGCCGGTGCGCTTGGACTGCCGGCCGGGACGACGGTGAGCGCAGGGCCGTACGACCTGCTCGCGTCGGCCCGCGGCAGCGGCACCGTCGATCCCGGCGACGGCCTGCTGATCATCGGGACCACGCTGGCCTGCCAGGTCGTCACGTCCGACCCGGGCCCGATCCCGCACCGCGCCGGCCTGCTGCTGGCGACCTGGCAGCCGGAGCGGTGGATCCGGGCGATGCCGGCGATGGTCGGCACGGCGTCGCTGGACTGGCTACTTCGGCTGGTCGGGGCGCCGGTGTCGGCGCTGGCGGAGCTGCTGGCGGAGTCACCGCCGGGCGCCCGCGGCGTGACGGTGCTGCCGTACTGGTCCGCGTCAGGTGAGCGGGCGCCGTTCGTCGAGGCGTCGGCGCGCGGCCGGTTCGACGGGCTGCATCTGGCGACGTCGCGAGCCGATATGGTGCGCGCGCTGTGCGAAGGGCTGGCGTACGCGGCCCGGCACTGCTTCGACGCGGCCGGGCTGACCGGGCGGCTCGCCGTCTGCGGCGGCGGTGCGCAGAGCGCGGCGTGGACGCAGCTCTTCGCCGACGTGCTCGGCCGGCCGCTGGATGTCGTCGACGTGCCACAGGCCGGTGCTTACGGTGCGGTGTTGTCGGCGCTGGAGGCGCGCGGCGAGACGCCCGGCTGGCCGGTCCCCGCGCACACCGTCGAGCCGGCGGCCGCGCAGCGGGCGCACTACGACGACGGGTTCGCCGCCTACCTCGCCCGCGTCGCCGCCGCACGGGAGACCTGGGCGCACGCATCGGCGGGGAACCCATGAGCCGGATCCTGCTGGCCGGGGACCATTTCGTCCGGAACGACCTGCTGGCCGACCGGCTGCGTGCGGCGGTGGCCGCGTCGGCACCGGCGGCCGCGCCGGAGTTCCGGACGCTCGAGCTGCCCTGGCCGCTCGTCCCGTTCGGCCCAGTCGCCGAGGTCGACGAGGCCTCCGACGTCGAGGACGAGCTGGTCGCGCTGGCCGGCGACACTGAGGTGATCGTCACCCAGATGGCGCCGGTCACCGCGCGCGTGCTCGCAGCGGCGCCGTCGTTGCGGCTGGTCGTCTGCACCCGCGGCGGCCCCGTGAACGTCAACGTCGACGCCTGCAGCGAGCGCGGAGTGCTGGTGTGCAATACGCCCGGCCGCAACGCCGTCGCCGCGGCCGAGCACGCACTGACGCTGATCCTGAGCACGGTCCGGGCGATCCCGCGCATCCACGGCACCGTCGCGGCCGGCGAGTGGCGCAGCGACCTCTACGCCTACGACGAGTGCGGGCTGGAGCTGGGCGGGTCGACGGTGGGCCTGGTCGGCTACGGCGCGATCGGCCGGCGGGTGGCGCGGATGCTGCTCGCGTTCGACGCGAACGTGCTGGTGAGCGACCCTTTCGTGGCGGCCTCGGAGTTGCCGGACGGTGTGACGCCGGTCGGCCTGGACGAGCTGCTGTCCCGCAGCGACGTCGTCAGCCTGCACGCGCGGCTCACGCCGGAGACCGCGGGGATGATCGACGCGGCCGCGCTGGCGGCGATGCGGCCGGGCAGCTACCTGGTCAACTCTGCCCGCGGCGGCCTCGTGGACTACGACGCGCTGGCGGCGGCGCTGGCCGGCGGCCACCTGGCCGGCGCCGGCTTCGACGTCTTCCCGGCCGAGCCGCCGTCCGCGGACTGGCCGCTGCTGCGCTCGGACCGGGTGGTGATGACGCCGCACCTCGCCGGCGCGACCCGGCAGACCGCCCACCGCGCCGCCGAGCTGGGCGCGGCCGCCGTGGCCGCCTTCCTGGCCGGCGACCGGCCGCCCGGTCTGGTCAACCCCGCCGTCCTGGGCTGACCGAGCGGGGCGGCGGCGAGGCGGTCGGCCGGCCGGCCAGCTACGCGGACTCGATGCCGGACACCAGCCGCTGAGCTCCTCGGGATGACCGTGATCGGCCCGCCCTCTCGTTGATCTTGGAGTTGTACGGCCATCTGTCGGACATATCACCCCGGAATGGCCGAACAACTCCAAGATCAACGGGGGAGAGAATCCGACCCCACCCGCGCGCGTTCTCAGCCCGAGTGGCCTGCGAAGCTACTGCGGCGGTGGCCCGGTCGGGAATGGTTACGATGCGACATGGCCGACATCGACGCGGGGGAGTTCGAGCGGCGGCTCCGGGAGCATCAGGACGACGAGGAGCGGCGCAAGTTCCAGCGCTACTTCAAGGACGGCGGCGACGAGTTCATCGGCGTGCGCATGGGGACGGTGTTCGCGCTCGCCAAGGAGTTCATCGAGCTGCCGCCGCCCGAGCTCGAGCGGCTGCTGGAGTCCGACGTCCACGAGCTGCGGGCCGGCGCGCTGAGCGTCATGGACAAGCAGGCCCGCCGCAAGCGCACCCCGGCAGACCGGCGCCGCGAGCTGTACGAGCTCTACCTGCGCCGCCACGACCGCATCGACAACTGGGACCTGGTCGACCTCGCGGCGCCGTATGTCGTCGGCGGGTACCTGGCGGACAAGCCGCGCGACGTGCTGTACGACCTGGCGCGGTCGGAGAACCGGTGGAAGCGGCGGACGGCGATCGCCGCGACGGCGTACTTCATCAGGACCGGCGACGTCGGCGACACATTCGCCATCGCCGAGCTGTTGCTGGACGACCCCGAGGACCTCGTCCACAAGGCGACCGGCGGCTGGCTACGCGCGGCCGGCGACAAGGATCCCGACCGGCTGCGGGCGTTCCTGGAGCAGCACGCTGCGGCGATGCCGCGCGTCATGCTCCGCTACGCGATCGAGCACCTCGACCCCTCACAGCGAGAGCACTATCGCGCGCTCCGCTAGCGGCGGCGACGCCCATGGTCCGGACCTGGACCGACCCCGCGGTCCGACGCCTCGCCGGCGACCCGGACGCCGACCCGATGGACAGCCCGCGGGCCGGGGCGCTGCTGGACTTCCCCGCCGGCACGCACCCGTACGCGAAGTGGTACGGCACGCACTGGCGGCTGGTCGAGCTGGCCGACCCGCGGGCCGCCGCGGACGCCGCTAGGGCCGCTCCGACCAGGACCGACCGGTGATGCGCTCGTACATCTCGACGTAGACGGCGCGGGTCTTCTCGACGACGTCGTCGGGGATGGCGGGCCCGGGCGGGGTCTTGTCCCAGGTGCCGAGGTCCTGGGCCCAGTCGCGCACCACCTGCTTGTCGTAAGAGACCTGGCGACGGCCTGGCTCCCACTGCGACGCCTGCCAGAAGCGGGACGAGTCGGGCGTGATGACCTCGTCGGCCAGGACCAGGGTGCCGTCGGGGGCAAGGCCGAACTCGACCTTCGTGTCGACGAGCAGGATGCCGCGCTGCTCCATGAGCTCCGCCGCCCGCCGGTACAGCGTCAGCGTCGTGTCGCGCAGCTGCGCCGCCACCGCGTCGCCGGTCACCGCCACGACCTCGTCGTACGTCATGGGTTCGTCGTGGCCGAGCTCAGGCGGCGTCTTCGTCGTCGGCGTGAAGATCGGTTCCGGCAGCCGGCTGCCCTCGACCAGGCCGGGCGGCAGCTCCACCCCGGACACCGTCCCGGACTCCTGGTACGACGTCCAGCCGGAGCCCGCGAGGTAGCCGCGCGCGACGCACTCCACCGGGAGGATCTCGACCTGACGGCAGCGGATGGCCCGGCCGCGCCACTCGTCGGGCACGTCGTCGGCGGAGATGACGTGGTTCGGGACGACGTCGGCCAGCTGGTCGAACCACCAGAGCGAGAGCGCCGTCAGCACCTTCCCCTTGTCCGGGATCGGCGTCGGCAGCACGACGTCGTAGACCGAGACGCGGTCGGACGCCACGAGGATCACCTCGCCCGGCCGGTCGGAGTAGACGTCGCGGACCTTGCCCTTGTGGAGTGGTTGCACGGCGCCGTTCTAGCACAGACGGGAACCAGGGCGGCCCGCGCGGTGTAGGAACAGCAGAACGACGACAGCGAGGACCGAACCCATCGCCGACGAGACCGAGCAGGCCGCCATCGCCCGCGTGCGCGCCGGAGACGCCGACGCGTACGCCGTCCTCGTGCGCCGGCACGCCGCCGACGCACGCCGGCTCGCGGTCGTGGCGGGCGCGGGGCCGGACGCCGACGACGTCGTCCAGCTGGCGTTCGTCAAGGCGTACCGGAGCATCGGCACGTTCCGCGACGGCGCGCCGTTCCGGCCGTGGCTGCTGCGGATCGTGCTCAACGAGGCCCGCAACGCCACCCGGGCGGATCGCCGGTACCGGGCGGCGGCGGACCGGTCGTTCGTCCTCGGCGCCGCGACGGCGGCGGTTGCCGTCGACGACCCGGCGGCGTCGGCGCTGACGGCCGAGCGGCGGGCGGAGCTGCTGGCCGCGCTCCGGACGCTGCCCGAGCCACAGCGGCGGGTCGTCGCCTGCCGGTACCTGCTCGACCTGGACGAGGAGGAGACGGCGACGGTGCTCGGCTGGCCGCGGGGCACGGTGAAGTCGCGGCTGCACCGGGCGCTGCGCCGGCTGCGGAGCCAGCTGGCGCCCACGCAGGCCCAGGAGGTGGACCATGCATGACGCCCTCGACCGCGAGCTGCGCGCCCTCGGCCGTTCGCTCGGCACGGCGATCGACGACGACGCGCCCGCGCCGGCCGCGGTCGCGACCGCGGTGCTGGACCGGCTCCGGACGGCGCCCGTGCCGGCGCCCGCGCGCTGGACACCGATCCGTCGCCGGCTGGCCGTCGTCGCGCTCGCGGTGCTGGTGGCACTCGGGTTGACGCCGCCGGTACGGGCCGCCGTCGGTGAGTTGCTCGGCATCGGCGCGGTCGCCGTCCGGCCCGGCCCGTCGCAGCCGTCGGCGTCCGCGCCACCGGAGGCGGCCGCGGGACTCTCGGTCGACAGGGCCGCGGAGCTGACCGGGCTCGCTCCGGTCGTGCCGCCCGTGCTCGGCCCGCCGGACGGCGTCGAGGTGTCGGCCGACCGCCGCGTGCTGTCGCTGACCTGGGGTTACGGTCCCGAGACGATCCGGCTGGACCAGGTGGCCGACCCGCTGTCGCCGCTGTATGTGAAGACGGCGCTGCTCGGCTCGACGGCGACCATGCTCACCGTCGACGGCCGCGACGCCTGGTGGTTCGGCACGCCACACGACCTGGTGCTGCTGGCCCCTGACGGCACCGAGCGGACGGAGTCGGCGCGCGTCGCGGGCCCGACGCTGGTGTGGGTCGACGACGGCGTCACCTTCCGGCTCGAGGGCGCCGGCCGCGACCACGCCGTCGAGATCGCCGCGTCGGCGCTGGGAACCGGCTGAGCCCGGCCGGTGTAGTCGACGCAACGACCACCGACCAGCTGGAGCCGTCATGCGCCTCGCCCGCCCGGCCGCCGTCACCCTCGTCCTCGGCGCCCTCGTGGTCGCCGCCGCACCCGCGTCGGCCGGCGGACCCACCAGCGTGCTGCTGGTGTCGCCGTCCACCGGCCTGTCCGCGTCCCTGTACACGACGGACGAGGCGTACACGACGCTGATGACCCAGCTGGACGCCGAGCCGGTCGCCGCGCCGGATCGCGGCGTAGCACCACCCCATGTCGGCGGCGACCAGATCGTCGTCACGTGGATGGTCCACGACGTGCAGCCGTGGCGAGTCGACCGCATCACATTCGACGGCGACGGGCTGCCGGAGTGGGTGCACACCACCCAGGCGATGGGCGCCGGCCCGATCGAGTTCGACGACGCCGGTCTCTGGCATCGGCCGGACGACCCGGAGGCGCTCGCGGACCTCATGGCGGACCTGGGGCTGATCGGACGGACCGGGCTGCGGCCGGCCGTGGCCGACCCGGACGAAGTGGCGGCGGCCGGCGATCCCGAGGCGGCGGCCGCGGCCGGGGAGGCGGCCCCGCCGCCGGGTGACAGTGCGATCGACGCCGCGACGTGGGCACTACCGGCGGTGGCCGGCGGGATCGTGGTGGGCGTGCTCGGCGACCGTTGGCTGCGCCGCCGGCGCGAGGGCGGCGAGGGCGGACGGTGGCAACTGGTCGACGTCCCCGGCCCGTCGGCCTGACCGACCAGACCGGGCGATCGCCGGCATCAGCCGTCGCCCGCCGAGGGCGCGCGCTGCTCGGCAGCGGCGAGGCAGCGAAGCAGGAACGCCCGCTCCGCGTCGTTCCCGCACAGCTCGACCGCACGCCGGTAGGCCGCGACCGCCTCCGCCGGCCGATCCAGCCGGTCCAGCAGCCGGCCGCGCGCGGCGTGCAGCGGATGGAACCGGTCCAATGCGCCGCCCGCCGCCAGGTCGTCCAGCAGCGCCAGCCCGGCCGCCGGGCCGTGGGCCATCGCGATGGCGACGGCGCGGTTGAGGTCGACGATCGGGGACGGGGCGGTCGCGCGCAGAACGTCGTACAGGCCGACGATCTGTGGCCAGTCTGTCGCCCCGGCCGACGGCGCCTCGTCGTGCACCGCCGCGATGGCGGCCTGCAGCGCGTACGGCCCGGGCGGCCGGTGCCGCAACGCGTCGAGGACCAGCGACCGGCCCTCGGCGATCTTGCCCTGGTCCCAGCGGGACCGGTCCTGGTCGTCGAGCAGGACGAGGTCGCCGGCGCCGTCGACGCGCGCCTCGCGCCGGGCGTCGACCAGGAGCAGCAGCGCTAGCAGACCGGTGACCTCGGCCTCGGCCGGGAGCAGCCGGTGCAGGATGCGGGCCAGCCGGATCGCCTCGTCGGCCAGCTCGGGCCGGATCAACGCGGCGCCGTTGCTGGCCGCGTAGGCCTCGGTGAACACGACGTAGACCACGCTGAGCACGGCGGGCAGCCGGCCGGGCAGCTCCGTCGCCGACGGAACGCGGTACGGGATGCCCGCCACGCCGATCTTCTGCTTGGCCCGCACCAGCCGCTGCGCCATCGTCCCCTCGGGCACGAGGAACGCCCGCGCCACCTGCGCCGTCGACAGCCCGGCCAGGTACCGCAGCGTCAGCGCGACCCGCGCCTCGGCGCTCAGCGCGGGATGGCAGCAGGTGAAGAACAGCCGCAGCCGGTCGTCGCCGATGACGTCGGGGCCGGCATCGTCGGCCGGCGCGGACAGCCGGACCAGTTCGTCGCGCTCGGCCTCGACCTTGAGCACGGCCAGCTTGGCGGCGTAGTTCTGCCGCCGGCGCAGGATGTCGACCGCCCGGCGGCGCGCCGTCGTCAGCAACCACGCGCCCGGCCGGTCGGGCACGCCGTCGACCGGCCAGCGCTCGACCGCGGCCGCGATGGCGTCGGCCGCCACCTCTTCGGCCAGGTCGAAGTCGCCGACCCAGCGGACGAGCGTGGCGAGCAGCCGGCCCCACTCCTCGCGGAAAACCGCCTCGGCGGGATCCGTCCCGGGGCCGGCCGCCCACCCGCTCACCGCGTCAGCCCTGGTCGAACACCGTGATCGGCCGGATCTCCATGGATCCGTACTTGGCGCCGGGGCACTTGGCGGCCCAGTCGAGCGCGGTGTCGAGGTCGGGCACGTCGACCAGGTAGTAGCCACCGAGCACCTCGCGGGTCTCCGCGAACGGCCCGTCGGTGACCACCCGCTCGCCGTCCCTCAACCGCAACGTGGTGGCGGTGCTCGTCGGCTCGAGTGCGTTGCCGTCGACGTAGACGCCGGACTTGCGAATGGCCTCGTCGTAGGCGAACCACTCGGCCATCACGGCGTCGATCTGCTCCTGAGCCGGAGCCTCCGTGGCCGGCTCGCTGTAGATGAGCAACAGGTACTGCATCTCGGTCCCCCTTCGCGGGTCGTCACGGGGCGGCGCGGTGCCGCCCTCACCATGACGACGAACGACGGCTGCCCTCATATACAACACCCGGGGTACGACAACGGGAACGTCCCGACGACCGTCAACCCGCCACCGGCTGGAACTCGGCTAGGCGGTCCTTGTACGGGGACTGCTCGGTGGCCGCCATCCAGTGCGGATACGACACGTAGACCACCTCGCACTCCTCCTCGGCGCGGTAGACGAGCTCGGTGCCGGCGCGCAGGTAGATCACCTCGCCGACCCCGGCGGTCACCACGACACCGTCGCTCTCGACGCTGTACCGGCCCTTCGTCACGATCAGCGCCTCGTCGTACGACACCGTCCACGGGTTCGACTCCCCCGCCCCGTACCGGACGAACCCGACGGTCATCGCGGCGTCGTGCCGCTGGTCGATCGCGTCGGCCAGCAGCAGATCCTGGTCGTAGCGGCGGTACCACTCGAGGTCGTCGTCGCTGGTCACCTTCAGCACACCGGACATGCCGTGCTCCTTTTTCTGTAGTGGTCGTTACATATTGAGCGGTGGCGGCGGCCGGCGTCAAGGGGTTAATGTAGCGATCGACACAGAAAGGAGACGGCGCCATGGGACGCGGCCGGCCGCGGCAGTTCGACCGCGACGAGGCGCTCGACCGCGCGATGCGGCTGTTCTGGACCCGCGGCTACCAGGACACCTCGATCGCCGATCTCACCGACGTCCTCGGCATCGGCTCCCCCAGCCTGTACGCCGCATTCGGCTCCAAGGCGTCGCTGTTCCGCGCGGCAGCCGACCGCTACGAGGCCGGCGAGGGCGGGCGGCCGTTCGCCGCCCTCGCCGCCGCACCCACCGCCCGTGACGGCGTCGAGGCGCTGCTGCGCGGAAACGTCGCGCTGTTCACCAAGCGCGGCGGGCCGCGCGGCTGTCTGCTCACCCGCGCGACGCTGAGCTGCCCGCCGTCCGACACCACCGTCGTCGCCTACCTGCAACGCAGCCGCCGCGACCGGCTGGCCGCGCTGCGCACGCGGCTGCAGACCGCCGCAGCGGCCGGCGAGCCGCTGCCGTCGGACGACGTCGACGCCCTGGCGCAGTACTACGACGCCCAGGTGCAGGGGCTCGCCGTCCGAGCGCTCGAGGGCGCCACGCGGCCGGCCCTCCTGCGCACCGTCGACCTCACGATGGCGGCATGGGACGCACTGAGCACGCGGTGATCTTGCGCTAACTCCCCCGAAATCGTGACATAACCACCGGTCCCGAGACTGCCTCTGCGCCGTCCGGCATCCCGCCCGGGCGGACCGACAAGGAGGCCAGTCGTGACCATCCCCGCCGGTACACCGCACGCTCACACCAGGCGCAGCTTCCTCACCCGCGTCGGCGCCGTCGGCGGCGCCTCGGCGCTCTACGGCAGCATGGAAGCGCTCGGCCTGTTCGCCTCGCCCGCCGAAGCCGCCACGGACTTCGCCCCGCCCCGCGCTGCCGACCTGCCCGACGCCGTCCGCGCCCGCGGCACGAAGGTCGTCATCCTGGGCGCCGGCACCGCCGGGCTGGCCGCGGCGTACGAGCTGGCCAAGGCCGGCTACGACTGCACCGTGCTGGAGGCGCGCGACCGGCCCGGCGGCCGGGCGAAGTCCATCCGGCGCGGCGACCAGCTCACCGACACCGACGGCGTGACCCAGACGTGCCGGTTCGACGAGGGCCTCTACTTCAACGCCGGCCCGGCCCGCATCCCGAACCACCACGTGACGCTCGACTACTGCCGCGAGCTGGGCGTCGCGATCGAGGCGCTGGTCAACGCGAACGCCGAGAGCCTCTACTACCACGAGAACGCCGGCGCCACCGACTACGGCGAGCTGGCCAGCACGCCGGTCAGCCACCGGCAGGCCAAGGCCGACGTCTACGGCTACATCTCCGAACTGCTCGCCCAGGCCGCCGACCAGGGCGCCCTCGACACCGTCCTCAGCACCGACGACGCCGAGCGGCTGATCGAGCTGGCGAACAGCCTCGGCGGGCTGACCGGCGGCAAGTACACCGGCAGCAGCCGCCGCGGCTACGTCGACGCTCCCGGCGCCGGCCACGACGCGGGCGTCGTCGGCACGCCGCCGTCGATGTCGGCGATCCTGCAGAGCCGCTTCGGCACCCGATTCTCCTTCGAGTTCGGCTTCGACCAGGCGATGATGATGTGGCAGCCGGTAGGCGGCATGGACCGCATCTCCTCCGCGCTCGCCGCGGCAGTCGGCGGCAAGCGGCGCATCACCTACAACGCGCCGGTCACCCAGATCACCAACCTGACCGACGGTGTCCGCGTCAGCTACCGCCTCAACGGCCGGACCCGGACCATCGACGCCGACTACTGCATCGCGACCATCCCGCCGATGGTGCTCAAGAGCATCCCGACCAACTTCGCCCAGGCGACGAAGGACGCGCTCGCCGTCCCGACAGGCGCGAACACCGGGAAGATCGGCCTGCAGTACGGCCGGCGCTGGTGGGAGGAGGACGACAAGATCTTCGGCGGCATCACCGCGACGAACATGGACATCTCGGGGATCTGGTACCCGTCGTCGGGGTTCCTCGGCCGCAAGGGCGTCGTCGTCGGCTACTACTCCGGCTCGTACACCGACCTCCCGGTCGCCGACCGCGAGAAGCGCGCCGTCGACCAGGGCGTGAAGATCCACGGCGCGAAGTACCGCGACGAGCTGGAGACCTCGTTCTCCGTCGCCTGGCCGAAGGAGCCCTACAGCCTCGGTGGCTGGGTGAACTGGCCCGGCGGGCGCGGCGTCGCCTACGACCACCTGCTGCGCCCGGACGGCCGCACCTACTTCGCCGGCGACCACCTCAGCTACCTCATCGCCTGGCAGGCCGGCGCGTTCGAGTCCGCCCGCCAGGTCGTCACCGTCCTGCACGAGCGCGTCGCCGCCACGGCGGCCTGACCACCCGAAAGGACCCGCCACCATGCGCAAGCCCACCCGCCGTCTGGCCGTCGTCGCCCTCGTGTCCAGCCTCAGCACACTCGCCATCACCGGCAGCGTCGTCGCCGTCACCGGCCTCGGCGCGCCCCGTCCCCAGGAGGTGCGGTTCAACATCGCGGCTCCGGAGCAGGCACCGGACCCGTTCATCGCCAGCGGCGTCGCCGTCGGCAACCAGGTACCGATGTACTTCTCCAGCGGCGTCGGCCCGTCGGCACTGAACACCGCCGCTCCGGCCGGGACGCCGGAGCGCTACGTCGACCCGGCCCAGTTTTCCGACGGCGTGCTGCCCGCCGGCGTCACCGTCACCGAGGCGCAGGGCATGAACGCGATGGCCCGCATCAAGGAGAACCTGGAGTCACAGGGCCTCTCGCTGGCGGACGTCATCAGCATGCGGATCTATCTGGAGGCCCCGCCCGGCGCCGAGCGGGCCGACTACAACGGCTGGAACCGCGCCTACCGCAAGTGGATGGCCAACGTGAACCGGGTGACCGGCGAGGTGATCCCGGCCTACGCGCCGGTCTCGTTCGCCAACGCCACCCGGCCGTCGCGCACCAACCTCGAGGTCGACACGCTGCCGGTCGGCGGCTGGCTGGTCGAGATCGAGGTGGTGGCCGCCTACTCGCGGGGCCGCTGAGCCGCACGACCCGTCACCGGCGTCGGGGTCGCCACGTCGTCGTCCCCCTGCTGCCCATTCTCTTGGCCGCGAAACCGCGCCTCAAGCGGACTATTGGGCGCTTCGCGCGGCGATGACCGCTTGACCCGCGGCCCCGCGGCCTAAGAACGGGCACCAATCAGGGGGACGGGGCGAGTCTGGGCACACCTCAAGGTGCACCGGCGTGGTGCAGTGTGCCGTTGCTGCCTGTGGATAGTGATGATCATCAACGATCGCGTACATCACCAGGAGAACTAGAGCGTCAACACGCTTGCAGGCGTGGTGATGCTCTAGAAGACCTCATGATGGCCCCGGAATCGCCGGCAAATCTCACCACGTGGACACCACGCCGGCCAAACGTCCCGCCCGGACGGGCCTGACGCCCGTACGTCCCCAGATCACCGGTGCGCCTGGGCGGGCTGGGCCCGCTCTTCCCCCGTCCCCTGATAGCTGCCCGTTCTTCGGCCGCGTGCGCGCGGGTCAAGCGGTCATCGCCGGCGCGAAGCGCCCCCAAAGTCCGCTTGAGGCGCGCGTGCGCGGCCAAGAGAATGGGCAGCAGGGGGACGGCCAACGTTCACACCCCAGCCAACGCGGAAACCCCCGCGAACGCGTCAAGTCCCGCGAGCCGAACAACCCACCACGCCGCCGACGCCCGCCGACGCCCTGACCGTCGTCCTCCACCGCAGCGGCTCAACAGGTGAGAAGGACGCACGGATCAGGTCGGAGAGCCGAGCATGATCACAGAAGCACGCACTCAGAGCGTGCGCCAAAGCAGCAGCAGGGCGCGGTCGTCGGCGTCGGAGGAGGCGACGGCGTTGATGAGCTTCTGCGCTCCGCCGGCGAAGCCGTGCGCCACCAGCCGTTCGGCCTCGCCCTGCAGCTTGTCGATGCCGTCGGACAGATCCCGCCGCGGCGCCTCGACCAGCCCGTCGGTGTAGAGCATGAGCGCGTCGCCGGGGCGCAGGCGGCCGGTGACCGGCTCGTAGTGCTTCTGCTCGTAGACGCCGAGCAGGCCACCCTCGGTGTCGAGGGTGGCCCAGCGGCCGGAGCCGGCGTGGAAGTGGATCGCCGGCGGATGGCCGGCCGAGCGGACCTCGTACTCGCCGGTGGTGAGGTCGACGACGAGGTGGACGGCGGTCGCGAACCCCTCGGGCCAGCGCTGCCGCAGCAGGTAGGCGTTGGCGGCGGGCAGGAACTGGTCCGGCGGCAGTGAGCCGAGCAGGCCGCCGAACGCGCCGGACAGCAGCAGCGCGCGGGTGCCGGCGTTGTGGCCCTTGCCGGACACGTCGACCAGCGCGAGCTCGAGCATGCGGCCGTCGGTGGACCGCGAGGCGACGGCGAAGTCGCCGGAGAAGCTGGACCGCTCGGCGGCGTGGTGCTTGAGGTCGATCTGCCAGCCGCGCCCCAGCGGCGGCATCCGGCCCTGGGCGGCCAGCCGGTCGCGGAGGTCGACGAGCATCGACTCGCCCATGGTGCCCTGCAGCCCCAGCCGGGCCCGCGACCGGGCCAGGCCCAGCGAGACCACCCCGGTGATGCCGACGACGGCGGTGACGGCCACGAAGGTCTGCCCGCCGCCGATGACGACGCCGCCGGCGATGAGGCAGAACGCGACGGTTCCCACCAGCCAGGCCAGCGCCCGCGGCGGCACGAACAGCCCGCCGAACAGCAGCGGCAGCACCAGGGCGATGGCCGGGACGATCGACTCCCACTGCACCATCGACAGCCCGAGCAGCAGGGTGGCGGCGAGCAGGACGGCCATGACGACGGGCTCGCGGAGGAGCCGTCGCGTCAGGGCGCTGGCCGGACGCCCGCCGAAGAACGCCCCCGCAAGCCCGAGCACGCCAGCCGATCGGGTCGTCACACCTGGACCCTAGCGGCAAAGCCAGCGTGGGAGGAACATCACACAGAATTGCCGGCGATGGCGCGTCAATGCTGGCAGTTCGGGCACCAGAACAGGTTCCTGGCCGCCGCTCTTCCGGCCGCGACGGGGGTGCCGCAGACGAGGCACGGCTGCCCCGCGCGCCGGTAGACGTACACCTCACCGCCGTGGTCGTCGACGCGGGGTGGCCGGCCCATCGCCTCGGGCTCGTGCTCGGGCCGGACGGTGTCGATGCGGCCGGTCTTGACGCCGAGCTCCATCAGCCGGGCGAGGTCATCCCAGATCGCCCGCAGTGTGGCCGGCGGCACGGACAGGCCCGGCCGCGCCGGGCCGACACCGGCGCGGAACAGCGACTCCGCGCGGTACACGTTGCCGACGCCCGCCACGACCGACTGGTCCATGAGCAGCACGCCGATCGGCGCCCGGCTGCGGCCGATCCGGGCCAGCGCCGCCGCCGGGTCGTCGCCGCGCAGCGGGTCCGGGCCGAGCCGCGCCTCGACGGTGGCCTTCTCGTCGTCGCCGACGACCTCGCAGCGGGTCGGGCCGCGCAGGTCGGCGTGGGCGTCCGTGGTCGTCAGACGCATCCGCACCTCACCACGGACCGCGCCATCCGGCGCCGGCGCGGCGACCACGTCGAACTTCCCGTACAGCCCCAGGTGGACGTGCACCCACCGCCGCCCGGCGAACCCGACGAACAGGTGCTTGCCGTGCGCCTCGGCCCGTTCCAGCCGGGACCCGGAGACGACGGCGGCGCCGGCGGCGAACCGCCCCTGCGGACTGGACACCTCGACCACCCGGCCGCCGAACACCTCACTCAGTTCGCCGGCCAGCCGGTGGATCGTGTGGCCCTCGGGCACGTACCGTCCTTCCTATGAACGATCGCGAGAAGGGCGTCCGCAAGCTCGACCAGGTCGACCGGCGTTCCCAGGTCGGCGTCTCGCGGGCGCTGCGGGCTCGCGACGTGTCGCGGCCTGCCGCGGCCGACGTCGAGGCCGCGCTGGAGCGGATCGAGAAGACCCCGCTGCCGCCCCGGACCAGCCCCAAGGGGAACTAGCCCCACGGCCGACCGCGGGGTCCCAGGGCTGCGGCGGGTCCCACATGGGAAAAGAACTAGTCGGCCGGCGCCGGCAGCGGAGGAAGCTCGCCGTCAGTCTCGTACCGACTGAGCATCGCGATGCGGCGGCCGTGCCGCTCGCTGCCGGAGAACGGCGTCTCCAGGAACGTCCGCACGAACGCCGCGACGTCCTCGAACGGGTGCATGCGAGCGCCGACGGCCAGCACCTGGGCGTCGTTGTGCTCGCGGGCCAGCCGCGCGGTCTCCTCCGACCACGCCAGCGCGGCCCGGACGCCCTTCACCTTGTTCGCGGCGATCTGCTCGCCGTTGCCGGAGCCGCCGATGACGATGCCGAGGCTGCCGTCGTCCGCCGCCACCGCTTCGCCCGCCCGCAGGCAGAACGTCGGGTAGTCGTCCAGTTCGTCGTAGACGAACGGGCCGTGGTCGACGACCTCGTGGCCGCTGTCGCGGAGCATCTCGACGAGGCGGTTCTTGACTTCGTACCCGGCATGGTCGGAGCCGACGTGGACGCGCATGGGCGCCAGTCTGCCGTACGTCAGTCGAACATCGGCTCCCGGGTGCGCGTGCGCTTGAGCTCGAAGAAGCCGTCGTACGAGGCCAGCGCGCGCACGCCGTCCCAAACCCGGCCGGCCTCGTCGCCCTTGGGCGCCGGCGACATGACCGGGCCGAAGAACGCGTATCCCTCGACCGCGATGACCGGGGTGCCGACCTCGGTTCCGACCTGGTCCATCCCGGCGTGGTGGCTCTGCTTCAGCGCGGCGTCGAACTCGTCGGTGTCGGCGTACGCGGCCAGCGACGCCGGGAGCCCCACCTCGTCGAGGGCGGCGGCGATGACCTTGCCGCGGTCTCGCTCGTGCCCCGGGTGGAACCGGGTCCCCAGGGCGTCGTAGAGCGGCTTGACCCACTCCTGGCCGTGCAGCTCCTTGGCCGCGGTGACGACGCGCACCGGTCCCCAGCTGCCGGCCATCAGCCGGTTGTACTCCTCGCCGAGGTCGCGCTCGGCGTTGAGGTACGACAGCGACATCACGTGCCATGTCGCCTCGATCGGCCGGACCCGCTCGACCTCCATGATCCACCGAGACGTCATCCACGCCCACGGACAGATCGGGTCGAACCAGAAGTCGACGGGGGTCGTCTCGCTCATGTGCTGTCCTTGTCACGATTGACGCGTCAATGAGGTCTCGATCTGGCCAACCCCGCGACGGCACGGTCGATTCCCGGGGCCCACGGCCAGCACGACGACGGATGTTCTGCCAGGATCGACGCCATGTCTGGCACGAACCTGACCCGCGACGAGGCTCGCGAGCGCGCGTCCGTCGTCGACCCCTCGTCGGTGCGGTACACCGTCGAACTGGATCTCACCCGCGGCGAGACCATCTTCGGGTCGACGACGACGGCGACGTTCGCCGCCGCTGAAGGCGCCGAGACCTGGCTCGACCTCATCGCGCCTGCCGTGCACGAGGTCGTCCTCAACGGCACCGCGCTCGACCCGGCCGAAGTGTTCGACGGCAGCCGCGTCCGGCTCACCGGCCTGGCCGGCGAGAACGAGGTCAAGGTGGTCGCCGACGCCGCCTACATGCACACCGGCGAGGGCCTGCACCGGTTCGTCGACCCGGTCGACGACGAGGTGTACCTCTACTCGCAGTTCGAGGTGCCCGACGCCCGCCGCGTCTACGCGTGCTTCGAGCAGCCTGACCTCAAGGCCGAGGTCACGTTCCTCGTCGACGCGCCGTCGGGCTGGGAGGTCGTGTCGAACTCGCCGGGCAAGGCCGGCCGGGTCAGCCACGGCAAGAAGCGGTGGACGTTCGAGCCGACGCCGCGGCTGTCGACGTACGTGACGGCGATCGTCGCCGGCCCGTACCACGTCGAGCGCTCTGAGTACGTCGGCAAGGAGAAGACGATCCCGCTCGGGCTGTACTGCCGCAAGTCGCTGGCCGAGCACCTCGACGCCGACGAGCTGTTCGACGTCACCAGCCGCGGCTTCGGGTTCTTCGAGGACGTGTTCGGGCTCGCCTATCCATTCGCGAAGTACGACCAGCTGTTCGTGCCGGAGTTCAACGCCGGCGCCATGGAGAACGCCGGCGCCGTCACCCACCACGAGGACTACGTCTTCCGCAGCCGCGTCACCGACGCCGCCTACGAGCGGCGAGCCGAGACGATCCTGCACGAGATGGCGCACATGTGGTTCGGCGACCTCGTCACCATGCGCTGGTGGGACGACCTCTGGCTGAACGAGTCGTTCGCCACCTGGGCGTCGGTGCTGTCGCTGGCCGAGGCGACCCGGTGGAGCGACGGCTGGACGACGTTCGCCGTCACGGAGAAGCTGTGGGCGCTGCGCCAGGACCAGCTGCCGTCGACGCACCCGATCTCCGCCGACATCCGCGACCTCGAGGACGTCGAGGTCAACTTCGACGGCATCACCTACGCCAAGGGCGCCAGCGTGCTCAAGCAGCTGGTCGCCTGGGTCGGCCGCGACGCGTTCCTCGAGGGCGTGCGGGCCTACTTCGCCGAGCACGCATGGGGCAACACCTCGCTCGCCGACCTGTTCGCGCACCTCGAGCGGACCAGCGGCCGCGACCTCTCGGCGTGGAACGAGCAGTGGCTGCGTACCGCCGGCGTGAACACGCTGCGGCCCGTGGTCACCGTCGACAACTCCGGCGCGTACACGTCGGTGGCAGTCGAGCAGACCGCCGCGCCCGAACACCCGGTCATCCGGTCGCACCGGGCCGCCATCGGGCTCTACGACTACACCGACGACGGCACCCTGGCGCGGCGGCGCCGGATCGAGCTGGATATCGACGGCCCGCGCACCGAGGTCGCCGAGCTGCGCGGCGAGACCCAGCCCGACCTGCTCCTCGTCAACGACGACGACCTCACGTTCGCGAAGGTGCGCCTCGACGACCGCTCGCTGGCAACGGTGGTGCGCTCCATCGGGTCGCTCGACCCGCTGCCGCGGGCGCTGTGCTGGACCGCCGCCACCGACATGCTGCGCGACGCCGAGATGTCGGCCAGCTCGTTCGTCGAGCTGGTGCTCGGCGGCATCGAGCGCGAGACGTCGATGGGCGTGGTGCAGCACGTGCTCGCCTCGGCCCGGGCCGCGATCGACCTCTACGCCTGGCCGGCCAACCGGACGGTGCTGTCGTCGCGCTGGGCGGCGGCGCTGCGGCAGCTGGCCGGGAAGGCCGAGGCCAGCAGCGACCGCCAGCTGGCCTTCACCCGGGCCTGGGTGGCGGCCGCGGCCAGCGACGAGCACGTCGCGGAGATCGCGGCGCTGCTCGACGGCGACGAGTCGCTGCTGCCGGGCCTGGTCGTCGACACCGACCTGCGGTGGACGCTGCTGCAGCGGCTGGTCGTTCTTGGTGTCAACAGTGCGGCCGACATCGAAGCCGAGCTCGAACGCGACAACACCGCCACCGGGCAGCGGCAGGCCGCCTACGCCCGGGCGGCGGTGCCGACGTACGCCGCGAAGGCGGCCGCCTGGCAGGCCGTCGTCGAGTCCGACGAGCTGCCGAACGCGCTGCTCACGGCGACGGTGCGCGGCTTCGCCCACCCCGAGCAGCGCGAGCTGGTACGTCCGTACGTCCAGCCGTACCTCGACGCCGTCCCGCGGGTGTGGGCGGAACGGACCAGCGAGAGCGCTCAGGCGATCATCACCGGGCTGTTCCCGCGGCTGCTCGCCGACGCCGCCACGGCGACGACCGTGCGCGCCTGGCTGGAGACCGCGGAGCTGCCCGACGCCGCCCGCCGGCTCGTCGTCGAGGGCCTGGCCGACCTCGACCGGGCGCTGCGTGCGCAGGACCGCGACCGGCAGGCGGGCTGACGGGTTTTGTGCGGGCTTTCATCTACGATGTAGATGACGGTTCCGAGCAAGGTGGGGGATCAAAGACGTGCCACGAGTAGCAGCCCGCGAGTCCGCCGGCGGCACCCAGAGCGTCGAGCGGGCGCTCTCGCTGCTGTCCGCATTCACCGAGGAACACCCGGAGCGGCGCATCTCCGAGCTGGTGGCCGCCACCGGGCTGGGCCAGTCGACGGTGTCGCGGCTGGTCGGTGCGCTGGTCAACCTCGGGTACCTGACCCACCACGGGCGTAGCGGCCTGTACGGCATCGGGCCGCGGGTCATCACGCTGGCCGGCATCGGGCTGAACCAGTCGCCGGTGCACCAGCAGTCCCGCCAGCTCGCACAGAACCTCGCGGCGTCACTCGGCCTCGGCGTCAACGTCGCCGAACGCCAGGAGGCCAACCTCTTCTATCTGTGCCACTTCGAGGGCGCCAACTCCCCGCGGCCGTCCACGCTCATCGGCCGCGGCGGCCCGCTGCACGCCACCGCCATGGGCAAGGCGCTGATCAGCGAGCTGCCGCCGGACGAGCTGCGCGGGCTGATCGGCACCGACTACGCGCGCTACACCCCGCACACCATCACGTCGTACGACAAGCTGTCCGCGGCGCTGCAGGAGGTGCGCTCGCGCGGCTACGCGACCGAGCTGGAGGAGCTGGCGTTCGGCCGGGCCTGCGTGGCCGCGCCGATCCGGGACCGGTCCGGCCAGATCATCGCCGCACTGTCGGTGTCCGGCCCGCTGTCGGCGATGAACCTGCCGGCCCGGCAGGACGAGCTGGCGATGATCGCCATCGAGCGCGCCGACCAGATTTCGTCCAACCTCGGCTACCACGCCACGGTGACCGCGCTCCCCTCCCCATGATCATCAAGGATCGACCACGTCATCGTGTGGTCGATCCTTGATGATCACGGGGCGGCGGCGCGGACGGCGGGGAGGACGTCCTCGGCGAAGGTGCGCAACTGGGACGGCGGGCCGCCGAAGACCAGGACGTCGGCGCGGTGCTCCGCCGCCAGGACGCTCAGCTCGTCGATCCACTGCGACACCGGGCCGGCCAGGTAGCCCTCGGACACGCCGTCGGTGATGGTGCCGCCGACGTTGAACACGCGCCGCACGCCGGACGGGTCGCGGCCGGCGGCGAGGGCGGCGCCGTCGACCCGCTCGTTGAGCTCCGGCAGCCGTCGCAGCACGTCGGCGTTGATCGACGGGACCCAGCCGTCGGCGAGCCGGCCGGTCAGGGCGAGCGCTCGCGGACCGTACGCACCGACCCAGATGCCGAGGTCGTGCACCGGCAGCGGGCCGGAGTGCACGCCGCGCAGGTGGTAGTGCTCACCCTCGAACCGCAGGCCGCGGTCGCCGCTCCAGAGCCGGCGGATCACCTCGATCGCCTCGCCGAGCGACGCCAGCGCCTCGCCCGGCGTGCGGCGCTCCCCGCCGTAGCCCTCGATCGCGTTCCAGAACGAGCCCGCGCCGAGGCCCAGCTCGAACCGTCCGCCGGACAGCACGTCCAGCGACGCCGCGGTCTTGGCCAGGACGCCGGGCGGACGCAGCGGCAGGCACGCGACGTCCGGGAAGACCCGCAGCGTCGACGTCGCGGTCAGAATCGCGCTGGACAGCGCGATGGTGTCGACGAACCGGCGCTGGTACGGGTGGTCCTGGATGCCGACATACTCGAGACCGAGCGCCTCCGCCGTCCGGGCGATCTCCACCAGCGGGTCGGCAGCGTTCGGGACCAGGAAGTAGCCGAAGCTCACCACGTCGACGGCCTCCGATCGCGCCACGGCCGGGCCGCCTCCAGCTGCGCGGCCAGCGCGAGCAGCGTCTCCTCGGCGCCGTGCCGCCCACCCAGCATGACGCCCACCGGCAGCCTCACGCCGTCGGCGTCGGCCGTCTCGAGCGGCAGGCTGACGGCCGGCCAGCCGGTGAGGTTCCAGACGCTGGTCCACGGCGTGAACGCCATCTGCCGGGCGAAGTCGCCGGCCGGGTCGGCGTCGTCGCGTTGCGAGCCGAGCGGCGCGGGGAGCTGGGCCAGCGTCGGGCTGAGGATGACGTCGTAGGCGGCCCAGGTGGCCGCCGTCTCGCGCGTCGTCGTCTGGATCAGCCCGAGCGCCGACGCGTACTCGAGGCCGCTGACCGACCGGCCCTTCTCGCGTAGCCAGCGCGTCAGCGGCAGCAGCAGGTGCTCATGCTCCGGCGGCACGGGCGCGCTCAGCGCCAGCACCGACCAGATCGACTCGAAGGAGTCCCAGCGCTCGGCCGCGAACGGGACCGGCGCCGGCTCGACCTGGTGGCCGAGGTCCTCCAGCAGCCGCGCGGTGCGAACGGCCGCGGTGAGACACGCCTGGTCGACGGGCGCGCCGTCGACGATGACCGGCTCGGTGAGCAGGCCTATACGCAGCCGGCCGGGGTCGCGCTCGCAGGCGTCGAGGAAGCTGCTCTCCGGCGACGCCAGCACGTACTGGTCGCCCGGCCAGTTCTGCGACAACACGTCCAGCAGCGCCGCGGTGTCGCGCACGTCGCGGGTGAGCACGCCGTTGATCGCCAGGCCGGCGCCCTCCGGGCGGTACGGGCCGGGGCTGACGCGGCCACGGGTGGGTTTGAGGCCGACCAGCCCGCAGGCGCTGGCCGGGATGCGGATCGAGCCGCCGCCGTCGCTGCCGTGCGCGACCGGCACGATGCCGGCCGCGACCGCCGCGGCGGACCCGCCGCTGGACCCGCCGGCCGACCGCGAGGTGTCCCACGGCGTGCGGGCCGGCGGCGCGATGTCGGGCTCGGTGTACGGCGGCAGGCCGAACTCCGGCGTATTCGTCTTGCCGATCATCAGCGTGCCGGCCTGGCGTAGCAGGGCGACGACGCCGTCGTCGGCGGGCGCGACGAAGTCGCCGAGAGCTTCACTGCCCGACCGGAACGGCACGCCGGCCACCATCGCGAGGTCTTTGACCGGGCACGGGACGCCCAGGAACGGCGGCAGCTCGTCGTCGGACCTCGCCTGCTGGAGCAGGACCTCCGCCTCGGCGGCCTGCTCGCGGGCGAGGTCGGGGGTCATGGTGACGAAGGCTCCGACGGACGGGTCCAGCCGCTCGGCCCGCTCCAGCGTGTACTCGACCACCTCGGACGGCGACACCTCACGCTTGCGGACCGCCGTCGCCAGCTCCAACCCGGTCAGCTCATGGATCTGTGTCACGTCTTCGACCCTACGGCGCCTGGCCGCCCAGGGACCGGCCGACCGGCCACGCCCGGACGAGTTGATCATGGAGAAATGCGGGTTCCGGATGCCCGGGAACCCGCATTTCTCCTTGATCAACCGGAACGGATCCTTTCATGATCTTGCGGACGTTGTCACAGCCGGCGGTTATGGTGACTTTCACAGATGCGCGGCCGTCCCCGGGCCGTGGCAGCGACAGTACGAGTTCATCGGAGGCGGCGATGAGCGACGACGGCCGGACGTCCGGCGTGCGTCCCACGGGGCCGCCCGGCGGCTTCGAGGACCCCGATCCGCCCCCGGCCACCGGCCTGCGGCAGCGCTGGTCGTCGGCGTCGGGCACCACCACCCCGCGGCCGCTGCGGCACCGCCGCACCGCTGACCTCTCCACGCTGGCGTCGCTGGTCCTGGCGCTGCCGTGGTTCCTGTTCAGCCTGACGGTGGTCGGCATGGTGGGGCTGGGCATCGGCGCGCTGGTCGGCAACACCACCGTCGTGCCCATCCTCTGCATGGTGCTGTGGCTGCTCAGCGGCGTGCTGATCTTCTACCGGCCGGTCGAGGTCGGGGTGGCCCGGTTCTTCCTGCGCGCCCGCCGGCCCACGCCCAGCGAGCGCGACCGGCTCGAGCACGCCTGGTACGAGGTCACCCGCACCGCCGGCCGCGACGGCGTCAAGTACCAGCTGTTCATCGAGGACAGCGACGCCCTGAACGCCTACGCCGCGTCCGGGCACATCGTCACGGTGACCCGCAAGACGCTCGACGCGATGCCGCACCACCACCTGGCCGCCGTGCTGGCGCACGAGCTGGGCCACCACCTGGGCGGGCACCCGTGGAGCAACCTGCTGGCCTACTGGTACTCCGTGCCGGCGCGGTTGCTCACCCGTGTGCTCCGGCTGGTGCTGCGGCTGGTCGTCGCGCTCTTCTCCACGGTGTTCGCGGTGGTCGCCCGCATGCCGGCGCTCGCGTCGTTCATCGCGAGGCTCATCACCTGGTCGCTCCTCCTGTTCGTGGTGTTCTTCGTGACGGTGCTCATGGCCACGGCGGTGCAGTCCGGCCAGACGTGGGCGCCGCCGGCGGTCGCGCTCATCGTGCTGACGCCGCTGATCCTGCCCTGGCTGGCCCGGCGCAGCGAGTACCGCGCCGACCGCATCGCCGCCAACCTCGGCTACGGACACGCGCTCATCGAGGTGTTCGAGGACTGGCTGCGCCAGGGCATGGACGACGACCGCCGCAACTTCGTGCTGCGGGCCCGGCTGTTCAGCACCCATCCGGCGCTGGCAGCGCGCATCAAGCGGCTCGACGCCTATCTGCGGAAGAACGCGTAGGAGACCCCATGCCGATGCGACGACGCCGACGCGGCGAGACCCCGTGGGACGTGCTGCGCGACGCCCATCCCGACGCCGCCGTGGCGATGGACCGCCTGGTGCAGGACGGCCGGCTGTCCGACGTCGACACCGCCCGCATCAGCGGGGCGCTCCATGCCCGTGCAGACGATTCCGCGGCGCTGGCCCAGCTGGCCGACGAGATCGTCCGGTACGGCCCGGCGGCGCTGGCGCACCCGTCGGCGCTGCACGACCTCCCGGTGCCGCGGCTGGCCAAGCACAACATCGCGCTGGGGCAGGTCCGGCTCGGCCGCACCGTCCAGGACCCGCACGCCGACACCGTCATGACCCAGGACTTCGGCATCGACCACGACGTCCTGCGAACGTCGCTGCTGGTGATCGGGCCGCCGGGGTCGGGCAAGACGCGCGGGTTTGCGCTGCCCATCGTCGAGCACCTGTCGCTGTCGGCGCTGGCCGGGCAGGCCAGCGTCGTGGTCGTCGACCCCAAGGGCGACGACTTCGCGCACGCGGGCTGGTTCGACGTCACCATCGACCCGCTCAACCCGACCACCGGGTTCGACCTCTACGGCGGCACCAATCACCCCGACACCGCGGCCGACCGGCTGGCCAGCGCCATGCTGCCGCCGTACGTCACCGACGACATGGCCTACTTCATGGACGGCTCTCGCAACGCGCTGTACGCGTGCCTGGCGCCGTTCCATCTGGCGTTCGGACGGTGGCCGAAGATCCGCGAGATGCTGGCGCTGCTGCGCTCCGAGCAGGGCATGACCGACCAGGTCAAGGCGAACCTGCGCGGCCCCGACGGCAAGGAGGCCAAAGCGCTGCTCGACAGCCGCCGCGACCAACTGGCCCGCAACGCCGACCCGGCCGCGTCGCTGGTCGAGCGGTTCCAGCTGCTGGCCCGCCCACGGCTGATGGACCTGTTCGACCGCGAGAACACCTTCCGCATGCATGACATCAACAAACCGCTGCGGGTGCGGGTGTCGCTGCCCGAGGCGGAGTTCCCCGACGCCACCCGCATCCTCGCCCGGCTGGTGGTGTCGCAGTTCGTGCAGGTCACGTCCGCGCCCGACACCAACCGCGGCATCTTCAAGGCGCTCGCCATCGACGAGGCCGGCCGGTTCGTCGACGACTACGTCGCGCGCGGCGTGCAGAAGCTGCGGTCCAACAACGCCGGGCTCGTCCTGCTGGCGCAGACCATCAGCGACTTCCCGGTCCAGGTCCGGGCGACGGTGTTCGGCTCGGTCGGCTGCAAGGCGGTGTTCGGCGGCATCGACCCCGTCGACGCCAAGGTGTTCTCCGACTGGTTCGGCGACCACTGGGTGTCCGAGGTCAGCTACAGCCAGGGCGAGGCGACCGGCCTGGCCCGCACCACCGGCAGCTCCCGCGACAGCCGCGGCGGCTGGAACCGCTCCGACGGCGAGACCCGCAACTGGGGCGTCACCAAGGGCACCAACCTGCGCCGGGTCGAACGTCCGCGGTGGACGGTGTCCGACATCGTCACCCGCATCCCGGCCGGCCACTGCGTGGTCGCGCTGTCCCGCTCCGACGGCACCCGCACCGGCCCGACGCTGATCAATCTGCGCGCCTGACGGGGCGCTTACGGGAGATCAGCAGGACGTCCCCGTGCAGCGCCGCCGCGGCCGTCCACACACCCACCGTCACGCGCGGGCCCCTTTCCGGCTATAGTTCCACCCGTGATCGCGGTCCGTCGGTATCCGTATTTTGCGCAGGCTCCGGGTGGAGCCGGGCGTGTCATGCGCTGACCGACGAACCACCCGGAGCCAGCAGGGCAGAGACGTCACGTCTCTGCCCTTCGTCATGAGACGGGCCGGCTCGAAGGCGATCCGACGGGGCGTCCCGCTCGTCGTAGAGGAGACGTTGCACCCATGTCCGAACCCCAGTCCCCCACCGGCGACCTGCGCGTCACCGGGTTCCAGCCGTTGGTCCCGCCGGCCCGGACGCTGGCCGAACTGCCGATGGACGAGGAGCACGCCGCACTGGTGCGCTCCAGCCGGGCCGACGTCCGCCGCATCATGGCCGGCGACGACGACCGTCTGCTGGTGGTGGTCGGCCCGTGTTCCGTGCACGACCCGGTGGCGGCGCTGGACTACGCCCGGCGGCTGAAGCCGGTCGCCGACGCGTTGCGTGACGACCTCGCCGTCGTCATGCGGGTGTACTTCGAGAAGCCGCGGACGACGGTCGGCTGGAAGGGGCTGATCAACGACCCCGGCTTGGACGGGACGTTCGACGTGCAGCGCGGCCTGCGGATCGCCCGCGAGCTGCTGTTCGAGGTGCTCGGCGCCGGACTGCCGGTGGGCTGCGAGTTCCTCGAGCCGATCAGCCCGCAGTACATCGCCGACGCCGTGTCGTGGGGCGCCATCGGGGCACGCACGCCGGAGAGCCAGGTGCACCGCCAGCTCGCGTCCGGCCTGTCCATGCCGGTCGGCTTCAAGAACGCCACCAGCGGCGACGTCCAGGCGGCCATCGACGGCTGCACGGCCGCCGCGCACGGGCACGTGTTCTTCGGCGTCGACCACGACGGCCGCGCGGCCGCAGTCAGCACCGCCGGCAACCCCGACTGCCACGTCATCCTGCGCGGCGGCAGCGCCGGCCCGAACTACGCGCCGGAGCACGTCCGCGACGCGCTCACGCTGCTGCACAAGGCCCAGCTGCCGGAGCGGCTGGTCATCGACGCCAGCCACGGCAACAGCGGCAAGGACCACGAGCGGCAGGCCGTCGTCGCAGGCGACATCGCCGTGCAGATCGCGGCCGGCCAGCGCGGCATCGCCGGTGTCATGCTGGAGAGCTTCCTGGTGGCCGGGCGGCAGGACATCGGCAGCACGCCGCTGGTCTACGGGCAGAGCGTCACCGACGCGTGCATGAGCTGGGAGACGACGGAGAACCTGCTCGGCGACCTGGCCGCGGCGGTCCGGACCCGGCGCACGGCAGCCGCCTGAGCGGCGGTCACGTGGCAAGCCCGCGCTGGACGGTGAGCGTGGCGAGCAGCGCGGGCAGGGCGGGGAAGAACAGCGGGACGGCGGCCGGCGTCGTGAGCCAGCCGCCGACGGCCAGCACCACGACCAGCACCGCGACGGCCACCGTCGCCAGCGGCCGCCGCCACGCCACCTCGGCCGTGACCTGCCACGACCGCACCGCCGGCAGGTCGACGTGCGCCACGACCGCGGGCAGCTGCAGCAGCGTCGCGAGGTACCCGGCGGCGAGCACGGCCATCCCCCAGACCAACGGGGTCGACCGCGACAGCAGCAGGTAGAACACCACCACCCACACGGTCAGGATCGGCACGCCCAGCACGAGCTGCGACGACCGCAGCGACGACCGCCAGGCGGCCCAGTAGTCGTGCCACAGCCGCGGCGACCGGTCCAGTACGTACGCCCGCAGCACCGCGTACAGCGCGGCCGTCGCCGGGGCCAGCCCGAACAACACCAGCCCGGCTAGCACGCCGAGGAGCCACAGCAGGTTCAGGACGGCCAGCCGCACGGGCCAGTCGAGGTACCCGTACAGCCGGCCGAACCGTCCGCCGACCTCGATGTCCGCCATGGTCCTCCCGAGCGTCACAGATCCAACGCCGTCAGGATGTCATCCAGCAGCGCGCGGCCGCCCGCGTCCAGCGTCTTGGCCGGCAGCCGGACGGTCGCGTGCCCGATGATGCCGCGGCGCACCAGCACCTCCTTGTGCACCGCCCACGCGATGCCCTGCTGCAGGCCGTGCACGATCAGCGGCAGCAGCTTCGCGAACTCCTGGCGCGCCCGCGCCCGCTCGCCGGCGTTCCACGCCGCCAGGATCGGCCCGAGCAGGTCGGGGAACTCGCAGGCCGGCATGGTGCCGATCGAGCCGCGCGCGTACTCGTCCAGCACGAACTGCGCGTTCTGCCCGCCCAGGACCGCGAACCCGCCGTCCTCGTCGGCGACGGCGTCCGCGACGGCGCCGACCTTGGGCACCGTCGGCGGCGCCTCGACCTTGACCGACGTGACGCCTTCGAGCTTGCTCAGCTCGACGATCAGCGACGGCGACATCGCGACGCCGGTGACGCCTGGTGCGTCCTGCACCATGACCTCGGTGCCGGCCGCGACTGCGAACTCGCCGATGCTGCCGTAGAACTCGACCAGCTGGTCTGGGCCCGGTTTGACCATGAACGGCGGCAGCACCATGAGCGCGTCGGCGCCGCCGGTCGCCGCCTCGCGGGCCTGCTCCAACGCCGTCACCGACGACGTCCCGTTCACCCCGGCGACCACCGGGACGGCGGTCCCGACGACGGCGCGCACGTCGCGGAGGATCTCCTGCCGCTCCTCCAGCGTCAGCGCGAACCCCTCGCTGGCCATCCCGAACACCGCGACGCCGTCGACGCCGGAGGCCAGCTGGAACTCGACCAGCCGCCGCAGGCCCGGCCGGTCCAAGGCGCCGTCGGGGAGAAAGGGAGTGGCCAGGATGGGGACCAGGCCGTGGACGGTGTGACTCATACGGTTCGACTCTCCTCGGCGATCGTGCGGACGGCTTCCTCGTCGACGTCGACCCCAAGACCGGGGCCGGGGGGCAGCGGGATGCGGGCCGGCCCGGCGGCGACCGGCGCGCGCAGGATCCGCTGCCCGACGTCGGTGGACACGGGCTGGTACTCGAACACCTCCAGCAGCTCGATGGCCGCCGCGACGTGCAGCCCGGCGGCCAGCGCCACGGCCAGGCCGGTGGAGTGGTGCGGCGCGACCGGCACGTGCCGGGCCGCGGCCAGCTCGGCGATCACCATGGCCTCGGTGATGCCAGTGCGGCCGACGTCGGGCTGGGCGATGGCCATGGCGCCGGCGTCGAGCCACTGCCGGAACTCGTACCGATGCCGCAGCGACTCGCCGGCGGCGATCGGCACCGGCGACCGGCCGGCCAGCTCGGCGTGCCCGGTGACGTCCTCCGGCGCCAGCGGTGCCTCGAGGAACCAGCCGTACCGCTCGGCCAGACCCTCGGCCAGCCGCAGCGCCTCGGTGAGCGAGTACGCCCAGTGCGCGTCGACGGCCACCCGCAGCGCCGGCGCGGCACCGCGGACCGCGTCGACGGTGGCGAGGTCGGCCTCGACGCCGTACCCGAGGTGCAGCTTCACCGCGGTGGCGCCGCGGTTCGCCCAGTCGCGGGCCAGCCAGGCCCGCGCGGCGTCGGACGGCCGCGGCAGCCCGGACACGTAAGCCGGCAGCTCGGTCCGGAACGCGCCGCCGAGCAGGTCGGCGACCGGCCGCCCGGCCAGCTTGCCGGCCAGGTCCCACAGCGCGATGTCGACGGCGGCCAGCGCGTCGGCCTGGTACCCGGCGAGGTGGCCGCGCTCGCGCATCAGGTCGCGCAACCGGGACCACGCCGGCCGTGGCCGGGTCGCGTCCATGCCGCGCAGCACCGGCGCGAGCAGCAGGTCGACGATCAAGCCGGGCACCTCGGGCGCCACCGGCGCCAGCGCCTCACCCCAGCCGGCGGTGCCGTCGTCGGCCGTCACCTTGACCAGCAGCGTCTCGAACCGGTCGGAGTACAGGCTGCGCCAGGGCTCGCGCACGGTGTAGCCGGGGCCGATCGCGCTGCCGTCGCGGAGCGACCCGAGGTACGCGTCGTCGGCGGCGACCTTCAGGATGAAGGTCTCGACATCACAAATCAACATCGCGCATCCGGAGAGGGCTTGACTTGATGCAACATATGCGTAACTCTCCCACATAGTGCACGCAGCCTTCAATATCAGGAGCGGCAGTGGCATCGGAGCAGGGCACGAACCAGAGCGTCGAGAAGGCGGCCAGCGTCCTCGCGGCCTTCCTCGACGGCCGTGCGCTGCGCGTCTCCGATGTCGCGAAGTACGCGGGGCTGGGCCAGTCGACGGCGTCGCGGCTGCTGGCGACGCTGGAGTCGCTCGAGTACGTGGAGCGCGACCCGGCCAGCAGCCTGTACCGCCTCGGCCCGGCGCTGCTCACGCTGGCCGGTGTCGCCATCAACCAGCACCCGGTGCACCGCGAGGCCCGGCAGGCCGCGCAGCTGCTGGCGGGATCGCTGGGCCTGGGCGTCAACGTCGCGATCCGGCACGGCTCGTCGCTGTTCTACCTGTGCAACTTCGAGGGCCGGCTGGCGCCGAAGTCCTTCACGCTGATGGGACAGCGCAATCCGCTGCACGCCACCGGCATCGGCAAGTGCCTGCTGCTCGCGCTCACCCCGGCCCAGCGCCGGGAGCTCGTCCCTGACCTGCACCGCTACACGCCGCGCACCATCTGCGACCACGACGAGCTCGACGCCGCGCTCGACCTGGCCGCGCACCGCGGCTATGCCACGGAGGTCGAGGAGCTGGCGCTGGGACGCTCCTGCGTCGCGGCCCCGATCCTCGACCAGTCCGGCAGCATCGTCGCCGCGCTGTCGATCTCCGGCCCGCTCTCCGCGCTGGGACTCGCAGACGGCGACCCCGAGCTGGCCAGCACCGTCATCGAAGTGGCCGACTCGATCAGCGTCGGCCTCGGCTACCTCGGTCCTCAGCACGCGCCGGCGGAGCGAAACTGACCCCCACGTTCACCGACAAAGGAGTCCGCGAGAACCATGTCCCGCACACGACGCACGCTGCGCTGGGCCGCCGCCGTAACGGCCGTCGCCCTGACGGCCACCGGCTGCAACCTCGTCGGCAGCGGCGAGGACGACAGCGGCAACGACGACGCCTCCGGCGAGAACGTCACCATCACCGTCGCACTGGTGCCCGACCCGCCCGGTGCCAGCGAGTTCTACCGGGCCCAGTTCGACCAGTTCGAGGAGGAGAACCCGGGCATCACGGTCGAGGTCGTCGAGAACCCCTCCGACCAGCAGCTGGGCGCCGTCGAGCTGATGTTCCAGCAGGGCGACCCGCCGGACGTGTTCCGGGCCCAGGCCGACGGCTTCGACCGGATGTACGAGCGCGGCTGGGTCCACTCGCTGGAGGAGTTCGTCACCGACGAGTTCATCGAGCGGTTCCCCGAGGGCACGATGAACCCGTCCACGTCCGGCCTGCACCGGGGCGGCGAGCTGTACACACTGCCGCTGGTCTCCGGGAAGTGGGACGTGCGGGTCCTCGTCTACAACGAGGCGGTCCTGCGCGAGAACGGCTACGACGGGCCGCCTGAGACGTGGGGCGAGATGGAGGAGATGGCGCGCACCATCACCGCGAACGGCGGCGGCCAGGTATTCGGCTACGCGCCGGCGTCCGGCAAGGCCGTCGCTGTGGAGATGCTCGCCCAGACCGCCGCGCCGTACTCGGTGGTCCAGGACGGCATCGACTTCCGCACGGGCCAGCCGGCCACCGCGTCGCCGGGCATGGTCGAGGCGGTCGAGCTGCACCGGCGCATGCAGGCCGACGGCGTCATGGTGCCGGGCTGGGAGAGCTGGGACGGCGCGCGGGCGTTCACCGAGTTCGCCGCCGGGACCATGGCCATGTACCCGACCGCGCCGTGGCACATCGCCGAGATCCGCAAGCTGAACCCGGAGATCGAGATGGGGATCGCGCCGCTCCCCGTGCCCGACGACGGACGCGGCGCGTACACCCCGACGAAGCAGTCGTTCCAGCCGATCTGGTCGATGTCGTCGGAGACCGAGCACCCGGAGGAGGCGTGGAAGGTCATGGACTTCCTGGCCTCCGAGGACTTCCACCGCGCCTACTACGAGCAGTTCGGCTCCTTCACCGCGCTGGAGAGCGCCTGGGCCGACCAGGCGCGGGAGAACCCAGACCAGGCCGCCATCCTGTCAGCGGCCGAGGAGACCATGCGCGTGGTGCCCAACCCGATGCTGCTCAGCGAGGGCGGGGCGGAGATCCTGCGGGCCCGGGCCCAGCGGCCGGAGCTCAAGCACACCGATGCCGCGGTCGACGCGATCATCAACAACAAGCCGTTCCTGCCGATCGCCCAGGGCCTGGACCAGCAGCTCCAGGCGTTCCTCGACGAGACGCTGGCCGAGCTGAGCGGCACCGCGACGAGCGACGACATCACATTCCCCGACTGGGATCCGCTCGAGAACTACACCCCGGAGCAGTAGTCCATGGCTTCGACGTACGCAGCTGCCCGGCGGCCTCGCGCCGCCGGGCGCTGGCGCCGCCACGCGTGGAGCTACGCGTTCCTCATCCCCGGCATCCTGCTGTTCGGCGGCTTCTCGCTCTGGCCGCTCATCGCCAGCTGGTGGTACGCGTTCTTCGACTGGGACGGCGTCGGCGCGCCGACGGACTGGGTCGGCCTGGACAACTTCCGTGAGGTCCTCGGCTCGAGCGACTTCTGGGACGCGTTCTGGCACTCGTTCCTGTTCTCGTTCGCCGCTCTGGTCATCGAGCTGCCGCTGGCGCTGGTCCTCGCGATCCTGCTGAACAACGCCTGGCTGCGTGGCCGCAACGTGTACCGGCTGGCGCTGTTCCTGCCGGTGGTCACGACGACCGCCATCGTCGGCATCGTGTTCGCCGTGCTGCTCGACCCGATCCGCGGCGTGGTCAACACCGCGCTCTCCGATCTGGGCCTGATCGACTCCTCGATCAACTTCCTCGGCGACACCACGACGGCGCTGCCGACACTCATCGGCATCGACATCTGGAAGGGCTTCGGCATCACGCTGATCTACTGGCTCGCGGCCCTGCAGACCATCCCGAAGGACATCCACGAGGCGGCGCTGATCGACGGCGCCAACTCACGGCAGTCGCTGCGCTACGTGGTACTGCCGATGCTGGTGCCGCTGGCCATCGTCATCCTGCTGCTCGTCTTCCAGCGCAGCCTCAACACGTTCGACCTCGTGCAGGCGACGACACAGGGCGGGCCGAACTACGCGACCGACGTGGTGCCGACCTACATCTACCGGTTCGCGTTCGACCCGTTCCTGCAGGCGCCGCGGTACGGCTTCGCCTGCGCTGCCGGCGCGGTCTTCGGCCTGATGACGTTGCTGATCGCTCTGCTGCAGGGACCGCTGCTGCGGGGCCGGTACAAGGCGGGAGCACTATGAGTACCACCGAACTCGCCCGAGAGATCCGGCAGGAGCCGGTGCCCGTGGCCCGACCGGACCGGCGCAACCGCTGGCACCGGCTGCGTCCGAAGCTGTGGCACCTCTTCCTCATCCCGTTCTGCCTGCTCTGGGTCTATCCGTTCATCTGGATGGTCTCGGCGGCGTTCAAGTCGCAGCGCGAGATGCTGCTGGGCGGGCTGTCGCTGATCCCGGAGGAGTGGACGTTCGACAACTTCGAGCGGGCCTGGACGACGGCGAGGTTCGGCGAGTACACCCTCAATACCGTCACGTTCTCGATCACTGTCGTGCTGCTGGTGCTGATCGCGTCGTCGACGATGGGCTACGCGCTGTCCAAGCCGGATCTGCCGGGGAAGAAGGTGATCATCGGCATCCTCGTGGTGACGATGTTCATCCCGCACAGCTACTCGATCATCCCGGTGTTCCTGCTGATCAACGACCTCGGACTGAACAACGGCCTGCTCGGCGCCGCGCTGGCGCAGGCCGGCCCCGCACTCGTGGTGCCGATCCTACTGTTCATGGGATTCTTCGCCGGCATCCCTCGCGACCTGGAGGACGCCGCCCGGGTGGACGGCGCCGGTTACCTGCGCACGTTCTACCGGGTGCTGCTGCCGCTCGCGAAGCCTGTCATCGGCACCGTGGCACTGATGAACTTCGTTTTCGCTTGGAACGCGTTCTTCGTGCCGCTGGTGTTCACCCTCGGTGCTCCGGAGCTTCGCACCCTGGGTGTCGGCATGTTCGCCTTCTTCGGCCAGGAAGGCACCGACTGGACCGGCGTCGCCGCGGGCGCGTGCATCAGCACCATCCCGATCGTCATCGTCTTCCTGTTCCTGCAGCGCACGTTCGTCGAGGGCATCGCCGGCGCGGTGAAGAACTGACCGCCGCGGGCACCGCCCGCGCTCTCGCATCCGACCCCGTGC
>NZ_SMLB01000016.1 GCF_004349105.1 Jiangella aurantiaca
CCACGAAGCCGACCTCCGCACCGACCGCCACTGCCACGTCCCCCGCGAGGACCACCGTGACTTCCACGTCCGCCCCGTCGCAGGCCGCCCCGGCGCAGCCGAAGGCCACCACCGGCACCACCGCCGCCAAGGCCGCACCGAAGCCGACCCCGGCCCAGCCGGCCGCCAAGGCGCCGGTCCCGCCCCAGGACATCGCGGCTGACCAGCCCGAGATCGTCCCGCTGCGCGGCGCGCCGGCCCGCACGGCCACCAACATGGAGACCAGCCTCGAGGTCCCGACGGCCACCAGCGTGCGCGCCGTCCCGGCCAAGCTGCTGGTCGACAACCGCATCGTCATCAACAACCACCTCGCCCGGTCCCGCGGCGGCAAGGTGTCGTTCACGCACATCATCGGGTTCGCCCTGGTCAAAGCGCTCCACCAGATGCCCGACATGAACTACGCCTATACCGACGTCGACGGCAAGCCGGCGCTGGCCAAGCCGCGGCACATCAACCTCGGCCTGGCCATCGACATGAAGAAGCCCGACGGCACCCGGCAGCTGCTGGTGCCGAGCATCAAGGGCGCCGAGCACCTCAACTTCGCCGAGTTCTGGGCCGCTTACGAGGACATCGTCCGCCGGGCGCGCGACAACAAGCTGGCGGTCGCCGACTTCCAGGGCACCACCATCACGCTGACCAACCCGGGCACCATCGGCACGGTCCACTCGGTGCCGCGACTGATGAAGGGCCAGGGCACCATCATCGGAGTCGGCGCCATGGAGTACCCGGCCGAGTACCAGGGCGCGGCGCCCGAGACGGTGGCCCGGCTGGGCGTCTCCAAGACCATGACGCTCACCAGCACCTACGACCACCGCATCATCCAGGGCGCCCAGAGCGGCGACTTCCTGCGCATCGTGCACGGTCTGCTGCTGGGCCAGGACGGCTTCTACGACGAGATCTTCCGCGCGCTGCGCATCCCGTACGAGCCGATCCGCTGGGCCACTGACGTCACCACCAGCCACGAGGACGAGGTCAGCAAGCAGGCCCGGGTGCTGGAGCTCATCCACGCCTACCGCGTGCGCGGCCACCTCATGGCCGACACCGACCCGCTGGAGTACAAGCAGCGCACCCACCCCGACCTCGACGTCAGCACCCACAACCTCACGCTGTGGGACCTCGACCGCGAGTTCGCCACCGGCTCGTTCGGCGGCAGCAAGCGGTTTATGCTTCTGCGCGACATCCTCGGCGTGCTGCGCAACGCCTACTGCCGCACCGTCGGCATCGAGTACATGCACATCCAGGAGCCCGAGCAGCGGCGCTGGATCCAGGAGCGGGTCGAGAAGCCGGTCGACCTCACCGCGCGCGAGGACCAGCTGCGCATCCTGCTCAAGCTCAATCAGGCCGAGGCGTTCGAGACCTTCCTGCAGACGAAGTACGTCGGGCAGAAGCGGTTCTCGCTCGAGGGCGGCGAGTCGCTGATCCCGATCCTCGACGAGGTGGTCGAGGCCGCCGCCGAGGCCGGGTTGCAAGAGGCGTGCATCGGCATGGCGCACCGCGGCCGGCTCAACGTGCTGGCCAACATCGTCGGCAAGAGCTACGCACAGATCTTCGGCGAGTTCCAGGGCAACATCGACCCCCGCACCGTCCAGGGCTCCGGCGACGTCAAGTACCACCTGGGCGCCGACGGCGAGTTCACCGCGCTCGACGGCTCGAAGATCAAGGTGTCGCTGACCGCGAACCCGAGCCACCTCGAGGCGGTCAACCCGGTGCTCGAAGGCATCGCGCGGGCCAAGCAGGACATCCTCGACCGCGGCGAGGAGTTCCCGGTGCTGCCGATCCTGGTGCACGGCGACGCCGCGTTCGCCGGCCAGGGGGTCGTGGCCGAGACGCTGAACCTGTCCCAGCTGCGCGGCTACCGCACCGGCGGCACCATCCACGTCGTCGTCAACAACCAGGTCGGCTACACCACGTCGCCCGACCAGTCGCGCTCGTCCATGTACTCCACCGACGTCGCGCGCATGGTGCAGGCGCCGATCTTCCACGTCAACGGCGACGACCCCGAGGCGTGCACCCGGGTGGCCCGGCTGGCTTTCGAGTTCCGGCAGGCGTTCAAGAAGGACGTCGTCATCGACATGGTCTGCTACCGCCGGCGCGGCCACAACGAGGGCGACGACCCCAGCTACACCCAGCCGCTCATGTACGACCTCATCGAGGCGAAGCGGCCGGTGCGCAAGCTGTACACCGAGGCGCTGATCGGACGCGGCGACATCACCATCGAGGAGGCCGAGCAGGTCCTGCTCGACTACCAGCAGCAGCTGGAGCGGGTGTTCGCCGAGACCCGGCAGACCGCCCCCACCAGCGTCACCACGGTACCCAGCTACCCGGACAAGCCGGCGCCCGAGGGCGAGGTCGTCACCGCCACCACGCCCGAGGTGCTCAAGCGGGTCGCCGACGCCTACCTCACGGTGCCCGACGGCTTCACCGTCCACCCGAAGGTGCTGCCGCAGGTGCAGCGGCGGGCGCAGGCGCTCACCGAGGGCGGCATCGACTGGGCGACGGCCGAGATCACCGCGTTCGGCGCGCTGCTGCTCGACGGCCGCCCGGTGCGGCTGGCCGGCCAGGACTCCCGCCGCGGCACGTTCGTCCAGCGGTTCGCCTCGCTGGTCGACCGCAAGACCGGCGAGTCGTACATCCCGCTGCAGCACCTCGACGAATCGCAGGCGAAGTTCTACGTCTACGACTCCCTGCTGTCGGAGTTCGCGGCCATGGGCTTCGAGTACGGCTACTCCGTCGCCCGGCCCGAGTCGCTGGTGCTCTGGGAGGCGCAGTTCGGCGACTTCGCCAACGGCGCACAGACCATCATCGACGAGTTCATCACCGCCGGTGAGGCCAAGTGGGGCCAGTACTCCGGCGTCGTGCTGCTGCTGCCGCACGGCTACGAGGGCCAGGGTGCTGACCACTCGTCGGCGCGCATGGAGCGGTTCCTGCTGATGGGCGCCGAGGACGCGTTCCGGGTGGCGCAGCCCTCCACCCCGGCGTCGTACTTCCACCTGCTGCGCTCGCAGGCGCTGGGCGCCAGCCACCGGCCGCTGGTGGTCTTCACGCCGAAGTCCATGCTGCGCAACAAACGGGCGGTGTCCGCGCCCGACGACATCACCGGCAGCACGACGTTCCGGCCGGTGCTGGGCGACCCCGAGCCGCTCGACGCCGCGAAGGTCGACCGCGTGCTGCTGTGCAGCGGGAAGATCACCTGGGAGCTGCTGGCCGAGCGCGGCAAGCGGTCCGACGACCACACCGCGATCGTCCCGGTCGAGCAGCTCTACCCGCTGCCTGCCAAGGAGGTCGCTGCTGAGCTTGCCAAGTATCCGAACGTGCGCGAGATCCGCTGGGTCCAGGACGAGCCCGAGAACATGGGCCCGTGGCCGTTCATGGCGCTGCACCTCACGCCGCGGCTGCCCGACGGCATCCCGTTGCGGCCGGTCACCCGGCCGGCCAGCACGTCGCCGGCGGTGGGCAACCACAACGTCCACCTCGACCAGCAGAAGGCGCTGCACAACGCCGCCTTCGCCTGATCGCCCGACCCTTCCCGCCGGAGTCAGAGGATGTACTTCACCGACCGCGGCATCGAGGAGCTCGAGGAGCGCCGGGGTGACGAACCGGTCACCCTGGGCTGGCTGGCCGAGCGGCTGCGCGACTTCGTCGACCAGAATCCCGAGTTCGAGACCGCCGTCGAGCGGCTGGCCACCTGGCTGGCCCGCGCCGACGACGAGGACGACGCCGCCGCTGCCGAGGACATCTGAGTGACCGATCCCCGCGATGTCCGGGTCTGCGTCTTCGGTGACTCCTTCGTCGCCGGCGTCGGCGATCCCAAGGCGCTCGGCTGGATCGGCCGCGTCGCCGCCCGCACGCCGCCGTCCACGGGCGTCGAGCTGACGGCGTACCCGCTGGGCGTGCGCGGCGAGGCCACTGAAGAGGTGGTCGTGCGGATGCCGCTGGAATGCGCGCCCCGGTTCGCCCGCGGCGACGAGCACCGCGTCGTGCTGGCGCCCGGCGTGGCCGACGCCTACCGCGGCGTCCCGGCGGCGCGGTCGGTGGCGGCGCTGGAGTTCGGGCTGTCGTCGGTGAGCGTCCCGGCCCTGGTGGTCGGGCCGCCGCCGGTCGGCGACGACGCCATGGTCGCGCGGATCGGCGAGCTGGACGCCGCCTGGGCCGACCTGTGCGCGCGGCGCGACATCCCTTACATCGCGACGTTCGGGCCGCTGAGCGCGAAGGCGGCCTGGCAGCGCGCCCGCGCCGACGACGGCCTGCACCCCGATCAGACCGGCTACGGCCTGCTCGCCTACCTCGTCCTCAACGGCGGCTGGTACCCCTGGCTGGGTGTCGAGGCGCCACGAACGCCGGTCAAGGATCGCCGGGTCCCCCGCGCCACGTCCTGAGCCGCGCGCCCGCCTCCACCCCACCCTCCCGTGTTGATCTTGGAGTTGTTCGGGTATCTCTCGGACATTTCACCCCTCGATTGCCGAACTTCTCCAAGATCAACGGGGGACGGAGGCGGAGTCGGGTGGCGCGGCGCTACAGGCGCGGGGCGCGGCCGGTGAACGTCCCCGCGTCGGCGAGGTAGGCCGGCGAGATCCGGCCGGCCGCGAGCGCCTCGCTGACCGCGTCGACGGCGATCTTGCGGTCGCGCGCCACCGCCTCCGGATCGCGGCGCAGCGACGCGCCCTGCTCGAGCAGCCGCTCCTGGACGGCACGGTGGTCGGTCTCGCGGACCTGGCCGGACGACGCGGCTGCCGTCGCCGCCAGCACTCCGGCGGCGTGGCCGATCGCCATGACACCGCCCTGCGTCCGGAACGAGCCGTGCGCGTCGTGGTCGGCGGAGATGGCGCGGCCGGCGATGACCAGGCCCTCCAGGTCGCGCGGGATCAGGCTGCGCATCGGGACGTCGTAGGTGTCGTCCAGGTCGCGCCAGGTGCCGCCGCCCTCGTAGCCCTCCTTGCCGGTGAGGTTGTGGATGTCGATCGGGAAGTAGCCGCGCGACACCACGTCGTCGAAGCGCGCGCCGCCGACGACGTCCGCGCCGGTCAGCACGTACCCGCCGGTGATGTGCCGGGACTCGCGGATGCCCAGCGCCGTCCCGGTGCCGGCCAGCGCCGCCCGCTCGAAGCCGGGCACGTTCTCGATCAGGTACCTCGACAGGGACATCACCTGGCGGCGGCCCTCGATCTCGCCGCGGGTGAGCGACTCGGCGTCCGTCGCGTCGACGTCGGCCACCCGCGTGGAGTTGAAGTGCAGCACGCCGTGCTGGACGGTCGTCAGGAACAGCATGGAGTCGCGGCCAAGGTGCAGCCGGTCCTCCCGCAGCCCCTTCGCCACCAGGTCGAGGAAGCCCTGTCCGACGAAGTGCTGCTGCGGCAGCCGGTCGGAGTACGGCGACACGGGCACGAACTCCGACGCCCACTCGAAGTCGTCGAGGTGGTCGTCCATGTACTGCTTGACCCGGGCGGTGTCGACGCCGGTCATGTCGAACATCAGCGTGGCCGGCTGCGACCTGCCGGCGCCGTTGCCGACGGTGTGCGCGGCGCCGGCCCGCGCGGCCACGTCGCCGTCGCCCGTCGCGTCGACCACGACCTTCGCCCGGATCTCCCGCCGGCCGGACTTGTTGGCGACGACGATGCCGGTCACGCGGCCGTCCTCGACCAGGGCGTCGGCGATCCAGGTGTGCAGCAGTGGCGTGCCGCCGGCCTCCAGGTACATCGACATCGCGGTCCACTTGTACGTCTCGCGGTCGTAGAAGCACAGGTAGCTGCCGCTGCCGTGTGGATTGGTGCAGCGGATGTGCCCGGTGCTGCCGCCCGCCGCGACCATGCGCTCGACGAACTCCTGCGGGACGCCGGCGATCACCCGCTCGTCGCGGAAGTAGAACGGCGAGATCGGGCCCAGCCAGGACACCGTCGGCATGCCGCCCAGGAATCCGTACCGCTCGACCAGCAGCGTCCGGGCGCCGCTGCGGGCGGCGGCGATGGCGGCGATGAACCCGGACGGTCCGCCGCCGCAGACGATGACGTCGAAGTCGGAGGTGGCAGTGGTCACGGTGATCCTTCCTGATGGGTGACGAGTGGCGACGGTGTCAGCGCGCGGCCGAGTCGTACTGCTCGGCGACGCCGGTCAGCGCCTCCCGCGGGTCCTCGTCGCGGAACACGGTCTGCTGGCCGACGCCGACGAGGGCGGCGCTGAGCTCGTTGAACCGGCTCGACACCGGCTGCGGGCGGCCGTGGTCGACGACGTAGTCGCGCCAGCTGCGCAGCTCGTCGGCGTTCGGCAGGGCGTCGAACTCGGGGGTGTCGTAGACACTGGCGCGCACCGGCAGCACGCCGGCCTCGGCGAACAGCGCCTGCGACTCCTCGGACGTGTAGTACTCGATGAACGTCCAGGCCGCCTCGGGGTCGTCGGCATTGGCGCCGATGGCCATGGTCTGACCGGCGACGGCGGTGGGCAGCGGCTCGCCGGGGGTCCGCGACGGGACGGGGACGGTCTGCAGGTTCTCGCCGATGCCCTCGCCGGAACGGGCGGCGCCGACCCGGTAGCTGCCTTCGATGGCCATCGCGACGGTGCCGGCGGTGACGCTCTGGATGACGTCGTCGGCGGCCATGTTCAGCACTTCGTCGCCGAACGCGCCGGCCTCGTGCAGCCGGCGCAGGTACTCCAGCGCCTGCACGCCGGCGTCGTCGTCGAACGCCGCCGTGCCGTCCTCGTCCAGGATCTCGCCGCCGAAGCCCCAGGTCAGCGGAATGAACTTCTCGACAAAGTCCGCACCCAGGCCCTGGTCGGAGAACCCGATGGCGAGGCCGGTCTGGGCGGCGCCGGACGCGGCCAGCGCCCCGGCGGTGCTCGCCAGCTCGTCCAGCGTCGCGGGCACCGGCAGGCCGGCCGCGTCGAGCAGATCCTTGCGGTACCAGAGCAGCCAGGCCCGCGTCTCCCACGGGATCGACATGACCGAGCCGCCGAACCTCACGCCCTCCAGCGGGAAGATCAGGTCGTCCCCGATCTGCGCGAGGTAGTCCGCGGCGTAGTCGTCCAGTGGCAGCACGGTGCCGGCGTCGACGTGCGTGGCCAGCTGCGCGCTGTAGACGTTGACGAGGTCCGGGCCCTGGCCGCTCGCGGTGGCGCGGACGACCTCGCTGTCGATCTTCGCGTAGTTGATGTTCCGTATGGTGACCTCCACCTCGTCCTGCGACTCGTTGAACCCGTCGACGACGGTGCGCAGCGCCTGGCCGCGCGGGTCGTCCGGCGAGTTCGGGTCCAGGAACGTCCACAGTTCCAGCCGGCCGTCGCCGGACGACGTCGAGCCGCCGCCGGAGCCGCAGGCGGCGATCAGGCCGAGCGCCGCTGCGGCCACCGCGGCGCGACGCAGCAGGGTCGCTCTCCTCGAAACGGACATGGTGAGCCCTTCTTCCTCGAAAGACACGGGTGGACGGGTCAGCCCTTGGTGGCGCCGGCGGACAGGCCGGCCACCAGGCGCTTCTCCATCAGCACGAACAGGACGACCATCGGGACGATCGTGACCAGGACGGCGGCGGTCAGCTGACCCCACTCGATGCCGTACTGGGACAGGTAGTTGTAGAGGCCGACCGAGACGAGGCGCTTGTCGTCGGAGCTGACCATCGTCGCGGCGATCAGGTAGTCGTTCCAGACGTACACGAACGCGATGACGGCGGCGGCCGCGAGCCCCGGCTTGGCCAGCGGCAGCACCAGCTGCACCATCACGCGCAGGTCGGACGCGCCGTCGATGCGGCCCGCCTCCTCCAGCGACGTGGGGATGGTCTGGAAGAAGCCGCGCAGCATCCACAGCACCGTCGGCACCTGCCAGGCCGTGTAGACGACGATCAGCCCGAGGTAGCTGTCGTACACGCCCACCTCGACAGCCAGGAAGTACAACGGCACCAGGATCGCGATGCCCGGGATCATCGACGTCATCAGGATGAAGAACAGGCTGGCGCCCCGGCCGCGGAACCGGAACCGCGCGGTCGCGTACGCGCCCAACGTCGCGAGCACCAGCGTGGCCAGCACGGTCGCGCCGGCCACGACGACGCTGTTGAACAGGTACCGCGGCACCTGCGACTCGAACAACACGATCGTGTAGTTCTCCAGCGTCGGCGCCGACGGGATCCATGACGTGTCTGTGAGCACCGCGTCGGGCGACTTGAACGACGTCGACAGCGCCCACAGCAGCGGCCCGACGGCGAACAGGCTGGCCGCGACCAGGGCGGCGTAGGCCAGCGGGCCGGCCGGCTTGCGGCGGCCGGTGCGGATGCTCTCAGCCATCGCCCTCACTCCTGATCAGCTTGATGTACGCGGCGCCGAAGACGATGTTGAAGACGAACAGGATCACGCTGTAGGCGGCGCCGAGTCCGAGGTTGAAGAAGCTGAACGACTCGTTGAAGGCGTCCAGGCTGACCAGCTGGGTCGCGCCGAACGGACCGCCGGCGGTGAACGTCAGCACCAGCGTCACCATGTTGAAGTAGAGCAGTGTCAGCAGGATCGCGACGACGAACAGCGTCGGCGCCATCATCGGCAGCGTGATCCGGCGGAACCGCGTGAACGGTCCGGCGCCGTCGACGTCGGACGCCTCCTCCAGCTCGGCCGGGATGGTCTGCAGCGCGGCCAGGCACAGGATCGTCGCCAGCGGGTAGCTGATCCAGACGTTCACCAGGATCAGCGCCGCCATCGCCTGGACCGGGTCGGCGAACACGTCGATGCGGGTGCCGGCGACGTCGCCAAGTCCCAGCGGGCCGTAGTCGGCGTTGAGCAGCCACCGCCACAGCAGCGCGGCCACCGTCTGCGAGATGACCCACGGCATGAGGATCAGCGCGCGGAACACCAGGCGGAACCGGGCCGGTCGGTTCAGCAGGTGCGCGATGCCCAGGCTCATCGGGATGGCCAGCGCCAGCGACGCGACCACGTAGATCAGCGACCGGCCGATGGAGGCCCAGCCCGCCGACGAGCCGAGGATCGCGGCGTAGTTGTCCAGCCCCACGAAGTCCTCGAGCTGGGTGAACCGGGTCTCGTGCAGCGACAGGTTCAGCGCGAAGACGATCGGGAACACCGACACCACGGCCACCACGACGACGGCGGGCAGCAGCAGGCCGTACGGCAGCAGGCGCGGTCGCGTCGATGGTCGTCGGCGCGCCTGGACCGCCGGCACCGGCCGGTGCTCGCGTACCGGTGGCGCCTCGGGCGACTTCACGGTCATCGTCGACCTCCTGTCGGGCGGGAAGTTCGGTCGGAGCAGCGTCCGGCGGCTCAGGACGCGCGGCTCCAGGAATCGAGCAGCCGCTCCGCGTCGGCCACCAGCGCCGCGGCGGGCGGGGCGGCCGGGATGCGGCAGCGGGCGGACAGCAGCATCCCGCGGCGGACGAGGCCGAGCTTGAGCAGCGTCAGGTGCGGGCCGAACGTCGACACGGCGGCGTCGACCGCACGCTGCGCGGCCCGGCGGCTGTCGTCGTCACCGCTGGCCAGGGCGGTGAGCTGGGCGTGGAACGCCTCGGCGGCGACCTGGTAAACGCCGGAGACCACGCCGGCGCCGCCCGCGTCCAGCACGGCTTCCAGCAGGCCGTCGTTGCCGGACAGCACGCTCACGCCCGGCGGGACGAGGGCGACCAGCTCGCGGACGTAGTCGACGCCCGGGATGCTGACCTTGACGCCGTCCATGCCGGTCGCGGTGACGATGCCGGCCACCTGGTCGGGGGTCAGGTGCACGCCGGTGCGGTCGGGGAACAGGTAGGCGAACACCTCGGCGTCGCCCGCGCCGTCGCGGACGGCGGCGAAGTACTCGTGCGCCTGCGCCGGCGACGTCGCGGAGTAATACGGAGTGACGGCGGCCAGCCGGGTCGCGCCGAGCTTGCCGGCCCGCGCCGCCAGCTCCCGCGCCTGGTGCGCCGACGCCGAGCCCACGTGCGCGATCACCCGGTCCGACCCGAGCACGTCGAGGGCGGTCTCGATGACGTCGAGGCGCTCGTGGTCGGCCAGGCTGACGAACTCACCGGTGGTGCCGGCGACGAAGACGGCGTCGAGGTCGTCGTGCCCGCCGAGGGCGGCGAACAGCGACCGGCAGCCGGCGAGGTCGAGCCCGCCGCGGTCGTCGAACGCGGTGACGGCGGCGGCGATGACCACGGGGCGTGCGCCGCTCATGCGCGGCCGTCCTGATGGGCGGCCGTGCTGTCGGCGGAGTTCGCCGCGGTGACCCGGGCGTGCGCCGTCATGAGCCGATTGCGGGCACCGAGCAGGTGCTCCTTCAACTCGACAACGGCCTCGTCGAGGCGGCCGGCGCGCATCAGCTCGTACAGGTCGACGTGCGACTGCAGCGACGGCCCGAGCGTGACGTCCTCGGCGTTGGTGATCTCGAGCAGCACCGCGAACGTCGGCTGGTACTGCCGCCAGATGTCGCGCAGGCGGCGGTGCCCGGACAGGTCGTAGAACCGGGCGTGGAAGTCGAGGTCGGCGCGGGCGTACTCGTCGGCCCGCCCGGCGTCGGCGGCGGAGCGCATTCGGTCCAGCGGCTCCAGCAGCGCCTGCCAGGTCGCGGTCTGGGCGTTCTCGTGCGCCATCCGCAGCGCCAGCGTCTCCAGCGACTCGCGCAACGAGTACAGCTCGGCGATGTCCGCGGCCTCCAGCCCGACGACGAACACCCCGCGGCGGCGGCTCTCGACCAGCCCTTCGGCCTCCAGCTGCCGCAGCGCGTCACGGATCGGCCCGCGGCTGACGTCGAACATCGAGGAGAGCTGAGCCTCGACCAGGTGCGCACCCCGCGGGATGCGACCGGTCACGATCAGCACGCGCAACCTCTCGACGACGTGCTGACCGAGTGCCGGCGCCGAGGGCACCGGTGCCGAGAACTCCCAAGCCATGGACGAGCGCCTCCTCATGGTGAACTGTCTACGGTTAACCGTAGACCGGAACGTAGCGGCGCCTTGTGCGACGTGTCAACAGGAGGCAGCGGTGTCGGCCGTCAGACCAGCAGCCCACCCGACGAGTTGGCCCAGGTCACCGCGCCGCCCATCCCGCGACCCGCCTTGGAAATGATCACGTTGAGTTGGGCTGCTCCAGCTCACCCATGCATGCCTGGGGAAGCGGGAGCGGTCCTATGCCTGGACGTGGGGGGTCAGGGGGTGAAGACGACCTTGCCGAAGACGTCGCCGGCGTCGAGCGCGGCGAAGCCGGCGCGGGCCTCCGCCAGCGGCAGGACGCTGTGGATCGGCGGCCGCAGGCCGGTCCGCTCGCAGAAGGCCAGCAGCCGGACCAGCTCGTCGCGCGTGCCCATGGTCGAGCCCAGCACCCGAAGCTGCAGGAAGAACACCCGGTTCAGCTCCGTCTCGGCGACGTATCCGGAGGTCGCGCCGCAGACCACCAGGGTCCCGCCCGGCCGCAACGACTTCACCGAGTGCGCCCACGTCGCCGCTCCCACCGTCTCCATGACGGCGTCGACGCGGGCCGGCAGCCGCGCGCCGCTCTCGAACACCTGGTCCGCACCGAGCGACATCGCCCGCGACGCCTTCGACGGGTTCCGTGAGGTCACCCAGACCCGCACACCGGCCGCCGCCCCCAGCGCGACCAGCGCCGTCGACACACCGCCGCCTGCGCCCTGCACCAGCACCGTCTGCCCGGGGGTGACCCGCGCCCGGGTGAACAGCATGCGGTACGCCGTCAGCCAGGCGGTCGGCAGGCACGCGGCCTCCTCGAACGACAGCGCGGCCGGTTTGGGCACCAGGTTGCGGACCGGCACCGCGACCCGCTCGGCGAACGTGCCGGGATGCAGCTCGGACAACAGCGTGCGCTTCGGGTCCAGCGTCTCGTCGTCGCGCCAGTCGGGGTCGGAGACGACGGCGTGCACGAGCACCTCACGGCCGTCGTCGGTGACGCCCGCCGCGTCGCAGCCCAGGATCATCGGCAGCCGGCTCGCGTCGAGGCCGACACCGCGCAGGGACCACAGGTCGTGGTGGTTGAGCGCGGTCGCCCGCACCGACACCGTCGTCCAGCCGTCCGGGACCGACGGCTCCGGGCGCTCGCCCAGGGTCAGCCCGGCGAGCGGGTCGTCCGCATCGAGCGTCGAGGCGTAGGCGGCGAACATCCCCTGAGCCTAGTAAAGCGCCGGCCGCGAGGTCCCAGGCAGCGGGGAGACCCACAAGGGAGAGGGAACCAGCCAGTCGATCCGGGCCCACCGGGTTCACGCCGACCGGCTCGGATGGCAGGATGCGTCCGGGCGCCCGGGGCCGGGGTGTGACACTCTGGTCGGGGAGCAACGCGAGTTCTCTGGCCTTGTGGCCGTCCGGGCAGGCGGGAATCGGTCGGCCGATTCCAGTAGGAGGAGGTTCGGTGAGCGAGTCCGATTCGATCGGTGACCTGGTGGAGCTGCAGGTACCGGCGTCCAGCGCTTACCTCACGGTGCTGCGGACGACCGCCGCCCGGCTGGCCGCCAGGATCGGGTTCACGCTCGACGAGATCGAGGACCTGCGCATCGCCGTCGACGAAGCCGGCGCCATGCTGCTCCCGCTGGCCGTCCCCGGCTCGAACATGCACTGCAGCTTCCAGCTGCACACCGACATCCTCGACGTGGTGGTGTCCGTCCCGGCCGCGCAGACCGACCTCCCCAGCCGCGACAGCTTCGCGTGGACGGTGCTGTCGGCGCTGGCCGGCGAGGTGCACTCGCGGGCCGAGGACGGCCGGGTGTCCATCATGCTGCGCAAGAAGCGGGGTTGAGTCAGGCGGTGGGAGCGGCCGAGGCGAGGCTGACCAGCGAGGCCACGGGGCCCGCCGGTCCGGTCGTCGACGTCGTCCGGCCGGTGGTGACGGTCGGACCGATCGAGCCGGCCGATCCGCCCGCGGGCGAGACCACGCGCGGCACGGTCGACCGCGCCACCAGCAGGGCGCTCCTCGAGCTGCTCGCCGGCCTCGACGCCGACGATCCCGAGCGGGCCGAGGTCCGCAACCGGCTGACGACGCTGCACCTGCCGCTCGCCGAGCACCTGGCCCGCCGGTTCGCCGGCCGCGGCGAGCCGTACGAAGACCTCGTCCAGGTGGCCACCATCGGCCTGATCAAGGCGATCGACCGGTACGACCCCAGCCGCGGCGCGGAGTTCTCCACCTACGCCACGCCGACGATCCTCGGCGAGATCAAGCGCTGGTTCCGCGACAAAGGCTGGGCCATCCGGGTCCCGCGCCGGCTGCAGGAGCTGCGGCTGTCCATCAGCTCGGCGACGACGGAGCTGCTGCAACAGCTGGGCCGGTCGCCGACCATCGCCGAGCTGGCCCAGGCCACCCGCACCACAGAGGACGAGGTGCTCGAGGCGCTGGAGACGGCGGCCGCCTACAGCACCGTCTCGCTCGACTCCCCGGAGCCGGGCGAGAACGCGCCCAGCACCATCGAGACCATCGGGCAGGACGACGAGGCGCTCGAGGGCGTCGAGAACCGCGAGACGCTGGCCCGCATGCTCGAGGGCCTGCCGGAGCGCGAGCGGCGCATCATCGTGCTGCGGTTCTTCCGCGGTATGACACAGTCGCAGATCGCCGGCGAGATCGGCATCTCTCAGATGCACGTGTCCCGGCTGCTGGCCCGAACCCTGATCCAACTGCGCGAGGGTATGTTCCGCTGACCGGCGGCGTAACCGCGGCCCGTAGGCTGGCCCCTGGAGGGCCGTGCATACCGGCGGCGACTGGGGGCCGGAGGCTCCCACGAGTCGTCGGTCGGGAGCGGGAGAGGACTGGAGCGAGTGAGCATGAGGTGCACGGACCGACGGATCGAAGGTCATTGATGCGTGCGCTCGTCGTCCTGAATCCCAACGCCACGACGACGTCCGTGCGCACCCGCGACGTGCTGCTGTCCGCGCTGAGCAACGACCTCGACCTCGAGGTCGCCGAGACCACCCACCGCGGCCACGCCACCGAGCTGACCAGGAAGGCCCGCGCCGACGGCGTCGACCTCGTCGTGTCGGTGGGCGGCGACGGCACCGTGAACGAGGTGGTCAACGGCCTGCTCGACCCCCCGCCGGCGGCCGGCGAGACCGTCCCCGACATCGCCATCATCCCCGGCGGCAGCACCAACGTGCTGGCCCGCAACCTCGGCATCCCGGAGAACTCCATCGAGGCCACCGGGCTGCTGCTGGACGCGCTCCGGGCCGGACGGCGGCAGAGCATCGGGCTGGGCCGGTTGGGCGACCGCTACTTCACCTTCACCGCCGGGTTCGGGCTGGACGCCGACGTCATCCACGCCGTCGAGGCCGAGCGCGAGCGCGGGCGGGTGTCGACCGTCCAGCTGTACGTCCGCACGGCCGTCCGCCGGTTCTTCGCCCAGCCGGAGCGGCGGCACGGCACCATCGAGCTCACCGCCGACGGCGGGCTGCCGGTCCCCGGGCTGGCGGTCGTCATCGTCACGAACTGCACGCCGTGGACGTACCTCGGCGCCCGGCCGCTGCGGCCGACCCCGTTCGCCGACCTCAACGCCGGCCTCGACGTGTTCGGGCTGACCAGCCTGCGGCTGGCGCCGACGCTCGTGCACCTAGCCCAGATGACGACGCGGCGCGGGCCGCGCGGGCGGGCCGTCGTGTCGCTGCACGACCGCAAGGAGATCGTGCTGCGCGCGCCCGAGCCGCTGCCGGTGCAGGTCGACGGCGACTACATCGGCGAGCGGACGGAGGTCACGCTGACATCGGTGCCGCGGGCGTTGCGGATCGCCTACTGAGAGGCGCCTCCGTCGATCCGAAGCCGATCGGCGCGTCGGACCTGCCGGATGCAGGTCCGCAGGACCCTTGTCAGGGCAGGAGGTGCCGGTTATCGTCGCATCTTGGCTGTTTTGAACCGATGTTGTGACCGACGCTACACCGACCTTCATGAGACGGATTACACAAAGCCCTTGTAGATGCATCACGAACTTGTCACCCTGGTAGGGCGACGCGGTTACATGCGCGCCACGCGCGCGCGGTAGGCCGCCGCAAGACTTCGCGCCATCCCCCTCGGCCCCACGGAGACACAGGGCCGGGCAGGGATTCGTGAACGAATTCACGTACTGCAACGTTGCCGGACACGTCCGGCACCACACCATAAGGAGCTGTGAGAACCATGGATTGGCGCCACCGTGCCGCCTGTCGCGACGAGGACCCTGAGCTGTTCTTCCCGATCGGGAACACCGGGCCCGCGCTGCTCCAGATCGAGGAGGCCAAGACCGTCTGCCGTCGCTGCGACGTGCGCGAAGCCTGCCTGAGCTGGGCTCTCGAGAGCGGTCAGGACGCCGGCGTGTGGGGCGGGCTGTCCGAGGACGAGCGCCGAGCCCTCAAGCGCCGCAACGCCCGAGCCCGCGCGCGAGCCTACTGACGCCGCAACGCTGCGGGCCCCGACACCCGCGCTGAACGCTACGCCCCGCCAACCCCGGATCGGCGGGGCGTCGGTATGTCCGGGCCCGGCTCGGCCCTCTCGTCAGCGCGGCGACTCGGCCTCGACCGGCAGGTCCAGTACCACCCGGGTGCCGCCGCCGGTCCGCGGCCCGATGTCCAGCGTCCCGCTCAGCTCCCCCACGACCAGCGACCGGACGATCTGCAGTCCCAGGTTCCCGGTGGTGCCCACGTCGAATCCGGGCGGCAGACCGGCGCCATCGTCCTCCACCGTCACCAGCAGCTGCCCGTCAGACCGCTGCGCCGTCAGCTGGACGGCGCCGCCGCGACGACCCAGGCCATGCTCGACGGCGTTCTGCAGCACCTCGGTGAGCGTCATGGCCAGCGGCGTCGCCGTCTCGGCGGCCAGGATCCCGAACGTCCCCGACCGCGTCGCCCGGACGTCGGACGTGGTCGCGGCCACCTCGGCGACCATGCCCAGCAGCCGGTCGGCGACATCGTCGAACGCGACGGTGTCGTCGACGGTCTGCGACAGGGTCTCGTGCACGATCGCGATCGAGCCGACGCGGCGGACCGCCTCGTCCAGCGCCGCCCGGCCCTCCGCCGAGGCGATGCGCCGCGACTGCAGCCGCAGCAGCGCCGCCACCGTCTGCAGGTTGTTCTTGACCCGGTGGTGGATCTCGCGGATGGTCGCGTCCTTGGTGAGCAGCTCGCGCTCGCGGCGGCGCACCTCGGTGACGTCGCGGCACAGCGCCAGCGCCCCGACGTGCTGTCCGCCCGGGTCGAGCGGGATGATCCGCAACGTCATCACCGTGCCGTTGCCCTCGATCTCGGTGCGGATGTGCTGCCGGCCGCCCAGCACGTCCTCCAGCGGCTCGTCGCGCGCACCCGGCGGCGGCGCCAGCGTGGCCGTCGCCTTGCCCAGGTGCTGGCCGACGAGGTCCGCGGCCAGGCCGAGCCGCCGGTAGACGGAGACGGCGTTCGGGCTGGCGTAGAGCGCCAGGCCGTCGGCGTCGAGGCGGACCAGGCCGTCGCCGACCCGGGGCGCGCCGCGGCGACCCATGTCGGTGCGGGTCGAGTGCGGGAACCGGCCCTCGGTGATCAGCGTGGCCAGCTGGCTGCCGCACTCGAGGTAGGAGAGCTCCAGGCGGCTGGGCGTGCGGACCGCGACGAGGTTGGTGTGCCGGCCGATGACGGCGATCACCCGACCCTCGTGGCGCACCGGGATCGCCTCGACCCGCACCGGGACGTCGTCCCACCACTCCGGGTCGCCCTCACGGCGGATGACGCCCTCGGTGTACGCGGTGTCGATGAGCGGCCGCCGGCCCTTCACGAGGTACGTGCCGACGAGGTCCTCGACATAGGCCGTCGGGCCGGTGGTGGGGCGCATCTGTGCCACGGCGCGGTAGCCCTCGCCGTCGCGGTCGGGCACCCAGAGCACGAGGTCGGCGAACGAGAGGTCGGCCAGCAGCTGCCAGTCGGCGATGAGGGCATGCAGCCAGTCCAGGTCGGCCTCGGAGAGATCGGTGTGACGCTGGACGACGTCGTTGAGCGACGGCACGTCACTGAGCGTAGCTCTCGTCACCTCGCTTCCCTCCACGGAGGTGGTTCTGCGAGGATTGCTCCGTGCAGCAGTCGTACTGGGAGCAGGTCGTCGCCGACGGCTTCCGGCTACCCCAGGGTGCTGCCCTCGACGAGCTCACCATCGAGCTGGTCACCATGCTCGGCGACACCGATCCGCACGTGCGCGAGGATATCGCCCGCTCGGTCCTGCAGACCTGGATCCGCGAGGGCGTCTACGACGACCTGCTCATCGGGCTCGGCGACGGGCTGGCGCTGGGCCTGAAGAAGGGCCTCGGCGAGGAGGGCACCGACTCCGTGCTGCGCCGCTCGTTCTCCGCGAGCGTGCTGGCCGAGGTCATCGCGCGCGACAACGTCACCCATGGGCTGCACCCCGCCGCCGTTCTCACCTGGGCCGACCAAGCCGTCGGCTGGTTCCTCGGCGAGCGCGACCTGCGCGGCTGGACCCCCAGCCAGGGCTGGGCCAACGCCGTCGTGCACGGTGCCGACGTGCTCGGCGCGCTGAGCGCGTCGCGGCATCTGGGCGCCGACGAGCTGCGCGTCCTGCTCGACGTCGTCGCCGAGCGGCTGACGACGCCGACGCGGCACCGCTTCTCCGCCGGCGAGGAGCAGCGCCTGGCCTACGCGACGATGTCGGTCCTGCACCGCGACCTCGTCACCATCGAGCCGCTGGAGGCGTGGCTGGACCGCCTGGGCCAGGCCTGGCGCGACGACGCCCGGCCGCCGTCGTCGCGGGCCGCCGCGCGCGAGAACACCCTCGACTACCTGCGCGCGCTGCACCTGCAGCTGCTGTTGGGCGTGCAGGGCACCCCGGCGCAGAACGTCGCCAGCACCGTGCGGCCGATGCCCGCGGTCCGCTCTGACCTGCTGCTCGCCCTGCAGGCGACGCTGCGCTCCAGCGCGCCCTGGCTGTACCGCCAGCCCTGAGCCGGGGGGCGGGCCTGGCCGTTTCGTTCAATCGCCCCGCTTCCCGGCGTCGCTAGCGTCGCCGGCATGATCGACGCGGCGCTGGACGGCGAGGTGTACGAGCCCGGCTCCCCCGGCTACGAGGCGGCGTATCGCCCGGCCGACGTGCGGTTCGCGCGGGTGCGGCCCCGGTCCGTGGTGCGCTGCCGCTCCGTCGCCGACATCGTCCGCACGCTGGAGTACGCACTGGCGACCGGGACACCCATGGTCCCGCGCGGCGGCGGCCACTGCTTCGCCGGGCGGTCGTCCACCGACGGCATCCTGCTCGACCTCGGGCCGCTCGACGGCGTCGGCGTGACCGGCGACGGGGTGGCGACGATCGGCGCGGGGGCGCGGCTGGCCGGGGTGTACGGCGCGCTGCACAGGCACGGGCGGACCCTGCCGGCGGGCTGCGGGCCGACGGTGGGCATCGCCGGCCTCACGCTGGGCGGCGGCATCGGCCTGCTGGGACGGCGGTACGGGCTGACCTGCGACCGGCTGGCCGGTGCGCGAGTGGTGCTGGCCGACGGCCGGGTCGTCGACTGCGACCGCGACCGCGAGCCGGACCTGTTCTGGGCGCTGCGCGGCGCGGGCGGCGGCCAGTTCGGAGTCGTCACGTCGCTGATCTTCGACACCGTGCCGGAGCCGGCGACGACGCTACTCGGGTTCGGCACGCCGCGGGCGCCGCTGGCCGACGTGATCGAGGTATGGCAGGAGTGGGCCCCGGACGCGCCCGACGAGGTCACCGTCACCCTGGAGGTCCTCGCGCGCCCCGGCCGGCCGGTCGAAGTGAGCCTCGGCGGCGCCTCGCTGCTGCCCGAGGCACCCACCCGGGAGCTGATCGAGGGGCTCCGCGCAGCCCTGGGAGCGCCACTCGACCTGCGGGGCGGGCTGCCGTACTCGCGGCTCAAGGACCTCCTCGCCGGGCCGGACCCGCTGGACGTCGACGGACAGGCCCGGCGGATCCGGTCGGAGTTCTTCGCCCGGCCGCTGCGGCGAGTGACGATCGACGCACTGTGCGCGGCGCTCACCGCCGGCCCGATCGACGGGCCGCGCCGGCTCGGGTTCGCCCCGATGGGCGGCGCCTACGCCCGGGTGCCCGCCGACGCGACGGCGTTCGCCCATCGCGGCGAGCGGTTCCTGCTCGAGCACGGCGCAGCCGCGACGTCGGCCTGGCCGGACACGACGTGGGCGATCGCGCACGCCGACGGCTCCGGGCACGTCTACCCGAACTTCCCCGACCCCGCCCTCGTGGACGCCCCGGCGGCCTACCACGGCGCCAACCTGCCCCGGCTCGCCGCCGTCAAACGGCGTTACGATCCCGGCCGGGTGTTCGGCTTCCCGCAGTCCCTGTGATCCTGGAGGGACCACCGATGCCGCCGTCCCCCGTTGATCTTGGAGTTGTTCGGCAATTGTGCGCCGATATGTCCGATAGATGGCCGAACGACTCCAAGATCAACCAGTGTGGGGCCTACCAAAGGTAAGTTGCTCACCGTCCGGCTTCCTGGACGTCTGGACCGTGCTCAGCTACGAGTAATTCGTGATGCTGATGCTGACCTTCATGCCCCGGCCGTAGGCACATCGACGAGCCCGAGGGGTCGGCGGGCGGTACCCGCGCCGCTGCGCCATGATCGGCACATGGATTCCGGATACGGTGGCCGCGTGAGTATTTCGCAGCGCAACGATCTCGCTCTCAACGGGCACGCCGGCCAGCACGCGCTGGCCGTCGCCGAGGCGCACGGCGTCGGGACCATGTGGACGCTGTCCGGCGCCCACGTGTTCCCGCTGTACGACGCCGTGGTCAAGGCCGAGTCGCCCACCCGCATCGTCGACGTGCGGCACGAGCAGACCGCTGTCTTCGGTGCGGAGGCGACCGCGAAGCTCACCCGCGATCCAGGCCTCGTCGTGCTCACCGCGGGCCCGGGTGTCACCAACGGCGTCAGCGGCATCGCCCAGGCGTACTTCAGCGGTGTCCCGCTGCTGGCCGTCGGCGGCCGCGCGCCGGCCTGGCGCTGGGGCACCGGCGCGCTGCAGGAGCTGGACCACCCGCCGCTGCTCGCACCGGTCACCAAGCTGTCGACGACGGCACACAAGGCCGCCGACGTCGGCCCAGCGATCGACCGTGCGCTGAGCGTGGCGCGGTCGGCGCACCGCGGGCCGGTCTTCGTCGACGTCCCGATGGACGAGCTGTACAGCTTCGCCGACGTCACGCTCGAGGTCACCCCGCCGGCGCCGCGGCCGGAACCCGACCCCGCCGGCCTCACCGCCATCGCCACGCTCATCGGCGAATCCCGACACCCGGTCGTCGTGCTCGGCTCCGACGTCTGGATGGACGGTGCCGAGGATGCCGCGCTGCGCTTCGCCGACGAGACCGGCATCCCGGTGGTGGCCAACGGCATGGGCCGCGGCGTGCTGCCGCGCGGGCACCGGCTGCTGGTCAACCGGGCCCGGTCGGCCGCATTCAAGAACGCCGACCTCGTCGTGGTGGTCGGCACGCCGCTGGACTTCCGGCTCGGCTTCGGCACGTTCGGCGGCTCCGACGGCGCCGCCCCGGCGAAGGTGGTCCACGTCGCCGACTCCCCCGACGGCCTGGCCACGCACGTCGAGCTCGCGGCCGGCGCCGCCGGCGACCTCACGCTGGTGCTCGACGGCGTCCTGACGGCGATGCGCGCGACCCGGCGCTGGGACGACTGGGCCAACGGGCTGCGCGACCAGGCGGCCGCCGCCGCCGAGCGCGACGCCCCGCTGCTGGCCTCCGAGGGCGAGCCGATCCACCCGGCTCGCGTCTACGGCGAGCTGAACCGCGTCCTAGAGGACGATGCCGTGGTCATCGGCGACGGCGGCGACTTCGTGTCGTGGGCCGGCAAGCTGATCGAGCCCGGCCGGCCGGGCTGCTGGCTCGACCCCGGCCCGTACGGCTGCCTCGGCGCCGGCGCGGGTGCCGCGGCGGCCGCCCGGCTGGCCCGCCCGGACAGCCAGGTCGTGCTGCTCTACGGCGACGGCGCCGCCGGCATGTCGCTGATGGACGTCGACACCCTGGTCCGGCACGACCTGCCCGTGGTCATGGTGGTCGGCAACAACGGCGCGTGGGGGTTGGAGAAGCACCCGATGCGGTTCCTGTACGGCTACGACGTCGCCGCCGACCTGCGCCCCGAGACCGGCTACGACGCCGTCGTCGAGGCCCTCGGCGGCGCAGGCGAGACCGTCACCGAGCCGGGCGACATCGGTCCCGCGCTGCGCCGGGCGTTCGACGCGGGCATGCCGTACCTCGTCAACGTGCAGTGCGACCCGAAGGTCGCCTACCCCCGCTCGACGACCGGCATCTGACCCGGAAATGATCACGTTGAGTAGGGTCATCCCGCTCTACCAGGCATGCATGCCTGGTAGAGCGTGGACACCGCTGGTCAACGTGATCATTTCCCGTCAGGCGGTGGTGGTGCTGGCGGGGCGGCGGTGGCAGAAGGCGGCCCGGTAGGCCTGCGGCGTGGTGCCCAGCCGCTTGGCGAAGTGGTGACGCATGGCCGCCGCCGTGCCGAAGCCGGCCCGCGCGGCCACCGTCTCGACGACGTCGTCGCCGCGCTCGAGCATGCGCTGCGCCGCCGCCAGCCGGGCCGTCAGCAGCCACTCGTACGGCGTGGTGCCGGTCTCGGCGCGGAACCGGCGGGCGAACGTGCGCGGCGACATGGTGGCCAGCGCCGCGAGGTCGTCGACGGTGAGGTCCTGGTCGAGGTGGGCGGCCATGTAGTCGACGACGGCGGCCAGCGTGCGGGCCGGGGTGGCGCGGATGGGCGCCTCGATGAACTGGGCCTGGCCGCCGTCGCGGTGCGGCGGGACGACCATGCGGCGAGCCACCATGGCCGCGGCGTCGGCGCCGAACTCCTTGCGCCACAGGTGCAGGCTGGCATCGAGCCCGGCGGCGGTGCCCGCGCTGGTGATGATGGGGTCGTCGTCGACGTAGAGGACGCCGGGGTCGACCTTCGCCTCGGGGAACCGGGCCGCCAGCTCGGCGCTGTACATCCAGTGGGTGGTGCAGCGGCGGCCGTCGAGCAGGCCGGCCTCGCCCAGCACGAACGCGCCGGAGCAGACCGAGAGCACCCGGGCACCGCGGTCGACGGCGGCCCGCAGCGCCTCGAGCACCTCGCCCGGCACCGGGTTCGCCCGCGGCATGGCCGGGATGCCGATGAGGTCGGCCGACTCCAGCCGCTCGAGGCCGTGCTCGATCACCAGCTCGAAGCCGAGCGACGTCCGGACCTGCCGGGACGGCCCGCACAGGTCGAAGTCCATGACCGGCAGACCCTGGTCGGAGCGGTCGATGCCGAACGCCTCACAGAGCACACCGAGCTCGAACGGGGCGACGCCGTCGAGCACCACGGCAGCGACATTTCGCAGCATTCAGACAGTCTGCCAGACGACTGGCAGAAAGTCGATGCCTAGTGGCAGTACTGCCACTGGTGGCAGCATTCCGTCAGGAGCAGAATTACTGCCATGAGCACAGTCATGGTTCTTCTCGTCCTGGCAGTCGCGATCGCCGCCGCGGTCTCCGCGGCACGCTGGGCGGGCTCGGACGGCGGCCCTCGGCACGACCCGCTTCCGCGGGCCGAGGACGACTGGTCGCCGACCCTGCCCACGCACCCCTACGCGCGCTGAGCCCAGCGCGCCAGGAACCGCTCGCGCCCCACGACGGCGCGGGTGATCGTCCCACGACCCACCGGCTCGCCGTCGCCGCCCAGAGCGACGACGGAGAACCGCAGGGTCCGCCCGTCGACGGCGGTCAGCTCGCCGCGCACCTCTACGAGGGCGCCGAGCGGGCTCGCCGCGACGTGATCCACCTCAACCCGAGTGCCCACCGTGGTGTCGCCGTCGGCGAGCGCGTCGTCGACGGCGACCACGGTCGCGGCCTCCATCCACGCCACCAGCGTCGGCGTCGCCAGCACCGGGACGTCGCCGGAGCCCACCGCGAGCGCGGTGTCGACCTCGGTGACGGTGTGCGCCTCGCGCGCCGCCAGGCCGGGCTCGAGCGCCGTCACGAGATGACGACCAACACGTCGCCCTCCTGGACGACGTCGCCGGGGCCGACCTTGACCTCGGACACCAGTCCGCCGTCCTCGCACAGCACCGGGATCTCCATCTTCATGGACTCCAGGATCAGCAGGGTCGCCCCGGCATCGACCTGGTCACCCACCGATACCGCCACGGAGTGGACATTGGCCACCATCTCGGCGGCCACCATCTCGGCCACGTGCTGACTCCTCTCGCCTGCTGCGGAGCATTCCACCACGAAGCCGCGCGCTCCCGGGCGTGGCATCCCCCGGTTCGGCGCCGGACCAGGTCAGGATGATGATATGGCGCTCCTCCTGCTCGCCCTGGTCGCCGGCCTGGCGGCGGGGTACGCACGCGGCGGGCGGCTGCGCCGGCTGGGCGAACGGCCGCCGGTGCGCAGCCGGCTCATCCTCACCGCGCTGGGCGCCTACGCGGTCGGCGTCGCCGGCAGCTGGGTGTGGGAGCCGCTGCTGCCGGCCATGACGGCGCTGTGCTGGTTCACGCTCGGCTTCTACGCCTGGCTCAACCGCGCGTACCACGGCGCCCGGCTGATCGCGCTGGGCCTGGCCGCCAACGGACTGGTCATCCTGCTCAACGGCGGCATGCCGGTGTCGGTGTCCGCCGAGCAGCGGGCCGGCGTCGAGGTGACGGCGGCCGAGCGGCCCGACGAGGGTGTCGTCACGGTCGCCGGCGACGACACCCGGCTGCGCTGGCTGGGCAAGACCATCCCGGTCGCGTTCCCGCCCCGCCCGGAGGCGGTCAGCCCGGGCGACATCGCGGTCGCCGCGGGAGTCGCGGCCGCGCTGGCCACGGCGATGACGGGACGGCGCACGGCGGCGGCCCGCGAGCGTGCCGAGGCGCCGCGGCGACCCCAGCGGCGTCCAGCCGAGCGAGCCGGGCAGCGACCCCGGCCGTCCGGCCCGCCACCGCCGCCGGAACCGGCCACCGGTCGTGCGACAATGGACGACGACGCGACCGCCGGTACCGCGCCGGAATCACCGCGCGTCACCGCGTGACGGTCTCACCGTCACCCGCGGATCCGGCGGTTCGCCCGCCAGCAGCACACACCGATCCCGGAGAGGAGTCAGCTCGCCATGGGCAAGAAGGCACGCAAGCGCCGTTCGCGCAAGAAGAGCGCCGCCAACCACGGCAAGCGCCCCAACTCCTAGCCAACCGCCGACCGCGAGGTCCCAGGCGGCCAGGAGTCCCGCAAGGGTAGGAGGAACAGAGGCGCCCCGTACGGCGACGAGAGCCCCGGCACCTGCAACGGCAGGGCCGGGGCTCTCGTCGATTCGGTCGTGGTGTCAGGGCGTCCTGGTCATCTGCACCCGGACCTCCTGGATGCGGGCGCGGATCTTGAGCCGCAGCTCGTCGGGTGCGTGGTCGCAGGCGCACGCGCGCGCCAGCGTCTCGCGGACCACCCGCTCGATGTCGTAGGTGGACAGGCACGGCTGGCAGGCGTCGAGATGCGCCTTGATCTCGTCGTACGTGAGGGTGCGGTCGTCGAGCTCGTGGTCGAGGAACACGTAGATCCGGTCCAGAACCTCAGCGCAGTCGACGTCGTTGTCGTCGCAGCTCATCCTCCGACCTCCTGAGTGACCTTCGGAACCAGCCCGCGCTCGCGGGCGTAGTCCTCCAGCAACCCGCGCAGCTGACGGCGGCCACGGTGCAGCCTGGACATCACCGTGCCGATCGGTGTGCCCATGATGTCGGCGATCTCCTTGTAGGGGAAGCCCTCGACGTCGGCGAGATAGACCGCGATGCGGAACTCCTCGGGGATCTCCTGGAGCGCGTTCTTCACGTCGGAGTCGGGCAGGTGGGCGAGCGCCTCGGCCTCGGCCGAGAGCAGGCCGGACGAGGTGTGCGCCTCGGCCCGGGCCATCTGCCAGTCCTCGATCTCCTCAGTGGCGCTCTGCTGCGGCTCGCGCTGCTTCTTGCGGTACGTGTTGATGAACGTGTTGGTCAGGATGCGGTAGAGCCACGCCTTGAGGTTCGTTCCCTCCTTGAACTGGTGGAACGAGGCATAGGCCTTCGCGAACGTCTCCTGGACCAGGTCCTCGGCGTCGCTGGCGTTGCGCGTCATGCGCAGCGCGGCCGAGTACAACTGGTCGAGGTACGGCAACGCATCGCGTTCGAAGCGCTGCGTGCGCTGCTCGTCACTCTCCTGATCAGTCATCACCGTCAAGTCTACCGGCGCGATGGCATCCCAGGTCTCACGGCTGTCGCGCACCGTGCCCTCGGACACCGGACGCTCCAAGCACGTCGCACCCACAGTCAGTTGAACCTCCCGGACTCGGTCGTTCCGCTGGCGTCAACGGCGCCGGCGTCCGGTTCATTCCCCGATGGGGGCCAGGAAGGCCTGCACCGCGGCCACGACGGCGTCGATCGCCTCGCGCTGCGAATGACCCTTGAGCACGCGCATGCCGTGGTCGGCGCCTGGGACGGCGACCAGCCGGTGCTGGCCGGGCGGGAACTCGTCTGGGCCGCCGAACGTGTCGCGCTCGCCCTGCACGACCAGCACCGGCAGCTTCTCCGCGGCCCTGGTCAGCTCGGGCAGCCGCGAGGCCTCCGGCTTGCCCGGCAGATGCAGCGGGAACGCCAGGCAGACGACGGCGGCGGCATCCAGCTCCGCGGCGGTGCGGCAGGCGACGCGAGCGCCGGAGCTGCGACCGCCGATCACAAGCGGCACGTCGCGCGGCAGCGTCGCGAGCGCCGCCAGCCAGGCCTCGTCGAGCACCGGCGTCCGCGGCGCGACCTTCTTCCCGGCCAGCCGCCACGGCTGTTCGAACCGGACGACCGTGACGCCCTCGGCCGGCAACGTGCGGGACAGCGCCTCGAGGTCGGCCGCGTTGGGCCCGCCGCCGGCGCCGTGCCCGAGCACCAGCCGCAGCCGGGGCTCGTCGGCGGCGTCGGTCCAGAACGCGGCCTCGCCGATCGGGGTGCCGACGGTGGTCCGGACCGGCGCCATCACAGCTCCACCGGCTCGACGAGGTGCGGCCCGTTGTTGCCGACCTTGTTGACGTCAGTGGACACCGGGTAGGCATCGAGCACGCCGGGGACGGCCGGGTTCAGCAGCCGCGTCACGTCCTCGGGATCGGTGATGGAGGGGTCGAGCCAGCGCCCCCAGTCGTCCGGCCCGACCAGCATGGGCATGCGGTCGTGGATCTGGCCGACGTCGTCAGTGGCGTCGGTGGTCAGGATCACCACGGACCACACGAACGCGTCGTCGGCGTCCTCGGGCTTGCTCTTGTCGCGCCAGATCTCGTACAGCCCGGCCATGGCCAGCGAGCCGTCCTTCGGGTGGATGAAGAACGGCTGCTTCTCGCCCTTCTCACCGCGCCACTCGTAGAAGCCGTCGGCCGGGAGAATGCATCGGCGCAGGGCGAACGCCTTGCGGAACGCCGGCTTCTCCGCCGCCGTCTCGACCCGGGCGTTGATCAGCCTGTTCCCGATGGCCAGGTCTTTCGCCCAGGACGGCACCAGGCCCCAGCGCAGCGTCCGCAGCCGGCGCACCGGCGGCTCGTCGGGCTCGTCCTTCTTCCCGCGGGTGAGCACCGCGTAGACCTTCTTGCTGGGTGCGACGTTCCAGTCGGGGTCGAGGCGCTCGCGCACCTCTTCCCGCTCGACGCCGAACTCGTCGGCGAGGTCGTCGGCGCTCTGACTGACCGCGTACCGTCCGCACATACGTCCATCCTCGCACCGGCGGGCGCCGGTTTCGTGGTAGGCAATGTGTATGAGCCTCGTCCGAATGATCGCCCGCCCGATGCTCGCGTCGATCTTCATCGTCCAGGGTGCGAAGAACCTGCGCGACCCGGAGCCGGGGATCCCTGCGGCCACCACCTTCGCCGAGAAGTTCGGGCCCACCCTGCAGAAGCGGGTGCCGCAGCTGCCGACGGACCCGAAGACGCTCGTCCGCATCAACGCCGGCGCGCAGGTCGGCGCCGGGCTGGCGCTTGCCACCGGACGCTTCCCGCGGCTGGCCTCGCTCGTGCTGCTCGGCTCGCTGATCCCCACCACCATGGAGGGCCACCCCTTCTGGACCGTCGAGGACCCCGCCCAGCGCAACACCCAGCGCGTCCAGGCCATGAAGAACGTCGGCCTGGCCGGCGGGCTGCTGCTGGCCAGCGTCGACACCGAGGGCAAGCCGGGCCTGTCGTGGCGGGCGCGGCGGGCGACGAAGGACGCGAAGCGGGCGACGAAGACGGCCAAGCGCGAGGCGCGGCTGGCCGCCAAGGCCACCGCCGGCCAGGCCAAGGCGGGCCTGCGCTCGGTGCAGCACCGCGTCACACCCTGACGCGCACCCCCGGCAGAGCGGCGGCGAGCAGGTCGGCGGCGGCCGCGCGGGCGTGCGTGAGCGCGTCCGGCCGGCCGCCGGCGGTCATCGTCACCAGGGCGCCCTCGTGCAGCAGGGCCAGCCTCAGGCCCAGTTCGGTGGCCTCGGCCGCTTGCACGCCGGCCTCGGTGACCAGCCGCACGTAGAGCTCGCGGACCGTCTCCTTCTCCGCCCGGATCACCGCGACACCCGGGTGGTCGGTACCACCGATCTCCGCGAACGCGTTGACGAACGCGCAGCCGCGCTCGGCGTCGCGCTGCCACTCGGCGAGCGCGTCGTATACCGCCAGCACCCGCTCCGGGCCGGGTTCCGGCGCGTGCTCGTCGAGGTGGGTGGCGACGAACTCGCGCCACCGCTCGAACCGGCGGCTCAGGTACAGCGCGACCAGTGCGTCCTTCGAGCCGAACCGGTCGTACAGGGTCTTCTTCGTGGTGCCGGCCGCCTCGGCGATCGCGTCGACGCCGACCGCGCGGATGCCATGCCGGTAGAACAGCGCGCTGGCGGTGTCGAGCAGCCGCTGTCCAGCCGGGGTGAGTTGTCCCGCTGGATGCCGACGAGCCACGAGCGCTCCTCCCAGCCAAGAGGACACTGACAGTATACCCACCGGTGTGTTTACATCGAGGGCATGACGGAGACGACGACCCGCCCGCAGCAGCGCACCTCGGCCGTGGACGTCGCGGCGGCCACCGCCCTCGTCGTCTTCTGGAGCTCCGGCTTCATCGGCGCCCGCCTCGGCACCCAGTACGCACCCGCCGACACACTGCTGTCGTGGCGTTACCTCATCGCCGCGGCGATCCTGGTGCCGGTCGTCGCACCCCGGCTGGTTCGGCTCGCCCGGCGCGACCTCGGGCGGCACGCCGTCGTCGGCCTGCTCGCGCAGACGTTGTACCTCGGCGGCGTCGTCACCGGCATCGGCCTCGGCGTACCGGCCGGCACAACCGCGCTGATCGCCGCGTTGCAGCCGCTGGTCGTCGCCACCGCCGCCCGTCGGCTGCTCGGCGAGGCGGTGAGCGGACGGGCCCGGCTCGGGCTCTGGCTCGGCCTGGCCGGCGTCGGCATCGTCATCGCCGATGACATCGGCGCCGGCGGGTCTGCCTTGACCTACCTGCTGCCGGTCGGCGGCATGCTGGCACTGTCGGCGGGGACGGTGCTGGAGCAGCGCTGGCGGCCTTCGGGCGGCCTGGCGGCGTCGCTGACGGTGCACGTGGCGATCGCAGCGGTCGCGTTCACCGCCGAGACGGTCGCCTTCGGGCGGTTCACCGTCCCGGAGACCAGCGGGTTCTGGTGGTCGGTGGCGTGGGTGCTGGTGCTGTCGACGGCCGGCGGGTACGGCGCGTACCTGCTCGTGCTGCGGCGTGGCGGGGCTACGAGGGTGAGCAGCCTGCTGTATCTGACCCCGCCCACCACCGCAGTGTGGGCGTGGGCGATGTTCGGTGAGGACATCGGGGTTGCCACCGTCGTGGGGTTCGCCGTGTGTGCCGTGGCGGTGTGGTTGGTTCTGGGTCGCCGGGCATCAGTTGCTCCCTAGGCGTTTTCCCGCTTCACCAGGAACGCATATGCATGGGTGGTAGAGCGGGAGAACGCCTGTGCCTGGCCGCCGCCCTCAGACGACGGGTTCGGCGACTCCCGGACGGAACTCGGGAGCGGCCGAGCGGACGCCGTCGGCGGCTTGGTCGTCGGGCTCGTTCTGGGAGCCGCGCTCGGCCTCGACCCGCTTGCGGTAGACGTCGACCTCGCGGGCGATGGTCGCGTCGTCCCAGCCGAGGGTCTCGGCCATCAGCCGGGCGACGGCCTCGGCGGACTCCAGACCACGGTGCGGGTACTCGATGCTGATCCGCGTGCGCCGGGTCAGCACGTCGCTGACGTGCAGCGCGGCCTCGTGCGTGACTGCGTAGACGACCTCGACCTGCAGGTAGTCGGCCGCGCCGGGAATCGGCTGCAGCAGTTCGGGGCGGCCCTCGGCAGGGGCGAGCACCTCGTGCACCATCGAGCCGTAGCGGTCGAGCAGGTGGCGCAGCCGGTGCGGGTGCACGCCGTGCTCCTCGCCCAGCCGGTCGACCTGGTTGACGAGGGCGTGGTAGCCGTCGGCCCCGAGGAGCGGCACCTTGTCGGTGATGGACGGGCGGATCCAGCCGCGCAGGTCCTCGCGGGCCGCGTCGATGGCGTCCTTGGCCATGACCCGGTAGGTCGTGTACTTGCCGCCGGCGATGGCGACCATGCCGGGCGCCGGGCGGGCGACTGCATGCTCACGCGACAGCTTCGAACTCTGCTCGCTCTCGCCGGCCAGCAGCGGCCGCAGCCCCGCGAACACGCCCTCGATGTCGTCGTGCGTGATCGGCGTGGCCAGGACGGCGTTGACGTGCTCGAGGATGTAATCGATGTCGGCCTTGGTGGCCGCCGGGTGGGCGAGGTCGAAGTTCCAGTCGGTGTCGGTGGTGCCGATGATCCAGTGGTTGCGCCACGGGATGACGAACAGCACCGACTTCTCCGTGCGCAGGATCAGCCCGCTCTCGGCGGCGATGCGGTCGCGCGGGACGACGATGTGCACGCCCTTGCTCGCCCGGACCCGGAACCGGCCACGGGTACCGGCCAGCCGCTGCATCTCGTCGGTCCACACGCCGGTGGCGTTGACGACGACGTCGGCGGTGACCTCCTGCTCGGCGCCGGTCTCGACGTCGCGGACGCGGACCCCGGTGATGCGGTCGGCCTCGCGCAGGAAGGCGATGACCTGCGTCGACGAGCGCACGACGGCGCCATAGTGGGCGGCGGTGCGGGCGACGGTGAGGGTGTGCCGGGCGTCGTCGGCCTGGGCGTCGTAGTAGCGGACGCCACCGATGAGCGCGTCGTGGCGCAGGCCCGGGAACAGCCGCAGCGCGCCGGCCCGGGTGAGGTGCTTCTGGCCTGGAACAGACCGCGCGCCGCCCATGGTGTCGTACATGAACAGGCCGGTCGCGGTGTACGGACGCTCCCACCAGCGGTGCTTGAGTGGGTAGAGGAAGCTGACCGGCTTGACCAGGTGCGGCGCGATGCGGGTGAGCATCAGCTCGCGCTCGTGCAGCGCCTCGCGGACCAGGCCGAACTCGAACTGCTCCAGGTAGCGCACGCCGCCGTGGAACAGCTTGCTCGACCGGCTGGACGTCCCGGCCGCGAAGTCGCGCGCCTCGACCAGCGCCACCCGCAACCCGCGGGTGACGGCGTCCAGCGCGGCGCCGGTGCCCACCACGCCGCCGCCGATGACGACGACGTCGAAGTGCTCGGAGCCGAGCCGGTCCCAGTTCTCCCGCCGAGCCCGCGGCCCCAGCCGGCTGCTCGGGCCGGCGATCTCGGCCCGCTCGCTGTCACCGGTCACGTAGATCACGTCTCCTTGCAGCTCAGAGCGCGTAAAAGCGGTCGAATGCCACCAAGGTTCGACATGTCGGCGCGACCGTCAGCGGCACCCAGCAACACGCTACCCGCTCTGGTCCCGGAGGACGTAGACAGTTGCTCTACGCACCAGTAAGTTCCGGAAGTGACCCTTGGCAACGTTGCCGAGACCAGCCGGGACACCGGGGACGCCACGGCCGTTGTCGTCAACGGAAGCGGAGGTTCACATGGATCTGGACCTGAGTTTCGGCGAGATCTTCCTGTCCGAGTTCCTCGGCACAGGAATGCTCCTGCTCCTCGGTTGTGGTGTGGTCGCCACGGCCATCCTGGACCGGAGCAAGGGACTCGGCGGCGGCTGGCTCCTCATCAACTTCGGCTGGGGCCTCGGCGTGTTCGCCGGTGTCTACGTCGCATTCGAGTCCGGCGCGCACATCAACCCGGCCGTGACACTGGGCTTCGCGGTCGAAGGGCGGACCGCGTGGTCGGACGTCCCTGCCTACCTACTCGGCGAGCTGGCCGGCGCCATCGTCGGTGCCACGCTGTGCTGGCTAGCGTTCAAGCAGCACTTCGACGCCGAGGAGGACCCGGCCAAGAAGCTCGCCGTGTTCTCGACCGGCCCGCAGATCCGGAACCCGCTGTGGAACACGACGACGGAGGTCATCGCCACCTTCGTCCTGCTGTTCGTCATCTTCTCGTTCGCCAACTCGCCGGCCGAACTCGGCCCGCTGCCCGTCGCCCTCCTCGTCCTCGGCATCGGCGCCTCCCTCGGTGGCCCGACCGGTTACGCCATCAACCCGGCCCGCGACCTGGGCCCCCGCATCGCCCACGCGTTCCTGCCCATCAGGGGGAAGGGCTCGAGCGACTGGGGATACTCCTGGGTTCCCGTGGCCGGCCCGATCATCGGCGGCATCCTGGGCGGACTGCTCGCCCGCGCCGTCTACTGATCGCCCGACCCGGGCACAGCCTGCCCCGTACGACGATGTGAGGAGAAGGGATGACTCAGTACGTAGCCGCCATCGACCAAGGAACCACATCCACCCGGTGCATGATCTTCGATCACTCCGGACGGGTGGTCTCCGTCGACCAGCGGGAGCACGAGCAGATCTATCCTCAGGCCGGCTGGGTCGAACACGATCCGGAAGAGGTCTGGCGGAACACTCGTGAGGTCTGCGCGGGGGCGCTGGCGAAGAAGGACCTCGTCACCAGCGACATCGTGGCCGTCGGCATCACGAACCAGCGCGAGACCGCCGTCGTGTGGGACCGCACCACCGGCAAGCCCGTCTACAACGCGATCGTGTGGCAGGACACCCGCACCGACCGCATCGTGAACGAGCTGGCCCGCGACGGCGGGCCGGATCGGTACCGCTCCAGGACCGGCCTGCCGCTGGCCACCTACTTCTCCGGCCCCAAGGTGAAGTGGATCCTCGACAACGTCGACGGTGCCCGGGCCAAGGCCGAGGCCGGTGACCTGCTGTTCGGCAACATGGACACCTGGGTGCTGTGGAACGCCACCGGCGGGATGGACGGCGGGCTGCACTACACCGACCCGACCAACGCCTCGCGCACCCTGCTCATGGATCTGGACACGCTCTCGTGGGACGAGAACAACGCCGCCGACATGGGCATCCCGATGTCCATGCTGCCGGAGATCCGCTCGTCGTCGGAGGTGTACGGCAACATCCGTGAGCGGGGCGCGTTCGCCGGTCTGCCGATCGCGGGCGACCTCGGCGACCAGCAGGCGGCCACGTTCGGTCAGGCCTGCCTGTCGGTTGGCGAGGCGAAGAACACCTACGGCACGGGCAACTTCGTCCTGCTCAACACCGGGACTGAGCAGGTGATGAGCGAGAACGGGCTGCTCACCACTGTCTGTTACAAGATCGGCGACAACGCTCCCGTCTACGCGCTCGAGGGCTCGATCGCCATCACCGGCGCGCTGGTGCAGTGGTTGCGCGACAACCTCGGCATGATCGCGTCGGCGCCGGAGATCGAGGCACTGGCAAGCAGCGTCCCGGACAACGGCGGCGCCTACTTCGTGCCGGCGTTCTCCGGGCTGTTCGCACCGTACTGGCGATCCGACGCCCGGGGCGCGATCGTCGGTCTCACCCGGTTCGTCACCAAGGCCCACCTGGCCCGGGCGGTCCTCGAGGCGACGGCGTTCCAGACCCGCGAGGTCATCGACGCCATGAACGCCGACTCCGGGGTCGACCTGACGTCGTTGAAGGTCGACGGCGGCATGGTCGGCAACGAGCTGCTGATGCAGTTCCAGGCCGACATCCTCGGCGTGCCGGTCATCCGTCCAGTGGTCGCGGAGACGACGGCGCTCGGCGCGGCGTACGCGGCGGGCCTGGCGGTCGGCTTCTGGGAGAGCGAGGACGACATCCGCACCAACTGGGCCCAGGACAAGCAGTGGGATCCGGCGATGGACGACGCCCACCGCGAGAAGATCTACCGCACCTGGAAGAAGGCCGTCACGAAGACCTTCGACTGGGTCGAGGACGAGTAGCACCTGTCCGGTCATCGGGCACCGATAGGCTTGGTGCCCGATGACCGACACCACTGCCCCGCTCTGGCCTGCACCGACCGCCCCCGGCCCGGTGGATGCCACCGTCGTGCTGCCCGGCTCCAAGTCCCTCACCAACCGCGCCCTGGTGCTCGCGGCGCTCGCCGACGGCCCGTCGCTGGTCCGTCATCCGCTGCTCGCACGCGACACTCGGCTCATGATCGACGCGCTGCGCGCCCTCGGCGCCGGCATCGAACCGGTCGACGACGGCGTGCGCGTCACCCCCGCGCCGGTCCGGGGTGGCGTCGCCATCGACACCGGACTGGCCGGCACCGTCATGCGGTTCGTGCCGCCGCTCGCCGCGCTGGCCGACGGCGACGTCCGGTTCGACGGCGACCCGCAGGCGCGGCTGCGGCCCATGGGAACCGTGCTCGACGCGCTGCGGACGCTCGGCGTCTCGATCGACGACGGTGGCCGCGGGGTGCTGCCGTTCACCGTCGCCGGCGCCGGCGCCGTCCCCGGCGGCGAGGTCACCATCGACGCGTCGGCGTCGTCGCAGTTCGTCAGCGGGCTGCTGCTGTCCGCGCCCCGCTACGACAAGGGCGTCACCGTCCGCCACGACGGCAAGCCGGTCCCGTCGCAGCCGCACATCGACATGACGGTGGCCATGCTGCGCGAGCGCGGCGTCGAGGTCGACGACGCCGCGGCGAACACCTGGAGGGTCGAACCGGGCGCCGTCCGGGCCGTCGACACCGTCGTCGAGCCCGACCTCTCCAACGCCGCGCCGTTCCTGGCCGCCGCCGTGCTGACCGGCGGGACGGTCCGGGTGCCGCGCTGGCCGGCCGCCACCACACAGCCGGGCGCCGAGCTGCGCGACCTGCTCGCCCGCATGGGCGCCGACGTCTCGCTCGACGACGGCGTGCTGACGGTGCGCGGCACCGGCACAGTGCTCGGCCTCGACGCCGACCTGCACGACGTCGGCGAGCTGACTCCCGTCCTGGCCGCACTGGCCGCCGCCGCGACCACGCCGTCGCACCTGCGCGGTATCGCCCACCTGCGCGGGCACGAGACCGACCGGCTGGCGGCACTGGCCGCGGAGATCAACGGACTGGGCGGCGACGTCACCGAGACCGCCGACGGCCTCGACATCCGGCCGGCGCCGCTGCGGGCGGGCGTGTTCCACAGCTACGCCGACCACCGCCTGGCGCAAGCGGGCGCCGTCCTCGGACTGGTGGTGCCGGGCGTGCAGGTCGAGGACATCGCGACCACCTCGAAGACGCTGGCCGACTTCCCCGGCATGTGGGCGGCCCTTCTCGGCCGGTCCGGCGGGGATCCGGACGCGTGATGGCCCGGCGGACCGCCGCCTCCTCCTACGACGAGGGGGATGTCAGGGTCCGCCCGGGGCGTGGCTCGCGGCCGCGCAGCAAGCTCCGCCCTGCCCACGCCAACGCGACGTCGGCCCTGGTGATCGCCGTCGACCGCGGCCGCTACACCTGCGTGCTCGACGGGCGGACGGTGACGGCGATGACCGCGCGCGAGCTGGGCCGCAAGGCGGTCGTCGTCGGCGACCGCGTGGGCCTGGTCGGCGACGTGTCCGGCGCGCCGGGCTCGCTGGCCCGCATCGTGCGCGTCGAGTCGCGCTCCACCGTGTTGCGGCGCACCGCCGACGACGACGATCCGGTCGAACGGGTCATCGTCGCCAACGCCGACCAGCTGATGATCGTCACCGCCGTCGCCGATCCGGAGCCGCGGCCCCGGCTGATCGACCGCGCCCTGGTGGCGGCGTTCGACGCCGGCATCGAGCCGCTGCTGTGCCTCACCAAGGCGGACCTCGCCGACCCCGGGCCGCTGCTCGCGACGTACGCCCCGCTGCACGTCCCGGCCGTCGTGACCCGCCTGGCGCCTGGGTCCGACGCCGACGTCGGGGACGTCGAGCGGCACCTGCGTGACCGCGTCACCGTCCTCGTCGGCCACTCCGGGGTCGGCAAGTCGACACTGGTGAACGTGCTGGTCCCAGGTGCGGACCGGGCGGTCGGCCAGGTCAACGTCGTCACCGGGCGGGGCCGGCACACGTCCACCAGCGCGGTCGCGCTGCCGCTGCCCGACGGCGGCTGGGTCATCGACACGCCGGGCATCCGCTCGTTCGGCCTCGCGCACGTCGACCCCGACCGCCTCATCCTCGCCTTTCCCGACCTCGCCGCCGAGACCGAGGAGTGCCCGCGCGGCTGCACCCACGCCGACGGCGAGCCGGAGTGCGGACTCGACGCCGCGCTGGCTGCCGGCCGTGTCGACCCGGACCGGCTGGCGTCGTACCGCCGGCTGCTGGCCAGTCGCGACCGCCAGGCCGGCGACTGACCGTGTAGGTTGACCGTTCGTGGCCCACGACGACGACCTCCGCTTCGCCCACGTCCTGGCCGACGACGCCGACTCGCAGACGATGTCGCGGTTCCGGGCTGCTGACCTGCGGGTCGAGATCAAGGCCGACCAGTCCCCCGTCACCGACGCGGACAAGGCGACCGAGGAGGCGATCCGGCGCACCCTGTCGCGGGCGCGCCCGCGCGACGCCGTCGTCGGCGAAGAATTCGGTGCCGGCGGCTACGGCGCCCGCCGCTGGGTCGTCGATCCCATCGACGGCACCAAGAACTACCTGCGCGGTGTCCCCGTCTGGGCCACGCTGATCGCGCTGATGGTCGAGGACGCCGTGGTCGCCGGCGTGGTGTCGGCGCCCGCGCTCGGCCGGCGCTGGTGGGCGGCGCGCGGCACCGGCGCCTACACGGGCCGGTCGCTGTCCTCGGCGACCCGCTGCCGGGTCTCCGACGTGTCCGCGCTGGAGCGGGCGTCGCTCTCGTACTCGTCGCTGTCGGGCTGGGAGGAGCGCGGCATGCTGACCGCGTTCCTCGACCTGACGCGGGCGTGCTGGCGCACGCGCGCCTACGGCGACTTCTGGTCGTACATGCTGCTCGCCGACGGCGCCGTCGACATCGCGACGGAGCCGGAGCTGGCCCTGCACGACATGGCCGCCCCCTCGATCGTGGTGGAGGAGGCCGGCGGCCGTTTCACCAGCCTCGACGGCGTTCCCGGCCCGCTGGGCGCCAACGCCCTCGCCACCAACGGCCCCCTCCACGACGATGTCCTGGCCCTGCTGAACCCGGCGGATGATGACCGCCCGGCCTAGGTGCGGCCCCCGGACACGCGTCTCGCCATGAGCGGGCGTCGGCAATCGCATTCCTGTCGCCGAGCCGGGCCCGTCACCAGTATTTCTCGAGCGTCGACACGATTACAGGCGTAATGCGACACGAGTTTTCGTGGTGAACGTGATCATTTTGGCCCGGCGATGGCCGTCGGCCTGCCCACCCTGGCTCAGCCGGACGCGACGGGCGGCGGCCGCTCCCGGGTCGACGCCAGGTAGCTGCCGACGGTGTTGACCAGCGCGATGATCGGCACGGCGATGATGGCGCCGATGATCGAGCCGGCCAGGGTCCCGATGGCGACGGCCACCGCGACGGCCAGCGGGTGGATGCGCACCATGCGGCCGAGGATGAACGGCTGGAAGATGTTGCTCTCGATCTGCTGGACGACGATGAGCCCGGCCAACACGACGATGGCGATCAGGAGCCCCTGCGTCACCAGGGCGACCAGCACGGCGACCGTCCCGGTGACGAACGCACCGATGAGCGGCACGAACGCGCCGAAGAACACCAGCACACCGAGTGGCAGGGCCAGCGGGACCTGCAGGATGAACAGCAGGACGGTGATGGCCACGGCATCGAACAGCGCCACCAGGACCGTCCCCCGGATGTACTGCCCGAGCGTCAGCCAGGCGACGTCGCCGGCGGCGGCCGCGCGGGCCCGCGCCCGGGCCGGGAACAGCCGCACCAGCCACGTCCAGATGCGCTCGCCGTCGTAGAGGAAGAAGATCAGGGCGAACAGCGCCAGGGCCAGCCCGACCAGGATCTCGATGGCGACGGTGGCCGCCGTGGCCGCCTGCTCGGTGACGGAGCTGTCGTCCTGGAACAGCGCGACGGCGCGGTCGATGTAGCTGTCCAGCTGCGCCTCGTCGATGCTGAACGGCGGCCCGGCCAGCCAGTCGCGGATCTCCTGCAGACCCTCCTCGGCCTGGTCGACGACGTCCTCGAACTGGCCGCCCACGGCGTTGCCGACCAGCGTCAGCGACCCCACCACGACGAGTAGGAACCCGACGAAGACGACGGCGGCAGCGGGCCCGCGCGCCCATCCGGCCATCCGCAGCCGGCGGACCAGCGGTTGCAGCCCGGCGGCCAGCAGCAGCCCGGCCACCAGCGGGAAGATCACGACCCGCAGCTCCCACGCCAGCCAGCCGACGCCGGCCACCGCCGCGGCGATGATGATCAGCCGCCAGCTCCACTCGGCGGCGTCGCGGACCACCCGCGGCACCGGGTGGCCGTCGGGGGCGCGCGGCGCGGGCGCCTCCGCGGGCGGCGGAGGCACCGGGCCGGGCCCGGGCGCTTTGCCGGGTGTCGTCGCCTCGCCCAGCGGACGCGGCGCACCGTCCGGCTGCAGCGCGGGGTCGCCGTCGGGTGGCGCGGCCTGCTGACCGGCCGCGGCAGCTTGCGCGACCCGCTGGCGCACGTCGGTCAGCCAGCGGGTCAGTCGCACCATGCGCTCCGGCACAGGGTCAGCCTGACATACGCACCCGGCGGTCCGGACGATGCGGTCGGGGCGGCCCGCGAAGTTTTCTGCCGCACCCGCGTCATGATGCGGCGTGGCCGCCGTCGTGGTGGGTGCAAGGGTCGGACGAAGCGTGCGCGAGAACGGGGAGTTCCGAGGATGACGATGTTCAACCACGGCGAGGTTCCGGTGACATCGTTGCTGGCCGCCTGGCTGGATCGGCCGGTGCCGGCGAGCGCGCACGAGGACGGCCCTGCACCGGAAACGAGCCGGGCGGAGGCGACCACCGGGGAGTTGCCTCCGCCCGGCGTCGAGGCCGTCGTGGACGCACTGACCGCCGACGAGCCCGACCCCGAGGACGTCGAGCACGGTCTGACGGTCTTCGCGTGGGAGCGCGCCGCCACGACCGGCGACCTCACCTGCCTGCTGGACGAGCTGGACGAGCTGTGGGACGTGCTCGAGGCGTCGGCGGGCGCACCACTCCCCCGCGCGACGGCGCGGCACCGGCTGGTCGACGCCTGGGTCGACGCGGTCGCCGCCGAGCGCGGCTCGCCCGGCATCGATCCGCTGTCCGGACTGCACACCGTCGGCTATCTCTACGGCCGGGTGCAGGAGCTCGACCGGCTGTCCGGGATCGAGCCGATGGCGTTGGTGCTGCTCGTCATGCGATGGGAGCCTGCGGACGGCCCGTGGCGGCGGATCGCCCGGGTCCTCCAGGCCGCGTCCGCGCTCCGTTCGCGCGTCCGTCCGGAGGCCACACTGAGCCAGGTCGGCACCGCGATGGCGCTGGCCCTGGTGCCCGACGATGCGCAGGCGCGGCTCGAGCGGATCTCCTTGACGAAGTCGGTCGAAACCGGTGAACTGAGCACAGCAAATGTGCGGGTCGACGTGTTCGCTGTCCCGGACTCCAGAGCACGATTGCCTGAACTCGTGACTGGGCTGCTTGGGGGGGCTAATGTCGATCATGAGATCAGGCCGCCCAGGTCTCGTCATTCAGGGAGAGGTTCCCTGGACTGAGCTGCCTGGGTGTAACCGGGATAGCGAGAACAGGTGACGATTCCAGCAGACGGCGCCAGCGACGAACAGCTCATCGCGCGCACGCGTGAAGGCGACATGGGCGCCTACGACGAGCTGTACCGCCGCCATGTTGACGACGCCTCCAAAGTCGCCCGAATCGTCACGAACAACAGCGACGAGGCGCAGGACGTCGTCGCCGAGGCGTTCACCCGGGTGCTCATGCGGCTGCGCGAGGGCGGCGGTCCCGACCTCGACTTCGCGCCCTACCTGAAGACGGTCGTTCGGCGGCTTGCCATCGACCGCCACCGCAGCTCGCAGCGCGACGGCTCGCAGACCGATCCCTCGATCCTCGACATCCTGCCGACCGCCGACGACGCCATGGCCCGCTCCACCGACCGCCAGCTGGTGCGGCACGCGTTCGAGACGTTGCCCGAGCGGTGGCAGCAGGTGCTGTGGCACACCGAGATCGAGGGCCGGTCGCCGGCGTCGCTGGCGCCCGCGCTGGGCAGCTCCGCCAACGCCGTCGCCGCACTGGCCTACCGCGCTCGCGAGGGCCTGCGGCAGGCCTACCTGGCGGTGAACCTGTCCGCCGAGGTCCAGCCGGAGTGCCGCCCATACGCGCCGAAGATCGCGTCGTACGTCCGCGGCACGCTGTCGGCACACGACACCCGCGAGATGAGCGCCCACCTCGCCACCTGCGCCCACTGCCGCGAGCGGCGCGACGAGCTGCTGCTGCTCGTGTCCGACATGCGGGGCATCCTTTGGCCGGCCCTGCTGCTCCCCGCCTCCGGGGTCGCCGCCGGTGCGGTGGCGGCCGCCGGCGCCGGCGCGACGGGCGGCGGCGTGCTGGCGTTCCTGTCGCCGGCCAGCTGGGGCAAGCAGGCCCGGCAGTTCGCCGCCGCCGGTGGCGTCGCGGCCGCTGCCGCCGCCATCGCCGTCGCGGCGTGGGCACTGACCAGCAACGACGACCCTGCCGATCCGCCCGCCGCCGCGCCGTCCGCCAGCGCCGAGTCGGACCCGCCGGCCGATGACCCGCCGGACGACGAGCCGGCCGACCCGCCGCAGGCGCCGCCGGAGCAGGAGGAGCAGCCGCCGGCGGAGCCGCCCGCGGACGAGCCGCCGGCCGACCAGCCGATTGCCGACCCCCCGGAGGAGGAGCCGGACGAGCCGGCCGAGGAGGAGCCGCCGGTCGACCAGCCCGAGGTCGAGCCGTCGCAGCCGTCCGAAACGCCGACCAGCGAGCCCACGGAGGAGCCGACCGAGGAGCCGACGCCGGAGCCGACGCCCGAGCCCACCCAGCCGCCGGCCGAGGCGCCGCCCACCATCGACCGACAACCCCCGCCCAACCCGGTCGTGGTCGCCGGTGAGGACGTCACGCTGACGGTGGCGGTCTCCGGCAACCCGCCGCCGGAGCTGCAGTGGCAGTACGCCGATCCGCCCACGGGGTCCAGTGGCGGGCAGCCGGCCGGCGAGCAGCCGCAGACGGCGACCGCGGAGACGTCCGGCCCGAGCTTCCTGATCGTGCCCACGTCGTCGGGCACGCCGTACGTCCAGTCCGCCGACGACCGCGCCGATGAGGTGCCGGCCGACGAGACACCAGACGGCAGCCAGGACGTGCCGCCGGAGGAGGACTGGGTCGACGTCGCCGGCGCCACCACCGACACGCTGGTCATCGAGGCGCCCGACCGCGACATCGACGGCCGCCTCTACCGCGTCAAGGCGACCAACCCGTTGGGCACCATCACCACCGAGCCCGCCGTCATCACCGTGCAGTACCCGCCGGCCATCGAGGAGCAGCCGCAGAGCGTCACGGTCGTCGAGGGCGGCACCGCGGTGTTCGAGGCGACCGCCGTGGCCAACCCGGACGCCATGACCATCACGTGGCAGGCGCGGCCGCCCGGCGGCGAATGGCGTTCGCCCGACACCACGCTCGCCACCAGCCGCCAAGAGGGCGTCACGTCGACGCTGAAGCTCACCGGCGTCGGCTCCGAACGCGACGGCTACCAGTACCGCGCGGTCTTCACCAACGAGGTCGGCGAGGCGACGTCCGAGCCGGCCACGCTCACAGTGCACTGGCAGCCGGAGATCACCGAGCAGCCCGAGTCCGTCGAGGCCGGCCCCGGCGACGACGTCGAGTTCACCGCGAGCGCCTCGGCCAACCCGGAGGCGACCTGGGCCTGGGAGAGCGCGCCGTCGGCCGACGGCCCGTGGACCCCGGTCCCCGACGCCACCGGCACCGGACCCGACGCCACGCTGACCCGCACCGGCGTCACGCTCGACGACGACCACACGCGGTACCGCGCCGTCTTCACCAACGAGCTGGGCTCGGTCACCACCGACGCCGCAACGCTCGAGGTCGTGCGAGCCGGCCGGTTCGAGGTCGACCTCGGCGAGCACGGCACCCGCTGCATCGTGGTCGACGGCGCCGACGTGCCGCGCGCCGGCGACTGCGCCGACGCGCCCAGCCGCGGCTGGGAGGTCCCGGGCGACGGCACCATCGTCTGGCGCGAGACCGGCGAGTGCCTCGACGGCGTCGCCCCGATCGAGGCGGTCGTCCTGGCGCCGTGCGACGACGGCGACAGCCAGCAGTGGAACCTCGACCCCGAGACGTCGGCCGCGCAACCGATCAAGAGCGTGAAGTACCACGCCTTCGTGCTCGACATCGAGCAGGTCGCCCCCGACGGCCGGGTGATCCTCTTCCCGTCGCACAACGGCATCAACCAGCAGTTCCGGTACATCCAGCCGTAAACAGGCCAGCACCTCGGGCCGGCCCGGTGAGCCCTCGTGGCTCGCCGGGCCGGTTCGTTCGTACGGCCGTCCTCATGCCTGTTTTCCGCTGCTCCGAACCGGTTCACGCGAGCCTTTCATCCGGTTCGTCCGGCCCTCAGAAATTCCTCGAGAAAATTCTTCGTCAGCCGCGTCATAGCCGACCCCGATCTCTGTCTTGTCGATCAAAGGCCCTGATCCACTCGACACGACGGCGAAGGGGGAACTGGCCGCATGACCGCACTGGCCGATCACATGAACACGTACGCAGAGGACTGGTTCGAGCTGCGGGACGCATGGCGGGCGTACGCCGCCTGCCGGGGCATGGACACCGACCTCTTCTACCCCGAGGGCCGCGGCAGCACGCTGCGGGCCCGGGAGCAGATCGCCAAGAACATCTGCACGTCCTGCCCGGTCGCGCAGCAGTGCCGGGAGGCCGCCACGGCCCTTCCGGAGCGGTACGGCATCTGGGGCGGGCTGACCGAGGCTGAGCGGGGCTGGTCGCGCCGCTGACGTCGGCCGACCAATTCCCCTCAGCGCACTCTCGACCCACCCCGAGATCCACCGACCGCACGACGCTCAGAAATGAGCGATGTCACGTACCACGCGACGATGCGAAGAACGTGACGCGCACCACATCGCATCCCTTTCGATCTCCGGCTTCCGCCGCATTCCGCGGACGGGCGGGAACACCGTGTCAGGCGAGTGTCAGACGGATGTCAGCCGCGGCATCAATACTGGCCGCATGTTTGCTTCGCTGGGCCGTCACGTGGCCCGACACCCGTGGCAGGTCATCGTCGCGTGGGTCGTGCTGGCGGCGGCGGTCATCGCCACAGCTCCCGCCCTCACCTCCACCACCGATGAGGCCGAGTTCCTGCCCGACCACTACGAATCCATCCAGACCGCGGAGCTGCAGTCCGAGGCGTTCCCCGAACGCACCGAGATCGCCGCCATCCTCGTGTTCGACCGTGAGGACGGCGGTGAGCTGACGGACGACGACGTCGCCACCGTCGAGCAGGTCTCCGGCGAGCTGGGCGACCTGGACCTGCCCGAGTTCGGCCCGATCACGCCGTCCGACCCGTCGGAGAACCGGCTGGTGCAGACGGCCATCGTCAGCCTGGGCCAGGACGCCGACCCGTTCGGCGAAGAGATCCTCGACAGCGTCCGCGACCTGCGCGAGGAGGGTCAGGACCTCGTCGACGGTACCGGCCTGCGGCTGGGCGTCACCGGGTCGGCCGCCCAGAACCTGGACTCGCAGGAGGCGGCGTCGAACGCCGAGACGATCGTCGGCATCGTGACCGTCCTGCTGATCCTGGGCCTGCTGCTCATCATCTTCCGCAGCCCGATCATCGCGATCATGCCGATCATCGTCGTCGGCATCATCTCGCAGGTGGCGACCGGCCTCATCGCGTTCGCCAACGACGCGTTCGACCTGCAGGCCGACTCGTCGATCACGGTCATCCTCATCGTGGTGCTCTACGGCATCGGCACCGACTACATCCTGTTCTTCCTGTTCCGCTACCGCGAGGCGCTGCGGCAGGGCATGGACAGCAAGACCTCGGTCGCGCACGCCATAGAACGGGCCGGCGAGGCCATCGCGTCGGCCGGTGGCGCCGTCATCGTCGCGTTCATGGCGCTGATCCTGTCGACGCTGAGCATCTTCCGCTCGATCGGCCCGGCGCTGGCCATCGCCGTCGCCGTCACGGTGCTCGCCGCGCTGACCCTGGTGCCGGCCATCGTGTCGCTGCTGGGCACGAAGGTGTTCTGGCCGTCGAAGGCGTGGAAGACCGAGCCGAAGGCGGCCCGCTTCGGCGCCGTCGGCGACTCGCTGGGCCGGCACCCGGTCCGGTTCGCCCTCGTGTCCGGCCTGGTGCTCGCGGCGCTGGCGGTGCTGGCGTTCGGGTTCCGGCCGACGTTCGACCTGTCCGACACCGGCGTGCCCGCGGACGCCGAATCCACCGTCGCGCTCGAGACGCTCCAGAAGGGCCTGCCGCCGGGCGCGACCGACCCGACGACGGTGCTGCTGCACAGCACGAACGGCGACCCCGTCGACGAGGCCGACCAGACGGCGTTCGGCACCGCACTCGGCGAGGCGACTGGCGTGGCGCAAATGGGTGAGCCGACCGCGTCGCCCGACGGCACCACGGTGATCTACAGCGTCGTGCTCGACTCCGACCCTACCTCGGACGCGTCGATGGAGAACGTCGAGGGTCCGATCCGCGACACCGCGCACGACGCCGCGCCCGACGGCACCGAGGCGCTGGTCGGCGGCACCACGTCGGTCTTCGTCGACCTGCAGGACGCGATGAACCGCGACTACTCGGTCGTGTTCCCGGTGGCCGCGCTGATCATCATGGTGATCCTGGCGGTGCTGCTGCGCAGCCTGGTGGCGCCGTGGTACCTCATGGCGTCGGTCGGCCTGGGCTTCGGCGCAACGCTGGGCGCGACGGTGTTGGTATTCCAGACGATCCAGGGCGACGACGGGCTCATCTTCATGCTGCCCATCTACATCTACCTGTTCGTCGTTGCACTCGGCACCGACTACAACATCCTCATGGTGGCCCGGCTGCGCGAGGAGGCACGCAACGGCCTGGAACCGCGCGACGCCGCGGCCATGGCGGTCCGGCACGCCGGGCCGACGGTCGCCGCGGCCGGTCTCATCCTGGCCGGCACGTTCGCCTCGCTGATGCTGGGCGGCAACGCGCTGTTGACGTCGATGGGCTTCGCCATCTCGTTCGGCATCTTCGTCGCGGCGTTCGTCATGGCGATGTTCTTCACGCCTGCACTGACGGCGCTCATCGGGCACGCCGCCTGGTGGCCCGGCCACGGCGACCGGCGCGACGAGCCGGCACCGGAGGACGACCAGCTGGTCAGGTCCGCGGACTGAGGGCACGGATCCGGCCGCGTAGATGAGGCTGCTCGGGCTCGCGTCACCGCCCCGGGCTGGCCTGTCGGTCCGGGCGTGTTGACAAGGGCGCCACCTGTTGGCGCTAGTGTCAACACGCCCGGATCATGATCGGCCGGGGGTGCGGCGTTGGCCGTGGGGTGCAGCGTTGGCCGTCCCCCCGGCGCCCATTCCTGGCCGCGCACCCGCGCCTCAAGTCCCCGGACTCTGCTGCGTGCGGTTCGCTGTGGCCGGGGCCGTGGACTTTGACCCGCGCGCACGCGGCCCTGGGCGCTATCAGGGGGACGGGGAAGAGCGGGCACACCCCGGCGGTGGTGGACCGTTCGCTGGTGTCCACGTGGTGAGATTTCCCAGTGATCCGGAGGGCATCATGAGGTTTTCTCGAGCCTCAACACGCCTGCAATCATTGTGAGGCTCGGGTAATCCTGGTGGTGTACGCGATCGTGGATGATCATCGCTGTCCACAGACACCAACGCCACACCGAACCACGCCAGCGCGGGGTCGAGGTGTGCCCAGACTCGCCCCGTGGACGTGGCAACCCCGGCCGACGCGGCATCCCCGGCGACCCGAACGCGACCGACCCACGGATCGGGTCGCAGAGCCTCATTTACCTACGAGAATCCCCAGGTCAGTGGCGCCGCACCGACATCTGCGCCAGAGTACGGATCATGAAGTGGCTCATCCGGCTCGTGCTCGCCGCCGCCGCGAACGGCGTGCTGTTCCTGATCGCCGCTGTGCTGTTCGACGAGTTCAGCCTGTCCTTCACCGGCTGGCTGGTCGGCACCGCCCTGTTCACGTTCTTCACCATGCTGCTGCGCAGCGTCATGGCGGCGCTGGCGCGCAAGTACGCCTCCAGCGCGACGTTCCTCGGCGGGGTGGCGCTGGCGTGGGTCGGGCTGCTGCTGACCGACCTGTTCACGTCCCGTGAGAACTTCGACCTCGAGGGCGTGGGCACGTGGGTCTTCGTCACCCTCATCGTGTGGGTCGGCACCGTCATCTACGACCAGGTCGACGACCGCCTCATCGACGCGGTCCACAACCGGTCGAAGGGCCGCCCCGCCAGCACGTGAGCTGAATCGGTCCGGAGTTCTGTGGCCAGATTGGCCCTCACGACCGGACCGATCCGTCCGTAGCGTCGGGGCATGACCACCGCCACGCTCGCCGTCGCCGCCGCTCCCGCCAGCTTCCACGCGCCCCTGGTCACCCGGGCGCTGCTGCTCCGGTTCGTCACGATCGTCGGCTCGTCGCTCGGCTTCTACCTGCCGCTGTCGGTCGTCCCGCTGGTCGCCGACGCTGCCGGGGCCGCCGGCCTGGCCACTAGCGCGCTGCTGGCCGCGTCGATCGCCGGTGAGGTCGCGACGCCGCGCCTGGTCGCCCGGTTCGGCTACCGCACGGCGCTGACCGCGGGGCTGGTGCTGCTGGGCGCGCCCACCCTGGTGCTGCTGGCCTCGTCGGAGCTGGCCGTCATCTGGAACGCCGCCTACGACGCCGGCATGGCGGCGGGTGCGGCCGGCGCCGGGATCGTCGCGGCCGGTGCGGGCTACCCCGTCGTCTTCGCCCTGACCGCCGCACTGCTGGTCCCCGCGCTGTTGCCGGCGCGGCGCGAGCGGCGGGTGGTCTCGTCGCCGGATTCTGACGCCTGACCGGCACCGGCCGCCGCGGCGGCGGCGCGCATGTGCCGCAGCCGCGCCTCGGGCGTCATCCCCATGAAGTGCAGCGCATGCGGCCGCGGCACCGTCGGCCGGTCGGCATAGGAGTCGGCGGCGCTGTTGAACGACTCCGCAGGAGTCCGCCCAGCGATGTAGGGCTGGTTCCAGCTCGGCGGCAGCCAGGAGGTGCCGTCGAGGAAGGGCGTGCCGCGGCCGGGCCGGGCCCAGTAGTAGCGCTCGTCGCCGCGGTTCCAGCCCAGCGCCAGCAGGACGGCGCCCTGGTCGGCCCACGGCCCGGGCTGCGGACCGGCCGCCTCCACCGCGTCGAGCAGCGCGGTCGCCGCCGGTCCTGCGCGCAGCAGCCAGACCCCGGTGTTGGGGTTGAGCCGGTGCTCGTACGGCACCTGCTCCAGCACCAGCGCCTGGAAGGCGTCCGCGTGCAGATGGCCGGCGATGTCCTCGTCGTCGCGCAGCACCAGGACGTCGGCGTCGAGCCACAGGGCCAGGTCGTAGCGCTCCAGCGCCGCACGCAGCAGCGTGATCTTCGCCCACTTGGCCCGCTGCGCGGCGGCGTCGGCGGCCGTGCCGTCGGCGGGCAGCCGCACGACGTGGACGTCGAAGCCCCAGCGGGCGGCGTAGCGGTGGAACGACGGCAGCGCGCACTCCTCGAGCACCGGCCACATCCCCGGCCCGGCCGCCGTCACGATCACCCGGCGCCCCGTCACCGTTCCCGCCATGGCCGAAACATGCCCGATTCGTCGGATTTCAATCGGGGCGGCGGCCGGTCCCGTGCTCGACGGCGGCGGCGAGCGCCTCGCGGCAGGCGAGGATGGACGGGCGCGAGGCCATCGAGCGGCGGGCGGCGGTGAACACCGTCCGGTGCGGCACGCCGTCGAGGTCGACCAGCCGAACCGACGGCGGGCGCCGGGCCCACATGAGGTCGGGGATCAGCGCGACCGCGTTGCCGGTCTCGATCAACTCGATCTGCGCGGTCAGATCGGCCGTCTCGAACCGCACGTCCGGCTCGAACCCGGCCTGCCGGCAGGCCTGCTCGGCGAAGTGCCGCGACGCCGCGCCGTGCGGCTCGACCACCCACGGCAGCCCGGCCGTGTCGGCCAGCCGGGTGATGTGCGCCCACTCCGGCCCGGGCGGTACGGCCAGCCGGATGGCGTCACGGGTGAGGCCGACGCGGTCAAGCTCCGGGTGCCACGGCGCCGCGTGGTTCGGGTACTGCTCGGCGACCACGAGGTCGAAGTCGCGGGCGAACGTCTCCATCAGCGCGGTCTCGGGCTCGCGCTGTGTCATGGTGACGCGCAGCCGCGGATGCCGCTCGGCCAGGGTGTGCAGCAGGTCGGGCATCAGCGCCAGCGCGGCGGACTGGAAGACGGCGATGCGGACGGTGCCGGTGGCCTCCTGAAGCGACGCCCGCAGGTCCGACTCCGCCTCCTCCAGCCGCTGCAGGACGGCGGCGGTGTGCTCTACCAGGATCTCCGCCTGCGGGGTGAGCAGCAGCCGCCGGCCGACCTTGCGCAGCAGCGGCACGCCGGCCTCCTTCTCCAGCAGCGTGAGCTGCTGCGACACCGACGACGGGCTCTGGTGCAGGGCGGCGGCGACGTCGGCGATGGTGCCGCGGACGGCGAGCTCGCGGAGCAGCCGCAGCCGGCGGACGTCGAGCACGGGAACCTCCAGCCATGGGTAAGAAGTTCTGACGAGTACTCGTCAGAAAACATCGCTTTACCTTATGCCAGTGGGTGACCAGACTGTGGACATGGCCGTGACCTGGAACGACACCGACGCTCGCGCGGGCGGGCTGGACGATCTGCTGGCGCTCTCCGACGAGGTCGTGGCGACCGTCCGCCGCTGGCTGGACGAGTCGGCCCGGCAGCCCGCGAGCGCCGCCGCCCAGCGGCTCGCGCAGGTGCTGGCCGATCCCGCCGGGCTGCCGTTCGCGGTCGGGTTCGTCGACGGCGTGATCCGTCCCGAGGACCCGAAGGAGGCCGCCCGGGCGCTGCGCGACCTCGCCGCGGACGTCCCCGCGTTCCTGCCCGCGCACCTGCGGCTCGCCGTCCGCGCCGGCGGGCTGGCCGGACGGGTCGCGCCCGGGCTGGTCGTGCCGGTCGCCCGGCGGGCGCTGCGCGCGATGGTCGGCCACCTGGTCGTCGACGCCCGGCCGGTCCAGCTGGGCAGGGCGATCGCCCGCATCCGCCGCCGCGGCGCCCGGCTCAACGTCAACCTGCTGGGCGAGGCGGTGCTCGGCGAGCGCGAGGCGCGCCGCCGGCTCGACGGCACCCTGAAGCTGCTGGACCGCTCCGACGTCGACTACGTCTCGGTGAAGGTGTCGTCGACCGTGGCGCCGCACTCGGCGTGGGCGTTCGACGAGACCGTCGCGCACGTCGTCGAGACGCTCATCCCGCTGTACCGCCGGGCCGCGGCGGCGTCGACGTTCGTCAACCTCGACATGGAGGAGTACCGCGACCTCGAGCTGACGACGGCGGCGTTCACCACGCTGCTGGACCGGCCGGAATTCCTAGATTTGGAGGCCGGCATCGTCCTGCAGGCCTACCTGCCGGACACGCTGGGCACGATGATCCGCCTGCAGGAGTGGGCGGCCGCGCGCCGGGCCCGCGGCGGCGCGCCGGTCAAGGTGCGCGTCGTCAAGGGCGCGAACCTGCCGATGGAGCGGGTCGAGGCGTCGCTGCGCGGCTGGCCGCTGGCCACCTGGCACAGCAAGCTGGAGACCGACACCAACTACAAGCGGCTCCTCGACTACGCGCTGCGGCCCGACCACATCGGCAACGTGCACATCGGCGTCGCCGGGCACAACCTGTTCGACCTCGCGTTCGCCGGGCTGCTGGCCGGCCGGCGCGGCGTCCGCGACGGCGTCGAGGTCGAGATGCTGCTGGGCATGGCCCAGGGCCAGGCCGAGGTGGTCCGCCGCGAGGTCGGCAAGGTCCGCCTGTACACCCCGGTGGTGCAGCCGCGCGAGTTCGACGTCGCCATCGCCTACCTGGTCCGGCGGCTGGAGGAGGGCGCAAGCGAGGAGAACTTCCTGTCCGCGCTCGCCGGCCTGCACGACCACGAGGAACTGTTCGTCCGCGAGCGAGACCGATTCCTCGCCTCGCTGGCCGCGCTCGACCGCACCGTGCCGATGCCGCACCGCATCCAGGACCGCCGCGAGCCGGTTCTTGGCACCGTCCAGACCGAGTTCGCGAACGTCTCCGACACCGACCCCGCGCTGCCGGGCAACGTGGCGTGGAGCCGCGACATCCTCGCGCGCGTGCCCGCGAGCACGGCGGGCGTGGCCACCGCCGCCGCCGCCGTCGTCACGTCGGAGGAGGACCTCGACGAGACCCTGGGCGCCGCCGCGGAGGCGGGCCGGGGCTGGGGCGCGCTGCCGGGCAAGGAACGGGCCGCGGTGCTGAGGCGCGCGGCTGTCGAGCTGGAACGGCACCGGGCCGAGCTGCTGGAGGTCATGGCGGCCGAGGCCGGCAAGACCCTCGACCAGGGCGACCCCGAGGTGTCCGAGGCGATCGACTTCGCCAACTACTACGCGAGCCTGGCCGAGGAGCTGGACGACGTCGACGGCGCGGTCGCCCGGCCGGTGCCACTGACCGTCGTCACGCCACCGTGGAACTTCCCGCTCGCCATCCCGGCCGGGTCGACGCTGGCCGCGCTGGCGGCCGGGTCCGCCGTCGTGCTGAAGCCCGCGTCGCAGGCGGTGCGCTGCGGCGCGGTGCTGGCCGAGGCGTTGTGGGCGGGCGGGGTCCCGCGCGACGTGCTGCGGCTGGTCCGGGTCGGCGAGTCCCAGCTGGGCCGCCGGCTGGTGTCCGACCCGCGCGTGGGCCGGGTCATCCTCACCGGCGCCTACGAGACCGCCGAGTTGTTCCGGTCGTTCCGCACCGACCTGCCGCTGCTGGCCGAGACCAGCGGTAAGAACGCCATCGTCGTCACCCCGAGCGCCGACATCGACCTCGCCGTCCGCGACGTCGTGTCCTCCGCGTTCGGCCACGCCGGGCAGAAGTGCTCGGCGGCATCGCTGGTCATCCTGGTCGGCTCGGTGGCGCGGTCGCGCCGGTTCCGCGACCAGCTGGTCGACGCCGTCGCGTCGCTGAAGGTCGGACTCCCGACCGACCCGACGTCGCAGGTCGGCCCGCTGATCGGCCCGGCAGAGGGCAAACTGTTGCGGGCACTGACGACGCTCGGCCCGGGCGAGTCCTGGGTGGTGCGGCCGCGGCAGCTCGACGACGAGGGGCGGCTGTGGTCGCCAGGGGTCAAGGTCGGCGTCGCCGACGGCTCGGAGTACCACCTGACGGAGTACTTCGGCCCGGTCCTCGGCATCATGACCGCCGCCACGCTCGACGAGGCGATCGAGCTGCAGAACCGGGTCGCCTACGGCCTCACCGCCGGCCTGCACACCCGCGATGCCGGCGACATCGCCACCTGGCTGGACCGCGTCGAGGCCGGCAACCTCTACGTCAACCGCGGCACCACCGGCGCGATCGTGCGGCGGCAGCCGTTCGGCGGCTGGAAGCGATCGGCCGTCGGCGCCGGGACGAAGGCGGGCGGGCCGAACTACCTGGTCGGCCTGACCGACTGGGCGCCGGCCATGTCGTCCGCGCCCGAGGTGGCGCTCGCCGCGGGACCGGCGGCACTGCTCGCCGCCGCGCACGCCGCCGGTCTGGCCGGCACCGACGCGCTGGAGCGGGCGCTGCGCAGCGACGCCGCGGCCTGGCGCGACGAGTTCGGCGTCGCCCGCGACGTGTCCGAGCTGATCGCCGAGCGGAACGTGCTGCGCTACCTGCCGCACCCGGTCACCGTCCGGCATGATTCCGGCGCGCCGGTGGCGGACCTGCTGCGGGTGGTCGCGGCGGGCGTGCTCGCGGGCGCTGCGGTGACGGTGTCCGCGACCGGCGAGCTGCCCGCCGCCATGACGTCGGCGGTGACGGCGCAGGGGGTCGACGTCGCCGTCGAGGCCGAGGCGGACTGGCGCCGGCGGGCCGCCCGGCTGACCGGCCGCGTCCGGCTGGTCGGCGGCGACCCGGCGGCGCTGTACGAGGCGACCGGCGGCCGTCCCGACCTCGCCGTCTACGCCCAGCCGGTGACCGAGGCGGGCCGCGTCGAGCTGTTGCCGTTCCTGCACGAGCAGGCGGTCAGCATCACGGCGCACCGGTTCGGCACCCCCGACCCGCTGGCAGCCAACGCACAGCTCTGAGCGATCGCTACGCTCGCCGGATGACCCAGCGCAACGCCGACGTCCGGGCCGCCCTCGACTTCCACGCCGCGACACGGTACTGGCGGGCCGGCACCGGCACCGGCGACGAACGGCTGGTCATGGGGACGCCGCCGGACGTCGAGAGCGCGATCTGGGAGGAGGACCGCTCGCTCGAGCCGTACCCGTTCAAGGTGTACGAGACGCTGGAGCCGATCGCGATCCCGCGCGAATTCACGCCGTCGGCGCTCCCGGCACTACTGACGGTTTCGGCGGACGGCACGGCGCCGGGCGGCGACGTGGTGCCGGATCTCGCGGCACTGGCCCGCATCGCGCGGTTCAGCAACGGCCTGCTGGACCGCACCGTGACCGTCCGCGGCACCACCATCACCTACCGGACGGCCGGTGGCACCGGCGCCCGCTACCACCTGGAGCTGTACTTCGTCTGCGCCGACCTGCCCGGCCTCGCCGCGGGCGTCTACCACTACGCCGCGCACGACCACAGCCTCCGACGGGTGCGCTCGGGCGATGTCCGGGCCGCACTGGTGGCGGCCACCGGCGGCGAGCCCGCGGTGGCGGCCGCACCGGTCGTCCTCGCGGTGACCAGCACGTTCTGGCGCAACGCCTGGCGGTACAAGGCGCGCGCCTACCGGCACACGTTCTGGGACGCCGGCACCTCGTTGTCGCAGGCACTGGCCGTGGCGGCGTCGGCCGGCCTCCCGACGGAGCTCGTGCTGGGCTTCGCCGACCAGGAGGTCAACGACGTCCTCGGGGTCGACGGCGTGCGCGAGGCCACCGTCGCGCTGTGCGCGCTCGGCCGGGGCGGCGCGTCGGCCCCGTCAGTGGAGGCGCTGCCGCCGGTCGACCTGCCGGTGCGGCCGGTGTCGCCGCGCGAGGTCACCTTCCCCGCGATCCCCGCGATGCACCTGGCGTCGTCGCTGGCCACCGGGGCCGAAGCGGCGGACTGGCGGTCGGCGACGACGGCCGCCGCCGGCCCGGAGCCGGCCGGCCCGCTCACCGCGCTGGACCCGCTGCCCGACCACGCGCTGCCGCCGGAGCCGGTCGAGGACGTCGTGCTGCGGCGCCGCTCGACCCGCAACTACGACACGGATGCCGAGCTGGGGTTCCGCGACTTCTCCACGCTGCTGGACCGCTCGTCGCGGGCCTACGGCGCCGAGGTCCGTCCTCCGCTGGACTGCTACCTCATCGTCAACGCCGTCGAAGGGCTGACTCCCGGCGTCTACCTGCACCACCCGGCCCGCGGCGCGGTCGAGCTGCTGCGGGCCGGCGACTTCCGCGCCGACGCCGCGCGCATCGCCGTCGGGCAGGAGTACTGCGCCGACGCACACGTCAACGCGTACTGGCTGGCCGACCTGGGGCCGCTGTTGGAGCGGTACGGCAACCGCGGCTACCGCGCCGCCCAGCTGACCAGCGCGTTGCAAGCCGGGAAGCTCCACCTCGGCGCGCACGCGCTCGGCCTGGGCGCCGTCGGCTCCACCTCGGCCGACGACGAGGTCGTGGAGTTCTTCTCGCCGCACGCCGCCGGCAAGACCTACCTGTTCGTGACGGTGTTCGGGGTCAGGCGGCCGCGAACCGCTCCCCCGCGTCGGTGAGCACGTCGCGTAGGCCGTCGACGATCTCGTCGAGGACGGCGCGGTCGCTGATCAGCGGCGGCGCGATCTGCAGGACGGCGTCGCCGCGGTCGTCGGCGCGGGCGATGAGGCCGGCCTCCAGCAGCCGGCCGGGCAGGAACCCGCGCAGCAGCGCGTCGCGCTCGGCCTGGTCGAAGCGGCCGTTCGCGGCGTCCTTCACCAGCTCGATCGCCCAGAAGAAGCCGGTACCACGAACGTCGCCGACGATCGGCAGCGCCAGCAGTTCGCCCAGCCGGTCGCGCAGGTACGGCTCCAGCGTGCGGACGTTCTCGAGGACGCCGTCGCGGGCGACGATGTCGATGGTGCGTAGCGCGACGGCGGCGCTGGCCGGGTGGCCGCCGAACGTGATGCCGTGCCGCAGCACCCGTCCCCCGTCGACCAGCGGCTGGACCACGCGGTCGGTGGTGACCACGGCGCCCATCGGGGCGTAGGCCGCGGTGATGCCCTTGGCCAGGCTGACGAGGTCGGGCGTGACGCCCTCGCGCGCGACGCCGAACCACTCGCCCAGCCGCCCGCAGCCGGTGATGACCTCGTCGGCCATCAGCAGGATGCCGTACCGGTCGGCGATCTCGCGCAGCCCGCGCCAGTAGCCCGGCGGCGGGGTCAGGCAGCCGCCGGCGTTCTGCACCGGCTCGGCGATGATCAGCGCCACCTCGTCCGGGCCGGCTGCGACGACCGCCGCCTCGACCTCCGCCAGCAGCCGGGCGCAGAACGCGGCCGGGTCGGCGCCGTCGGGCGCCCGGAACGCGTTGGTGTTCGACACGTGGGTGACGTCGATGGGCGGCCGGCCGAAGTCGTCCTTGAACCGCGCGACGCCGGTGAACGCCAGCGCGCCGAGCGTCACGCCGTGGTAGGCGACGTCGCGGGCGATCGCCTTGGTGCGCCGCGGCTGGCCGACCGCCATGTAGTGCTCGCGGACCAGTTTCCAGGCCGCCTCGACCGCCTCGGAGCCGCCGCTGGTGAAGAACGCGCGGGTCAGCCCGGCCGGCGCGAGACCGGTGAGCCGCTCGGCCAGCTCGATGGCCGGCGGGTGCGCCGTCGCCCAGTTGGTGTTGAACGGCAGCCGGGTGAGCTGCTCGGTGGCCGCGGCGCCCAGCTCGGCGCCGTACGAGTAGCCGAGCTGGGCGCAGAACAGGCTGGACAGCGCGTCGACGTACCGCCTCCCGCGGGTGTCGAACACGTACGGTCCCTCGCCCCGTTCGAGTACCAGCAGGTCGTCGAGCCGTTGCTTGGAGAAGTGGAGCAGCAGGTGGTCCGCCGCGGACCGCTGCAGCTCGTCGTGCATCATGGTCAGCTTCTTCGTGTTCGTCACGCCGCACCGCCTCCGCCCCTCAGTCTGGCGCATCCGGGATCGCTCACGCCGGGACGCGCGCCGGCTGCTGGAACGTTCGCCGGTACCGCAGTGGGCTGGTGCCGAGCCGGCGGGCGAAGTGCTGGCGCAGCGAGGCCGAGGTGCGGAAACCGGTGCGCCGGGCGACCTCCTCGACCGGCAGGGTGGTCGTCTCGAGCAGCTCGCGGGCGTGGTCGAGCCGCTGGCCGATCAGCCACTGCAGCGGCGTCGTGCCGCACTCCTGGCGGAACCGCCGAACAAGCGTGCGGGTGCTCACGGCCGCGTGTTGGGCGATGTCGGCGAGCTGGAGGTCCTCGGCGAGGCTGGACCGCAGCCAGGCGAGCGTCGGCGCGAGCTCGCCGCCGTTGCGGGCCGGGTCGGCTTCCGTGCGGTATTGCGCCTGGCCGCCCTCGCGGTGCGGCGGCATCACGATCCGGCGGGCGACGTAGGTGGCCGCGGCGGCGCCGTGGTCGCGGCGGACCAGGTGCAGACACAGGTCGAGCCCGGCCGCGACGCCGGCGGCGGTGAGCACGTCGCCGTCGTCGACGAACAGCACCGACGGATCGACGTCGACGGCCGGGTAGCGAACGGCGAGGTCGTCGGCGTGTGCCCAGTGCTCCTCAGCCCGTTCACCGTCCGCGCGCACGTGCAGCGCGCCATGACGAAGCTGCAGGCCCGCGATCGCGCGCAGCTGGTCGTCATCGCGTACCAATCAGGCCTGGCTACGGCGCGGACGGCGGCATGGATCGGTCGCCGTGATCCGAAGATGGAAATGCGCTTCCCCGGTCCCGTTCGCTCCATGGTCGACGAAGGCGCACATCGGGCGAACCCGAAACTCACCTTGAACGTCGGCTGCGCCTGCTCCTTGTCCGAGTGCACGGCCACCAGCGTGGCATCCAGATCCACGATCACGCGGGCTGACGGGAACCGCGTCTCCGCCACCGCGTTGTCCAGGTCCCATGGTCGGAGCCTTGCTGCCTACGGCTCATTGCGCCTGGTCTCGAACGTCTTGTGCCCGTTCGGACATGCCGGGATGGTGTCGCCCTTGGTGACATGGACCTTCTCGTCACAGCTGGCGCAAAAGAAGTCCCCCGTCTGCTGCGCCTTCTCGCCTGCTTTGGCCGCCATGGTCGTCCGCCTCCTCAGGGTGGTGACGTGCTCGTCTGGCTCACGGCTAGCCGCCATCCAGAGCCTCATGCCGCCGCATCGCCGGGTGACGTCGGCCGGCGCGTACCTGCTCCCCCGGAGGCAGACGTAACCGCTGGGAGCCGGTTCGGCGCGCCGGTTGCGGCGCGACCCGTTCCTCAGGGTGCTCACCCGGGGTCAAGCCGGGCCAGACGTCTCCTCCTGGCCCAACCTCGCGGCGAGCAGCTGCTTGCCCTGCTCTCCCGCCTTGACATTGCTGTGCTGGATCTTCCTGAACCACTCCGCGAGCTCGGAGTCGCCTGCCTCTTCAGCATCGGCGATGTAGGTCTCCATCCGCCAGGCGTACTCCAAGGACGCCTGCAGCACGGTGACCAGGTCGTAGTTCTTGTCACGGACAGGACTCTGCGGTTCAGATGTCATCTGGTCCCCCTCCTCCACACGGAAATCAAGTGAGGTGAGCGCCCCTCACCCTCCTGGGTGCGGTGCGCCTCGGATTGAGATCTTGCGCCTCCTGGCCACGCTGCCTCCGTCTAGCTGTCGCCGGCGTCACGTTCACCCTTCGGGCCGAGCGCACGTCCGCTCGGTTCGTCGGGCCGCATCCTAGGGTCGGACTGGAGTCGACGATTCGCCTCCTCATCGGCCTCGTGGTCGGCGGCGACGCCGTCGTCTTCGAGCTCCTTTCGCAGCCGGGTTCTCTTGATGTCGTACCGATGGGTTCCCGGTCGAGGCATCATCCACTCCTCTCCTGCATCGTCCGCACCCATACCCCTCGATCAGCCATGGAAACGGCAACGAGCCGCCCGCAACGGCGCAAGCACGGACCCCGCAACTCCGCCTCATCCTGGATGGCGGCCGAGGTGAACGGGACGTGATCGCCCTCGATGATGTTCACCAACTCGTCGCTATGCGGAACGGTGTGAATGTCGCCGGCTGCCATTGGACGACGTGATCAGCTGCGCGAGCGCGCCTCGGCGATCACGTGCTGCCCGTCCTGGACCGCAGCGTCGGAGCGCGCCCCAGCGCGCGTTCACCGCGCGTCAACCCGTCCGGGCGCGGCGGTTGCGACCAGCGTGCGCAAGCGGCCGAGGACGCGGGCCAGCAGGCGGGAGACCTGCATCTGAGTCACGCCGAGCTCGTCGGCGATCTCCTGCTGCGTCCAGCGCTTGAAGAACCGCAGGTACAGGATCCGCCGGTCCCGCCGCGCGAGGTCGTCTCGCCGTCTGCGCCCAGGTAGTCCAGCGACGCCGTCGTGAAGCAGTCATGCGAGGCGCCGGCCTCGACGACCTCGTCGACGTCGACGCCGAGGTGCTCGGCCAGCTCGGCCGGTGTCGGAGCCGCGCCCTTGGTCTGTGAGACCTCCTGCGACGCGGCCGACCCCGCAGCGGCCAGCTCCTGCACCCGCTGTGGCGGACGTACCGTCCAGCCGTGGTCACGGAAGCACTTCTTCACCTCACCGCGGATGGTCGGGACCGCGTAGGCGAGGAAGTTCTTGCCCCGGCTGGGGTCGAAACGCTGGGCGGCGGCGACATGCCGGACAGCCAGCGCCCGGCCGCACTGTGCAGCCGGCCCAGACTGCCGCCCTCCACCGCGAACCCGTGCTTCCGCGGCTGCCCCGGCAGGTCGGTCTCGAACGGCGCGAGCTCGTCCAGCAGCGCGACCTGGCGGGCCTCGGTGAATGACGACGCCACCCCGGGTGGATCGTGGAACACCCGTCATCCCGCGACCACGCAGTCCGCCGTGTGCTGCCGCTTCACCTTCACCATCGCACGCCGGCCCGGCTGGTAGGGGAGGTCGCGGTGTTTGGCCATCACTCCGTCGATGCCGCCTCCGGCGAACTCGAGCCACGCCTCGGCGATGGCGCGGTCCTCGGTGGCCGGTGTCAGGTGCAGCGGCGGTCGGGCGTCAGCGACCAGCGGTCAGGATTACGCCATTCGGCCATCCGATCATCATGCGTGTCGTCTGCGCCGCCAGCGTGGCGTTGAACGGGGCTGCCGCACACGGCAACGACGACCGGGTACGGCTTGATCATGGAGAAGGTCGGCTCTGCAGTCGCGGGAAACCCGACCCTTCTCCATGATCGACTCGGTGGCCGGCGGTGTGAGCCGCCATGGGGCAGCGCATCCAGGCGCTGCCCGCTGCGGCGGCCGGGCGTCCGTGCCCGGGGCCGGTGATGGCCGCCGGTGGTGACATGAGCGCCAACTGTTGGCGCTGGTGTCAACACGCCCGGGTCGTGTTCGGTGCCCTGGCCGGGTCGGCCAGGCCCGCGGGCGCGGCCGACGCCGTGACGACGGCGATGTCGCCGTGCCGATCACCCGGCCTCGCCCGTGACCGCCAGATCCTCATGATCAGTGACGCCATCATCGGCAGAGACGTCCGGGACCATCGAGAACCAGTCAGACGTCTGTGCTGGCCACGGGCCGCGATCGAGGTGAATCTGATGGGTCTGCGATGGGATTCGCACGTGTCCCCCAACAAAAAGTCCTGGCAACCCGCGGGTTACCAGGACTTCTTCGTAGCGGGGGCAGGATTTGAACCTGCGGCCTCTGGGTTATGAGCCCAGCGAGCTACCGAGCTGCTCCACCCCGCGTCGCTGAGATCAGTCTACGCGATCGGCTTCGGAGCGCCAAATCGCACGGACGGCCGTTCGGCGTCGGTGGCCGACGCCAGAATATGCGACATGACGGACTTCCAGGTGCGCCCCGCCCGCCGAGCCGACCACGCCGCCGTCGCGGCCATCACGGTGGCGGCGTATCGCGCCGACGGGTTCCTCGACGGCGACGAAGAGTACGCCGACGAGCTGTCCGACGTCGCGAGCCGGTCGGAGAAGGCCACGTTGCTGGTGGCGGCCGACCACGACGGCGCGGTGCTGGGCGCGGTGACGTTCTGCCGCCCGCCGAGTCCGTACGTCGAAGTGGCCCGGCCCGGCGAGTCGGAGTTCCGCATGCTTGCCGTCGACCCGGCAGCGCGCAGCCGTGGGGTGGGGGCCGCGCTGGTCCAGGCCTGCCTCGACCTCGCCCGCGAGCACGGCGACGACGCCCTGGTGCTGTCATCGCTGCCACACATGCACACCGCGCACCGGCTGTACGAGCGGCTCGGCTTCGTCCGGACGCCGGAGCGCGACCACCAGCCGATCCCGGGCTTCCAGCTGATCGCCTACCACCGCGCGGTTTGAGCGGCGCCCGTTCCGGCTGAGACCGGCCGGAAACGCGAACGGAGCCGCCACCCGGTGTGGGTGACGGCTCCGTGCGGGCTCGCTGTTACTGACCGGAGGTGGCCCCGCCGGCGCCCTCGCCGCCGGTGAGCGCCTCGGCCGCGGCGATCGCCTCGTCCAGCCGCTGGAGCGCTTCGCCGTAGGCGGCCCAGTCGCCGGCGGCCTGCGCGTCGCGCGCCTCCTGCCACGCGACCCGGATGGCCTCAAGCGCCGCGGTGAGGTCGGCCGGCTGGTCGGGCGGAGTGGTGGGCGTCTCCGTGGGCGGTGGCGTCTCCTCGTCCGTCGGCGGAGTCTCCTCCGTGGGCGGCGGCGTCTCCTCGACGCCGCCTGGCGGCTCTTCGGTGATCGCGCCGGACTCGCCCTCGAAGATCTGGTCGAGCGCGCCCTGCAGGGTGTCGTCGAAGCCGATGTTGTCGCCGAACTGCACCAGCACCCGGCGCAGCAGCGGGAAGGCCGCCTCGCCGGTGGCGCGGACGACGTAGACCGGCTGGACGTAGAGCAGGCCGCCGCCGACCGGCAGCGTCAGCAGGTTGCCCAGTCGGGTCTCGGCGTCGCCGGACCGCAGCAGAGTGAGCTGCTGGGCGACGTCGGTGTCGCTCTCGAAGTCGTTGGCCACCTGGCCGGGGCCGTCGATCTGGGTGTTGCCTGGCAGCCGGAGGATCTGCAACTGGCCGTAGTCCTCACTGCGGGCGTCGGCGTTCACCGCCATGAAGGCGGCCAGGTTCTGCCGGCCACGTGGCGTGTAGGTGGTGGTGAGCGAGTACACCGGAGCATCGGTGTCCGGCAGTTGGATGCTCTGGTAGTACGGCGGCTGCTTGACGTCGACGTTCGAGGACGGGTCGGCCGGCACCAGCCAGCGGTCCTGACCGCCGTAGAAGGTCGAGGCGTCGGTGACGTGGTACTGCTCGAGCATGTTGCGCTGCAGCTTGAACAGGTCCTCGGGGTAGCGCAGGTGGTCCATCAGCGGTGTCGGGATCTCCGAGCGCGGCTGCACGGAGTCGGGGAACGCGTTCATCCACGCCTGCAGCACCGGGTCGTCCTCGTCCCAGGCGTACAGCGTGACGGTGCCGTCGTACGCGTCGACCGTCGCCTTCACCGAGTTGCGGACGTAGTTGATGAAGTCGTCGGGCTGCGCGGCCAGCGCCGGCCGGGCCGTCCGCGAGTCGCTGGTCGCCTCGCTCAGCGACACCCGTTGCCCGTACGGGAAGGAGTTCAGCGTCGTGTACCCGTCGAGGATCCACACGACCCGGCCGTCCACAACCGCCGGGAACGGGTTCGCGTCGACCGTCAGCCACGGCGCGACCTTCTCGACCCGCTCGCGCGGGTTGCGCTCGTAGAGCAGCCGCGACTCCGAGTTGAGCCGGTCGGACAGCAGGAAGTTGGCCTCCTGGAACCGCGTGGCGTACAACAGCCGGTGCCAGAACGACCCCACCGGCACGCCGCCGTCGCCCTCGTAGGTGTTCCGGCGCTCTCCGCCGGTCTCCGGGTCCTCCGGGATGTCGTACTCGACCGGGTCGGTGCCCTCGGGCGCGCCGACAATGGAGTAGCTGGGCGAGTTCTCGCCGAAGTAGATGCGCGGCTCGTATTCGCCCAGGACACCCTGCGTCGGGATGTCCTCCTCGGCGAAGTCCGGCGAGCCGTCGGACTGGCGGGTGTTGCCGTAGGCGGCGACCATGCCGAAGCCGTGGGTGTAGACCGTGTGCTCGTTGATCCAGTTGCGCTGCTCGGCCGGGATGCCGTCGGAGTCGATCTCTCGGACCGCGACCACCGTGTCCCGCTCGGCGACCGTCCCCGTCGCGGTGTCCTCTACCTCGTACCGGTCGACGTCGAGCGGATCGCTGAACGAGTAGAACCCTCGCACCTGCTGCAACTGCTGGAAGGCGGGTTGGATGACGCTCGGGTCCATAAGCCGGATGCCGGGGATCGTCGCCGAGTCCTCCGCGAGCTGTCCCTCGCTCACCTGAGTGGTGGCGTCGTACTCCTCGACCTGCACCTCGTCGATTCCGTAGGCGAAGCGGGTGGCCTCGATGTTGCGCTCGATGTAGGGCCGCTCGCGGCTGGCCTCGCTCGGGCGGACCTGGAACTGCTGGACGAGGAACGGCCACAGCCCGCCGAGTAGGACGGCCGAGAGCACCAGCAGGCCCAGCCCGATGCCTGGCAGCATCCAGTTGCGCTGCCAGACGTTGACGAAGAACAGGATCGCGCAGATGGACGCGACGAAGACGAGGATGGTCTTGGCCGGCAGCACCGCGTTGACGTCGGTGTACGAGGCACCGGTGAAGCGGTCGTTGTCCTGCATGACCAGCGCGTACCGGTCCAGCCAGTAGGCCACGGCCTTGAGCAGGACGAACAGCCCGATCAGGACGGACAGGTGGGCCGTGGTGGCCGGGCTGACCTTCTGCCCCGCGGTCTGCAGCCGGATGCCGCCGTAGACATAGTGCGTGATGGCGGCGACGACGAGGCCGAGCACCACCACCGCGAACCCGAAGCTGACGACGTAGCGCCACCACGGGTAGTCGAACGCGAAGAAGCCGAGGTCGACGCCGAACTGGGCGTCGTCCTGGCCGAACTCGCCGCCGTTGCGCCACAGCAGGAACGTCTGCCACTGCCCGGCCGCACTGGCGCCGGCCATGATCGCGAGCAGGACGGCGGCCGCCGTCAGTACCCAGGTACGGACCGGGTCGATGGCGTCGCGGTAGCGATCGAGGCTCTGCTGCTCGACGCTCATCGGCCGGTACCGTGGCCGGACGCGGTAGGCGATCAGGCCGTTGACGACCACCGACGCCGCCATGAGCAGGCCGAAGACCAGGAACAGCCCGATACGCGTGATGAGCTGCGTCGTGAACACCTGGGTGAAGTCGACCGACTGGTACCAGAGCCGATCGGTCCAGAACGTCACGATGAGCACGTACGACGCGACGAGCACGCCGAGCACGATGAGCGTGGGCAGTAGCGCGCGCGACCGTCGTTGGGGCGCGCCGCGGAACGGTCCGGCGGGTCGGGGCATGTCCTGGCTCACCCCTGGAAAACTATCTCACCCGCTCCCGGGGTTCCGACCCGCGGTCGGAACATCGCTGTCGGCGGACGGTTCTGAGTGAACCGTGACCTGTTCGTCGCCCGGTCGTGACCGGTTTCGCGGGGCGTCGCCGCGCGTGCGACGATGCCGTCATGAGCACGACGGACGACCAGCCGAGCGCCCTGGTCCGCGCGATCGCCGAGATCGAACAGCACGTCCGCGGCGACGGGTGGGACCAGCCGGCCCGGCTGTACGCCTTGGCCCCGACCGCCGACCTGGTGTCCCGCGAGCCCGCGCTGGCCGCGAGCCTCGGCATCGACCCCGACGCGCCCGCCGACTCGCTCACCCCGATCGAACAGGACGTCGCCGGCCGGCCGATCGAGGACCTCCTCCTCGAGATCACCTGGCCCGACACCGTGACCGGGTGCGCATTGGCGCTCGAGCGCATCGTGCTGCCGCCGGGCGCCGAGGACCAGGTGCCCGACGACGACGGCCTCGCCGCCCAGTGGGCGCAGCAGCACCCTGACCGCTCCGACGTCCGTGTCGTCGTCGGCGTGATGCGCGACGGCACCCGGGCCTCGGTGCTGCGCATCCGCGGCCACGAAGCCGACGACGAGCTGATCCGCGGCGCGGAGCTGTCGCCCGAGCTTGGCAACGCGCTGGCCGAGACGTTCCACTGATCCGGCGCCCACTGGAAACGATCAGGTGGCGGGGCAGGTGGGCAGGTCGTCGGTGTCGCCGGCGACGAACGCCTCGATGGTGCTGACGGCGTCGTCCAGGGTCTCGATCGGGACCACGTGCATGTCGCCGTTGTTGCCGCCGACCGCTTCGTCGCAGTTGCTGGCCGGGGCGAGGAACAGCTCCGCACCGTCGTGATTGGCGGCGGCGATCTTCTGCTGGATGCCGCCGATCGCGCCGACCGCGCCGTCGGGGCTGATCTCGCCCGTCCCGGCGACGTGAGTGCCGTCGAGCAGGGCGCCCGGCGTCAGCGTGTCGTAGATGGCGACGGCGAAGATCATGCCGGCGCTCGGGCCGCCGATGCGCTCGTCGATGCCGATCTCGATGTCGACCGGCAGGTCGAACCCGAGCGTCGGGCTGAACCCGACCAGCGCCCGGCCGTCGTCCTCGGCTGCGATGGTCTGGATGTCCTCGGTGAGCTGCTCGCCGTCGCGCTCGACGACGAACGTGACGGTCTCGCCGGGCTCGTGGGCGGTGACGGCGGCGACGACGTCCTCCGGGGTGGCGATGGCGGTGCCGTCGACGGACACGACGACGTCGCCGGGCTCGAGGACGCCGTCGGCCGGGGCATCCTCGACGACGGCGTCGACGACCACCGTCTGCGGAATGTCGTAGCCGAGCTTGCGCAGCGCCGCGACCTCGGCGTTCTGCTGGGAGTTGGCGAGCATCGCGGCGTTCTGCTGCCGCGACTGCTCGGCCGTCGTGCCCTCGGGGTACACCAGCTCACGCGGGACGACGGCACGATCGGGGTCGAGCCACGCCCGCAGCGCCGTCAGCAGGTCGAGGTCGGCGTCGGCCGACGTGACCCCGACTGTCGTGAGGTCGAGCACGCCGTCCGTCGGGTAGGTCTCGGCGCCGTCGATCCGGATGACCTCCTGGCCGTTCCACTCCCCCAGCGTGTCCTCGACCGGGCCGGGCGAGTACACGACGTACGGCAGGTGGAACAAGGACGCGACCGCGACGAGCGCGACGATCAGGGCACCGGCGACGGCGAGCGTCGCGGATCGGCGGGTCATCGGTGTGGTCGGTCCTCACGGTGAACGGGCACGGACACCGTAAGAGTACGTGGTCAGCCCTGCTCTCCCGGGAGGGCGGCCGTGGCGGCGCGGGCGAGATCGTCGACCTGCTCCTCAAGCCAGGCGGCCATGGCGTCGCGGCGCTCCGGCGTCGTGGCGTCCGCGGAGTCGCCTACCAAGAGGCTCACCCGGAACTTCCGTTCGTCGGTCCCGGCGATCACCCACACCTCCGCACTGTAGCCGCCTCGCGCGTACGGGCCGTCGAGCGTGGTCGTGGCCCACTGGACGTGCACGGTCTCGCCGCCCGGCGCGGTCGTCGTGGTGCAGGGCTGCGTGATGCGGCCCTTCTCCTCCATGGGGTCGCAGTGCTGAGCCACGCTCAGCTCGGCGCCGATCTCCATGATCATCGCCGCGCCCGCCTCGACACCGTCGGGCAGGCCGGCGGTGACGTCCGGGCCCGGGTCGGCCGCGTCCATGCCGCTGGGTGTCCAGCCGGGGCCGAGGTTCTCGGCCAGCGCCCGCGCCTCGTCGGTGATCTCGTCACCCGGGTCCTCCGGCGCCGGTGGCGGGGACACGCCCGCCGTGAGCTCGGACCAGACGTCGTCGGTGACGACCGCGGCGAGCTGCTCCAGCGAGAACGGCGGCTCGGACCGGGTCGGCTCGGACTGCTTCTCGGTGGGCGTGTTCATCTCGCCGACATGCACCGACAGCCCGCTCGGGGCGACGGCGGTCGCACGCCACTGGAGCCGGTGAGGTTCACGGTCGGGCTGCGGATAGTACGGACCCGCCTCGAGCACGAGCGTGGTGCCGTCGTCGAGGGTCCGCACCTCACAGGTGCCGCCGTTGACGATGACCGGGCACACCGGCGGCTCCGCGACCGCCGCGACGGCGACCGACCCGCTGATCCAGCCGGCGCCGTCGCCGTCGTCGTACACGAAGTCGAACCAGGCCGACGTCGGGTCCAGTGCGTCGGCGGTGACGTCGGTGATCTCGCCAGGCGGCAGCAGCGCCACGACGGCGTCGAGGACGGCGTCCGGATCGATCTCGGCGACGGGATCGGCCTGCGGCGGCGCGGCGACGGTCTCGCTGCCGGCTCGGCCGTCGTCCGCGACGGGGCCGCTGTCGCCGTCGCCACCGACGAAGGGGACGGCGAGCACCGAGCCGGCACCGGCGACGAGGGCCAGCGCGGCACCGCCGACCGCCAGCCGCGCCCGGCGCAGCCGCCGCAGCTCGCGCCCACGCGTGACGCCGCCGCTGACGAGTTCCGCGACCGGCGGGTCGATCCGGGCCGCCTCGGCCCGCAATGCCAGCTCGAGCTCCTCTTCGATGGTCATCGTGCCACTCCGCTCCTGGTCGGATCGTCGGCGTCGGTCCCGAGGACGGCGCGCAGCCGGTCGAGCGCACGGAAACTGCGGGACCGCACCGCGCCGGCCGACAGGCCCAGCTCGGCGGCGGTCTCCTCGACGCTGCGGTCCTCCCAGTAGCGCAGCACCAGCACCGCCCGGTCCTTCGCGTCCAGCCGGCCCAGCGCGCCGAGCAGCGTGACCCGCAGCGCGACGTCCGTCTCGCCGCCCGGTGTGTCCGGCACCGAGTCGGTGGGCCGCTCTGCCGACCCGCGCCTCCGGCGGTGCGAGACGAACGTGCGCACCAGCGTCGTGCGGGCGTACGCGGCGGGGTCGTCGGGCCGGCTGCGCTTGGTCCACGCGCGGTAGACCTTGCCGAGGGTCTCTTGCACGAGATCCTCTGCCAGGTGCCAGTCGCCCGTCAGCAGCCAGGCCGTCCGGAACAGCCGCCCGCTGCACGACGTGGCGAAGTCGGTGAAGCCTTCCGCGTCGCCGGCCACTGCCAGCCTCCGTTCGTCGTCCTCACTCAGAAGACGCGATGAGGACCGGTGCGCGTTTCACCCGATCTCAGGGCGAGCCGACCCATTCCTCGCCGCCGTCGTCGAAGCGCTGGTGCTTCCAGATCGGGACCTCGCGCTTGAGGTCGTCGATCAGCTGACGGCAGGCGGCGAACGCCTCCTGGCGGTGGTCGGCGGCGGCAGCCACGACGACGGCGACGTCGCCGATCTCGAGGTGGCCGACGCGGTGGACGGCGGCCAGCGCGCGCAGCGGCGTGCCGGCGGTGACCTTCTCGGCGACAGTCCGCAGCACCTCAGCCACCGTCGGGTGCGCCTCGTAGTCGAGCCCGGTGACGCCGCGGCCGCCGTCGGCCTCGCGGACCGTCCCGACGAACACGACCGTGCCGCCGGCGCCGCGGTCGGACACCGCGGCCAGCACCTCGTCGACGGAGAGCGGGTCGGGCCGCACGTCGAGCAGCCGGATGACGTCCATGTCTCAGCACTCTATTTCTCGGCGGGCCCTGGCCGTGGGGCGTGCCACCGCTCAAGTCCTCTTTCGGCGACGCGCTTTGCGGACCACGACCGCCGTCCCGAGGATCGCGACGGTGGCACCGGCGGCGCCGATGGTGGCCGCCGTCGCCGCGTCGCGCTTGCCGATGCGCCGCGACGCCAGCGCGTGCCGGCCGCCGACCTCCTCCATGAGCGCCCGGAGCGCCTCGGCGTTGTCGTACTGGGGGTGCCAGCCGGCCTTGCGAAGCCGCTCGCCGGCCACGACCCACGGCCGGGTGACGTAGTGCAGCTCGCTGGCCGGCGCGGGGGTGACGCCGAGGCGGTGCAGCCGCTGCGCCGTGCCGAACGCGAACGACGCCGGCAGCTCGATGCGGCTGCGGCCGGACAGTTCCTCGACGATCGCCTGGTCGAGGTGGCCCTCGCTGCCGACGGCGACCGGCCCGGCGACGTCGTGCAGGACGACGTACTCCAGCGCCGACGCGAGGTCGTCGACGTGGCAGAACTGCCAGGCCGGCTCGCTGCCGCGCACGACCAGCAGTCGCGGCGCCTCGAAATGGCGGGTCAGGACGGTGTCGACGCCCGGGCCGACCACGGCGGCGGGGCGGACCACAGTCACCGACATCGCCGGGTGCGACCGCGGCGCCCGGGCGCTGAGGTCTTCGATCTCCAGCAGGTCGCTGATGATCGAGCCGTCGGGCTCCGCGCGCAGCGGGGCGTCCTCGTCGAGCGGGACCGGGTTGTCGGGCTGGGCGCCGTAGACCATCGCGCTGGTGAGGACGGCGACGTGCTTGACGCCGGCCGCCGCGGACGCCGTCAGGATGGTCTGCGTGCCGCGCACGTTGCGGTGCGAGCGGACGGCGGGATCGTCGGTGATGCCGATGTCGACGGCCGCGTGCACGACGGCGTCGACGCCGGCCAGCCTGGTGACGATGGCGGGATCGGTGAGATCGATCACGCGCCAGGTGACGCCGTCGACGTCGCCGCGGGCGTCGTCGAGGCCCACCACCTCGGCGACGTCGTCGCCGGCGGCCAGCCGTGCGGCCAGCAGGCGGCCGACGCCGGAGGACGCGCCGGTGACCGCGATCACCAGCCCGTCGCCACCGTTGCGCCCAGCGCGAACCCGGCCCGACTGTCTGCCCACGAAATCCCCTTCAACGACTACCGTGGAACGCATGAGGCGCTCCCGAACGCTTCCCATCCTGCCCGAGGCGCTGCCATGAATGATGTCCCCTTCGGTTTCCGTTCCGCCGACGACCCGGACGACAACCGGCCCGAGAAGTCCGGTTCCGGCTCGGGTGAGTCCGGCGGCTCCGGTCCGAACGATCCGTTCGGCGGGCTGTTCGGCAGGTTCGGCGCGGGTGGTCCGGGCGGCCCCGGCGGCAGCCCCGACCTCGGCGCCATGTTCCAGCAGCTCGGCCAGATGTTCTCCTGGTCCGGCGGGCCGGTGAACTGGAACCTCGCCAACCAGGCCGCCCGCGAGGTCGTCTCGGCCGCCGGCGACCGCTCGGTCAGCGGCACCGACCGCCGCGAGGTCGACGACGCGTTCCGGCTGGCCGACACCTGGCTCAACGACGCCACCACGTTCCCGTCCACCGGCGGCTCGCCACGCACCTGGAGCCGGGCCGAGTGGGTCGAGGGCACCCACGCCGCCTGGAAGGACCTCGTCGAGCCGCTGGCCGCCCGGGTCTCCGAGGCCATGAGCAAGTCGTTGCCGCCCGAGGTCGCGCAGGCCGCCGGACCGCTGGTCGGCATGATGCAGCAGGTCGGCGTCTCCATGTGGGGCGCGCAGGTCGGCCAGAGCATCGGCAAGCTGGCCGGCGAGGTGGTCGGCTCGGCCGACATCGGCGTCCCGCTGGCCGCCGGGCACCCCGCGCTGCTGCCGGCCAACGTCCGCGCCTTCGGCGAAGGCCTCGGGGTCGAGGCGCGCGACGTCACGCTCTACCTCGCGCTGCGCGAGGCCGCCTACGTCCGGCTGTACGGCCACGCGCCGTGGCTGCGGGCGCACATCGTCGCGCTGGTCGAGGAGTACGCCCGCAACGTGAGCGTCGACACCAGCGCCATCGAGGAGAAGATGCGCGAGATCGACCCGCAGCGGCCCGAGGCGCTGCAGGAGGCGCTCGAGGGCGGGCTGTTCGACGTGCCGACGACGCCGGAGCAGCAGGCCGCGCTCGACCGCCTCGAACTGGCGCTGGCCCTGGTCGAGGGCTGGGTCGACGACGTCGTCACACAGGCGACGGCCGAGCGGCTGCCGTCGGCGGCGGCGCTGCGCGAGACCGTCCGCCGCCGCCGCGCGTCCGGCGGACCGGCCGAGCAGACCTTCGCGACGCTGGTCGGGCTGCAGCTGCGGCCGCGCAAGCTGCGCGAGGCGGCCGCGTTCTGGGCCGCTGTCCGCGAGGCCCGCGGCGCCGACGGCCGCGACGCCGTCTGGGCGCACCCCGACCTCATGCCGTCGGCCGACGATCTCGCCGACCCGGCGGCGTTCCTCGCCCAGGACGACTTCGACATGTCCGGGCTCGACGACACCCCGGCGCCGCCGGAGGACGAGAACGGCGGCAGCCCCTCCTGATGCCGGCCGACCCGCTGCACGCCGACGCCGTCGCCGTGCTGTCGGGATGGGCCGCGCCGTCACCGGAGCAGGACCGGCTGCGGCGCGACTACCTCGACGTGTTGAGCGCCCACCCGCGGGCGATGCGACGTGACTGCGTCCCGGCGCACCTGACCGGCAGCGCGCTGATCGTCGATCCCGCCGGCGAGCGGGTGCTGCTGCTCCTGCACGGGCGGACGAACCTCTGGCTGCAGGCGGGCGGGCACTGCGAGGACGGCGACGGCTCGCTCGCGGCGACGGCGCTGCGCGAGGCCACCGAGGAGAGCGGAATCGCCGGGCTGACGCTCGGCGCCGGCGGGTGGCCGATCAAGCTGGACCGTCATCCGGCACCGTGCCGGCCGGGCGTGGCCGAGGAGCACCTGGACGTCCAGTACCTCGCGCTGGCGCCGGCCGGTGCGGTCGCCGCGGTCAGCGACGAGTCGCACGACCTCGGCTGGTTCGGCTACGACGACCTCCCGGCCCCGCTCGGTGGCGGAGTGGTGGGGCTGATCGCGGCCGCCCGGGCCGCACTCTGACGCCGCCGCCCGGGTCCCGAGGAAGGCCCGATGACATCCGAGGTCAGGACCGCGCGGGCACACGCTCGCCCGCCGTGCCACGGCCGGGCCGGAGCGCCTCGATGGTGATCCGGCCGCTGCGCACGCCGCCCCGCGAGTCCAGCCAGGCGTCGAGGAACCGCCAGACGGCGGCGGCCTCGGCGGTCTCGCCGGTGACGACGGCCGCTATCACGCTCAGGTGCGCGTCGCGCAGCCCCGCGGCCAGCGCACGGTCGCGCCGGCCGCACCGCGAGCGCACTCGGGCGATCCGCTCACCGAGCTCGACGAACAGCCGTGCGTCGTCCTCCGTCAGCCGCCGTGCCCCGCCCGGCACCCAGGGGCCGTCCGCCGGGGCCGGCGCGGACGCCACCCGCATCACCAGCTCACGCAGCGACTCGACCGCCTCGACGAGGCCCTGCCGCGCACCGTGGCGGGACTGCAGCCAGAACACCAGCAGCGCGGCGAGGAACGTGGCCGGGACGGCGAGCGCGCCGGTCAGCAACCCGTCCCAGGTGATGGTGCCCGCGGGGATGCCCCCGAACGCCTGCGTCGATGTCACCGCCAGACGTTACCCACGTTCACCGGCGAATCCACCCGAATCGGGCACCGAGTCAGGTGACGTCGTCCTCGTCGCCCTCGCCGTCCGGGTCAGCGGGTACCGCGCCGGCCGCGTGGCTGTAACCGTCGAGGAAGCCGCGCGCCCGCTCGGCCCGCGGGTACTTCCCGACCAGCGCCCAGAACTCCGGGCCGTGGTCGTTGACCAGCAGGTGCGCCAGCTCGTGCACCAGCACGTAGTCGATCACCCATGTGGGCAGCCCCTGCAGGCGGCTGGACAGGCGGATCGACCCGTCGGTCGGCGTGCACGAGCCCCAGCGGGCCCGCTGGGTCGAGCTCCAGCGCACGCTGCTGGGCATGGCGCGGCCGCCAAGATACTTGCGCGACAGCTCACCGGCCCGGGCGAGCAGTCCTTCGTCGCTGGGCCGCCGGCGCTTCTCCTGGGCCGCCAGCCGGTCGAGCATGACCTGGACCCACCGGCGTTCCTCGGCCTTGCTGAGCCGCGACGGGAGGCACACGACGATGCGGCCGTTCTCGCGGAACGCCGTGACGGTGCGTCGGCGGCGCAGCGAGCGCCGTATCTCGACGTCCGGTGCCTCCATGGTTGCACCGTAAACCCATCCGCTGGGGAATGCTTGGATGCAATGTGGATAACTGGCCGGGAATGCGGCCTACGGCGCCAATGCCCGGCTCGATCGGCTACGTGGACGCGACGCCGGCCACACTTTCTTCGTGCACATGTGGTGGATTGCATCAGCGCTGGTCAGGGCGCCCGCCGTTACATCGGTGCCAGGTTGTCAACACGCTGCACACCGGTGGTCCACAAGGACCCCCGGGGTCCTGCACAGGTCGTCCACAGGGTTATCCACAGCCTTGGGATGATCCCCCGCCGTTCCCGTTGCCGCCACCCGGCGATCGCCGTACGTTCACTGTCATGTCCGGCGGCTCGAATCCCTTGCACACCACACTTCGCACGGGCCGCCCGATCCCGCTCGGTGGGATCTCGGAAAACGATGACACCTCCGCGCGTCCGGGGAAGGCGCGCGCCCGTCAACGGAACTGAGATCCCGCCGAGCGCACATTCCCGCTCGTCATTTCTGCCTCGAAGGATCCGCTCGCTGGCGTAGTGTGTCGGCTCAACCACACGGGGGACGCGGCTGACCTGCTGCTTCCACTCCTGCAACGAGGAAAGGGAGGCCACGAATGGCTGAGACGTACACGGGCGAGTTCTACTGCGTGAAGTGCAAGGAGAAGCGCGAGGCGACCGGCGACATCGTCGTCAACGACAAGGGCACCCGGATGGCGAAGGCCACCTGCCCGGTCTGTTCCACCAATCTGAACCGGATCCTCGGCCGCGTCTGAGGCCGACTCCCGGGCGCTGACGCCCGAGCCGCGGGGCCTGTGGACAGCGGAACGCACGGCGGCGCCGGACGAGGCAGGATGCCGTTGTGCGTCCGATCCTCCATCCCGCGCTGAGCCGTACCTGGCGTGACGAGTCCACCCTGCAGGTGGGCGCGACGCCGGGGCTGGCGCTGGTCGTGGGCGGGCTGAGCCGGCCCGAGCGGGCCGTCGTCGAGGCGATGACCGGCGCGGCCGACCTCGCGGCGCTGCGGGAACTGGCGGCCGAGCTGGGTCTGGGCCGGTCCGCCGCCGACCACCTCACCGAGCTGCTGCTGGCGGCCGGCGCGGTGGTCGACGGCGACCGGCTCGGCCCGGCCGACCCGCGGCGGCAGCCGGACCGCTCCAGCGCCGGCCTGCTGGCCCGTGCACCCGACGGCGGCGACGACGCGCTGGCCCGCCGCGGCCGGATGCGCGTCGACGTCCACGGCGCAGGCCGGGTCGGCGCCCAGATCGCCCGGCTGCTGGCCGCGGCCGGCGTCGGCACGGTCGCCGTCCTCGACGGCGAGCCGGTCCGCCCCGGCGACGTCGGCCCCGGCGGTTACCCGCCCGACGCCGTCGGCACGCCCCGGCGGCGGTCGCTCGACCCGCTGCTCCGCGCCGACGCCGGGCGCGACACCACCGCGGGCCAGCGTCCGGCCGGGCCGAGCCTCGCCGTGCTCGCGCCGACCGGTGTCACCGGCCGCGAGGAGGCCGCCGACCTGATCCGTCAGGGCATCCCGCACCTGTTCGCCCAGGTCGTCGAGGTGACCGGCGTCATCGGGCCACTGGTGCTGCCGGGCCGGTCGTCGTGCCTGCGTTGCCACGATCTGCACCGCACCGCGCGCGACCCGCACTGGCCGCTGGTGCTCGATCAGGCGCTGCGCCGGCCCCCACCGGAACCGGCCTGCGACGGCGCGCTGGCCGCCGTCGTCGCAGGGCTGGCCGCCACGCAGGTGCTCGCTCACCTGGACGGTTACACCCCGGCCGCGGTTGACGGCACCATCGAGGTGACGCTGCCGTCCGGGCTGCCGCGGCGGCGGAGCTGGACCCGTCATCCGCGCTGTGGGTGCGGTTGGGCGGCCCGCGATGACGAGACGGCACAATGGGAGACGTGAGCGATCTGCCACGCAATGCCGTCAACCGCGCCTTCAAGCTCGCGTCGCTGCCTCTGGGCCTGGCCGGGCGGGCCACGCTTGGCCTGGGCAAGCGGCTGGGCGGCGCGTCGTCCGAGTCGGTCAGCGCCGACGTGCAGCTGCGCACCGCCGAGCACATCTTCCGGGTGCTCGGCGAGCTCAAGGGCGGCGCGATGAAGTTCGGGCAGACGCTGTCCGTACTCGAGGCCGGAATCCCGGAGGAGCTTGCCGCGCCGTACCGCGCCACGCTCACCAAGCTGCAGGAGTCCGCCCCGCCGATGAAGGCCGCGACGGTCCACGGCGTGCTCGCCGCCGACCTCGGACGCGACTGGCGCGACCGGTTCCGGTCCTTCGACGACAGGCCGGCCGCGTCGGCGTCCATCGGCCAGGTGCACAAGGCGGTCTGGCACGACGGCCGCACGGTCGCCGTCAAGATCCAGTACCCCGGCGCCGGCGACGCGCTGCGCTCCGACCTGCGCCAGGTCGCGCGGCTCGGCCGCTCCGTCGGCGCGCTGGTACCCGGCATGGACGCCAAGGCGCTGGTCGAGGAGTTGCACGACCGCATGGTCGAGGAGCTCGACTACCGCATGGAGGCCGACGCGCAGGACGGGTTCGCGCTCGCCTACGACGGCGATCCCGAGTTCGCCGTGCCCAAGCTGGTCGAGGGCGCCGAGCACGTGCTGGTGTCCGAGTGGCTCGACGGCCGGCCTTTGTCCAATGTCATCGCCGACGGCACCAAGGAGGAGCGCGACCAGGCCGGGCTGCTGTACGTCCGGTTCCTGTTCTCCGGGCCGACCCGCGCCGGCCTGCTGCACGCCGACCCGCATCCGGGCAACTACCGCATCACCGCCGACGGCCGGCTCGGCGTCCTCGACTACGGCGCCGTCGCGCGGCTGCCGGAGGGGCTGCCGCCGTCCATCGGGCAGCTCATGCGCCGCGCGCTGGCCGGCGAGGCCGACGAGATGCTCGACGGCCTGCGCGAGGAGGGCTTCGTCAAGGCGCACATCGACCTCGACCCCGAGGACCTCTACGACTACCTCGCGCCGTTCCTCGAACCGGCCCGGGTCGAGCGGTTCCACTTCAACCGGCCGTGGATGCGCGAGCAGTTCGCCCGCATCAACGACCCCCGCCGGCCCGGCTACTCCATCGGGCTGAAGCTGAACCTGCCACCGTCGTACCTGCTCATCCACCGGGTCTGGATCGGCGGCATCGGCGTGCTGTCGCAGCTGGACTGCGAGGCGCCCTTCTCCGCCGAGCTGGAACGGTGGCTGCCCGGCTTCAGGTCCTGACCCTCGACCCCGGAGCGCCCATGTCGAGCACCACCCTCAGCGCCGCCCCGAGCGGCACGTTCGCGCTCGGCGGCGACCTGCCGGTCGTGCGGCTCGGGCGTCTGGGGCGACTCCCCGACCCCGACGGCGCCGTCCGGGTGCTGCGCCGCGCGGTCGAGCGGCCACCCATGATCATCAACCCTTTGAGCTGCCCTGACGACTCAAAGGTTGATGATCAAGGGAGTCCGCCCGGTCACCACCAGGAGGCGTCGAGCCGGGCCTCGATGGAGCGCAGGTTGTCGCGGGCGCAACGGTCGCAGTAGTACACCGTCCGGCCCCGCTCCACGCTGCTGACCCACGTCAGCGGCACGTCGTCCGTGGTCGTTCCACAGAGTGCGCACGCCACCGCTTCGGACACGCGGATCTCCCCCGTAGTCGTCATCGTCGGATTCCCCCACCCACTGCACCGAGGTACGCGAGCCCCGGCCCGACATCGTCGAACCCGACGCCGGTCGATCGCAACGACTGGTCCCAACCACCCGTGCACGCGGGGTCGGGGCCCTCGAAGCCATGGTCGGCGGTGAGCAGGACGACGACCCCGCGCCGTCCGTCGTCGTCCTCGAGCCAGGCCACGAGGTCGACGATCCCGGACAGCGCGGGGTCGCTCAGTATCTCTATCTCCGCTGTGGGACTTGCCGCCGCCTGGGACCTCGGGGTCGGCTTGCGGCGGGACCCGGCAACTGCTTGGACGGCGCGTTCACGACCGGCGCTCACGAAGCCTCAGCCTGTCATCGGACAGACACGGCCTCAACCCGATCAGTAGGCACTGCTGCGCAGGGCGACCGCCGCGGCGGCCAGGTTCCTGGCTCGCTGCGCCGCCCGGGCGGCCCGCCGGTCCATCCGGCGGATCGCCAGCACGCGTCGTACTCGCTGTTCCTCCATCGCCCGTTCGCGCTGCTCCGTACAGTGCGCACGCGCGAGGGCTTCGTTCATGAGATGCATCTCAGTGCTCCTGAAGTCTCGGTTCACGGTGGTGGAAGTGGTCTTCGGAAGATCTGGGGTGGCCGTCTCGGCCCAGAGCTCGGTCGTCATGTCGGTCCGTCCATCGGGGTCATCGGTCGTCGGCAGCTGCCGTTGGTCTTGCAGAAGTCACATCGCCGCGGAGTGCTGGTCCCACTACGCCGCGATCTCGTTCTTCCTGGGGCGGCCACGCGGACGCTTGCGCGCCACGATGACTCCGGAGACGAAGAGCTCTCCGCCCCACACGCCCCAGGGCTCGGCCCGGTCCATCGCACCGGCGAGGCACTGCGCCCGCACCGGGCACTCCTGGCAGAGCTGCTTGGCGTGTTCGACGTCAGCCGGCGACTCGGCGAACCACAGCTCCGGGTCCTTCCGGCAGGGAATGGACTCGTCGGCCGCTACGGCCCGGTCGAGAACGCTGGTCAGCATCATGAGTTCGGTCACCTCCCTTCCTCGTGTCGGTTCGGGCAAACAAAAAGGCCGCGGATCCCGGTGTGGGGTCCGCGGCCTGGAAGGCGCCGGTCTTCTCATGGCTAGACCGGTGGACCCCAGGTGCGGACGCGCACGCCGCTCTTGACCCCATCGACGAGGTGCGCCGTCTGGGCATCGCCTGCCTGCGGACGCACTTCACCCGTCATCGGGGCGGTGACGGGCGCGACGGAACGCACCCGAGTGCTCAGGGAGACACCACCGAGGGCGCGCTCATACGCGAAGCCGACACCGCACACAGACGGGTTCAGAGTCGTGATCTTCATCAGGGCGTCCCTCCTTTCGGCGTCAATCCCGAGCCGGTCTCTCCGGATCGTGGGCACCCTGCATTGCAAGGTGCTCGGACATGCTATTCCCGGCCCGGTGTAAGGGGCAACCTATTTTTACGGTGATTTTTCGGCGACTTCTCGGCACAGCTCCAGAACCTCGGCGCCGTAGCGGTCGAGCTTCGTACGGCCGACCCCGGGGATGGCCGAAAGCTGGGTCTCGTTCACCGGCGTGGTCTCGGCGATGGCGATGAGCGTGGCGTCGGTGAACACGACGTAGGCCGGCACCTTCTGCTCCTGCGACCGCTCCAGCCGCCACGCGCGCAGCGTCTCGAACAGCGCGTCGTCCATCGACGACGGGCAGCTGCCGCACCGGCCGAGCTTGCGGTCGACGGCGTCGACCAGCGGCGCGCCGCAGACCCGGCAGCGGGCCGGCGCCCCCGACCGGCGGCCCTTGCCGCCCGGCCCGCGCTCGGCCCGGTGGTCGCTGCGGGCGCCGCCGCCGGGACGGACGCCGTCGAGGAACCGGCTGGGCCGGCGGTTGCCGCGGCCGCCGGGCTGGCGGGCCAGCGACCACGACACCGACAGGTGCTCGCGGGCGCGGGTGATGCCGACGTAGAGGAGCCGGCGCTCCTCCTCGATCTGCGCGGGCGTCTCGGCGTAGCTCAGCGGCAGGGTGCCCTCGTGGCAGCCGACGACGAAGACGGCGTCCCACTCCAGGCCCTTGGCGGAGTGCAGCGACGCGAGCGTGACGCCGTCGGCGACCGGGGCGTGCTGGGCGGTGGCGCGCGCCTCGAGCTCGTCGACGACGTCTGCCAGCCCCGCGCCCGGCTTGGCCGCGACGACCTCCTCGGCCAGCGACACCAGCGCCGCCAGCGACTCCCAGCGCTCGCGGGCGGCACCGCCACCGGCCGGCGGCGTGGGCGTCCAGCCGGCGGCGCTGAGGACGGCGGACGTGGCCGCGGCGGCGTCGGGGGCGTCGGGAGCGCCGTCGGCCGTGCGGACCGCGGCGCGCAGCAGCATGGCCGCCTGGCGCACCTCGCCGCGGTCGAAGAACCGCTCGGCGCCGCGGACGATGTAGGCGACGCCGGCGTCGGCCAGCGCCTGCTCGTAGGCCTCGGACTGCGCGTTGACCCGGAACAGCACGGCGATCTCGCGCTGCGGCGTGCCGTTGGCGACCAGCTTGGCGATCTGGTCGGCCACCCACGCGGCCTCGGCGAGCTCGTCGGCGTGCTCGACGAAGACCGGCTTCGGGCCGGGCGGGCGCTGCGCCTCGAGGACGACGCCCTGGTGGGAGTCGCGAGCCGCGCGCAGCACGCCGTTGGCGACGCCGACGACCTCGGGCGTGGAGCGGTAGTCGCGGAACAGCCGCACGACGATGGCGCCGGGGAAGCGCTGCGGGAACCGGACGAGGTAGTCGGGCTGGGCGCCGGCGAAGGAGTAGATGGTCTGCGCGGGGTCGCCGACCACGCAGACATCGGTGCGCTCGCCCATCCAGAGGTCGAGCAGCTTCTGCTGGACCGGCGAGACGTCCTGGTACTCGTCGACCACGAAGTGGTGGTACTGCGACCGGACCGCCTCGGCGACACCCGGGTGCCCGGACAGCAGCCCCACCGCGGCGAGCAGGATGTCCTCCATGTCGAGGACGTTGCGGTCGGTCTTGAGGTCCTCGTACGCGGCGTAGACGCGGGCGACGGAGTCGGGGTCGACGCCGCCGACCTCGCGATGCGCCGCCTCGGCCGCCGTGACGTACGCCTCGGGCAGGACGTTGCTGACCTTGGCCCACTCGATCTCGGACGCGAGGTCGCGCAGCACCGTGCGGTCGGTGGGGACCCGGCAGCGCGACGCGGCCGAGCCGACGATGGGCAGCTTGCTCTGGCTGATCTCGGGCAGGTCGGACCCGGTGATCTGCGGCCAGAAGTACCGGGCCTGGCGCAGCGCCGCGGAGTGGAACGTGCGGGCCTGGACCCCCTCGGCGCCGAGCGCGCGCAGCCGGCCGCGCATCTCGCCCGCCGCCCTGGTGGTGAACGTGACGGCGAGCGTGCGGCGCGGGTCGAAGGCGCCGGTGTGCACGCCGTGCGCGATGCGGTGGGTGATGGCGCGGGTCTTGCCGGTGCCGGCGCCGGCGATGACGCAGACCGGCCCGCTGAGCGCGGTGGCGACCGCTCGCTGCTCCGGATCGAGGCCGGCCAGGACGTCGGGTGCGCGCATCGCCCCATCCTCGCAGCCGGCACCGACAGGATGCGAGGCGCCACGGAACAATCCGGGCGGACGTTCGTGTTGGGATAGCTGTCACGGCAAACAACGTCGAGAAGCGGGAGAGTCGATGTCGCGGTTCACCATGTACAGCACTACCTGGTGCGGCTACTGCCGTCGGCTCAAGTCCGCACTGAACCGCGAGGGCATCACGTTCGACGAGATCGATATCGAGGCCGACCCGAAGTCCGCCCACCTCGTCATGAGCCTCAACGGCGGCAACGCCGTGGTGCCGACGCTGGTGTTCGCCGACGGCAGCTCGCTGACCAACCCGAGCCCGTCGCAGGTCAAGGAGAAGCTGACCGCTACCGCCGGCTGACGTCGATTGGCAGCGGCCCGCCGTACCAGCCCTCGATCAGCTTCCGGGCGATCGAGATTCCGCTCGGCGGGAGCACGTCGCCGCGCCCCATCGCCGCCGCCAGCTCGTCACGGCTGAACCAGCGCGCCTCGGCGATCTCGTCGCCGTCAGGCACCGGATCGTCGCCGGCCGCCGTCGCGTAGAAGCCGAGCATCAGGCTGGACGGGAACGGCCACGGCTGCGCGCCCGCATAACGGCACGACGTCACCCGCACGCCGACCTCCTCGTACAGCTCGCGGACCACGGCGTGCTCCGGCGTCTCCCCCGGCTCGACGAAGCCGGCCAGCGTCGAGAACCGGCGCCCCGGCCAGGCCGCCGACCTGCCCAGCAGGCAGCGCTCCCGCTCGTCGACCACCAGGACGATGACGGCGGGGTCGGTGCGCGGGAAGTGCTGCGACCCGTCCACCTCGCACACCCGCATGTGCCCGCCCGACTCCGGCCGGGTGCGGCCGCCACAGCGCGGGCAGAACCGGTGGTTGGCGTGCCAGTTGGCCAGCGCGATCGCGTGCACGGCCAGGCCGGCGTCGCGGTCGCCCAGCACTGCGCCCACCTCGCGCAGCGTCGCGCCGCCGTCCGGCTTCCCCTCGAGGCGGACGGCGACGAAGGCGACGCCGTCGTCGAGGCCGAGCAGGAAACGGTCGCCGTCCGGAGCGTCGGTCGGCGCGACGAACCGTAGCGCGTCGCCGTCGACCGGCACCATGCCGTCGCCGACCAGGAGCACCCGCGTGGCGCCGTCGGCCCACAGGGAGTCCACCCAGGCGGCGTCGGCGCGGCGGTCGGCGGCGCGGTCGACGGTGGAGCGCGACAGAGCGAGGGGTCCGGGCAAGACGTAGGCCTCGTGCACGACCCACGACCCTACGCCGGATACCGTTTGCACTCGTGAGCACCCACATTGCCGCCGCGTCCGGCGAGATCGCCGAGACCGTCCTGCTGCCGGGCGACCCACTGCGCGCCGAGTGGATCGCCAAGACGTACCTCGACGACGTCACCTGCTACTCGCAGGTGCGCAACATGCTCGGCTTCACCGGCACGTACCGGGGCGAGCGCATCTCGGTGCAGGGCACCGGCATGGGCCAGCCGTCCATCTCCATCTACGTGCACGAGCTGCTCGCCGAGTACGGCGCGAAGACGCTGGTCCGGGTCGGGTCGTGCGGCGGGCTGCTGGCCGACGTCGCCATCCGCGACCTCGTCGTCGGGATCTCCGCGGCCACCGACTCGTCCATGAACGCACTGCGCTTCGAGGGCTTCCACTACGCCCCGACGGCGGACTTCTCGCTGGTCCGGGCCTACGTCGAGAAGGCCGAGGCGGCCGGAGCCCGGTACCACGTCGGGCAGATCTTCAGCACCGACGTCTTCTACCACGACCGCCCCGAGCTGCGGGATCGCCTGACGCAGTACGGCGTCCTGGCCGTCGAGATGGAGGCGGCCGCCCTCTACACGCTGGCGGCGAAGTTCGACGCGCGGGCCATGGCGGTCTGCACCGTGAGCGACAACCTCGTCACCGGCGAGGAGACGTCGGCCGACGAGCGCGAGCGGACGTTCGCGGAGATGGTCGAGCTGGCGCTGGACGCCGTCTCGGCGTGAGCCGGCGCCGACGGGCGTGGCTCGCCTGGTCGACGGTGGCCGCCGCGCTGGTGGCGGTGGTCGTCGTGTGGCCACAGGCGCTCGGGCTGTCCGGTGTCTACGGCCCGGCCCAGGTGGTGGCGCTGCGCGGCGTGGCGACGGTGGCCGGCGCCGGGGCGGCGGTGCTGGTCGCGGTGCTGGCCCTGGCGATCCGCCGGGCGCGCTGGCCGCTGGCCGCCGTGGCCGGGGTGATCGCGTCGGCGACGGTGCTCTCCGCCGGCGTGCTGCTGTCGCGCGGGCTGTCGTCCGACCCCGTCCCGGTGGCGGACGCGCCCGGCGAGGTGCGGGTGCTGGTGTTCAACACGCTCTACGACGGCGCCGGGCCGGAGGTGGTCGCGGACCTGGTGACGACGTCCGGCGCCGACGTCGTCGTGCTGCCGGAGACCTCCGCCGCGACGACGGAGCGGGCCGCCGCGCTGGCCGGCGGCGACTTCCAGGTCTTCCACCACCAGGTCGACGTCGGCATCACCTCCGCGACGGGGCTGCTGGTGGCGTCGTCGCTGGGGACGTACGGCGAGCCGCAGCCGGACCCGTCCGGCGGGCTCGGTTCGTTCACCGTCCGGTCGGCGGCGGGGTCGGACGGCCCGCCGATCACCGCGGTGCACGCGTGGCCGCCCACTGCCGACGCGATGGCCCGCTGGCGCTCCGATACCGCCTGGGCGGTGGGGCGGTGCCAGGGCGTCGAGGGCGCGATCGTCGCCGGCGACTTCAACGCGACGCTGGACCATCCGGCGCTGCGGTCGCCGGCGTCGTGCGCTGACGCCGCCGCGGAACGCGACGCGGCCGCCGTCGGCACCTGGCCGGCCGGCTGGCCGTCGTGGGCCGGCGCGCCGATCGATCACGTTCTGGCCGACGCCCGCGCCTGGGACGTCGTGGCCTTCAGCGTGCTCGACCCGGCCGGCGGCAGCGACCACCGGCCGGTGCTGGCGGTGCTGCGTCCGGCCGGATAGTGGATTTTCGGTCGCTTCTTCGAACACACGTGCGATAGAGTCCGGTCATGATTCGCCCCGGAGATCATCCCAGCGCGGCCTGGGCCGGCCTCGGTCCCGGCACGGTGCTCAACGCCGTGCTCGAGACGTTCGAGCCGCCCGCGCTGTCCCGCCGCGACCTCCCCCGCGTCACGGCCGCCTGCCAACGCCAGGGTGCCCACCTCGACGCCATGCAGGCCCGCTTCATCGCCGAGCTGGCCGGCCGCACCGACCCGCCCGGCGGCCCGGCGACCGCGGGCACCATCGCCGAGACGCTGCACCTCGAGCTCGACGCCGCCACCGAGCTGGTCTCGCTGGCGGTCGACCTCGTGACGGGCCTGCCGGCCACGCTCACCGCCCTCGACGAGGGCCGCATCACGCTGCCCAAGGCGCGGCTCATCGCCCAGCGCACCCGCCGGCTCGGCCCGGCCACCCGCGCCGCAGTCGAGGCGGTCGCGCTGGCCCGGGCGCCGGAGCTCACCGAGACCCAGTTGCGCCGCTGGCTCGACGACGCCATGACGCCCGGCAACGGCGAGAACGGCGCCGACCGCGCCTCGTCCTGACCAATCGGCCGGCGCAGAAATAGGGCGGTTCGGCCCGATCCGTGGGCCAGGGTTCGACTCGGTGAACTCGGTCGGCTCGACTGGTCGTTCGCCGGGGTCGTACCGTCGCCGTCCCCCTGCTGCCCATTCTCTTGGCCGCGAAACCGCGCCTCAAGCGGACTATTGGCGCTTCGCGCGGCGATGACCGCTTGACCCGCGGCTCCGCGGCCTAAGAACGGGCACCTATCAGGGGACGGGGCGCGTCTGGGCACAGCTCAAGGTCGCTTGGCGTGGTCCGGTGCGCCGTTGGCGCCTGTGGACTGCGATGATCATCAAGGATCGCGTACATCACCAGGATCACCCGAGCCTCAACACGATTACAGGCGTGGTGAGGCTCCAGAAAACCTCATGATGGCCCCCGAAACGCCGGCAAATCTCACCATGTGGACACCGCGGCCCCGCGACCTGGATACCCCGCCACCGTCCTATCGAAGACCGCCAACGCCCACCCGGACCGGGCCGTCGCCACACCCCCCGTCCCCCTGATAGCTGCCCGTTCTTCGACCGCGTGCGCGGCCAAGAGAATGGGCAGCAGGGGGACGGCCAACGGCACACCCCCGGCCAACGCGGCAAACCCCGGCGAACCGACAGCAGGTGGACCCCACTCACCTCGATCATTTCGGGGAGGGCGGGCGTCAGGAGGCCGCGCGCAGCGCCTCGGTCGTGACGGCGGTCAGCGCCAGCGCGGCGACGTCGGCCCGGTCGAACCAGCGGGCGCCGACGGTCGAGCCGCCGACGTCGGCCAGCACCACCTCGGCGGGCTCGTCGACCACGACGTCGTAGTAGGGCCGCACGCCGTGCCAATCGATGGCGAAGCCCTCGGGGCCGACCTGCTCGGGATCGCGGTGGCTGGCGACGCCGAGCAGCCTGCGGATGCGGCCGGCCTGGCCGGTCTCCTCGTGCAGCTCGCGCAGCAGCGCCTGGGCCGGCTGCTCGCCGAAGTCGGTGCCGCCGCCGGGCAGATGCCAGCAGCCGGCGTCGGGGTAGCCGTCGGCGACCTGGGTGAGCAGGATCCGCCCCCGCGGGTCGCGGACCAGGCCGTACGCGGCGAACCGCTGCACCGTGTGCCGGCCGTCGGGCGCCTGCTGGATGTGGAAGCCGGGCAGCTCCGGCATCTGCTCGGGCGGCAGGTCGACCGTCGACAGCGGCAGCTTGAGGACCTGCGCGACGAACGGGCGCAGCTGCAGGGTAGCGGCCTCGTCGAGGCTGACCCAGCGGACGTCGTCGACCATCGGCGACAGCGGCTCCGCCTCGCCGCTGATCACCTCGGCCTCGAACAGGATGCGGTCGGTGTGCAGGGTGACCTCGCGGTGCGGCCGCGCCCGCGTGTCGGCGAGCACGTCGATGGGTGTGACGGCGCGCAGCAGCAGGCCGGACTCCGCGGCCGCCTCGCGGACGACGGCGTCGCGCGGGTGCTCGCCGTGCAGCACGCTGCCGCCCGGCAGCGTCCACACGCCTGGCGTTCCGGACCGCACCGACTCCCGGATCAGCAGCACGCGCTTCGACACGTCGAGGCAGACGGCGTACGCGGCGATGCGGCGCAGCGGTTTCAGCGCGGGGGTCACGAGACAGGAGTCTCACCCGGCGAGCCATGCCGATCAAGGGCTGTCTCCGAGACCGAGACAATGAGTCATTTCTACTGCCAAACGCCCCACGAACAGGTATGATGCGCACTTCGGCGTGGACTGGGCGGCCTGGCTCCCGCGGCGCCGGCCACGTGCTCCGTCACAGAACCGCACCGATCGTCACAGATCGCGACGTGACCTGGAGGACCACCCCAGCATTCACCACAGTGGTGGACATAGGTCCCATGGCCGCGTCTCTCTCGCGCCGCGGCCGGGACGTGCCTCCCGCAGGAGCTCCACGGGGACGGAGCGGCGGGAGCGCGATGGTTGCCGGACCGGCGCCGAGCAGGGCAGCGCGGTCCGGCGACCATCGTGGGCTCAGTCCGCCGCCGGCACGGCCGTCACCAGCGTCGTCAGCTCAGCCTCGTCCATCAGGTCCGCCGGCCGGACGGTGACGTCCTGGCGCACGTGGTGGAACGCGGCGCCGACGTGGTCGAGCGGCAGGCCGTAGAGCCGGGCGAAAGCCAGCCGGTACGCCGCGAGCTGCACGGTGCGGGCGGCGGCCTCCTCGTCCGTCGCCGGCGGCCGGCCGGTCTTCCAGTCGACGACATCGATGCCGCCGTGGTCGGTGGTGAAGACGGCGTCGACCCGGCCGCGCAGCAGCACGCCACCGACCAGCAGCTCGAATGGCGCCTCGACCTCGACCGGGGTACGCCCGGCCCACTCGCTGCGCAGGAACGCTTCCTGCAGCGAGGCCAGCTCGCGGTCAGGCGCGGCGCCGTCGTCGGCGAACCCGGGCAGCTCGTCGACGTCGACCAGCCGCGGCGCGCCCCAGCGCGACTCCAGCCAGGCATGGAAGAGCGTGCCCCGGCGGGCCAGCGGCGCGGGTGGCCGCGGTACCGGCCGGCGCAGCGCCCGGGCCAGGTTCTCGGGGCTCTCGCGCAGCGCCACCAGTTGCGACACGGACAAGTGCTCGGGCAGCGCGACGTCGATGGGCCGCAGGGAGGAGTTGCGCTCCCGCTCGGCCAGCAGCCGCTCGACCTCGGCGTCCCACTCGGTGACCGGCTGCTCGGGGTCGAACAGCACGCCGTCGACGACGCCCTGCGCGGCCCGGACCAGCGCCGCGCCGTCCTCGAGCAGCGCGCGCCGCTGCCCCAGCGGGTCGTACGGCCAGCGCAGCTCGCGAACGTCCTGGGCCAGCGGGTTGGTGTCGTCGTCCTCGGGCGGCTGCACCCACAGGCCGATCTCGCCGGCACCCTCCTCGCAGGCGACCTTGATCTCGTGCAGGAACATCGACAGCTCGCGCGGCCGGGTGGCGTCGTCCCAGCAGTAACCGGAGCAGACCAGCAGCCACCGCGCCCGGGTGACGGCGACGTAGACCAGCCGGCGCTCCTCGAGCCGGGCCGCCGCGGCGGCGTCGCCGTAGAACGCGTCGACCGCGTCGCGCACGCCCACCTGGTCGGCAGCGCCGGCGAGGTCGAGCGACGGCAGCGACCCGGCGTCGCCGCGCAGCGCGTACGGCAGCTCGCCCGGGTCGCCCAGCCAGGCCCGCTGCTTCTCGCCGCCGGACGGGAATACTTTGTCGACCAGCCCGGTGACGAAGACGGCGTCCCACTCCAGGCCCTTGGCGCCGTGCACCGTGAGCACCTGGACGCGGTCGCCGGAGACCTCGACCTCGCCGGGCGCCAGGCCGCGCTCGGCGGTCTCGGCGGCGTCGAGGTAGGCCAGGAACGCCGAGAGCGTCGGCGCGTCGCCGTGCGACTCGAACTCCGCCGCGACGTCGAGGAAACGGTCGAGGTTGGCCCGGCCACCGGGGCCGCGGCGGGCGGCCAGTTCGATGTCGAGGCCGAGGGTGCGCTGGACGTCGTGCACCAGCTCGGTGAGCGACTGGCCGGTGCGAGTGCGCAGCTCGCGCAGTTCGGCCGAGAGCGCACGTAGCCGGCGGTCGCCCTCGGCGGAGAACCAGTCACCCCCCTGCGGCAGCGCGTCGAGCGCGTCGACGATGCTCAGCTCGTCGACCTCGTCCAGCGCGATGCCCTCGGCGGCGGCCTCGCGCATGGTCGGCCGTCGCGTGGCGCCGGAGTCGTCGTCGGGCCGGCCCAGCCGCCGCGCCCAGCGGGCCAGCGCGTCGAGGTCGCGCGGCCCGATGCGCCAGCGCGAGCCGGTGAGCAGCCGCATCAGCGCGTCGCCGCGAGACGGGTCGTTGACCACTCGCAGCGTCGCCACGACGTCGCCGACCTCGGCCGTGGCCAGCAAGCCGCCTACGCCGACGACCTCGACCGGCAGGTCGACGGCACGCAGCGCGGACTCCAGCCGCGGTATCTGGCTGCGGTTGCGGACCAGCACCGCGACCGTGCGGACGTCGTCGGAGGCGTCCCAGAACGCCCGGGCCCGGCGCGCGACGTCGGCAGCCTCGTCGTCGGCGGTGAGGTGCAGCGATGCGACGACGGTGGACCGCGGCAGCCCGGGGAATGCGGTCAGCTCCGGGACGTCGAGGCCCTGCGCCCGCAGCGGCTGCGACAGCCGGTTCGCGACCTGCAGGATCTCGGCGCCGTTGCGGAAGCTCGTGGTCAGCGAGTCGAGCCGGGCCAGGGCGGCCTCGCCGTCGCCGTCGGCGCCGGACGGCCGGAACTCACGGCGGAACGACGTCAGCGTGCCGGCGCTCGCGCCGCGCCAGCCGTAGATGGACTGGCAGGGGTCGCCGACCGCGGTGACCGGGTGGCCGCGGCCGAACAGCGACCGCAGCAGCACCAGCTGGGCGTGGCTGGTGTCCTGGTACTCGTCGAGCAGCACCACGCGGTACGTGGCCCGCTCGGCCTCGCCGACCTCGGGGAACCGGGCGGCCAGCGTGGCGGCCACCTCGGCCTGGTCGGCGAAGTCGAGCACTTCGTCGGCCTGCTTGCGGGCGCGGAACTCCTCGACGACCGGTAGCAGCGCCAGCCGGGCATCCTGCACCGCCAGGCCCTTCGCGACGTCGGCGTAGAGCAGGTCCTTGGTGCGCTGGCCCTTCGCCTTGGGCAGTGACTCGACGCGCGCCCGCAGCTCGGCCGAGTACTCCTGGACCCGCGACGGCGTCACCAGGTGCCCGGCCAGCTCGTTGTGGAGGTCGAGCACCTTCTGCACGACGGTGGACGGCGCGTAGCCGACGGCGTCCATGTCGCCGTCGTAGGACGAGACCACCCTCTGGGAGTACTGCCAGGCCACCGCCTCGGTGATGAGCCGGGCGCCGGGCTCGCGGCCCAGCCGCAGCGCGTGCTCGGCGACGATGCGCCCGGCGTAGGCGTCGTAGGTGAGGACGGTCGGCTCGCCGTCGAGGAGGTCGGACGGCACCAGCCCGCGGGCGGCCAGCTGGGCCAGCCGGCGGCGGATGCGGGCGGCCAGCTCGCGCGCGGCCTTGCGGGTGAACGTCAGGCCGAGCACGTCCTCGGGCCGGACCAGGCCGGACGCGACCAGCCACACCACCCGCGCCGCCATGGTCTCGGTCTTGCCGGATCCGGCCCCGGCGACGACGACGCCCGGCGCGAGCGGCGCGGCGATGGCCGCCTCCTGCTCCGGGGTCGGGTCGGGCTGGCCGAGGCGGCGGGCCAGCTCCGTCGGCGAGATGGACACCGTCGTCACGGCGTCACCTGCTCGCCCTCGGGCCAGACCGGGCAGGACGGCCGGGCCGGGCAGTACCCGCACCAGCCGCCCTTGTCGGCGCGGAACGTCGGTTGCCGCATCCCCTGGGCGGTGCGTTCCATCAGCTCGTGCGCCCAGGTCGGCTCGCCGTCGTCGGGGAGCGCTCCTTGCAGCTGCTCCTTCGCCTGGCCCTTGGCGTCCTTGCCGAGCTGGACCAGGCTCGCTCCCCCGCTGCGCCGTTCGCCGTCGGTGTGGGCGTCGAACCCGCCGTGCACGACCGCCAGCTGGTAGGCGGCGAGCTGGGCGTGCTCGGCCACCTCGGCCGTCGTCGGCGCCGAGACGCCGGTCTTGTAGTCGACGACCACCAGCCGGCCGTCGCCGTCGGCGTCGAGGCGGTCGACCCGGCCGACCAGCCGGGCCTCGCCGATGCGGACGTCGAAGTCGAGCTCGGCGCCGACCATGGAGCGCGGGTTGTCGCGCAGCCACCGGCCCAGCCGCTGGACCATGTCGCGGACCCGGCCGTACTCGCGCGCGGCCACCCAGCCCTCGCCTGCGTCGATGCCCGGCCAGGAGTTGTCCAGCTCGGTGAGGAGCTTGTCGTCGGACCAGCCCTCGACGGCGGCCCGCTCGGCGAGGTCGTGCAGCAGCGAGCCGATGCCGGCCCGGCGCAGGTCGGAATCGGTGGCGCCGCACGCCTTGAGCAGCCAGCGCAGCTCGCACCGGTTGAACTCCTCGACCTTCGACGGCGACACCCGCACCGGCTGGTCGGGGTGGCCGAGCGGCTCGGTGACCGAGACCGGGCGCAGCCCGTACCACTCGTCGGGGTCGGCCTGCGGCACGCCGGCGGCGGCGAGCCGGGCCAGCTGGTGCGCGGCGCCGCGCCGACGCTCGTCGGGCTGGGCGGGGTCGCAGACGACACCGCGCAGCTCCGCGACGACGGCGGGGAGGTCGAGCCCGCGCCCCGCCGGCTGGACGGGCCGTTCGACGGCGCCGTCGGCCGGCAGCGGGTCGATGTCATCGAGGAACCGCGACGGCTGCGACTCCTCGTTGGACACCGCGGTGACGTAGAGGCGCTGCCGGGCCCGGGTGACGGCGACGTAGAACAGCCGGCGCTCCTCGGCCAGCCGGGCGCTGGCCCGGGTGACGGCGGAGTCGTCGCGGTGCGCGACGAGGTCGACCAGCGACTCGGTGCCCAGCAGGCTGCCGCGCTCGCGGACGTCGGGCCAGACGCCCTCCTGCACACCCGCGACCACGACGACGTCCCACTCCAGGCCCTTGGCGGCGTGCGCGGTGAGGATGCTCACGGAGGCCGTGGCCGGGCCACCCGGCCGGTAGGTGTCGGCGGGCAGCTGCTGGTCGCGCAGGTGCTCGGCGAACCCCTCGGGCCGGGCGCCGGGCATGCGGTCGACGAACTTCGCGACGGCGTCGAACAGGGCGACGACGGCGTCGAGGTCGGCGTCGGCGGCCGGTGCGGCCCGGCCGCGGGACAGCGCGGCGCGGGTCCAGCGGGCCTCCAGCCCGGACCGCGTCCACACCGCCCACAGCACGTCCTCGGCGGTGGCGCCGTCGGTGGCGGCCGCCTCGCGCGCGGCGGTGAGCAGGCCGGCGACGCGGGTCGCGGGTGCGACGGCGTGGTCGTCGAGGAAGCGCAGCTCGTCGGGGCTGGTGAGGGCCTCGACCAGCAGCTCGCCGGAGGCCCGGCCGCCGCCGGCGGTGAGCTCGTGCGCGCGCAGCTCCTGCCGCAGCCGCCGCACGGCCAGCGCGTCGGCGCCGCCCAGCGGCCCCGTGATGAGGTCGAGCGCGGTCTCGACGTCGAGCTCGCGCAGCCCGGTGGCCAGCTCGAGCACCGTCAGCAGCGCCCGCACCGGCGGCTGGTCGACCAGCGGGACGTCCTCGACGCGCACGCTCACCGGCACGCCGGCGCCGGCCAGCGCCCGGCGCAGCACAGGGATGGCGGACGCGCTGCGCACCAGCACCGCCATGGAGTCCCACGGCACGTCGTCGAGCAGGTGCGCCGCCCGCAGCCGCCCGGCGACGAACGCGGCCTCCTGGCTGGCGCTGGCCAGTAGGTGGACGGAGGCGCGGTCGGCACCATGCTCGGCATGTGGCGTGGCCGGGCGGAGCTCGCGGTGCCGGCTCAGCCCGCCGAGCCTCGCCGCGACCCGTCGCGACGCCGTCAGCAGCCGCGGCCCGCACCGCCGCGACACCGTCAGCGCCATGACCTCGCCGGGCGAGCCGTCGGCGGCGGCGAAGCGGTCGGCGAAGCGGCGGATCGCCTCGGGCTCGGCGCCGCGGAAGCCGTAGATGGACTGGTCGGGGTCGCCGACCACGAGCAGCTCTCGGCCGCCGCCGGCCAGCAGTCGCAGCAGTTCCTCCTGGGCGGGGTCGCTGTCCTGGTACTCGTCGACGACGACGAACGCGCGCGCCTGCCGCTCGCGGGCCAGCAGCGCGGGGTCGTCGCGGAGCAGCCCGGCGGCGGCCCGCACCAGCTCGGCCTGGTCATAGGTGGGCGGGTAGCGGAACGCCGTGACGCCGGCGTACTGCCGCGCGAACCGGGCGGCGGCCAGCCAGTCGTCACGGCCGTGCCGATCGGCCAGCTCGACGAGTTCGTCTGCGCCGATGCCGCGCTCGACCGCCCGCATGAGGAAGTCGCGCAGCTCGGCGGCGAACCCGCGGGTCAGCAGCGCCGGGCGCAGGTGGTCGGGCCAGTAGTCGGCTCCCAGCTGCTCGACGTCGCCACGCAGCAGTTCGCGGACGAGGACGTCTTGCTCGGCCCCGCCCAGCAGCCGCGGCGACGGCTCGCCCAGCGCGATGGCCTCGCGGCGCAGGAGGCCGAACGCGTAGGAGTGGAACGTGCGCGCCAGCGGCTCGCGGATGGTCCGGCCAAGCCGGCGGGCGATGCGCTCGCGCAGCTCACCGGCGGCCCGGCGGCTGAACGTCAGCACCAGCACGCGGTCGGGGTCGAGGTCGTCGTGCTGCACCCGGTGCGCGACCGCCTCGACCAGTGTGGTGGTCTTCCCGGTGCCCGGTCCGGCCAGCAGCAGCAGCGGCCCGCCGCGGTGCTCGACAGCCGCCCGCTGGGCGTCGTCGAGGCGGACCGGCGGGGCCGCGGGCCGGACGGTGCGCACCAGACGCACGGCTGCGGGACGCCTCACCGACTGCCGCTCCTTCCTCTGCTCCCCGACGACTGGTCCCATCCCACCACGCGGGTCCGACAGGCTCGCGATCCCGCGCCGGTACGTCGTGATCAGGTGCATTCGCGGCGTCTCAGCGACCGCCAGCGAACATGATCACGGGCACGGGCGCGCCCGTCAGTCCGGATACCAGGCCGCACGTCGCAGGTCGACCCGCTCACCGTCGCGCGTCAACGGTGTGCCCTCCGCGGCGAACTCCGTCAGCGCCCGCACCTCGTGGCCGCGCGGCGGCCGGCCTGCCGCCGTCACCACGCGCCACCACGGCACCGTCCCGCCGACCGTCGACATGACCGTGCCGACCTGCCGCGGCCCGCCACGGCCCAGCACCAAGCCCACCGCATCAGCGATGGCGCCGTACGACATGGCCCGGCCCGGCGGGATCCGCTCGACCACCCTCAGCACCGCCTCGACGTACTCGTCGTCCATCCGCCCATGGTGCCTGACCGCCGGCCGCGCCCCGGCGTGCGACGATGCTGCTTCGATGACCGAGCACATGGACGCAGCCAGCACGTCGGCCGACGAGATCGTGGTCGACGAGCCGCCGCTGCCTCCACGCACCCGACGGCCGGCCGACGTGCTGTCGCTGCTCATCGTGAGCGGCGTGCTGACCGGCCTGGTCGCGATGTCGATCATCGCCGAGCGGACGATGACCTCGATCACGGCGGACCTCGAAGACCTCAACACCCGGGTGCCGGGCAGCATCGTCGGCATCGTCGACTTCACCGCGAACCTGGCCGGCGTCGTCATGCCGATCGTGCTGGTCGCGGTGCTGATGATCCGCGGCCGCATACGGACCACCGTCGAGCTGCTGCTCGCCGGCGTCGCCGCGTCCGTCGCCGCGGCGCTGGTGTCGGAGTGGCTGACCGGTCCGGCGCCGCAGCGGCTGCAGGACAGCCTGGTCCCGGACGTCGCCGGGGCCGAGGGCACGCCGGTGCCCGCCTACCAGGCGCTGCTGGTCGCCGTCGTCACCGTCGTGTCGCAGCTGGACGTGAAGCGGCTACGGCACGTCACACTGTTCGCCATCGCCGGCACGTACGCCGTCCAGCTGCTGCAGGGCGACGCGACCGTCGGCGGCCTGCTCATCGCCACCAGCATCGGCGTCGCGGCCGGACTGCTGGTGCGCATCGCCGGCGGGCAGCCGTCGCTGGCGCCGAGCGGGCAGAAGATCGCCACGACGCTGGAGGCGGCCGGCTACCAGCTGAAGGCGCTGCGCGCCGACCCGTCCGGCGAGTACCGCCGGCTCACCGCCGAGACGCCCGACGCCCGGTACAGCGTGCTGGTCCTGGACCGCAACCACGAGGGCGCCGGTACGATCGCCCGGGCCGTCGACCGGCTGCGCACCCGTGAGGAGGTGCTGCCTCGGCAGACGGTCACGCTGCGCGACGCCATCGACCGCATCGCACTGCAGTCGTTCGCGGTCGCCCGGGCCGGCGCCCGCACGCCGGAGCTGCGGACCGTCCTGCGTATCGACGGCGACTCCGCCGCGCTGGTCTACGGCTACGTCCACGGCACCGCTCTGGGCGACCTGAGCGGCGACCAGGTCACCGACGCCATGCTGACCGACCTCTGGCGGCAGCTCGGCGACCTGCGCCGCAACCACGTCGCGCACCGGCGGCTGTCCGGCCGCACCATCATGGTCGACGACGACGGCCGCATCTGGCTGCTCAGCCCTTCCGGCGGCGAGCTGGCCGCCAGCGACGTCGCGATGCGCACCGACCTCGCCCAGGCGCTCACCGCCAGCAGCATCGTCGCCGGTCCGGACCGCGTCGTCGACACCGCGCTGGACGTGCTGGGCCCCGACGTCGTCCGCGCGGCCATCCCGCTGCTGCAGCCGATCGCGCTGACGCCGGGCACCCGGCAGCAGGTCAAGGGCCATCGCGAGGTGCTGATCCAGCTGCGCGACCGGCTGGTCGACCGCCTCGGCGCGCCGGCCGAGCCGCTCCGACTGCAGCGGATCCGGCCGTTGTCGCTGCTCACCGGCGTCGGCACGGTGGTCGCGGTCTACCTGGTCGGCACCCAGCTGTCCGACGTGTCGTTCACCGAGTTGTGGGACCGCACCGACTGGCGGTGGCTGATCCTCGCGGTCGGCCTCATGTTGGCCAACTACGTCACGATGGCGGTCGGCCTGCTGGGCTTCGTGCCGGAACGGGTGCCGTTCTGGCGGGTCGTGGGCGCGCAGGTGGCGATCGGTTTCCTGCGGCTGATGGCGCCGACGACCGTGGGCAACGTCGCGATGAACATCCGCCTGCTGACGAAGTCCGGCGTCGCGGCGCCGCTGGCGGCGGCGAGCGTCGCGGCCAACCAGGTGGCGCAGGTCGCCGTCACGTTCCCGCTGCTGGCCGTGCTGGCGGTGATCTCCGGGTACACGGCGCTGCCGGGGCTGCCGTCGTCGAGCACACTGATCGTGGTGCTCGGGCTGCTGCTGGCCGCCGCGGTGGTCGGGATCATTCCGCCGGTGCGGTCGCGGCTGCGGGAGCTGTGGAGCGACTTCGCCGAGCGCGGCCTGCCCCGGCTGCTCGACGTGCTGACGGACCCGCGCAAGCTGACCATGGCGGTCGGCGGCATCCTGGGCCAGACGGCCAGCCTGATCCTCTGCTTCTACGCCTGCCTGCTGGCGGTCGGCGAGACGGTGAACCTCGCCGGCCTCGCCGTCGTCCAGCTGGTCGGCAACACGCTGGGCACCGCCGTCCCGACCCCCGGCGGCCTGGGCGCGGTCGAGGCGGCGCTGACCGCCGGCGTCAGCACGCTCGGGGTCCCGGCCTCGGCGGCGGTGACCGCGGTGCTGGTCTTCCGCATCGTGTCGTTCTGGCTGCCGATCCTGCCCGGCTGGGTGCTGTGGACGCAGATGCGGCGGCGCGACCTGCTCTGACTCGCGGGTCGTCGCCATGAGCGACCCGCCCGCATGCGACGATCGGTCTGCGATGACGGAGACGACCGAGGCGACACGCGCGCGGCGGGTTCCGGCCGGGAAGATCGTGGTCGAGGAGCCACCGCTGCCCCGCCGTACCCGTCGCCCGATCGACGGCCTGCGCCTGGTCTTCGTCCTGGTCCTCATGACGGCGCTGGCGGCGCTCGCCGTCGTGGCCGAGCGGACGCTGACCGGCCTGACTGCCGACCTCGCCGACGTCAACCGCGTCGTGCCGAGCGGCCCGGTCGACTTCATCGCGCTGGCGTCGGAGCTGGCGAGCCTGTTGCTGCCGCCCGTGCTGGTGTTCCTGCTGATGGTCCGCGGCCGCATGCGCACGACGGTCGAGCTGCTGGCCGCCGGGGCGCTGGCCTCCGTCGCGGCGGCGCTGCTGTCCAACTGGCTGGCCGGGCCGGCGCCGGAGCGGCTGCACGACACCTTCGTCCCCGTGGTCGACGGGTTCGACGGGTCGGCCGTGCCCGCCATGCCGACGCTGCTGGTCGCGATGATGACCGTCGTGTCGCGGCTGCAGCTGCCGCGCACGCGGCAGGTCGCCGCGTTCGCCATCGCCGGCAGTTTCGCCGTCTGGCTGTTCCAGGGCGAGGTCACCGTCGGCGGCCTGCTGGTGTCGCTGGGCGTCGGACGGGCGATGGGTCTGCTGGTGCGGCTGGTCAGCGGGCAGCCGTCGCTGGCGCCCAACGGGCACAAGGTCGCCGCCGTCCTGCGCGACAACGGCTACGACGTCACGTCGCTGCGGGCCGACCCGGTCGACAAGTACCGCCGCTACATCGCCGAGAGCACGCAAGGCTCGCTCGGCGTCCTCGTGCTCGACCGCGACAACGACGGCGCCGGCATCGTCGTCCGCGCCGCCGACCAGATCCGCACGCGCGAAGAGGTGCTGCCGCGCCAGATGGTGACGATGCGCAACGCCGTCAACCAGATCACGCTGCAGGCCCTCGCCGTCTCGCGGGCCGGCGCGCGCACGCCGAAGCTGCGCAACGTCCTGCGGATCGGGTCCGACGCCGCCGCCATCGTCTACGATCACGTGCCCGGCACGATCCTCGCCAAGATGCCGGCCGACCAGGTCACCGACGCGATGCTCGAGGACCTGTGGCGGCAGCTGGGCCGGCTGCGCCGCAACGAGGTGGCGCACCGGCGCATCTCCGGGCGGACCATACTCATCTCCGAGGCCGGCAAGGTCTGGCTGCTCGACCCGTCCGGCGGCGAGGTGGCCGCGCCGGAGCTGGCGATCCGCGCCGACCTCGCGCAGGCCCTGGTCGGCTGCGCGCTGGTGGTCGGCGTCGACCGCACCATCGAGAGCGCGATCCGGGTGCTCGGCCGCGACGTCGTCAGCGCCGCGATCCCGCTGCTGCAGCCGGTGGCGCTGGCCCGCTCGACCCGGCTGGACCTCAAGGGCCGCCGCGACGTGCTCACCAAGCTGCGCGACGGGTTGGTCAGTAGCATCGGCCAGGAGCCCGACGAGCCGGTGCGGCTGCAGCGGCTGCGCCCGCTGTCGCTGCTCACCGGCGTGGGCGTGGTGTTCGCCGTCTATCTCGTCGGCACCCAGCTGTCGGACGTGTCGCTGACGCAACTGTGGGCGCAGACCGACTGGCGGTGGCTGTTCATCGCAATCGTGCTGATGTTCACCAGCTACATCGGGGCGACGCTCGCGCTGCTCGGCTTCGTGCCGGAGAACGTGCCGTTCTGGCGGGTCGTCGGGGCGCAGGTGTCGCTGGGCTTCCTGCGGCTGTTCGCGCCCGCCACGGTCGGCGTCGTCGCGATCAACATCCGGGTCCTGACGAAGGCCGGCGTCGCGGCCCCCCTGGCGGCGGCGAGCGTCGCCGCCAACCAGGTCGCCAACGTCTCCATCACGTTCCCGGTCATCGGCATCCTGGGCGTCGTGTCCGGGTCGTCGGCCGCGCCGGACATCGACCCGTCGCTGAACACGCTGATCATCGTGCTGATCGTGCTGGCGGCCGCGGCCGTGCTGGCGCTGATCCCACCGGTGCGGCTGCGGATGCGGGCACTATGGAGCGACTTCGCCGAGCGTGGTCTGCCCCGGCTGCTCGACGTGCTCAGCAACCCGCGCAAGCTGCTGGTGGCGCTGGCCGGGATCGTGCTGCAGTCGGCCAGCCTGATCTTCTGCTTCTACACCTGCCTGCTGGCGGTCGGCGGGTCGGCGAACCTCGCCGCCATGGCCGTCGTCCAGCTGGTCGGCAACACGCTCGGCATGGCCGTCCCGACCCCCGGCGGCCTGGGCGCCGTCGAGGCCGCCCTGACCGCCGGCGTCAGCACCCTGGGCGTCGGCGCGACGACGGCGGTGACGGCGGTCCTGGTGTTCCGGCTGGTGTCGTTCTGGCTGCCGATCCTGCCGGGTTGGGTGCTGTGGACCCAGATGCAGCGCCGCGACCTGCTCTGACCGCTCAGCGCTGGGTACCTCCAGCCGGGGACGGAACCCGAGGATCAGTACGAGGGCTGGGAGGGGTCGATCTGATTGACCCAGGCGGCCACCCCGCCGCCGACATGGACGGCGTCGGCCAGGCCGGCGCCCTTGACGACCGCGAGCGCCTCAGCCGAGCGCATGCCCGACTTGCAGTGCAGCACGACCTGCTTGTCCTGCGGCAGCTTCTCCAGCGCCTCGCCGGTGAGGAACTCGCCCTTCGGGATGAGCACCGCGCCGGGGATGCGGTTGATCTCGTACTCGTTCGGCTCGCGCACGTCGACGAGGAAGAAGTCGCGCTGGCCGCGCTCGCGCTCGTCGAGCCAGCTCTTCAGCTTGACCACCGAGATCGTCGCGTCGGCGGCGGCCTCCGCGGCCTCGTCGCTGAGCGTGCCGCAGAACGCCTCGTAGTCGATCAGCTCGGTGATCGGCTCGGCGGTGGGGTCCTTGCGGATCTTCAGCGTCGTGTAGTTCATCTCGAGCGCGTCGTAGATCATCAGCCGGCCGAGTAGCGGGTCGCCGATGCCGGTGATCAGCTTGATCGCCTCGGTGACCATGATCGAGCCGATGGACGCGCACAGCACGCCCAGCACGCCGCCCTCGGCGCACGACGGCACCATGCCGGGCGGCGGCGGCTCGGGATAGAGGTCGCGGTAGTTCGGCCCGTGCTCGGCCCAGAACACGCTGACCTGGCCCTCGAACCGGTAGATCGAGCCCCAGACGTACGGCTTGCCGAGCAGGACGGCCGCGTCGTTCACCAGGTAACGGGTGGCGAAGTTGTCGGTGCCGTCGAGGATGAGGTCGTAGCCGGCGAAGATCTCGAGCACGTTGTCGTTGTCGAGCCGCGTCTCGTGCAGCACGACGTTGACGTACGGGTTGACCTCCTTGACGGAGTCGCGCGCGGACTGCGCCTTCGACCGGCCGACGTCGGACTGCCCGTGGATGATCTGCCGCTGCAGGTTGGACTCGTCGACCTCGTCGAACTCGACGATGCCCAGCGTGCCCACGCCCGCGGCGGCGAGGTACAGCAGGGCCGGCGAGCCGAGTCCGCCCGCACCGACGACCAGCACCTTCGCGTTCTTCAGCCGCTTCTGGCCGGCCATGCCGACGTCGGGGATGATGAGGTGCCGGGAGTAGCGGCGGACCTCATCGACAGTGAGCTCGGGGGCGGGCTCCACCAGAGGAGGCAGGGACACGATCGGCTCCGTCAGTTCGAGGCGTGGTTTCTTTCCTCTGCCAACGGTGCCACGGGGTGCGGCATTCCCCGATCGAGTGTTCGCCTGATGGACGCCGACGTCCGTATTCTGGACGCGTCGCGCACGAACTCGCGGATGACCTCGGCGACGGCGCGCGGGTGCTCCATCATCGCGACGTGCCCGGTGTTCGGCATGTAGACCAGCCGGGCGTAGCGCAGCGCCCGCCGCCATCGGGTCCGGCCCCACGCGCCCACCAGCGCGTCGCGCGCGCCCATGATCACCAGGGTGGGCCGCAGGATGTGGCTGGCGGCGTACCAGGCCGACCGCCGTCCCGGCCGGGTGTACTGAGCGACGATCGATCGCAGTGCGGCGAGCAGGACGGCGTCGGCATGCGGCTGGCGCGTCCAGCGGTCGCGCTGCTCGGCGGCGAACGTGAGCTCCGCCACCGGGATCACGGCCGCGTTCGCGAACAGCATCTCCGTCAGCCGTTCGGCCTGCTTCTCCGCCGGGATCGCGGCCACCGTGCGCAGGATCCGCTCGCCCAGCCACGGCAGCGCCATGACGGCGGTCGCCTGCGCCGCCCACGGCAGCCGGTACTGCGGCATCGCCGGGGAGACGAGGCTCAGCGTCAGCACGAGGTCGGGCCGCCGTGAGGCGACGTACACGCAGATCAAGCCGCCGAGGGAGTTCGCGACCAGGTGCACCGGCCGGTCGAACGTCTCGAGGAACGCGACGACGTCGGCGACGTACTCGGCGACGGTGTGGTGGTCTCCTGGCGGCGACTCGCCGAACCCGGGGAGGTCGATGGCCCACTGCTCGGCGTCGTCGCGCAGCTCGCGCATGAGCGACGTCCAGTTCGTCGACGACCCGCCCAGGCCGTGCACGTACACCAGCGGCGTGCGGTCGTCGCGGGCGTCGGCGTCGTCAGCCGCGGCCGACGTGGTGTGGCGGACGAAGGCGCGCCGCCCGGTCGAGAGCGTCCGCAACTCCCCCGGCCAGGCCTCGATCCGTTCCACACTGAGATGTTGGCACACCGCAGACTGTGGGAACGCTGAGCGGGTACCGTCGATGAGGGGTTTGACAGCCGACCGCAGGGTCTGACGTCAGTCCCGAATGATGCAGCACGGGTACGGGAGGTGCACAGTGGCAGAGCGTTGGAGCGACGACGATCCCGAGGTCGCCGAGGGCGATCTGAGCGAGCAGCACCGTGACCTGGTGGACGAAGCGGACGACTCCGACGACACCGCGGCCGACGTCCCCGACGGCGTCGACCCCGCCGATGCGCAGGAACAGCGCCAGCTGGTCGGGTTCGACGAGGACGACTACCGCTGAGGATTCGCTGCTGGGAACGATACGATCCCGGCATATATCCAATCCGAGGAGTGCCGTGACGACCGTGCCCGCCATCCCGGCCCGCGGTATCCGCATGCCCCGGGACCAGCGCCGGACCCAGCTGCTCGGTGCCGCCCGCGAGGTGTTCGTGGCGCAGGGCTACCACGCAGCCGCCATGGACGACATCGCCGACCGCGCCGGCGTCAGCAAGCCGGTCCTCTATCAGCACTTCCCCGGCAAGCTCGAGCTGTACATCGCCCTGCTCGACGCCAGCAAGAACGAGCTGCTGGCGATCCTGCACCGCGCCATGGCCTCCACCGACGACAACAAGCAGCGCGTCATCGCCACCGTCGGGGCCTACTTCGAGTTCGTCGACAACGACTCCGGCGGCTACCGGCTGCTGTTCGAGTCCGACCTGCCGAACGAGCCGGCCGTTCGCGAGCGGCTGGACCGCCTGACCGAGCTGTGCGCGCAGGAGATCAGCCAGATCATCGCCGACGACACCGGCCTGCCACCGGAGGAGTCGAACCTGCTCGCCGTCGGCCTGGTCGGTATTGCCCAGGTCACCGCCCGGTACTGGCTGTCCTCCGGCGGCAGCATCCCGCGCGAGGCGGCCGCGGAACTCGTCGCGACGCTCGGCTGGCGGGGTATTCGTGGCTTCCCCAAGCGCGACGCCTGATTACGCTCGCGGCGCACACCGCACGACGGCGGAATCGGCTCGACTAGCCTGAGGTTGACCACACTGACAGCAGGTCCTTGTGTTCGAGGGGAGAAAAGAGGGTGGCCGTGGAGGTCAAGATCGGCGTGCACAACGCCACACGCGAGTTGGTGCTCGAGAGCGGCCAGTCTCCCAAAGAGATCGAGAACGCCGTCCGTGAGGCGATGACCGACCAGGAGGGCCTGCTCGACCTTGTCGACGAGCGGGGCCGGCGCGTACTGGTGCGGACGGTGCACCTGACGTACGTCGAGATCGGCGAGCCGGTCGAGCGCCGGGTCGGGTTCGGCACGGTCTGAATCAGACGGACAGGCCGAGCTTGGTCATCCGGTCGGTGTGCTTCCTGGTGATGCGCGCGAACAGCTGACCGAGCTCGGCGAGGTCCATGCCCGGGCGGTCGACGCCGCCCACCAGCAACGACGCCAGCGCGTCCCGATCGACGGCGACCCGCTGGGCCTGCGCGAGCGCCTCGCCGACCAGACGGCGGGCCCACAGTGCGAGCCGTCCCGCCAGCCGCGGGTCGGCGTCGACGGCCTCGCGCACCCGGCCGACGGCGAAGTCGGCGTGCCCGGCGTCGGCCAGCACGTCGATGACCAGCTGCCGCGTCGCAGGGTCGACGGTCTCGGCCACCTCACGGTAGAAGTCGGCCGCGATGCCGTCGCCCACGTACGCCTTGACCAGCCCTTCCAGCCAGTCCGCCGGCGCTGTGTTGGCGTGGAACTGCTCCAGCGGCACCCGGAACGGCGCCATTGCCTCGTCGACCGGCGCGCCCAGCTCGTCGAGGCGGTCGCGGATGCGTTCGAAGTGGTGGAACTCGGTGACCGCCATGCCGGCCAGCGCGGCCTTGTCGGCCAGCGTCGGCGCCAGCCCGGCATCGGCGGCCATGCGCTCGAACCCCGTCAGCTCGCCCAGCCCCAGAAGGCCCAGCAGGTCGACGACGCCGGCGCGGTAGACGGGGTCGTCGAAGGCGTCGTTCGCGCTCACGGTCGCAACGATAACGGCGTGGCGCGGATGACGGTGGACAGCACTCCATTCCACTTGCCGTTACACTGGGCGATGGTATAGATGGCGTCCGGGCGAAACGGGCGCCCCCTGGGGACGAACCGGACGTCCGTACGCGTACCACGCGGCCTCTGGGCCCGCCGGCGCCAATCGCCGGCGCGCGGCCCGGTGGCGCGTCACGTACACGCCGTCTCGCGGCCTCGGGGTTCCAGCGACGAATGAGGCGAGACGCCCTGACAACCTTCACCGATCTGGGTGTGTTCCCACCCATCGCCGAGGCGCTCGAGCGCGTCGGCATCACCGAGGCCTTCCCCATCCAGGAGATGGCCATCCCCGTGGCCCTGACCGGCAGCGACCTCATCGGTCAGGCCCGGACGGGCACCGGCAAGACGTTCGCGTTCGGCATCCCGTTGCTGCAGCGCATTGTCGCCCCCGGCGACCGCGACTACGGCCTGGCGAACGAGCCGGGCAAGCCACAGGCGCTCGTCGTCACGCCTACCCGCGAGCTGGCCGTGCAGGTCAACGGCGACATCACCACCGCGTCGACGGTGCGCAAGGTCCGCATCACCACGCTGTACGGCGGCCGCGCCTACGAGCCGCAGGTCAACGCGCTCACCAAGGGCGTCGACGTCGTCGTCGGCACGCCGGGCCGGCTGCTCGACCTCGCCGCGCAGGGTCACCTCGACCTCAGCCACGTCAAGGTGCTCGTGCTCGACGAGGCCGACGAGATGCTCGACCTGGGTTTCCTGCCCGACGTCGAGAAGCTCATCGCGCTGACCCCAGAGCTGCGGCAGACCATGCTGTTCTCGGCCACGATGCCGGCGGCTGTCATCGGGCTGGCCCGCCGCTACATGCGGCACCCCGTCAACATCCGGGCCGAGTCGCCCGACGAGACCCAGACGGTGCCCACCACGGCGCAGTTCGTCTACCGGGCGCATCAGCTGGACAAGGACGAGATGGTCGCGCGGCTGCTGCAGGCCGAGAGCCGCGGCCTCGCCATGATCTTCAGCCAGACGAAGCGGGCCGCCCAGCGGCTGGCCGACGAGCTGAAGGACCGCGGCTTCGCCGTGGCCGCCGTCCACGGTGATCTCGGCCAGGGCGCCCGCGAGCAGGCCCTGCGGGCGTTCCGCAGCGGCAAGGTCGACGTGCTGGTGGCCACCGACGTCGCCGCCCGCGGCATCGACGTCGAGGGCGTCACCCACGTCGTCAACCTCACGTGCCCCGAGGACGAGAAGACCTACCTGCACCGCATCGGCCGCACCGGCCGGGCCGGCGCGTCGGGTGTCGCCGTCACCTTCGTCGACTGGGACGACCTCACCCGTTGGAAACTGATCAACGACGCTCTCGACCTCCCCTACCCGGAGCCGGTCGAGACGTACTCCAGCAGCGAGCACTTCTTCCACGACCTCGGCATCCCGCCGGGCACCAAGGGCACGCTGCCGCGGTCCGAGCGCACTCGCGCCGGCCTGGAGGCCGAGCAGCTCGAGGACCTCGGCGAGACCGGCAAGGCCCGCGGCCGCCAGCCGCGCCGGCGCAACGGCGGCCGGCGTCGCACCCGTGGCGGCGAGCCGGCGGCGGCCGGCCACGGCCACTCCGAACCCCGCTTCGACGATGAGGCGCGGCCGCGCCGGCAGCGCAGCCGGCGCCGCACCCGTGGCGGCAAGGCCGTCGACGACGGCGGCAGCGCCGGCCATGCACCCGAGGCCGACCCCACCGCCACGTCCTGACGAGCGGCGGCGAGCGGCAGCGCGGAAACGGCGAAGGGACCCGGTGACCCCACGGGGGAGGGGGTCGCCGGATCCCTTCGGTCCGGTACCGCCTTCCGATGACCGCCAGCGCAGGGGTGGTGTGACCTCGGGGTGGAGGGTGCCGACGGTCACCGGAAGGCAGCGCGGCCGGCGTCGCAGGCGCCCCCTACGGATCCGGCCGAGCACGGGAGTCCGACGTGGTACCAGCCCGCCGTCATCCCGAACCTGTCGCGCCCGTCTGACCGGGCGACAAGCTGTGCCCAACGCTACGAAGAGCCGCACGCCGCGGCATCCGTAGTGATTACGTAAATTCTTCCGCGCCGATCACCGCGATCATGCTCATCTGCCTCTACCGTTGGCGTGCATGCACGCCACTCACGCGCTGAGTCAGTGGCCGCTGGTCGGCCGGTATGACGAGTACGCGGCCGCGCTGCAGGTCCTGACCGGCGACGACCCCGCTACGGCGTTCGGCGTGCTGCTGGTCGGCGAGTCCGGCGTGGGCAAGTCGACGCTGGCGAGCCGGTTGGAGGAGGCGGCCGCCGGCAGCGCGTATGTGGTGACCGTCACATCGCCGAGTCGGGCGCAGCCGGTCATGCTCGGCGCGCTCGCCCCGCTGCTCACCGACGTCGCCGCGCACGCCGACGCCAGCCCGATCTCGGTGTTCCAGGCCGCCGCGGACCGGCTCAGCCGCGATGCCGGCGGCCGGCCGGTGATCCTGCGGGTCGAGGACGGCCACCTGCTCGACGGTGCCAGCGCGGGCCTGCTGCGGATGCTGGCGATGGCGAAGCGCGCTCGGCTCCTGGTCACCAGCCGGCCGAACCCCGGCATCCCGGAGGACCTGGTGGCGCTGTGGAAGGACGGCTGGCTGCGCTGGATCGACGTCGCGCCGCTGGACCGCGCCGAGACCACGCTGCTGCTGCGCGAGGCGCTCGGCGGCGTCGTCGGCCGCGACACCGACCGCCGCATGTGGGAAGCGAGCCTCGGCAACCCGCTCTACCTGCGCGAACTGGTCCGCTCCGCGCTGAGCCGGGACGAGCTCGTGGACCACCACGGCGTGTGGACATGGACCGGGCCGGTGGTGCCGGGCCGCCTGATCGAGCTGGTCACCGCGGAGCTGCGCCGCCGCCCCGACGGCGAGCGCGAGGTGCTCGAGATCGTCTCGCTGGCCGAGTCGCTGCCGCTGCCGCTGCTGTTCGAGCTGGCCGACACCGACGCGGTCGACTCGCTGGTCGAGGCCGGCATGCTGGTCGTCGACAACGCCGCAGCGCCACCGACGGCCCGGCTGTCGCACCCGGTCTACGGTGAGGCGATCCGGAGCCTGGTGCCGCCCGGCCGGCGCCGCGTGCTGCGCGAACGCGTGGTCCGGCACCTGCCCGCCCCGCACGACGCGTCGCTGCCGGACCTGCTGCGGTGGGTGTCGTGGGCGCTCGAGGCCGGGTCGGTGCCCGAGCCGGAACTGCTCGTCGAGGCCGCCGCGCTGGCCAACCGGCTCCAGCAGGCCGCCGACGCACGCCGGTTCGCCGATCTCGCGCTGCTGGCCGACCCCGACGACGGCGTGGTGGCGGGCGCGCTGGCCGAGCGGGCCCGAGCGCACCGAGTACTCGGCGCCGTCGACCGCGCCCAGGCCGACCTCGACCAGCTGCACGCGCTGCCCGCCGAGGTGCTCACGCCGGCGCTGGAGGCGCACGCGGCCATCACCGGCGCCGACGTGCTGTTCCACGGACAGGCCGACCCCGAGGCGGCGGTCCGGTTGCTGGACGAGGCGCTGCCGCGGGTCGCCGGCTCCCCGCAGTCGTCCGCCGTCGTGCGCGGCCACCGGCTGACGGTGCTGATGAACGTCGGGCGCACCGGCGAGGCGCTGGACGAGGCGGTCGACTTCCTCAGCGACACGACGCTGCCGCTGCTGGCCCGGATCCAGCTGGCCGCGCCGGTGCAGTTGTCGTTGGCCCGGGCCGGCCGGGTGGCCGAGGCGCTCCGGCTGGGCGAGCGGTACATGGACGCCGCCCGCGAGTCGCTGTCCGAGGCGACCGCGTTCCTCATGCCGCTGCGCGCCGCCATGGTGGTGATCCGGCTGTTCGCCGGCGACGTCGACGGCGCGGAGCGGATGCACGCCGACGAGTCCGACCTCGACATCGAGCACGTCCACCATCACCGCAACGTGCCGGGGCTGGTCGAGGCCCAGCTCGCGATGGCCCGCGGCCGCTGGTCCGAGGCGTCCGGGCACCTGGGCGGCGCCATCGCCGCACTGCACGAGTCCGACCCGCGCGGCCTGCTGCCGGCCGTGCTGGCGCTGGCCGCGGAGTCCGCCGTCTGGCTCGGCGACGTCGAGGAAGCAGCCCGATTCCGTGAGGAGGCGCTGCGCCAGCCGGTGCACGAATCGTCGACGATCTTCGGCCGGCGCCGCCGCACGCTGCTGTGGGTCGGTCTGGCCCGCCGCGAGGGCGACGCCGTCGACCAGGCCCTGGACGCCGCCGACGCCGCGGCCGCCGCGAACCTGCCGCCTGCCGAGCTGGACTCGCTGCACGTCGCGCTGCTCGGACTGGCCGACAGTCTGCCGACGGCGCGCGAGCTGACACTGTCCGACGTCGCGGACCGGATGGCCGCCGCCGCCAAGCAGTGCGACGGCCTCACCCGGGCCGAAGCGATGGCCGGTTACGCCCGTGCCCTGGCCGCCGGCGACACCGAGCTGGCGTCGGCGTTCGAGGCGACGCTGGCCGGTTACGGCATCTGGACCAACCCGCCGCGGCAACAGACCATCGCGCTGACCCGCCGTGAACAGGAGATCGCCCCGCTGGCCGCCGCCGGCATCTCCTCGCGCGACATCGCCCGCCGGCTGAGCATCTCCACCCGCACCGTCGAGAGCCACCTGGCCCGCATCTACGCCAAGCTCGGCATCACCAGCCGCGCGGAGCTGCCAGCCGCACTGAGCGGCCGCTGATCGAGCGTTGGCCAGCCCACGCGTGCGTTGATCACGTTGAGCGGGCCCGCGCGTTTGCTTGGCAGCGCGACGGGAGGACACGCCTAGCCCGACGGCCACGGCTCGGTCCAGCCCTTACGCGCGGGCGTCAGGTACGGAGCACGACCACGGGGGTGCCGACCTCGGTGTGCTCCCAGAGCGCGACGGCGTCCTCGAGGTCCTGGCGGATGCAGCCGTCGGAGAGCGGCGTGCCGAGCTGGGAGAGCGTCTGCACCTCGGTGCCGGTGGCGGTGTCGACCGGGAGGTCGTGGAAGCCGATGTTGGAGTTCTGGCCGCGGAAGAACCGCACCATGTACTCCATGGTCTCGGTGCCGTGCCAGCTGACGGCGTCGCGGGACTTGGAGAACACCTCGAAGGTGCCGGTGGGCAGCTGGTCGTAGCGGCTGCCGGAGACCAGGTAGGTACGCACGACGGTGTCGTCGGCGTCGACCAGCCAGACCTGCTGCTGGGTGATGTCGAACACCACCCGGTGGCCGGAGCCACTGCCGGCCGGGAGCGGGGCGCTGGCGACCGGCTTGGCGTTCGGGTCGGCCGGCGGCTCGACGATCACCTTGACCATGGCCGGACGGGCGGCCTTGGGGCCGAGGCCGCGGTCGGTGGTGCCACGGGAGGCGTCGTCGCCGTCGCGTTCGGACAGCGGCGGCAGCGCGCCCGCGCTGGCTGGGACGTCCGGCCCGGTGGCGGTACCGGCCAGCGCGAACAGGCCGGTGGTGACCGCAAGGGAGCAGCTGAGCACGGTGACCCGCACGCCGTGGATGCGGGAGCGGCGGCGAACGCGGGAACGACGACGAGACGAGTGCCGCGTGGCCGATCGGGCCGAGACGCCGTAGCGCCCTGCCATCCGCGCTCCTTCCGGGTCGGGGGTAACCGTCACTCAGCGTACGCCACCGCGTCGTCCGGGTGGCGGCACCGGCATGATCATGCGCTCGGGCGCGCCCGGATAAACGTGACCGACCGGACGAAACCAGGTCAGGACGGTGTCACGGCCGCCGTCAGGACGTCTCCAGACCGGCCCAGGAGGCCCGGGTGGACGTGGACGCCCGCCCTTCAGAGCAGTGCTGCAGGTAGTCGCACCAGCCGCACAGCGACGACGGGCGCGGCGGGAACCGGGTGTCGCCGGTGTCGCCGGCCCGGAACGCGGCGTCGGCCTCGGCGCACTCCGCGGCGATGCCGTCGGCGCGGTCGAGGTGGCGGGTGAGCGTGCGGTCGTCGTGCTCCCACACCGCGACGGTGCCGGACGGCAGGTGGTGCAGCTCGACCCGGTGGCACGGGGTGCGCAGTGTACGGGCGGCCGCCGCGGCGTAGACGGCCAGCGCCAGCGAGCTGCGCGCGTCGTCGGTGCTGAGCACGTGCCGGCCGGTCTTGTAATCGACGATGACCAGCTCGTCGCCGCGCTGGTCGACGCGGTCGATGCGGCCGGTCAGCGACGTGCCGCCATGGATGAGCCCGACCGTGCGCTCCACGCCGCGGGGTTCGTCGTCGGGGTCGAGCCTGGCGACGTAGCCCGTCACCATGTCGCGGGCCCGGACCCGCCAGAGGTCGGCCTGCTCAGCGTCGCGGAAGCCCTCGGCCGTCCAGTACTCGTCGACCATGGCGCCGGCCCGGTGCGGCGTGCGGGCGTCGCGAGGCAGCCGCCACCAGCCGGCCAGCGCGTTGTGCACGACGGCACCCAGCGTGTTGTGCGCCCACGGAGGGCCCTTGGGCGGCGGCGGGCGGTCGAGGTAGGTGAACCGGTAGCGGCGGGGACAGTCGAGCCAGGTGTTCAGCCGCGTGGGCGTGGCGCTGTACAGGCGCCGCGGCATGCCGTCGAGGATGGGCTGGCTCATGCGTTCATTCTCCCGCCCGGCACCGACAGCGTTCCCTTTCCCTGGTGGGACTCGCCGCCTAGGACCTCGCGGTCGGCATCGAGGCCGGCCATCATCCCGCGCCCGCGACGAAGGCCCGGACGGAGTCGGCCACCAGCTGCACGGCGATGGCCGACAGCAGCAGGCCGGCGATCCGCGTCACCAGCAGGATGCCGGACTCCCTCAGCACCCGCAGCAGCAGCACGCTGAACCGCATCGACGCCCAGATGCACAACAGGACCACCACGATTCCGAGCGCCAGCGCGAGGACGTCCCACCCGCCGTCAGAGTCCTGCACGAACACCATCGTCGCGACGATGGCACCCGGCCCGGCGAGCAGCGGCGTCCCGAGCGGCACCATCGCGACGTTCCCGGCGGCCGCGGTCTCCGGCTGGTCCGCCTTCCCGGTCAGCAGCTCGAGCGCGACCAGCAGCAACAGCAGCCCGCCGGCGCCCTGCAGGGCGGGCAGGCTGATGTGCATGTAGTCGAGGATGGTGCGGCCGAACAGCGCGAAGACGGTGATGACGCCCCCGGCGACGGCGACCGCCTGCCAGGCGGCCCGGGTCCGCTCGGCCGGCCGCCGGTTGCCGGTCAGCGCGAGGAACACCGGCACGGTGCCCGGCGGGTCCATGATCACGAACAGCGTGACGACGACCTCGCCGAACAGCTGCCAGTTCACCTAGGGACTCCAAGTGCGCTCGTCGTGGTCGCGGCGGGGTCCGCTCCCGCCGGCCAGCGATCGTAGCCGTTCCCACTCCTCCGGTGCGGTGGTGTTGACGCCGAGCTCGTGGTCGAGCTTGCCGGTGCCGTGGTAGTCGCTCGAGCCGGTGACGACCAGGTCGAGCTCCCGCGCGACGCGGCGCAGGGTCCGCCGGCTGGCGTCGTCGTGGTCCTGGTGGTCGACCTCGATGCCGTCGAGTCCGGCGTCGCGCAGCGCCTCGACGGCCGACGGCGTCAGCGCACGGCGGGCGCCCTCGCGGCCCCACGGGTGCGCGAGTACGCACACCCCGCCGGCCGCGTGCACCAGGTGGATGGCCTCCTCGATGTCCGGCGCGTACTTCGCCGCCCAGCCCGGCCGGCCCTGGCCGAGCCACCAGGCGAACGCCTCCTCGCGGTCGCGCACGTACCCCTTGGCGATCATCGCGTCGGCGACGTGCGGCCGGCCGACGGTGGAGGCGTCGGGCGAGTGGGCCAGGATGTCGGCGACGTCCATCGGCAGCCCGGCGGCCGTCAGCGCGGCGGCGATGCGGGCCAGCCGGGTGCGGCGGTCGTGCCGGACCCGGCCCAGCTCGGCGGCCAGCGGCTCGTACGCCGGGTCGACCAGGTACGCCAGCAGGTGCACGCCGTGGCCGCGCAGGTTCGTCGAGATCTCCGCACCCGGCACGACCTCGACGCCCGTCTCGTCACCGGCCGCGAGCGCGGCCGCCCAGCCGTCGAAGGTGTCGTGGTCGGTCAGCGCGACGACGTCGAGTCCGACCTCCTTGGCCCGCCGGACGACGTTCTCCGGGCGGTCGGTGCCGTCGGAGACGCTGCTGTGGGTGTGCAGATCGATGCGCAACCGGGGCACCCTCGATGGGATCGCTGGACGTCCGATGACCTCACTGATCGTAGCCCCGCGTCAGCCACGGCGGAGGCGTTCCGTACGGCAACAGGTCCGCCTCGTGGCCGAGATCACGTAGATCGACCACCTCGACGTCCTCCAGCAGCAGCACGCCGGCCGACTGCGGGTACAGGATCGCCCACAGCCAGCTGCCGCCCCAGTGGCCCGCGTAGACGGCGCGGTCGGCCGGCCCTTCGACGAACCACAGCGGCACCGTGCGGCCCTGCACCAGCACCTTGGCCCGTGGCTCGCCCTCGACCGCCTTGCCCGGGTCGGCGGCCTCCAGCCCGGCCAGCCCGGCGCCGAGCCCGACGCCCTGCTCCTCGGCGACGAGCAGGAAGTCGCCGGGGCCGCCCATCGGGTTCGGTCCGCTGATCCCGACACCGCTGGCCCGCACGCCGCCGGCGTCGTCGCCGGCGTGGATGACCGCGCCGACGACCCAGCCGCGCGGCAGCGGCCACGGCAGCCACAGCGGCACGTGCGACTCGCGGGCCAGCTGGTGCACCAGCGGCGCGCTCGGCGTCGTCACCGGCGCCAGCGGGTACACCTCGCCGTGCAGGGAGCAGATCCACCGGCTGGACCACGCACCGGGCGGACGGGCCGGAGCGCCGCACCGCGGGCAGGTTCGTTCGCCTCTCACACGAAGACGCTGACGTGTCCGCCCCAGCGCGTCAAGCACCTCGCCGCAACGCACTCCGAGGGCCGGCCGGAAATGATCAGGTTGAGCAGCCTTGCTCCCGCTCTGCGAGGCATGCATGCCCGGGGAAGCGTGAGTACGCCTGGGGATGGGGCCCGTTCAGGGGGCGTTCCAGCGGTCGATGGCGGGCGTCTCCCGCTCCCAGCCGAGGATGGACACCGTCGCCGTGTCGAGCCGCAAGCGGCCGCCGTCGGCGGCGGGGAGGCCGACCCAGCGCGCCCCGACCACGCGCAGGATGTGCCCGTGCGCGAACACCAGCGCCCGCTCGCCGTCGAACGCCCGCAGCCGGGCGATGACGCGGTCGACCCGCGTCTCGACATCCTTCGGGCTCTCACCGCCGGGCGACCCATCGGTCCACAGCGACCAGTCCGGGTCGGTCTCGCGGATCTCCGGCGTGGTGATGCCCTCGTAGTCGCCGTAGTCCCATTCACGCAGGTCGTCGTCGATCTCGGGGTCCGGGAAGCCGGCCAGGACCGCCGTCGTGCGGGCCCGCTGCAGCGGACTGGACAGCACCAGGCCGAACGACCCGCCGTCCAGCTTCGCCGCCAGAGACCGGGCCGCCCGCTCCCCCTCGGGCGTCAGCGGGAGGTCGGTGCTGCTGGTGTGCTTGCCGTCGCGGCTCCACTCGGTCTGACCGTGACGGACCAGCCAGATCTCGGGACGGTGAGCCTGCCGATCCGGCTGCCGGAACGTCGCCATGCTGGTAACGCTAGCGGTGGAGTCGGCTCGGCGAGGAGGAACCCGTGACGGTGAGCGACTGGGCGTTCTACCACGGCGGCCAACGGCAGGACGGCCGGGACTACGACGCCGCCGTCGCCGACGCGCTGGACGAACGGCAGGGCACCAAGATCGGCCACTACGACGGGCTGGTCTACCTGGTGCTGCGGCGGGTCCGGTACGACGGCGGTGTGCGCGACGCCGGCCGCCTGACGGTGCTGGCCGGGCCGGACGTCGCCGTCACCGTCAGCGAGGGCGACCCCGACCCCGTCCCGTTGATCGCGGCGCAGCTGGAGGGACTTCAAACGCCGCACCTGGCTCTAGGACGTGCCGGTCTGCAGCGACAGCCGGGCCAGCAGGTTACGCGCTTCGTCGGCGTGCTGGTGCTGGCAGTAGACCTCGTACCGGCCGGCGACGGTGACGCTCTGCGACGTGAAGTCGCGGCGGCCACCGGTGAACCAGTAGCCCACGAGACCGAAGATCATCATGAAGATGGCGCCCCACAGCACGCTGAGCAGGATGATCGCCAGCCAGCCCTCGTCGGTGAACAGACCGAGCAGGAGGCCGACGAACAGGCCCAGCCAAGCGCCGGTGGCCAGGCCGCCGAGAGCCGCCTTGCCCCAGGTCAGCCGGCCGGTGACCCGCTCGACCTGACGGAGCTCACTGCCGACGATGGCCAGGTTCTCGACGGGGAACTTCTGGTCGGCCAGATAGTCCACCGCCTTCTGCGCCGCGGGGTAGTCGTCGTACGTGCCGACGACGATGCCGGTAGGAAGACCGGGAACGGGACTCGCCATGACACACCTCCTAGAGGCCGACAGTACTCGCGCGGACGATCACCGGACGGTTCATTCGCCGACGACATCGGCGGAACGTCACTGCTGAGCGGGCGAATCGGGACGAGACAGGGCTACGCCGTCGAGGCGATGAGCCAATCGGGCAGCTCCGCGGCCGCGGTGACGCCGAGCGCCAGCACCAGCGCGCGGTGCGCCTTGGGCTCGAACGGGTCGACGAGCAGTGTCATGCCCGCCTCGGCCGGGGTGCGGTCGGCCTTGAGCTGGTTGCACGACACACAGGCCGCGACGGTGTTCAGCCAGCTGCGCTGGGCACCGCCGCGGGACGTGGGCACGATGTGGTCGATGGAGTTGGCCCGGCCGGCGCAGTAGGCGCAGCGCCGTCCGTCGCGTTCGAGGACCCCGCTGCGCGACCACGGCACCTTGCGGCGGTACGGCACCCGGACGAACCTGAGCAGCCGGACCACCAGCGGAGTGGGCAGCTCGCGGGTGGCCGACCGGATGAGCTTCTCGGTGTCGGCGTGCTCGACGACGGCTTTCTCGGTGAGGATGAGGATGACGGCGCGGCGCACCGAGACCACGGCCAGCGGTTCATAGGAGGCGTTCAGAACGAGTGTGTTCATAGCGCACGCCTCCTTCCCGAGCCCGTGTCAGGGCTCGCCGCTCTGACTCTAGTGTGGCCTATTCGCTCGGTAGGGAACGGAACGGCAAAATCTGGACCAATCGCTGGCGGTGCCCGCGCGTGCGGACCCGCCTCTACAGTGCATCGACGTCGCCGCGTTCACAATGGCTTTTCCTTCTGGTCCAGGTCGAGTCGCGGCAGCGACTCGCCCGACACCGAGCGCCACACGTCGGTGACGCGGTCCTGGATGAGCTCGACGACGTCGCGCAGCGGCTGGCCGGCGAACTCGTCGGGCAGGATCGGCTTGCCGACCCGCAGTTTGATGGTCGGACGGCGGACGATGGAGGTGAGCGCGCCGCCGAGGCTGCGCGCGATGGACCCCGACCCGATGCGCCGGGCGTCGTGGTGGGCCACCGGGATGACCGGCGCCTTCGAGTCCGCCGCCAGCCGGCCCACGCCGAACCGGAATCGCCGCGGCGAGCCGTCCGCGGTGGCCGAGACGTCACCCTCGGGGTAGATGCCGACGACCTCGCCGCGGGCCAGCGCGTCGTGCGCCGCCTTGAGCGCCGCGGCACCCGCCTGCCGGCCGCCGACCTCGATCATGCCGGCCTGCCGGGCGAGTGGGCCGATGAACGGGTTGGCGAACACCAGGGACGACGCCATGAAGCGCACGTGGCCATGGGTGACGCCGCAGCCCTCGCGCTGGCACGGGACGCTGGGCCGCAGCCCCGCGCGGTACAGCGTGGCCAGCACCGGGGGCACGTCGCAGATGGTGGTGTGGTTGACGGCGACGATGGCGGGGCCGTGCAACGGCAACGCCGAGAGGCCGTCGGGCTCGACGCTGCCGAACAGTCTGGTCAGGCCCACGGCGACCGTCCCCACCAGCTCCACGGGGGAAGATTAACCCATGCGTAGGACGGACAGGTGACGGCGCGGCGTCACGGCGTGGGCGTCGGCGTGGCGCCCGGGACCGGGATCTTGGTGAGGTCGACGACGGCGTCCTCGGCGGGCGGGGTGACGGCGACCTCCGTCCCGTAGTCGGAGAAGGTGATGACGCCGGCACCGGCCGACGCGCCCTTCTCCTCCAGCCGCAGCGGCAGCGGCTCGCCGGTGGCGGCGACCCAGAGCGTGCCGCCCGTCTGCGGGAACAGCAGGCCGACCGCCGGCACGCCGTCGACCTCGCGGACCGCGGTGAGGCCCTCAGGGTCGTCGGCGCCGAGCACCGCGGCCGCGAACGTGGACCCGTCGGCGAAGATGGCGAAGCTGGACGCCGCCTCCGGCGAGATGAGCAGCCACTTGCCGGCCAGCGTGGTGTCGACGTCGGCGCCGACATATGTGGCCAGGCTCTCGGGGTCGCCGGTGACGAAGACCGCACCGGGCGTGGCGACCAGCTGGACGGTGGTGTCGGAGCCGACGGTACCGACGGACCCGACGCCGTCCTTGAACGCGATGTCGATGGTGTTGCCGCCGACCGTCGTGCCGGTGACGCGGTAGGAGCCGGTGGCGCGCATGGCGGCCAACGACCGCTGCAGCACTTCCGCCGGCGCCAGCTCGTCGACGCCGTTGGGCGCCTCGGTGAGCCCCTCTTCGACGCTGATCTGCGCCAGCGGCGAGACCGCCGGGTGTTCCGGCCCGGATGCACACGCCGTCAAGGCGATGGTCACGAGCGCTGCGGAACCGGCTGCAGCCAGTCGGCGAACGACCAGTTGCATGTGCGGCTGACCTCTTCGTTCCGGGGTCGGCTCGGTGACGAGCACGAGGCGGCTCCGGCTGGAGCGCCTGATGGAGCATACCCACGGTCATGCCGCGTCGTCACCGAAACGTGACCTGGCCGGGGCCCCGGGGACACCAGTATCCGGACGTTACCGCTGATCAACGCGTGTGTGGCCAAAGGGTGTAATCTCATTCACGAGACAACTGAATACCCACGACAGGGGAGCGCTGCAGCGCTGAGAGTGCGGGACAGGCCCGCAGACCCTCGAACCTGATCCGGGTAATGCCGGCGCAGGAAGTCGACACCTCGACCGCAGCAGCGCGTCCCACGGGCAGGTCCCGTGGCGGCGCGCTGTATCGCGTCTTCGAGGGCCCCTCGTCGTACCCCCCGTACGAGAGGAGCTTCTCCGATGAGCGAGCCGGGAACCGTTGAGCTACGACGGCACCGCTGGCGCACCGTCGACATCGTCGTCGCGTCTGTCATCGGCGTCGTGTTCGGCGTCGTCTTCGCCATCTGGAACAACGTGGTGTACTCGGCGATCAGCGGGCCGATCGGCTCGTCGCCGCTGGCGCCACTGGTCGCCGGCATCTGGCTGATTCCGGCCGTGGTCGGCGGGCTGGTCATTCGCAAGGCCGGCGCCGCGCTGTACACCGAGGTCGTCGCCGCGACGGTCTCGATGTTCTTCGGCTCGGTGTGGGGGCTGTCGGTCTTCATGTCCGGCGTCTGGCAGGGCCTGGGCGCGGAGCTGGTGTTCGCGCTGCTGCTCTACCGCCGGTGGGGGCTGCTGGCGGCGGTGCTGGCCGGCGGCGGGGCCGGGCTGGCGATGGGTCTGTACGAGATCAACGTCTATGTGTCGACATACGCGGCGGACTGGAAGCTGGTGTACGTGCTGTCGGCAGTGGCGACCGGGTTGGTGGTCGCGGGCGGGCTCGGCTGGCTGCTGGTCCGGGCGCTCGCCCGGACGGGTGCGCTGGCGCCGTTCTCGGCCGGCCGCACGCAGCGCGAGATCTGATGACGGTGCCAGACCGCGGCGCCGCGGTCCGGGTGCGCGGGTTCGGCTGGCGCTACGCCGGCCGGAAGGCGTGGGCGTGCCGCGGCGTCGACCTCGACATCGCCGCCGGTGAACGGGTGCTCCTGGTCGGGCCGTCGGGCGCGGGCAAGTCGACGGTGCTGCGCGCCGTCGCCGGGCTGCTCGACCCCGAGACGGCGGCGGAGCAGGAAGGCTCGGTCGAGGTCGGCGGCGTGCCCGCGGCGGCCGCGCGGGACCGCGTCGGCATGCTGCTGCAGGACCCGGAGGCATCACTGGTGATGTCGCGCTCCAGCGACGACGTCGCGTTCGGCCTCGAGAACGCCGGCGTGCCGGCCGAGGAGATCTGGCCGCGGGTGGACGAGGCGCTCGCGCGGGTCGGGTTCCGGCACGGCCGCCACCGGCCGACCGCGGCGCTGTCCGGCGGCGAGCAGCAGCGGCTGGCGCTGGCCGGCGCGCTGGTCCGCCGTCCGTCGGTGCTGGTGCTGGACGAGCCGACGGCCAACCTCGACCCGGCCGGGACGGCGACCGTGCTGTCGGCCGTCGAGTCGGCGCTGACCGGTGCCGGGACGACGCTGCTGCTGGTCGAGCACCGGGTCGACGCCGCGGCCGGGCTGATCGACCGCGTCGTCGTGCTGGAGCCGGGCGGCGGGGTCGTCGACGACGGGCCGCCCGCCGAGGTGTTCGGCCGGCGCGGCGCCGCGCTGGCCGCGGCCGGGGTGTGGGTGCCGACACCGTGGGGCCCGGCCGCTCCCCCGTTCCGGCCCGGCCCCGGCGGCGACGTCGTGCTCACCGCGCGCGACCTGAGCCTGACGTATCCGCGCACCCGCCGGCCGGCGCTGTCGTCGGCGTCGCTGTCCGTGCGCCGCGGCACCGCCGTCGCCGTGACCGGGCCGAACGGCAGCGGCAAGTCGACCCTGGCGATGCTCGCGGCCGGGCTGCTGCCGCCGGACACCGGTTCGGTGCGGCTGTCTGGCGGCCCGGACCGGCCGCTGCACCGGTGGCGGCCACGGGACCTGTGCCGCCGGGTCGGGACGGTGTTCCAGGACCCGGAGCACCAGTTCGTGACCCGTACGGCCCGCGACGAGCTGCTGGTCGGGCCGCACCGTGCCGGGATCCCGGCGGACGCGGCGGCGCGGCGGGCGGACGAGCTGCTGGACCGGCTACGACTGACCCGGCTGGCCGGCGCGAACCCGTTCACGCTGTCCGGCGGCGAGAAGCGGCGGCTATCGGTGGCGGCCGTGCTGGCGACCGCGCCGGACCTGCTGGTCATGGACGAGCCGACGTTCGGGCAGGACGCGCGGACGTGGGCGGAACTGCTCGAGCTGTGTGTGGGGTTGCGGGCGGGCGGGACGGCGATCGTCGCGGTCACGCACGACGAGGCGTTCGCGAGCGCGCTGGCCGACGAGCGGGTGACGGTGTCCGGCGGCGTGCCGGCGACCGCTGCGGAGGTGCGGTCGTGACGCTGCTGCAGACCCATCTGTCCACCGACCCGGGCGCGCCCCTCGCCCGGCGGAACCCGGTCGCGAAGCTGGCGGCCGCGCTGATCCCGTCAGTGGTCCTGCTGGTCAGCGTCGATCCGGTGTCGTCCGGCCTGCTGCTGACCGCCTGGCTGATCTCGGTGCCGTCGTGGGGTGTGGGCTGGCCCGGGCTCGTGCGCCGGCTGTGGCCTCTGGGCCTGGCCGTCGTCATGGTGACGCTCGGCAACGCCGTGTTCACCGCGCGCAAGGGCGGCGCGACCATGCTCGAGGCCGGTCCGCTGCTGATCACGACGGAGAGCCTGGCGACCGGCGCGACGGCCGGGCTGCGGGTGGCGGCGATCGCGCTGCCCGGCGTGCTGGCGGTGCTGACCATCGACCCGGTGGACCTCGCCGACTCGCTGGTCCGGCATCTGCGGGTGCCGGCCCGGTTCGCCTACGGGTCACTGGCGGCGTTCCGGCTGGCGCCGCTGCTGGCCGCCGAGTGGGAGGTGCTCGGCCGGGCCCGGCGGGCCCGCGGCCTGGGCGGCGACCGCAACCCGCTGCGGGCGCTGGCGGTTCTCGGCGGGCGGCTGTTCGCGCTGCTGGTCGGCGCGGTGCGGCGCGGGACGCACCTGGCCGTCGCGATGGACGCCCGCGGGTTCGCGGCATCGGCGCACCGCACGTCCGCCCGCCGGCCGGAGTTCGGCCGGGCGGACGCGGCCCTGCTCGCCGCGTCCGCCCTGCTGACCGCCGTCGCCGTCACCGCCGCCCTGGCGACCGGCGCCTGGTCCCCCGTCCTCTCCTAGAAGTGAGGCTCTTCTGCTGCTTCGGTGGGTGCGTTGCCCGGCGAGGAGTCGGTGTGACCGCGGCCCAAGCCAACGAGGAACGCCACCCGGCCAGTGTTGATCAACATGGAGGTCCGGAGAATCGACACCGCAAGTGAGGACACCGGTGGATGCCCGCGAAACCGGCGGACGCCGGGCCGATCCCCGCCGCATCCGCCGGTTTCGCGGGCATCCACCGGTATCGCGGGTACCAGCCACGGCACCTGTTCCGCACCCACCCACGGAAGCAGCAGAAGACCCTCATCGCCGGCTGCGGGTCAGGGGTCGATGCGGCGGAGCAGCTGCGACAGCGTCGCCAGTTCGGCGTCGTCGAAGCGGCCGACGACGTAGTCGTGCACGCCGCGCAGATGGGTGCCGCTGGCCTCGCGCAGCCGCTCGTACCCGGCGTCGGTCAGCACCGCGTAGAAGCCGCGGCCGTCGCGCTCGGCCTGGGTGCGTTCGAGCAGGCCCTCCTCGACCATCCGGTCCACCAGCCGGGTGAGACCGCTGGGCGACAGCATGACGCGCTCGGCCAGCTCGCTCATCCGCAGCCGCCGGTCGTCGGCCTCGAGCAACCGGACGAGGACGTCGTACCAGGCGAGCGGGAGGTCGTGCTTGGACAGCAGGTCGCCCTCGAGGCGCCGCAAGACCCGCGACTGCGCGCGGATGAGCAGCCGCCACACCTCGAGCTGCTCGGGCGTGACCCACTGGTCGATGTCCTTGCCGGCCGTCATGTCGTCTAGATCCTAGACGGCGGCGCCCGCGGGACGACGCAGAAGGGCGGCGGACGTAGCATCGACCACATGAGTACCTTCCCGACCGTCGAGGACGTCACCGCGGCGCTGGCCGGTGTCAAGGACCCGGAGATCAAGCGGCCGATCACCGAGCTCAACATGGTGAAGTCCGTGGACGTCGCCGCCGACGGCCGCGTCACGGTCACGGTGTACTTGACGGTGGCCGGCTGCCCGCTGCGCGACACCATCACCCGCGACGTCACCGCGGCCGTGATGGCCCTCTCCGGCAGCACCTCGGTCGAGGTGGTGCTCGACGTCATGTCGGCGGAGCAGCGCAAGGAGCTGTCGCAGCAGCTGCGCGGCGGCGCGCCGGAGCGGGAGATCCCGTTCACCAAGCCGGGCTCGCTCACCCGCATCTACGCGGTCGCGTCCGGCAAGGGCGGGGTGGGCAAGTCGTCGGTGACGGCGAACCTCGCCGCCGCCATGGCCGCCGACGGCGTCAGCGTCGGCCTGGTCGACGCCGATATCTACGGGCACTCGATCCCGCGCATGTTCGGCGTCGCGGGGTCGCAGCCGACCGTCGTCGAGCGGATGATCATGCCGGTGCCGGCTCACGGCGTGAAGCTCATCTCGACCGAGATGTTCAAGCCCGACCGCGACATCCCGGTCGCCTGGCGCGGCCCGATGCTGCACCGCGCGCTGCAGCAGTTCCTCACCGACGTCTACTGGGGCGACCTCGACGTCCTGCTGCTCGACCTCCCGCCCGGCACCGGCGACGTCGCCATCTCGCTCGCGCAGCTGCTCCCGAACGCCGAGATCCTGGTCGTGACGACGCCGCAGCTGGCCGCCGCCGAGGTCGCGGAGCGCGCGGGCTCCATCGCCATGCAGACCCACCAGCAGGTGGCCGGCGTCATCGAGAACATGTCGTTCCTGCCGTGCCCGCACTGCGGTCCGGAGCACCGCCTCGAGCTGTTCGGCAGCGGCGGCGGGCAGCGCGTAGCCGACGGTCTGTCGCGACGGCTGGGCGCCACGGTGCCGCTGCTCGGCGAGATCCCGCTCGACACCCGGCTGCGCGAGGGCGGCGACGCCGGCTCCCCGCTGGTGCTGGGCGAGCCGGACGCCCCGGCGTCGGCAACGCTGCGCGAGGTGGCCAAGCGCCTGTCGCACCGCCAGCGCGGCCTGGCCGGCATGTCGTTGAGCCTCTCCCCCGCCGGCTGATGGCAGGGTCGGCGGCATGCGTCGCGTCGCCGCCCTGCTCAGCGCCCTGTTTCCGCTCGTCGCCGGCTGTGCCGACGACGACGGCGGCGGCTCCGCGGCGCCCACCGGCGCGCCGCCGGGCAGCCCGATCACCGCGGACCTGACCGTCCCACCGGGCACCGTGCTGCTGGGCGCTCCGTTCCCGTACGCCGCCACGGACGACGGCCCGGCCGCCGGGACCGAGGCGCTGCTGCTGGTCGACGGCGATCCGGTCGCGGCGTTCGCGGGCCTCGTCGACCAGGTCCGCGCCGCAGGCCTCGTCCCGCTGATCTACCACCCGGACGAGGACGCCGAGCCCGCCGCCTGCCAGGTCGCCGACGTCACCTACCCGGACGCCGTCGGTGATCGCTGGCCGCTGGGCAGCGACGACCTCCCGGACGGCGACGACCCGCTCGCGCTGGAGTGCGAGACGCACGCGTTCGGCTCGGACGGCTACCGGCTCGACCTGAAACTCGTCGTCAGCGAGCGGACCGACCCGTACCTGTCCTTCGTGCGGATCACCGAGGTCCAGGACAGTCTGTCGTCGCCGCTGCCGGACCTCGAGGCCGAGGCGCCCACGCCGGCGGGCGACGCGCCGGTCACGCCGCCGCCGGTCCCCGACGACCTGCCCGGGCCCGGCGACCCGATCGGCGTGCCGTTCGCACCGTCCGGCGAGGAGCACCGGCTGCTCGACGGCTACGAATTGCTCGCCCCGCCGGTCACGTCCACCTGCGCGACCGGCGGGTTCGTCGCCGTCGTCCGCGGCACCGAGGGCCAGAGCACCGGCGACGCCGTCGACACGTGGGTCGAGCACCTGGGTGGGGAGTCGTTCGCTCAGGTCCCGGCCCCGGATGGCGACGTCTCCGCGACGATCGGCGGTGTGCCGACGCGGCGGGTGGTGCTCAGCGGCGCGGGCGCCGGGACGGTGACCGTCACCGGCGCCGGCGAGCACGTGCTGCTGGACCGCTGCAACGACTGATCCGGTCACACGCCGAGGTTGGTGTACCCGAGCCAGCCGTCGCCGTCGGCGATGACGGTGAGCAGGCCGGCGTCGGCGTAGATCGAGTCGCCGTCGTTGTACGTGTCGCGGCCGGTGTGGTCGCTGTACGGCGCCTGTCCGTACACCTGGTCGCTGAGCTCGTCGTCGAAGAACAGCTGCGTGGTCAGCACGGTCTCCTGGTCGACGTGCACGCGCACGTGGATGTGCACCGTCCGGCCGCGGTACCAGCCCGGGTAGATGGTGGTGAACCGGACGATGCCGTCGGCGTCGGCCACCTGGGCGCCGCGCAGGTAGGTGCCGTCGTCGGTGGGCTCGGACTCGACGTCGCCCTGGCTGTAGGACCCGTCGGACGTCGTCGACTCGCCGCCGCCGGGCGGCCCGCCGGACGCGACCTCGAATCCGGAGTACTCGCCGCCGGCGTCGCAGTGCCAGATCTCGACGACGCTGTCCGGCAACGGGGTGTTCTCCGCGTCCTGCACCCGCAGTGCCAGCGTCAGCGTCGCGCCGGGCCGGTCCTCGCGGAGGTCGGAGCGGATCGAGTCGACGTCGAACCAGTACGGCCCCTCGGTCGTCTCCGGCGACGTCCCGGCCACGTCGACCGCGTCGAGCATCGCCACCAGGTCGGTCCCCGCGGCCGACGGAGTCGGCGTCGCGGCCGCCGTGGTCCCGGCGCCCGCGCCGGTGCTCCTGCCGTTGCTCGTGCCGGAGCCCGCTCCGCAGGCGGCGAGCACCGCCCCGAGCCCGACCGTCCCGCCCAGTCCCAGTGCCCGCCGCCGCGCGATCAGCCGGCGGCTGTCCTTGACCTCGTCGTTCATCGTCATGGTTCGACAGTGACAGCCGCGGCTGGGCCGCTCCCGTGAACCAGCTGTGCGTCCGCTGTGAGGGCGGGCAGCCGGACGGTGAACGTCGTGCCGGCCGTGCCCTCGGCCGCGGTGCGGCTCGCCACGGTCACGGACCCGCGGTGCGCCTGCACGATCGCCTCGGCGATGGCCAGCCCCAGCCCGGTCGAGCCGCCGCCCCGGCTCCGCGCGGTGTCGGCCCGGCTGAACCGCTGGAAGAGCACGCGCCGCAGCTCTACGGGCACGCCGGGGCCGTCGTCGCGCACCTCGAGCACCACCTCGTCGCCGGCGACCCGGCCCGACGTCCACACCGTCGTACCCGGCGGCGTGTGCACCCGGGCGTTGCCCAGCAGGTTCGCCAGCACCTGCCGCAGCCGCGCCTCGTCGCCCTCGACCAGCAGCGGCGCCGGCGGCGAGCCCAGGTCGAGCCGCCAGGCGTGATCCGGTCCGGCCGCATGGGCATCGGCGACGGCGTCGACGAGCAGTGCGGCGAGGTCCACCGGCGTGCGGTCGAGCGGCCTGCCGGCGTCCAGGCGAGCGAGCAGCAGCAGGTCGTCGACCAGCCCGGTCATCCGGTCCGCCTCCGCCTCCACCCGGCCGATCGCCTGCGTCGCCGACGGCGGCACGGCGTCCGGCGAGCGGCGGACCAGCTCGGCGTAGCCGCGGATCGACGCCAGCGGTGTGCGCAGCTCGTGGCTGGCGTCGGCGACGAACCGGCGGACCTGCTGCTCGGACTCGTGCCGCACCGACAGCGCAGACTCGACGTGCCCGACCATGCGGTTGAACGCCGCGCCCACGCGGCCGACCTCGGTCCAGTCGGCCGCGAGGGCGGGTGGCACCCGCGGGATCGCGTCCACCTCCCCACGGTCCAGCGGCAGCTCGGTGACCTGGCCCGCGACGGCAGCGACCTCGTCCAGCGGCCGCAGCGCCCGCCGGACCAGCACCGTCCCCGCGCCCGCGGCCACCGCCACCCCGGCGGCGGCCAGCCCGATCTCCAGGCCGACGTACGAGCCGATGGTCCCGGCGGCGTCCGCGGTGCTCATGGCCGTCACGACCGGGTCGCCGCCGGTCATCGTGCCGACGGCGTGGAAGGTGCCGAGGCCTGGCAGCTCCACCGAGCGGATCACGCCGTCGCAGGGCAGCTCCTCCAGAGCGGCGAGCTGCGCGTCGTCGAGCGGCTGGAACACGCCGGAGTCGTCGAGGTAGCCGGCCTGCTCGACGCGGCCGTCCTCGTAGTAGACCTCGACGGTGCCGGTGGCCTGGCCGGGCGGCACCCGGGGCTCGTCGGGCGGCTCGCCGGTCCCGTGGCCTCCGCCCGGTCCGGCCGCGTCCTTGGCCCGGTCCGCCGCCGCCAGCAGCTGGGTGTCCAGCTGGTCGTACAGCGTCGAGCGCAGCACCAGCGTCGACACCACCGCCAGCGTCGCCGTCACGGTCAGCACCAGCGCCACGACCGTCCAGACCAGACGGCGGCGCAGCGGATGCCTCACGGACCGCTCGCCGGCTTGAGCTGGTACCCGACGCCGCGGACGGTGTGGATCATCGGCTCGCGGCCCTTGTCGATCTTGCGTCGCAGGTACGAGACGTACAGCTCGACGATGTTCTCCTGGCCGCCGAAGTCGTACTGCCAGACGCGGTCCAGGATCTGCGCCTTGGACAGCACCCGGCGCGGGTTGCGCATGAAGTAGCGCAGCAGCTCGAATTCGGTGGCGGTGAGGCGGATCGGCTCACCGTCGCGGCCGACCTCGTGCGCCTCCTCGTCCATGACCAGGTCGCCGACGGTGAGAACGGCGTCCTGACGGGCCCGCGTCGCCCCGGCCCGTCGCAGCAGGCCGCGCAGCCGGGCGACCAGTTCCTCGAGGCTGAACGGCTTGGTGACGTAGTCGTCGCCCCCCGCCGTGAGCCCGGCGACGCGGTCCTCGACGGCGTCGCGGGCGGTCAGGAACAGCACCGGGACGTCGGGACGGTGCGCCCGGATCCGCCGCATCACCTCGATGCCGTCGAGATCGGGCAGCATGACGTCGAGGACCACCGCGTCCGGCGGCTGCTCGATCGCGGTCCGCACGGCGTCCTGGCCGGTCAGGGCGGTCGCGGTGGTCCAGCCCTCGTATCTGAGGACGGAGGTCAGCAGCTCTGCGAGGTTCGGCTCGTCGTCGACCACCAGGACCCGCGGCGGGAGTGTGTCGGTCATGCCGTCCGGTCTATCCGCCCCGGTTGAGGGGTTGCTGAGACGCGCCTGTGAAGTTGCTGTGAAACGCCGGGAGCCGCCACCCGTGGCGGGTGGCGGCTCCCTGGTACGCGTCGGCGTCAGGTGGTGGCAGACGACTCCGTGGCGCCGTCCTCGGACTGCTGCTGCTCCTCGTCGGACTGCTGCTGCTCCTCGTCGCAGCCGGCGCCGCCCGGGCCATGGCCCTGGCCCCTGCCCGGCTCGCCCGGCCGCGCCTCGTCGGGCGTGGTGGAGTCCGGCGTGCTGGAGTCCGGCGCCTGCGACTCCGGTGCCGTGGCGTCCGGCGTCCCGGATTCCGGCGTCGTCTCGGAGCTGTCCGGCGTGGACGTGCCGGAGTCGGCCGCCGCCGCGATCCCGTACCCGCCGAGCAGCAGCCCGCCGGCGACGGCGGCCGACACGATCGGCGTGCGCCAGCGCCGCATGCGGTCGCGAGTGAGTGTCGTGGTGTCGGACATCGAACCTCCCGAAGGTGGGTGAACCGCGCACCGGCTGGTGCACGTCTCTCGACCTTCGGCGCCGAAGCTGTGCTCGTCCTCGGGCGAACCTGTGCGTCCGCTGTGGATCCTTCTGCATCCTTGCGTTGATCTTGGAGTTGTTCGGCAATTGCGGGGCTACTAGACGATTCCCGTAGGACCGGTGTCCGGCCAGACTCGGTCCAGGCGCTCGGCGGGACGCTCTCTTCTGGGCTGCCCATCCCGCTTGTGGGGTGTGGCTCTATTTCGGTTTGCGGTCCGCCGGGCGCCGTGGCGCGGTGTGGCTCAAGAGGGGTGTGCCCGGCTCGCAGTAGCAGTGCCCGCCTCGCCGGCCCATCGGTATCGGGAGCGAGGAGCTACATGAGCATCGAGAACGGCGTCGTGATCGGCGTTGACCCGCACAAGTTGTCGGCCACGATCGAGGTCGTCGACCAGCGTGAACAGATTCTGGGATGTGGTCGGTTCGCCACCGACAAGGCTGGTTACCAGGCGATGCGTCGCTACGTGCAGGACTGGCCGCACCGGGTCTGGGCGGTCGAGGGCAGCAACGGAGCCGGGCGGCCACTCGCGCAACGGCTGCTCGCCGACGGCGAGGCGGTGGCCGACCTTCCGGCGAAGCTGGCCGCTCGAGCGCGGCTGCTCGACACCGGTCACGGCCGCAAGACCGACGCTCATGACGCGCACTCGGTGGCCGTTGCAGCGGTGCGCGCCAAGGAGTTGCGCGTGCTCGCCGTCGACGCCCAGCTGGAGGCGTTACGGATGCTGTTGGATCGCCGTGATGAGCTGATGCGCCGCCGTGTGCAGACGGTCAACCGACTCCACCGGCTGTTGTCGGAACTGCTGCCCGGCATGGCGAAGAAGGACATCACCAGCCCGCAAGCACAGGCGCTGCTGAGGACTGTGCGTCGGCGAGACCTGGTGGGCAAGACCCGGCGGCGCATCGCCGCCGACGAGGTCGCCGAGCTGGTCGGGATCGAGAAGAAGGCCAAGGCGCTGGCCAAACAGATCGAGCAGATGGTGGTCGCGTCGCAGTCGCGCCTGATGGATCTGCGTGGTGTCGGACCACTGGTGGCTGCCCGCGTGCTCGTCGAGGTCGGTAACATCGCCAGGTTCGCCGACCGCAACCGCTTCGCCTCCTGGACCGGGACCGCGCCGCTGGAGGCATCGTCGGGTGAGCAGGTCCGGCACCGGCTGTCGCGGGCTGGGAACCGACGGATGAACCACATGCTGCACATCGTGGCCACAACCCAGATCAGGCTCGACACACCAGGCCGGGCGTACTACCGACGCAAGCTCGCCGACGGAAAGACCCGGATGGAGGCCATGCGCTGCCTCAAACGCCGGATCTCCGACGCGGTCTACCGGCAGTTGGTCGCCGACGCTCGCGCCGCCGACATCGAGGAGTTTGGAACGGGCCCGGGAGGGCACTGCGGGGCGACTCATCAATCCAGCGCGGTCGACCTGCCCCCGCACATCGACACTTCGGATCAGCCACTTCCCGGACCCGCGAAACCGACGCTACAACCGAGCCCACCCTCCCGGAAGCCCGCAGCCAAGCAATCCCTCAAACGAGCCGGTTGACAACAGAGGGGAGCCG
>NZ_SMLB01000017.1 GCF_004349105.1 Jiangella aurantiaca
GCCCGCCCCGGTGCCGCCCACTCCCGTGGTGGCCCACCTGGCCCAGCAGCTGGGCATCGACGTCGACACGATCCGAGGCGGGGGTGTCGGCGGCCGCATCCGCCTGCGCGACCTCGCCCCTCTCGCGGCGACCGGCGGCCGGCCGGCGGTCACGTGGTCGCACGCTCTCGCCGAGGCCGACGTGACCTGTCTGCTCGCCCCACCGGCTCGGGCCGGCGAGCTGCTTGCCCGCGCTGCGCTCGCGATCCTGCGGGCGGCGGACGGCATCGCTCTGCGGGCGGCCGGTCTGAGCGTGACGGTCCCCGGCCCGGCCGGTGCGCTGACCGCGGCCACTGTGCCCAACGCCACCGAGCTCTCCGTCGCCGGGCTGGCCCGCGCCCTGGCCACGGTACGGACACGTCCGGACGCCGGCCCTGCGGCTGGTGTCGGTGGCAGCGGCGGGCTGACGGTCCACGACGCGACCAACGACGGGCTGCTGGCCGAGCTCCCGATCGTTCAACCGGCGCCCGCGCTGCTCATCAGTATCGGGGCGCCGCGGCGGAAGGTCGTGCCGGACACCTCCGGCGGCGGCCTGGCGCTCTCGGTCCGGCAGACGGTGTACGTGGCGGCGGCCAGCGACCCCGGCCGGCTCCCTCGCGACGAGGCGGTCCGCCTCCTCGACGCCGCAGTCGCCGCGCTGGAGATCGTCTCCGTAGGCGACTGATCCCATCCCGGTCACGAGCGGCATGCGCACGACACGAAGTCAATCGATTGTCTGGAGGCGATGATGCACAGACGTCTACTCGGCACGGCACTCAGCGCGGCGCTGGTCGCGGGTTTGCTGTCAGCCATGGCACCGCTCCCCGCGGGGTCGGCACCACCGGAGTCCGGACGTACCACCACCGCGTGGCGCGACGGCGTCCTGCAGGTGGAGACCGAAGACCTGGTCTCGCGCTCCGACCTCGCGCTCGAACAGGCTCCATGGCGCGACTTCGAGAGCATGCCGGTGGGCAACGGGCACGTCGGCGCGGCCGTGTGGGCCGAGAACGGCTTCACCGCGCAGCTCAACCGCAACGACACCTTCCCCGACCTGAAATCGGCCGGCCAGCTCGTGATCCCCGGACTGTTCGAGTTGTCCTCGGCCGGCGACTACACCGGCCGGCTGGACATGTATGACGGCCAACTGCGTCAGTCCGGCGGCGGGTTGAGCACCGTCAGCTACATACGGGCCGACGCCGACCAGTTCGTCGTCGAGGTCAGCGGCGCCGACCCGGACGAGACCCAGACGGTGGAGCTGCGGCTGTGGGATGGCCGTGAGCCCGCGGCATACGCCGACGGCGGCATCGTCGCCCTGGCCGAGACGTTCACCGACGAGGACTCCGGCATCACCACCGGCGCCATCGCCGCGGTGACCGTGCTCGGGCGTCACGTGACGGCCGAGGTGGTCGACGACGTCACGGTCCGGCTGACCTTCACTCCGGCCGCGGACGGGTCGTTCCGCGTGGTGGCCGGGGTGCCCGCTTACACCGGCGGCGACGTCGGCGGCGCGGCGGCCGAGGCGTTGACCGGCGCTGACGCCGTCGACCTCGAGGCCGGCCACCTGGCGTGGTGGGCGGACTTCTGGGCCGGCGTGGCGCCGATGCGGGTCGCCTCCTCCGACGGCGTCGGCGAGTACATGGAGAACCTGCGGATCCAGCAGCTCTACACGACCGCCGCCACCCAGCGCGCCGAAGTGCCCACCGGCCAGGCCGGCGCGGCGAACATGCTGTACCCGTTCGAGGACCAGATGATCTCGCCGGACTTCTGGTTCCACTTCAACCTGCGCCAGCAGGTGTTCGCGAACTTCGGCGCCGGCACCGCGGAGTTCAACGACGCCTACCTGAGCCTGTACATCGACCGGCTGCCGCAGATGCTCGCCTGGACCCGGCAGGCATGGCCGGGCACCGAGGGCGTCTGCGTGCCGGAACTGCTGCGCTTCGACGGAACCGGCGGCGCGTGCGACGGCGAGATCGGCCCGGCGTTCCTCAACCGCGTCATCTCCACCGGCCCCGAGGTGGCCCACGACATCTGGAAGCAGTACCTCTACACGGGCGACGAGTCCGTGGTGGAGGAGGGCTACCCGCTGATGCGCGAGGTGGTGCGCTTCTACCTGTCACTGCTGGAGGAGGGCGAGGACGGGCGCGTCCACCTGCATGACGTCAACTCGCTGGAGACCCAGTGGGACACCACCGACCCGACGCCGGACCTCGCGGCGATGAAGGTGATGTTCCCGATCGTGGCCGACCTGGCCGAGCAGAACGGTGACGCCGATCTCGCCGCCGAGCTACGGGCCACCATCCCGAAGCTGCCCGAGTTCCGCACCACCACGCGCAACGGCGTGGATGTCATGGCCTGGTCCGCGACCGACGAGCCGGCCAAGAACACCCAGAACGTCGATCTCGAGCCGCTGATGCCGTGGGGCCTGTTCGGCATCGGCTCGCAGCTGATGCGCGACACGTTCCAGCAGCGGGTCTTCCCGCTGACCCGCGAGTGGGACGAGAGCCCGATCTGGGCGGCGCGACTCGGGCTGCCCGAGGACATGGAGCGGTTGCTCGTCGAAGGCACGGTCGACCTGCAGAAGTTCCCGAACGGCTTCACCGGCCACGGCAAGAACGACGACCCGGCGTCGATCCACAACTACTACAGCTCGTGGAGCGCCATCGTCGCGAGCTCGCTGCAGGAAGCCCTGGTGCAGGCCCACGAGGGGGTCGTCCGGATCGCGCCGTCCTGGATCGACGACTGGGACGTCGACGGCACCGTCGTCATCCCCGGCGGGCACAGGGTGAGCACTCAGGTGCGCGACGGCGTGCCGAACCTCGTCGGCATCGAGGCCGCCGCGGACGACACGCTGCGCATCGCCAACCCGTGGCCCGGCGAGCGGATCCGCGTCGTCGACGGCGCCGACCCGGCCGCCTCGATCGTCCGGCCCACCGACGCCGAGGAGATCGACCTGACGGTCGAGGCGGGATCGAGCTACGTCGTCGAGCGGGTCGGTGCGCCGCTGCGCTCGTTCCCGTTCGAGGAGATCGGCGGCCGGCCGGCCGCCGAGGCGCGCCACCTTGGCGGGCAGACGCTCGGTGTCGAGTCCAGCACGCCGGAGATCCGCAGCGACGTCGTCGACGTGGCCGGCCCGCGGCACCTGGACCGGCTGGTCCGCGCACACGACGGAGTCGACCACCTGCTCGAGAGCAGCGACGTCCTCGACGGCCTGCCCGACGTGCTCGACGGGACGGCGATGGTGCGTGGCGCTCCGGACGACGCCGAGAACGCCGCACCCGAGGACTACCTGACGCTGGACCTCTCGCGGCCCGCGGACGTCTACGTGGCCTTCGACGAGCGCGGCGAGGGCACCTGGTGGCCGGGCTGGCTGCAGGAGCAGGGCTTCACCCGGACCGATCTCACCGTCGGCACCCACGACTTCCTCCAGAGCATCGCCCTCGAGCCCGACGGGCGGATGCGCGCGTCCGGATCGGGCGTGACGCTGCTGAAGGAAGGAGCGGACTGGGGCGACCAGATCCTCGACGTGACGGTGCAGCAGGTGCAGGTCGGGACGAGTGTGATGTTCCGCGCCCAGGACGCTCGCAACGGCTACGTGTGGCAGATCGGCGGCTCCCTCGGCAGCGACGGCGGCCTGGGCCAGCTGCAGATGTACCGCATGGTCGACGGGCGCATGACGCGGATCGGGCAGGTCAACCCGATCGTCCCGGCCGCCCGGAACGAGTACCGGCTGCGGGTGGAGGCGGTCGGCGACCGCATCCGTACCTTCCTTGACGGGAAGCTGGTCGACGACCGTGTCGATGGCACCTTCGCCGCCGGCCGGGCCGGCATCCGGATGGCCGGCAACGAGATCGGCGAGTTCGACCGGTTCACGGTCACCACGCCGGACGGCGCCACGCTGTTCGACGACGACTTCTCCGGCGACCTGTCGGCCTGGGACGTCCCGGCCGATCGAGAGAACATCTCGCTGGTGGTGTGGACGAAGCACCTCCCGGCCGGTCGGCACGCGCTCGGCCCGAACTCCGGCGTGGACGGCGACGGCGGCGTGCCGTACGTGACCTTCATCGACGACACGCCATAGGCGCCCCGCGACTCGCTGGGGCGGCGCTGCCGGCGCCGTCCCGGCGGGTCTTCGCCGGCTTGGCCCACGGCTTCGATAGTCGGCAGGAGATCGCCGGCGCATGGCGGAACAGGCCCACCTGGGCGCAGCGGCGAGTCCGCCGACACAAGGTTCGCGATCTTGCGGTTGAGGCGAGCCTGCTGCTCGCGCAACGTCTCGATCCGGGCGGCTTCCGCCTCGTCTGGACCTGCCGCAGCAGCGATCCATTCGGGGTCGTTCGGCTCGAGCGCCGGCCACCGATCCAGGCTGGCCATGACCGTGTCTTCGCGTAGATGGATGCTGCCCGGGTGACCCTTCAAAGATCACGACCAGCAGGCAGATCTTGTCCTGATTGAGCCGGACCTCGAGGTGGATCCCGTCGCTGACATCGTGCCTCATCGGCGTCGTATCAGCCGCTTGATCGCCGGGATCAGGACGGCAATGGCGATCATCGTGAGGCTCACGACCGCGGCGTACCGATCGATGATGAGGACGACGTCGACCGCCTGCTGACCGAGCCCGTAGCCGAGGCCCGCGACCAAGCCGGTCATGACCAGCGCGCCGGCGAAGTCGAGGATCAGGAATGTCGCCAGGCGCATCCCGGCCAAGCCCGCCATGGCGTACACGACCGCAGTGGGGACACCGGGCAGCACGGCGAGGACGACCGCGGCGCGCAGGGTCCACGGCCGCAGCTCGGTGGCGCGGCCGGCGAACCGCAGGGCGCGCTCGCTGGTCGTGAACATCCTGACAATGCCCAGGCCCCACTGCCGCCCGGTCCACCAGGTAAGCCAGTCGAGCTTCACCATGCCCGCGGCTCCGGCGACAACGACCAGCCAGACGGGAGCCTCGCCGATCCGGGCGAACGCAGCGGCGGCGCCGATCGCCGTGAGGTCGCCGGTGAGGAACTCCAGCATGACCGGATGCGAGGCGAGCAGGAACGGCTTCAGCGGCCGCAACACCAAGCCGAGCGCTACCACTCCGAGAATCGCGCCCATCAGGGCCATGTCCAGGCGGGTGGCGCGACCCTGCCACGGCACGAACCGGCGCCAGGGGCTGGTCGCTCGTGGGATGGCACCGGCAGCGGCCAGGCTATTGGATGTTCCGTCGACGATGCTCATGGTCCAAGGCTGAGCGATCCACCGATCAATCGACATGTGCGCTTGTCACGAGTTCGTCGTGTACTCCGCAGGGCCAGAATGTGCACTCATAGGCAGCATCCAACGTCGCTCCGGGATCGGCCCTGGCTGGTCGTGGTGTGCGCGCTCGTCACCGTGTACGGGTGGGCGCTCGTGTTCCCGCTGCGCCACCTCGCGGGGCGATTCCAGATGGCATAGCGGCGTCGGCGATGCGTCCTGCCGGCTCGCCTACCCGATGACGCAGTAGTCGACGAGCAGATAGCCCGTCGGCGAGGTCATGCTTCGGATCGACTCGAGCCGAATCGCCGGCAAGCCGTCGAGGAGTTTCCGCCCGCTGCCCGCGATCGCCGGTGCGATCACCAGCCTGAGCTCGTCGGCGACGCCCGCGGCAAGCAGGGCCTGGGCGACCGAAATGCTTGCATGCACGCCGATGTCGGCTCCGGGTTGGTTCCTCAGATCCCGCACGAACTCGACCAGTTCGCCGTCGACCACGGTCGTATTGGCCCACTTCCGATCGAGCGGCGTGGAGGTGGCGACGTACTTCGTGACCCCGTTGATGAACGTCGCGAACGGCTCGATGTCGCTGCCCGGCCAGAACTCGGCCCACTCCTCGTAGCTGCGCCGGCCGAGGATGACCGAGTCCTGCGCCGCGATGACGGCGCCGAGGTTGGCCTCCATCGCGTCGTCCCAGTCGGCGAAGAACCCATCGGGCTTCTCCGCGACGCCGTCGAGGGACAACAGCTCATACACGACGACCTTGCGCACGTTCAACACCTCCGATTGACGTGGACCCTGCTGCGTAGACGGCTCGCGCGACCAGAACTCATCGCTGCGATCACCAGGCGCCGCCTGTCAGACAGCCACGGGACGTTCCGCCGGGGACTCAGCCCGGCCATACGCTTCCCCACTAGGGTGGCCTGATGCCGGGCAACCACACGGCCGCCGACCGTGTGGCCGAAGACTGGGCGCCTCCTGCGGCACGCCACACGAGCAGCCCCTTCCGCTTCCTGCTCTGGCTCGCCCGCTCGCAGGCGCGGCGCGTCGCTGCAGGCGCGGCGCTCGGGAGTTCGTGGATGGTCGGCTTGGCCGTGCCCCCGTGGGTGCTGTCCCGCGCGGTGGACGACGGTCTCGTCGCGGGAGACACTGCGGCCCTGGTCACGTGGTCTGTGGTGCTAGCTGTCGCGAGCGTGCTCAATGCCGTGCTGGCCATCTCCCGGCACCGCACCATGACCAAGATCCGCATGGACGCGTCGTTTCGCACTGTGCGTGCGGTCGTGCGGCACACCGCCCGGTTGGGCTCGGCTCTGTCGCGGCGGGTGGGCACGGGCGAGGTGGTGACGATCGGCGTTGCCGACGTTCAGGCTGTCGCGCAATCGATGACCGTGACGGGACCGGGCTTCGGCGCGATCGTGGCCTACGGGGTGGTCGCCGTGGTGCTGTTCACCATCTCGCCACTGCTGGCCCTGGTCGTGCTCGCCGGTGTGCCGTTGCTGGCTGGCACAGTCGGGCCGCTGCTGCGGCGCATCGAGCGCACCGGCGGCGACTACCGCGTGCACCAGGGCCGGCTGACCACGCGGCTGGTGGACATTCTGGGTGGGCTGCACGTGCTCAACGGCCTCGGGGGGAAGGAGTTCACGGTTGAGCGCTACGGGCGCCAGTCGCGGGAACTGGTCGAGCGCGGCTACCGCGTCGGCGGCCCGGCGAGCTGGGTGACCGCGCTGGCGAGCGGGCTGCCAGCGCTGTTCCTGGCCGCAGTGGTGTGGCTGGCATCGCGGATGACCGCGCGGGACGAGATCACCATCGGAGACCTCGTCGCGGTTTACGGCTACGTCGCTGTACTGGTGGTGCCGGTGTCGGCCTTCATCGAGGGCGGTGGCGACATCGCCCGCGCGCTGGTAGCCGCCCGGCGCATCGTGGACCTGCTCAATCTGCAGCCCGAACGCGACATCCAGCATGACGCGGTCGAGCTACCGGACGTCTGCGGACCGCTCGCCGACCCGGAGTCCGGCGTTCTGGTGCGCGCCGGGCTGTTCACCGCGCTGGTGAGCGCGCGTCCCGATGAAGCGATCGCGGTGGTGGAGAGGTTGGGCCGATTCACTCACACCGACGCGACGTGGGCCGGGGTGCGGGTCGACGCGGTGGCGGCCGATCAGTTGCGGGAGCGGCTGGTCGTCGCCGACAACGACGCCGCGCTGTTCGCGGGCACGGTGCGCGACACCGTCGCGGGTCGGCAGAAGCCGGACGACGAGCGTGTCCGCGCAGCCCTGCGGACCGCCGTGGCAGAGGACGTCGTGGAGGCATTGCCCGGCGGTCTGGACGCACCCGTCGCGTCCGGCGGCAGGACACTGTCAGGTGGGCAGCGGCAGCGGCTCCGTCTGGCGCGCGCCCTCTATACCGCACCGGACGTGCTGCTCGCCGTGGAGCCGACCTCCGCAGTCGACGCGCTCACCGAGGCCGCCGTAGTCGACCGGTTGCGCGAAGCCAGGCAGGACCTCACCACGGTGGTCACGACAACCTCGCCGCTCGTACTCGACCGGGCCGACGAGGTCGTCTTCCTCGCCGATGGCCGCGCCGCGGCGTCCGGCACGCACAAGGAGCTGCTGCGCGACAACCCTGCCTACCGGCACCTGGTGTCCCGCATGCAGGACGGGCAGGTGAGCTGATGAGCGCGACGCTTCCTGTGGCGAAGCCAGCCCAGATCCGGGCCGCAGCGTGGGCCGACTTGCGCGCGGACCAGGGCGCCGTGGCCGGTCTGCTGCTGCTCAACAGCCTGGCCTCTGCGGCGGGGCTGGCCGGACCGTGGCTGTTGGGCCGGATCGTCGACGCGGTCAGGGCGGGCTCCGGTGACGTGCTCGGCACCGTGGACCGTCTGGCGCTGGGCGTGGTGGTGTTCACCGTCGTGCAGACGCTGCTCGCGCGGTGGGCGCTCGCAGTGGGCTACCGGTTCGGCGAGCGCACGGCGGCCCGGGTCCGCGATCGGTTCCTGACGCGCACGCTCGCGCTGCCGCCGTCCGTCGCGGAGCACGTGCCCGCAGGCGACCTGATCGCCCGCGGCAGCATCGACGCCTCCGTGGTCGCGAATACGTTGCGGCGAGCGGTGCCCGAGGTCCTCGTGGCTCTCGTCCAAGCCCTGCTCCTCATCGTCGCAGTGCTCGTGCTGAACCCGCTGCTCGGACTGTGCGGGCTGGTGTGCCTGCTCGGCGTCGGCGCCGCGCTGCGCTGGTACCTGCGGCGGGCCCGGCCGGCCTACCTCACCGAGGCGGCGACCGGGGCGCGGCTGGCCGACGTCGTCACGAGCACCGCGAAGGGCGCCCGCACGATCGAGGCGCTCGCGCTGGAGAGCCGGCGCGCGGAGGCCGCGGACCGCGCAGTCGCCGACGCACGGGCCGCTCGGCTGCGGACACTGCGGCTGCGGACGGTGCTGTTCCCGTCGCTCGACGTCTCGTGCGCGCTGCCGGTGGTCGGCGTGTTGCTGGCTGGCGGGGTGCTACACGCGAACGGTGTGGTCAGCGTCGGCGTGGTGGTGACCGCGACGGTGTACCTGCGGCAGCTGGTGGGTCCGCTGGACACGCTGACGCTGTGGGTGGAGCAGTTGCAGGGCGCGATCGCGTCCTACGCACGGGTCGAGGGACTCGCGGAGGTACCGCGCGAGGAGCCGCGACCTGCGGCAGCACCTGATGGCGACCGCACCGAGGTGTCCGGCGTCCGCTACGCCTACGACGGCGGCCGGGACGTCCTGCGTGGAGTCGACCTGGTGGTGCGGCCCGGCGAGCGACTGGCCGTCATCGGCCCCTCCGGAGCGGGGAAGTCCACACTGGCCCGGCTGCTGGCGGGCCTCGACCGGCCACGTACCGGGACGGTGACCGTAGGAGGAACGCCGGTGGCGGACCTGCCACCCGACCGGCTGCGTGAGCAGGTCGTGCTCGTCACGCAGGACCACCACGTCTTCCACGACACGGTGCGCGACAACCTGCGGGTGGTGAGACCGAGCGCCACCGACGAGGAGCTGCGCGCCGCGCTGGAGGCCGTGGGCGCACGCTGGATCGACGACCTGCCGCAAGACCTGGACACAAAGGTCGGCGCCGACATCGGCCTCGACGGCGCACGCGCCCAGCAGCTGTCGCTGGCGCGCCTCGTGCTCGCCGACCCGCACACGCTGATCCTGGACGAGGCAACGGCGCTGCTCGACCCGAGGACCGCGCGGCAGACCGAGCGGTCCCTGGCGGCGGTCCTGCACGGGCGCACGGTCATCGCGATCGCCCACCGGCTGCAGACCGCGCACGACGCCGACCGCATAGCGGTCCTGGAGGCGGGCGAACTGGTCGAGCTGGGCACCCACGACGAACTCGTCAGAGCGGGCGGCCCCTACGAGAGGCATTGGCGTTCGTGGCACGGTGAGTACGACGAGCACAACGATCCGTGACATCACCAGGACTTCTCCCGCTTCGCCAGGAAAGCGTGCCTAGTTGTGAGGCGCGAGAAGTCCTGGTGAACGTGATCACCTGGTGATCCGGTCCAGCGGGAGATGGAGCACCGGCTCGGCGCCGGCCGGCGCCTCGCCGGCCGCCAGCGCCGCGATCTGGGCGGCGCTGAGCGCCTGGTCGAACATCCACACATCGTCGACGGCGCCGTCCAGCGGGTTGTTGATGCCGTCGACCCGGGCACCGATCCGGATGCCGGTGAGTGCGCCGGCCGACACGGAACCGGCGGCCGGTGCAGACGACCCTTGTGGCTCGCCATCGAGGTAGATCGTCACGGCCTCGGCGCTGCGGGTGAGGGCGACGTGGTGCCACGCACCGTCGGCGTAGTCGCCCGCCGCGGTCGCGAACCTGCTCTCCGCGCCCGTGTTGACGTGGCCGTCATTCTCGACGCGCTTCTCACGGGCGACCCGGATCAGGCGCGAGCGGCGATCGAGGACCACTACATCGGCATCGAGTCCAAGCTCACCGAGGACCCGCCGGCAGAGGCGCCTCCGCTCACCGAGACGACCACGGAGACGCAGTGACCGGGCGGCCCGCGCCCGAGCACGGACCCCTCGGCTTCACCAGCGCCGTCTTCGTCCCCGCCCGGACCACGCCCGGCTGGCTCGAACCATTTGCCAACCACCAGCCGGTCACCGTCGCCGCCGGCGCGCTGCGCGGGCTGATGCTCGGCGAGGGCGCCCTGCCGCCGCGACAGACCGTCACCGGCCAGGTCGCCCTCACCCTGGCCTGGGCCGCCGCCCTCACCGTCGTGTTCGCGCCGCTCGCCGTGCGGGTGTTCAGCCGCACCAGCCGCTGATTCTCACGCACTCACGTCCCGGACCAGCTCGGCGCCATGGGCTGCGGCATAGTGAGCCGGTCCGCCGGCGAGGACGGTGAGGCCGGTGCGGCCGGCGCGCTCGAGGATGCTCGCGGCGGTCATCGCTCGTTCGCCGTGACCACAGGCCACGACCGCGCCCGGCGGCACATCGTCGACCAGATCGGTGATCTTGCCGAGCTCGACGTGTAGTGCGCCGGCAACGCGGCCACCGCGGTACTCGGCCTGCTGTCGCACGTCGAGGTACGGCCCCGACGGCGCCCGGTCCGCGGACAGGAACGCGGTCGTGCGCTGCGCTCGTCCGGCCGCCAGCCAAGCCGGCATGCCACCGTCGAGCCGGCCGGCCAGCCGCTCGTAGCCGATCTTGTACGCCTGCCAGACGATCTCATCGACGTCCTGGTCGTCACCGGCCACGAAGGCGAGCGGGGCATCGTCGGGCAGGAGCCAGCCCAGCCAGATCCCGAACTGCGGGCGCAGCGGGATGGAGATCGCGCCGTGGATGTGGCCGGCCGCGAAGTCGGCCGCGGGCCGCACGTCGATCACGTAGCCGCCGCTGCCCAACAGCGTCACGACCTGGTCGACGGTCAGCGGCCCCAGCGAGGGGGCGGTGCCGACGGCTGGGCCGCGCCGGTTGCGCTCGGTGAGCCGGTCGAAATAGGCCGGGTAGGACCCGAGACGGTCCAGCAGCTCGCGCACGAATGTGTCCTCGTCCCGCACGGCGAGCAGCGGGTTGTCGCGCTTTTGTGCGCGGACGGTCGTCGTGCGCTCCGCACCGGACGGGGCGGAGCAGAACGAGCCCGAGCCGTGGGTCGGCCACACCGCCGTCTCGTCCGGCAGTGTGGCCAGCCTGTTCAGCGACCGGTACTGGGCGCGAGCGAGCTCCTCGGCGCGGTCGGCGCCCAGCAGATCGGTCCGGGCGGCGGAATCGACGAGCAGCGATCCGCCCGTGAACACACCGAGCGCACGGTTGCCGTCGAGCAGCAGGAACGCCAGGTGCTCGTGGGTGTGACCGGGCGTGGACAGAGCCCGCAGTGTCAGTCCGTCCAGATTCACCTCGTCCCCGTCGCCGAGCGGCGTATGCGGAAAGGCCCGTCGCCCGGCCGCCGAGGCCAGCACGGTGGCGCCCTGGTCGCGAGCGAGCTGGATGGCACCGGAGAGGAAGTCGGCATGCAGGTGCGTGTCGGCGGCGAACGCCACAGTCAGTCCTCGCCGCTTCGCGCTGGCGTGGAGGGCGCGCAGATCCCGGCTGGCGTCCACCGCCAGCGCACGCCCGTCGCCCAGGTCGACGAGATAGGCGCTGTTGCCCAGTCCCTCGTCGACCAGCGGGATCAGGTGTTCCTCGGCGAAGTCCACGGTGGCACCTCCAGGTCTCCGAGGCAGGCGATGCGATGCGCGGCCGGAAAAGTTCCGCGCGTTGTTATACGATACTCCACAGATTATTGGAGGATCGCATGGCGGCAACCACCCAGGCACTGGCGAAGACCGAGCTGTACGAGGCGTTCGCGGCCAGCGGCAAGGCGCTGGCCAGCGGGAAGCGCCTGGAGCTGCTCGACCTGCTGGCCCAGGGCGAGCGCACCGTCGACGGGCTGGCGAAAGCGGCCGGGCTGAACCTGACGACAGCCTCGGCTCATCTGCAGACGCTCAAACAGGCGGGGTTCGTCGCGACCCGCCGCGACGGTGTGCGCATCTTCTACCGGCTGGCCGGTGACGACGTCGCCCAGCTGTTCGCGCTGCTGCGCAAAGTCGCGGAGCGACATCAGGCCGCCGTTCCCGTCGCCCGCGACGCCTACCTCGGCGACACCGACACCGCAGAACTCCGCCACAACGAGCTGCAGGCCCGGATCGAGATTGGTGACGTGGTCGTGCTGGACGTGCGCCCGGTGGAGGAATACCTGGCAGGCCACATCCCCGGCGCCATCTCCATCCCCGTCGACGAACTGGCGGACCGGATCAACGAACTGCCCGAGCACACCGACACGGTCGTGTACTGCCGCGGCGAGTACTGCGTGCTGGCCTACGACGCCGTCCGGCTGCTCACCGAGCACGGACGGCGAGCGATCCGCCTCAACGACGGCATGCTCGAGTGGCGCCTCGCCGACCTGCCCGTCGACGCCTGCGACCGCCCATGACGGTGCCAGACATCGCCCTCCAGCTCGACGACCCTGAGCGGCAGCGGGTGCAGCGACGCACCCTGACCGTCGTCGTCCTCAGCCAGATCCTCGGCGGCGCCGGCCTGGCCGCAGGCGTCACCGTCGGTGCCCTGTTGGCTCAGCAGATGCTCGGCTCCAAAAGCGTCGCCGGGCTCCCCACCGCGCTGTTCACCCTCGGCTCAGCCCTCGCCGCCTACCTGGTCGGCCTGTTCACGCAACGGTGGGGCCGGCGGATCGGTCTCGGCGCCGGGTTCGCCGCCGGCGGCATCGGCGCTGCCGGGGTCGTCGCCGCGGCGGTGAGCGACAACGTGCCCTTGCTGTTCGCCTCACTGTTCATCTACGGCGCGGGAACCGCGACCAACCTGCAGGCCCGCTACGCCGGCACCGACCTGGCGCCGCCCGCCCGCCGCGGCACCGCGATCAGTATCGCCATGGTCTCCACCACCCTCGGCGCGGTCGCGGGACCGAACCTGGTTGACCCCTTGGGCGATTTCGCCACACGGATGGGCATCCCCGCGCTGGCCGGACCGTTCCTGCTCGCCGCCGTCGCCTACTCCGCCGCCGGCATCGCGCTGTTCGCCCTGCTGCGCCCCGACCCGTTCCTCCTCGCGCGCCGACTCCAAGTCGCGGCCGCCGTCAGCACCGTCGGCGATCCGCCCACTACGCTCTCCAGGCCGCGACCCGGTGCCGCCGCCTACGTCGGCGCCACGATCATGGTGCTGACCCAGATCTCAATGGTCGCCATCATGACCATGACCCCGGTGCACATGCGGGCCCACCACCACGGGCTCGGCGACGTCGGCCTCGTCATCGGCATCCACATCGGCGCGATGTTCCTGCCATCGCTGGTCACCGGCGTCCTCGTCGACCGGATCGGACGCACGCCGATGGCGATCGCCTCCGGCCTCACCCTGCTCCTCGCCGGCGTGACCGCGGCCGCCGCGCCCGGCGAGTCGCTCGGTCTGCTGATTGTCGCGCTGGCACTGCTCGGACTCGGCTGGAACTTCGGCCTGATCGCCGGCACCGCGCTGGTCGTCGATGCCACCGTTCCGGAGAACCGGCCACGCACGCAAGGCACCATTGATGTCCTCGTCGCGCTCGCCGGCGCGGGCGGCGGCGCCATGTCCGGCGTGGTCGTGTCGGCCTCGGACTACGCGACCCTCTCCCTGGCCGGCGGTGCGCTCGCCCTGCTGCTCATCCCGGTCCTGTTCTGGGCTCGTCGCGAGCGGAGCACGATCTCCCGAGCTACGGCATGACGCGGACGCCCGCCGCGATCCGGCTGGGTCTGCGCGAGAACGCCGGCCAGTTCACACTCCTGGTCGCAGTCAACGCCCTGGTCGGTGGCATGGTCGGTCAACAGCAGACCGTGTTGCTTCCTGCTGGCGACCGCCATGGTCTACCCCGCGTCAGGTGGACCCTGTTGGTGACCTTGGGCTCTTGAGCCGGTTGAGACCGATCCTCCCGGGTACTGCGGCCCATAGTCACTGGTGAGCTGCGAGCCGGCCACATGACTCGCTGACCGACACGCCGGGACTTGTGAGAGGTGAGCGAACGGTGGTGCGTGAGTCGATCCGTCTCGGGACCATCTTCGGTGTCCGGGTCGGGCTGAACGTGAGTGTGCTGGCGATCGCGGCCATCCTCGTCGTCGGCCTGGCCTTCGGCCGCTTCCCGGCCGTGTACCCGGGACGCAGCACCGTCGCGTATGTGCTCGCGGCGCTGGTCACTTCGGTGTTGTTCTTCGCCTCGCTGCTGGCGCACGAGGTCTCCCACGCCGTGGTCGCACGGCGCAACGGCATCGAAGTCGAGGGCATCACGCTGTGGCTGTTCGGCGGGGTCGCCGAGCTGGAGGGTGAGCCGCGGACGCCCGGTGCGGACTTCCGGATCGCCGTCGTCGGGCCCTTGGCCAGTGTGGCGACGGCTGTCGTCGCCGCCATCGTCGCGGTCGGACTCGATGCCGCCGGCAGCTCCGACCTGGTCGTCGGGATGTTCGTCTACCTGGCCGGCATCAACGTCCTGCTGGCCGTCTTCAATCTGGTACCGGCAGCGCCGCTGGACGGCGGCCGAGTCCTGCGCGCGGCGTTGTGGGCCCGCCGTGGCGATCGCACCCGCGCCGCCGTCACCGCCGCGCGGGCCGGCCGCGTGTTCGGGTTCGTCCTGATGACACTCGGGTTCGTCCAGATCGTCACCGGCGACGGCTTCGACGGCGTCTGGCTGGTGCTCATCGGGTTCTTCCTCGTCAACGTCGCCGCCGCCGAAGAGCAACAGACCCGCATCGCCGATACCTTGGACGGAGTCCGTGTGCGCGATGTCATGACACCGCAGCCCATGGCGGCCGACCCCGACCAGCCGCTCGACCGGTTCATCGCCGACGGCTTGTGGACACGCCGGCACGCCAGCTACCCACTCCTCGACCGGGACGGCCGCCTGCTAGGCCTGGCCACCATCGACCGCATGCGTGGCGTCCGGCACGAGGACCGTTCGGCCATCACCCTCCGCGACATCGCATGCGCACCCGACGAGCTTCCACTGACCACGCCAGACGAGCCGCTGGTGGACCTGCTCCCGCGGATGCGCGATTGCAGCGACGGACGCGCCGTCGTCCTCGACGACCACCAGCGAGTGATCGGCATCGTCTCCCCCAGCGACATCAGCCGCGCCCTCCAGGCCCGAGACCTCCAAGGCCTCTCTGCGTACCAGGGCCCACGCGGCGCCGACGTCACATCGGCCGGCACCGCCAAGCACCGTCACCGGAACCACTGACCCGCGGGCTCGCCCAGGCGCTCGTCGTGGTCGAGCCGCGCCGCTCGCACCTACCCCTTGACAAGGTGGCCGGCGATGAGGAGTGATTGGAGTGCATTCGGGGTAAGGCTCCGATTCAGATCGTGGTTCGGAAGTGTGCCACTCCTCATTTCGATTCACCGGGGGTGCGCGCATGCCCACTCTGACCTCTGCCCACCACGAAGGCGACAGCGACGGCTTCGCCGGCGACGGCCACAGGGCCGTCCGGCTCATCCACGACGGCAGGACCAACGAACTCCTCCGCGCCGCGGCGCGCGCCACGGGCGTTGAAAAGCGGCGCCTCCTCGACGAGGTCGTCGTCGAGAACCTCCGCCTCGCCGAGGCGGTGAGCCGACGGTACGGCGGCCGCGGCGTGGAGGCCGAGGAACTCCAGCAGGTGGCGTATCTCGGCCTGGTGGCCGCCGTCCACCGGTTCGATCCCGACCGCGGCAACGACTTCGTCGGGTTCGCATTGCCGACGATCCTCGGCGAGATCAAGCGCTACTTCCGCGACCACGGCTGGGCCGTCCGCCCGCCCCGTCGCGTCCAGGAGCTGCGCAGTTCCATGGCGGCCGCGTCGGACGAGCTCTGCCAGTCGCTCGGGCGCATCCCGTCCGATGCCGACTTGGCCGATCACCTCGGCGCGGAGCTCGAGGAGATCAGAGAGGCCGAGCAGTCCGGCAGCTGCTACACCGCAATCTCGATCGACCGAGCCGCCGCGCCCGACGCTGACGGAGACGGCTCGGTGCTCGCCGACGCTTTGGGCGGGCCCGATACCGGTTACGACCATGCCGAGGCGATGGTCGCGCTGTCCTCCGCCTGCGGCGCTCTCTCCGCTCGCGACAGGCGGATCCTCTACCTCCGCTTTTTCTGCGGCTGGACGCAGCTCGAGATCGGGGCCGAGCTCGGCATCACACAGATGCAGGTCTCGAGGCTGCTGGCGCGGATTCTCCGACGGCTGCGGAAGAGCATCGGCGAGACCGCTGCCTGACCGCTCGGACCGGCCGCGCGAAAACCGCCGGGCGGCGCTGTTTCGCACCGATTCGTCCGGGTATCTGCGGGCTACCGGCCACGCGGGCCGGGGCTACCGGACGGCGGTGGCGCACCAACCGAGGGGGAACCGTCATGACGTACCACGAAGGCCGGTCACCCGGTCCGGGCAGCGGAACGGGGCAGCCGTTCGACCCGGCGACGCCGGCGGCACCGGAGACGTCGCCGACCGGCGGGTCCGCGCCCGACGCGGCGCAGGGCGTGCGGGAGCGGGTGTCCACCACCGTCGACGCCGCCAAGGAGGAGGCGTCGAAGGTCACCGGCGAGGCGCGGCGGCAGCTGCACCACCTCACCGGCCGGACCCGGGACGAGGCGACCTCGCAAGCTCGGCAGCAGAAGGACCGCGCCGTCAGCGGGTTGCGGACGATGTCGGAGGAGCTGCGGTCGATGTCCGACCACTCTTCGCAGCCTGGCATGGCCGGCGACCTGGTGCGCGAGGCCGCCGGCCGGGCCGACGACTTCGCCGGGTGGCTCGACGGTCGCGAGCCCGGCGAGCTGATCGAGGAGGTGCGGGCGTTCGCCAGCCGGCGCCCCGGCATGTTCCTGGCGCTCGCCGTCGGGGCGGGCGTGCTCGCCGGCCGTCTGACCCGGGGCATGGCGCGGCCGACCGAACAGGACGCCTCGTCATGAGCGACCTACCCCGCGAGCCGGCGCACGCCGCCGGGTCCGATGCGTCCCTGGGTGAGCTGCTCGGCGAGATGAGTCGCGACCTGTCCACCCTGGTCAGGCAGGAGGTCGAGCTGGCCAAGGCGGAGCTGCAGCAGTCGGCCGGCCGGGCTGGACGCGGCGCCGGGATGTACGGCGGCGCCGGCGTGGCCGCGTGGCTGGCGCTGCTGTTCCTGTCGATCGCGCTGTGGTGGGCGATCGCCGACGCGACCGGCCACGGCTGGTCGGCGCTCATCGTGGCCGGCCTCTGGGCGATCGTCGCGGCCGTCCTGGCGGCGACTGGCCGGACGGAGATGCGCCGGGTCAGGGGCGCGCCGCGGACCGCCGAGACGGTCAGAGAGATCCCGGACGCATTCAAAGGACAGGAGAACCCACGATGAGCAACGATCCCGATCGGATCCGGGCCGACATCGAGCGGACCCGGAACGAGCTGAGCGACGACGTCGACGCGGTCCGCGAGCGGATGCGACCGGGCACGGTAGCGCGGCGGCAGGGCGAGCGTGTCCGTGGCGCGATGAGCGGTCTGAAGGACCGCGTCATGGGCGTCGCTTCGGACGTAGCGTCCGCTGGCGGCGGCGCGGCCTCGTCGGTGGCCGGCACCGCGTCGACGATGACGGACAAGGCGGGCGAGGCGCCGACGATGATGCGGGAACGGGCCGCAGGCAACCCGCTGGCGGCCGGCCTCATCGCATTCGGCGCCGGCTGGCTCGCCGCGAGCGTCATCCCGGCGAGCCGGGCCGAACGCCGCGCCGCCGCGACCGTGAAGGAGCAGGCGTCCGGCGTGGCGCAGGAGGCGTCGTCGATGGCCCGCGAGGTCGCCGACGACCTGAGCCAGCCCGCACGGGAATCCGCCGATGCGGTGCGCTCTACCGCCGAGGACGCCGTGCAGACCGTACGCGATGAAGGACGCAGCGACTGACGAGCCCGCTGGGGAGCCATTAGTGTTGGTGCGGTGACCGCAAACGAGCGGTCGGTGGACGATGGTTGCCGCGCTTCTGAGGTCATCGCCGCGATGTGCCTGGCGACGGACCTCGGCATGGGCTTTCCCTTTGAGCATGGGTTGCAGGCCACGCTGATGACGATGCGGCTCGCCCAGTTGCTCGATGTCGACTCGGAGACGGCGTCGCACACCTATTACCTCAGCCTTCTCATGTACAGCGGTTGCACGACCGACGTCGAAGAGCATTCGCGGATCTTTGTCGGAGGCGCCACAGCCAACCTGATGCCGGTCCAATTCGGTTCGAGGTCGCAGAGCCTTGGCGGAGCTGCCCGCGCGGTGTCGTCGCCGGACAGTCCACCGCTCCGGCGGGCCTATGAGGTCGCCACCCGGCTGCCGATGGCGGCCCTCTTCCTGCGGCCACACTTCGCGGCCATCTGCGAAGTAGCACAGATGTTCGCCGAACGGCTCGGCATGCACCCCGCGGTCCATGGCATGTTCTTTCGCCTCACCGATCGCTGGGACGGCAAAGGAGCATTGGGCCGGGCCAAGGGTGACGACATACCACTGCCGCTACGTATTGTCCACGTTGCGCGCGACGCCGCCAACCAACGACTGATCGGTGACGACGAACGCACCACCGCGGTCATTCGAGATCGTGCGGGACATGCCTTCGATCCAGACGTGGCACACGCATTCGTCGATCATGCGGACGAAATCCTGGCCACGTCCGAAACCGCGACATCGGTGTGGGAGGCCACGCTTGCTGCCGAACCGAAGCCTCAGCTAGCGCTCTCCGGCACGGCGATCGATGGAGCTCTGGCCGCCATCGGCGACTTCGCCGATCTTGTCTCACCATCCTTGGTCGGCCACACGTCCGGAGTGGCCCAGCTGGCCGCTGGTGCTGCGGAGCTCCTGGGATTCGACGCCGCCGACGTCCGCAAGGTTCGCCGAGCGGCGCTGGTGCATGACGTCGGACGGGTCGCCGTCCATCCGCGTGTCTGGCTGAAGCCAGGACGGTTGACTGCGGACGAGTGGGAACAGGTCAGGTTGCATCCCTACCACACCGGGCGGGTTCTCTCGCGTTCACCGTTCCTCCAGGAACTTGCGGCCGTCGCCTGTGCGCATCACGAACGACTCGACGGCTCGGGCTATAGCCAGGGCGCCACGGCCGCATCGTTGTCTCCGCAGGCCCGGCTGCTCGCCGTCGCTGACGCCTTCCATGCGAAAATCGAGCCCAGACCTTATCGGCCACCGCACTCCCCCGACGAAGTCGCGGAGATGCTGGGGCGAGACGCCAAGCAGGGAAAGCTGGACCCTGACTGCGTCGCCGCCGTGTTGGAAGCTGCCGGCCAGCGGATTCACCACGTCGCGCGGCCGGCCGGACTCACTGAGCGCGAAGCATTGGTCATCCGTCTCATCGGCCGCGGACTGCAGACCAAACAGGTTGCGCGGCGCCTGGGGATCTCGGCGAAGACGGCCGATCACCACATCCAGAACGCCTATCGAAAGATCGGCGTGTCCACCCGAGCGGGCGCCACGCTCTACGCCATGGAGCACGGGCTGATGTCGTGGGGAGAACTCCCCATACCGCAGCGATGACACGGCCCGTAGCTTTCCGGTCATGTGGAGCAACGGCCCAACGGCGGGCACGGCGTCCGAGCGGGCCCGAACAGGGCACCGCCTCGCGTGGGGCGCACTCCTGAGCCTGGCCGGCTCCGCCGCGGTGGTGGCATCCGCATGGGGATCGGGTTCGCGCATCGGCGCGCCGTCCTACTGGCCGTGGCTACTGACCGGAATTCAGGTGCTGGCGCTGTGGTCAGCCGGCTCCGAGCGGTGGTGGGGCTGGCTGCTCGGCGCGGCCGTTCAGCCTCCGTGGATCGCCTACGCCTTGGTCACCGGCCAGTTCGGATTCATCCCGGGCTGCACGATTTCCGCGGCCGTCCAGGCCAACAGCTTCGCGCGCTGGAACGGTCTCGCGCCGGGCACAACCGGCGCACCTCCACACATCAAGCCGACCAAGGATCCTGCGATGCGAGGATGATCGAAGCATGGCGAAACGTCCCCTGGTCATCGCGTTCGATGTGATCGAGACGCTGTTCTCACTCGAGGCGGTCCGCAGGAGGCTGACGGATGCTGGTCAGCCGGGTCACGTGCTCGATCTGTGGTTCTCCCGCCTGTTGCGCGACGGGTTCGCACTCGTCGCGACCGGCAGTTACCGGCCGTTCAGCGAGATCGCGACCAGCACACTGCGATCGGTCACTGGTCACATGCTCGGCGACGAGAGCATCCGCACGATCGTCGCGGGATTCGCCGAACTCGATCGCCACCCCGATGTCGACCCGGCCGTACGCCTTGCCCGCGCTGCCGGGGTACGGATGGTGACCCTGACCAACGGGTCGGCCGAGAACACCATCAAGCTCCTGCAGCGGGCCGGCATCGACCGCGACATCGAGCAGGCGATCTCAGTCGACGACGTGCAACGGTGGAAGCCTTCCCCGGAGATCTACCGGCACGCCGCACTCCGTACGCAGGTGCCCACGGATCGCGTCGCTCTGGTCGCCGCCCATGCTTGGGACACGCACGGCGCCCACCAAGCCGGCCTGACGACCGGATGGGTCGAACGCATGCAAGGCGCCTACCCAGACATCTACGCCCAACCGGACGTGTCAGGGGACGATCTCGTCGCGGTCGTGCGCGGTCTCCTCGCCCTGCCAGCGGACTGATCAATCGGCGCCACCCTGAGGCGTACGTGGCGCCTTGGATCACGGCTCTCCAGACACATAGGGGAAGGAGTGGTGCTCGTGCGCGACAACCCACCGGCCATGCTCCTTGCGCAAGCCGAGCGTCAGTCGGAGCCGGTTGGCCGGGTTGGCCGCGAGCTCCTCCGGCATACCGCAGCGCAACAGGGCGAACGCGAAGGCCACGTTGTCGCCTGCCGTGATGTCCAGGGACTCGATCTCGAACCTGGCACCCTGTGCCTGCCACTGGAAGAACGGCGGCCACGTCTCGCGGTAGGCCTCGATACCGCGGACGCCCTCGTATGGCGGCGGGACGTCGAACATCACGATGTCGTCGGTGTGACCGGCCAGGACGGCCTCCATGTCGCCCGCGTGCACCGCCGCCGCCCACCGCGTGATCAGCTCCCGGATCAGCTCTCGGTCGTCGGACACCCTGCGCCCTCCTCACACTCGTTCGGATACGGCCCGCCTGGATGGACTCGCGCCGACCACGAAACTCATCGCCGCGAAGGCGCATCAGCACCGGCGATCGGGCCTTCCCTCCTGCTGTTCCCAGCTCGGTTGTCTTGTCTTGGCTGTCATCCGCCTCGGATTGGTGTATATGGTCGAGCCGTAACACAGGAGCCTGCCACTGACTGCCCCGGGGCGTTGGCGCTCGCGAAGCATGCGCGGATGACGATCTGATCGCCCTCTCTGATCGAGGGATAGGCAGACCTACACAGCCACAAAGTAGGAGGTGCCTGATGCGGTCCTATCCGCTTTGGACACGACGCGACGTTTTGCGCATGACCGGCCTAGCCGGCCTGGGCCTGGCGGCCGCATCTTGCGCGGAGGAGCCGGAGAGTCCCGGGGAGGACGCCGATGCCGCGGCCGAGTCGCCCAGCCCGGCGTTCACCGAGCCGACGGCGCGGCTGTCCGGTTCGCTGTCGATCCTGATGTGGAGCCACTTCGTGCCCAGCCACGACGAGTGGTTCGACCAGTTCACCCGGGAGTGGGGCGAGCAGGTCGGGGTGAACGTCACCGTCGACCACATCGACGTCGCCGGCGTGCCCGCCCGCATCGCGGCCGAGCTGTCGGCCGGCCAGGGTCACGACCTGATGCAGTACATCGCTCCGCTGGCCCAGTTCGAGCCGAGTGTGCTCGACCTGGCCGACGTGACCGAGGAGGCCAACAACCGGTACGGCGAGCAGCTGGAGATCTGCCGGAAGTCCTCGTTCAACCCGACCACCGGCAAGTTCTACGCGTTCGGCCCGGGCTGGGTGCCCGACCCGGGCAACTTCCGCCGCAGCATGTGGGAGCCGGTCGGCCTGACGGACGGGCCACGCACCTGGGACGAGCTGCTCGAGGGCGGCTCGGAGATCATGGCCACGCAAGGTGTCCAGCTCGGCATCGGGATGTCCCAGGAGATCGACTCCAACATGGCCGGGCGGGCGCTGATGTGGTCGTTCGGCGCGTCCATCCAGGACGAGAACGAGAACGTCGTACTCAACTCGCCGGAGACCGTCGCCGCGGTGGAGTACATGGTCCGACTGTTCCAGGGCGCGATGACCGACGAGGTGTTCTCGTGGAACGCGGCGAGCAACAACCAGGGCATGGTCGCGGGGAAGCTCAGCTACATCCTGAACTCGATCTCTGCCTACCGGACGAGCCAGGAGACCAACCCGGACATCGCCAACGACACGCTCTTCGTGCCGGCGCTGGAGGGACCCGAGACCGCGCTCGCCGCACAGCACGTCATGTACAACTGGCTCGTCCCGCAGCACGCCACCAACCCGGACGCCGCCAAGGAGTTCCTGCTCCACTACACGGCGAACCTGGAGTCGGCCGCGTACCACTCCAAGCTGTACGACTTTCCCGCCTGGGACGGTCTGGTGCCCAACCTCAAGGCCTGGCTCGAGGACGACCCGTTCGGCTCCCAGCCTGCGGACAAGCTGGCCTTCCTCGCCGACTCCACCGACTGGGCGACGAACATCGGTCACCCCGGCCCCGCCAACACCGCCGAAGGCGAGGTGTTCGGGCTGCCGATCATCCCGAACATGTTCGCACGGGCGGCACGCGGCGAGGTCACGCCCGATCAGGCGGTGGCGGACGCGACCGCCGAGGTCGACGCGATCTTCGCGAAGTGGCGGGCACGCGGGCTCATCGGCGGTGGCGGGTGAGCCGTGACCCGGATCGTAGAGGTGCGTGGACTGCGCAAGACGTTCGACGGGCGGCATCAGCAGGTCGAGGCGCTGCGCGGCATCGACCTGGCCACCGAGGAGGGTGAGTACCTGGTCCTGCTCGGGCCGTCCGGATGCGGCAAGACGACGCTGCTGCGCACGATTGCGGGGCTGGAGCAGCCCACCGAGGGCGACGTGCTGATCGGTGGCAACGTCGTCAACGAGCTGCCGCCTCGGGCTCGCCAGGTGGCCATGGTGTTCCAGAGTTACGCGCTCTACCCGCACAAGACCGTGCTGGCCAACATCGTCTTCCCACTCAAGGCCGAGCGGATGGACCGGGACGCCCGCGAGAAGAAGGCGCGGTGGGCGGCGGACCTGCTCGGCATCGGCCGCCTGCTCGACCGCAAGCCGCGCGAGCTGTCCGGCGGCGAACGCCAACGGGTCGCGCTCGCCCGGGCCATGGTCCGGGAGCCGGCGGTCTTCCTGCTCGACGAGCCACTGTCGAACCTGGACGCCAAGCTGCGCGCGTCGGCCCGAGACGAACTCAAGCGGTTCCAGCAGCGGATCGGCACCACGACGATCTACGTCACACACGACCAAGCCGAGGCGATGGGGCTGGGCGACCGCATCGCCGTGATGGACGCCGGCCAGGTCCGCCAGCTCGGCCGCCCACGGGACGTGTACGACGACCCGGCCGACACCTTCGTGGCGACCTTCATCGGTTCGCCGCCGATGAACCTGGTCCGCCGCGACGGGATGCTGGTGGGGTTCCGGCCCGAGCACCTGCTGCCGGCCGAGGTGGTCGGCGCGGGAGCGGTGAAGATCCCGTTCGTCGTGGACCGGATCGAGTACCTGTCCGGGGACCGGCACGTGTACGGCACGATCACGACGCTCGGCGAGGCCACCCGGGTGATCGCCAGGCTGCCGTCGACGGTGACCACGCCGCTCACCGCCGGGGAGACCGCGGACTTCGCTGTCGCCACCGACCGGCTGCGGTTCTTCGACCCCGAGACGGGCGATCGTATGGACGCCGTACCCCTGGAGTGGTCGCAGCCATGACGCAGGCGACGACCGCGACCCGTCCACCGGCAACACCGGCCACCGGACGGCGCCGGCTCGCCGATCGCGAGGGCCCGCTGGCATCGCTTTTTCTCCTGCCGGCCGTCGTGTACGTCGTCGCCTTGGTCGGCGTCCCCTTCGTGCTGGCCATCGGGTTCGCGTTCAGCGACGTGACCGCCGGGGACCCGTCGTACGACTGGGCAGGGCTCGACGCCTACCGGCGGGTGTTCGACGACCCGGTGTTCTGGCAGGCGCTGCGGAACACGCTGGTGTTCACCGGCGTGTCGATGGTGCTGATCGTGGTGTTCGGGAAGGTGCTGGCGAACATCCTCATCGCCGACTTCCGCGGCAAATGGCTGGTCCGGTTCCTGGTGCTGCTGCCGTGGACGACCCCGGTCGCGCTGTCGACCGTGTCCTGGCTGTGGCTACTGGACTCGATCTTCTCGCCGATCGACTGGCTGCTCCGCCAGGTCGGGCTGCTCGAGGGCAACATGTACTGGCTCGGCCGGCCGTCGCTCGCGACCGCGTCGGTGATCGCGGTGCACGTGTGGCGGCTGGTGCCGCTGGCGGCGGTGATCATCATGGCGGGTCTGATCGCGATCCCGCGCGACATCGACGAGGCGGCCCGGGTCGACGGCGCCGGCTTCTGGCGGCGCATGTTCGAGGTGACGATCCCGCTCACGATGCCGCTGATAGCGGTGGCCGCGCTGTTCGGTGCGATCTTCACCTTCACCGACATGGCGGTGGTGTACGTGCTGACGCGCGGCGGGCCGACCAACTCCACTCAGGTGCTGGCGAGCTGGGCCTTCGTGCGCGGCATCGAAGGCGGCGACGTGGCGCAGGGCGCGGCGATCGCGCTGTTCCTGTTCCCGCTGCTGCTGGCCGCGGCGGTGCTCATCCTGCGCGCGGTCCGCCGGATGCAGGTGATGTGAGGTGAGCGCCAGGATGAGCGATTCGGTGCTGACCGAGCCCCCGGCCGAGGTCGACCGGCAGCGGCGGCGCTTTGTGTGGCGCCGACGCGCGGGCCGAGTCGGGGTGTACGTCCTCGCCGTGCTGGCCGCGGTGGTCGCGGCCGGACCGTTCCTGTGGAGCGCGGTCACGGCGTTGAAGCTGAACAGCGACCTCTACACCGCCACCAACAACCCGTTCTTCTTCAACAAGCCGGCCACGCTCGACCACGTGCTGTTCCTGTTCCAGGACACCCCGTTCCCGACCTTCGTGGTCAACACGCTGTGGGTCGGGGTGCTGGTCGTCGCGATCACGCTGCTGTTCGGCTTGCCGGCGGCGTACGCGCTGGCCCGGCTGGACCGCCCATGGGCCGGACCGGCGGGCATCGCCCTGTTCTTCGTCTACCTGGTGCCGCCGACCCTGCTGTTCCTCTCCCTCACCCGGGTCGTGGTCTGGCTGGGCCTGCAGGACTCCACCTGGTCGCTGGTGCTGATCTACCCGACGATCACCATCCCGGTGTGCACCTGGCTGCTCATCGGCTTCTGCAAGGGCCTGCCGAAGGATGTCGAGGAACAGGCCATGGTCGACGGGTACAGCCGACTCGGCGCGTTCGCCCGGGTAGTCGTGCCACTACTGTTCCCCGGCATCGTCGCCGTCGTGGTGTTCGCCTTCACCCTGACCGCCAGCGAGTTCATCTACGCACTGGCATTCATCTCGCCGTCGGCGGAAAAGACGGTGAGCACCGGCGTACCCACCGAACTGATCCGCGGCGACGTGTTCTTCTGGCAGTCGCTGCAGGCCTCCAACATCGTGGTCGCGATGCCGATCGCGCTGCTGTTCACGCTGTTACTCGGCCGATTCGTCGCCGGCTTCACCATGGGCGCTGTCAAAGGCTGACGCCCGGCCCGCTTGGCCCGCGTCTCGGGCTTCTTGGCGCCTGTCACCTGCAGCACGTGCCACTGCTGCTTGCTGTACGACAGCGTCTGCCAGAACTCCTGCTGCTTCCGTGGGTCTCGGCCGGGGGTGTGGCCCGGTGTGTGGTGGATAGTGGGGATTCGGGTCGCCGGTCCCTGCCCGGGCGATAGGGCAGACCGGCCGGTCATGATCCGGGCATGTTGACACCAGCGCCAACAGTTGGCGTTCTTGTCAACACGCCCGGACCGACAGGCCAGCCCGGCGCCGGGACGCGAGCCCTCTTGCGCCCGGCACTCGCCGTCGCCACCACCGCAGCGCGCACACCTGCACATCAGCCAGCCCACGCGTTCCAGCTCACCGGATCCTCGCTGGCCCGGCAGTCGTTCGAGCATGGCAACACCGGCAGCTGCCGACGCGATCTTTGCTCGTCCGCCCATCATGATGGCCCCCTCAGGAATGCGGAACGTTGCCGGAACAGCACGCGCACGACCAGGGCCGGTCGACCGCTCCGTCAGAGGTAGGCGAGGGCTTCGCGGACGGTGAGCCGGGAGGCGCGGGTTGCTGCCGCGTCGGTAGCAAGCCACGCACCGAGGACCACGAGGCCGGTCCAGATGAGGGCGGCGAGGATGGAAGGCCGGAACGGCAGCGGCGCGTACATGAACGTGTTGCCGAGCAGGGCGCCGATGGCCGCGGTGACGCCGAGGGCCGGGAGCACCGCGAGCAGGCAGCTGGCGAGGGCGATGAAGATGCCTTCGGCGATGACGATGCGACGCACGGCCTTGGGGCGGGCGCCGATGGCGTGCATGACGCCGAACTCGCGGATCCGTTCCAGCACGTTGGCGCCCATCGTGGAGGCCAGGCCGATGCAGCCGATGACGCCCATCGGCAACGCGGTCGCCAGCAGGATCACGAGGATCGGTTCCAGGTGCCCGCCAGTGACGGCTTCCTGACGACCGACGGAGTCGGCGGACTGCACGTCGATACCGGCACCGGCGAGGGCCTGGTCGACTGCGTCGGCCGCGGTGGCCCGGGCTTGTTCGTCGTGATCGGAGGTGACGATGCGGAGAGCGTTCGACCACCGTGGCTCGCCCAACGCTGTGGCGAGGCCTTCAGCCGTGACGTATGCGCTGCTGGTCGCGCCCCGTTCCTCGGCGATGCCCACGACGCGCCACCTGGTGGACACTCCGGCGATGGACAGCTGAACAGTGTCACCGGTCTGGATGTCGGCATCGGCGGCGGCCAACGTGACCTGGTTGAGCACGATCGCCCCGGTCTCCTGCGCTTCCAGCCAGCGTCCTTCCGACAGTTCGGGAGGAGCGAACGTGGTGGTGTCCGCCGGGAGCGCGGTGACCTGGAGGCGGCCGTGCCCCTGGTCGGGATAGGTGCGCGAGACCGGCAGCCCGCCCGGCCCGGAGAGGCTGGCCGAGGCGGTGGTCCAGCCCTCGAACCGCTCCACCCCGGACACCTGGCCCACCACCGGGGCGAGCACGTCCACGGACACGGGCGTGGCCAGCTGCACGGCGACGTCCCATTGGAGCAGCTCGGCCGTCTCGGCCGCGACCGCTTCCATGCCGTCACGCGCGGACAACCCGGCGACGAACATCATGCCCGCGCTCGCCAGCAGCCCCGCGGACAGCAGGAACCGGGCCGGGCGCCGGATCGTGTTGCGCAGCGCCATGAGCAGCCCCCGATCGAGGCGGGCGATACGACCCAGCCGGGCCAGGACGCGGGTCGCCCTGCGAGGGTCCGCGCCGGCGCCGCGGTGATCGATCGCCGCCCGCACGGTCGTGCGGCTGGTCTTGACCAGCGGCACCAGCGCCATGAGGACGGGCAGGACGACCCCGGCGGCGAGGACGACCAGGTAGGTCCACCACGCGGGCGCGAGGCCGGCGGGATCGATGCCCAGGAAGTCGAACACGGCGGGGGCGAACGCGCGGCCGATCAGGATGCCGGGGGCCAGCGCGAGCAGCGTGGCGACTCCGGCGATCAGCAACGTCATCGCCAGGTATAGGCGCGCGATGCTGCCGGCGCGGGCGCCGATCGCCTTCATGATCCCGATCTGCGGTATCTGCTGGGCGAACAGGCCGCCCAGCATGTTCGCGACCAGGATCGTGCTGAGCAGCAGGGCGGCCCCGGCTCCGACCAGGAGCGCGCTGAGGAGCGCGTCAGCCTGCCCCTGGTGCGGGTGCGCGTACGGTTCCGGAACCTGGATCTCGGCGACGGCGAGACCGTGCGCTTGCTGCAGCCAGAGCGCGACGTCACCGGCGACGGCGACGATCGTGTCACGGTCCCGGCTCGGCGTCGTCTCATCCGGGCCGGCGACCTGGATCTTCAACTGGTCCAGCGGAGACCCCGGCGACCACTGACCGGCGGCCGCCGCCTCCGACTCGCCAACGGCGGCCAGCGACGCCGTGGAGAGGTAGCCGCGACCGGCCTGCTCCTGCGCGGCCGGTGAGAGGCTGGGGTCGTAGACGGTGCCCGCCACCCACAGGCGGATCGCCTCGCCGTCAGGTGTCTCGACGGTCACCGCGTCACCGACGGCCACCTCCAGCAGGTCGAGCGAGTCCCGCCCCAGATAGATCTCACCGGGGTCTGGCGGCCATGCGCCGTCCTCGACGAAGAACCTCGCCATCGTCAGCGGATCGTCCGGCGCCGCCGCGAACACCTGCAGCCGGACGTCGCGCGGCTCGCCGACGACGGTGATGTCGCTGGTGAATTGGGTGCGCCCGGTCGCTTCCAGCACACCTGGCTGGTCGCGTGCCTCGGCGGCGATAGCGGCCATCCTCTCGGTGTCCACGCCGGGGGCGAACCGGATCGTCGCCGACGCCGGCTCGGTGCTCAGATATGCCCGCTCGACCTCTCGGTCGATGGCGCTCCACGCGTACAGCACAGCGCTGAACGCGGTCAGGCTCACCGCGATCGCGACCACCATCAACGCGATCCGAGGCCAGGTCGCCCGCAGATCGCGGCGCAGCTTGACCGCAAGCAGGCCCGTCACGCCGACGCCCCTGTCCGCTCGTCGTCGACGATCCGCCGGTCCACCAGCGTCACCTCGCGACCGACGATCGACCTGATGTCGCGCTCGTGGGTCACCACCACGATGGTCCGTCCGTCGGCGTTCAGGTCCGCGAACAGCTTCAGAACCGCGTCGGCCGTGTGCGAGTCGAGGTTGCCGGTCGGCTCGTCGGCCAGAAGCAGCGGTGGGTCGTTGGCCAGTGCCCGGGCGATCGCCGCCCGCTGCTGCTGGCCCCCGGACAGCGTGGCCGGCAGTTTGTCGGCCTGGTCACCGATGCCTACGCGGTCCAGCAGGTGCAGCGCGCGGTCGCGGCGGTCGGCGACCGGTACCTTCCTGGCGAAGTCCATCGGCAGCATCACGTTCTCCACCACCGTCAGCGTCGGCAGCAGCTGGAAGAACTGGAACACCAGCCCGACGTTGTGACCCCGCCAGGTGGCCAAGCCCGACTCCGACAACGAACCCAGGTCCGCCCGCGCGACGTGCACCGTCCCCGACGTGGGCCGGTCGATGCCGGCGAGCAGGTTGAGCAGCGTCGTCTTCCCGCTGCCGGACCGGCCGACGATCGCGACGAACTCCCCGTAGGCGATATCGAGACTGAGATGGTCGACCGCGACGACCTCACCGGCACCCAGTGGATAGGTCTTGACGACATGGCTGACCCGTATCGCCGCGTCTGCCGTGTCCGCGTTCATCCGTGCCGTCCCGGACCGTGCTCGCCACCGCCCCCGCCGATGAGCAGCCACACCACGACCAGCAACACCACGACCGCCGCGACGATCACGGTCACCTTCACCCAGCGACGCACACCAGTGGTCGCGTCGTCACCGGACCCCCAACCGGCGTCGGGCCGGCGAGACGGGTCAGTCATGCGATGTCCTCTCGTGTCCAGGGCTGTTCGATGCGGCTGGCCTCGGCGATCAGCACGTCCCGAACGTACGGACACCCGGGCCGGCGCCGAAACGCCCCGCCGGGTGACCTTCGCCGTCCTCATCGCGTGGACGCGGATCCCCCGCAAGGGCGACTCGCTGGCAGCGCGCGGGGCGGTAACCTCGCAGTGCCCATGTACACGACAGCCGGCGTCCGCGGATCGTTCGCGACCACACGAGGCTCGCGAGCGCTTGTGGACGTCGCCATCGTGGCTGTCGTCCTCATCGGCACGCTGTCGCAGCTCTCGCACGGCGGCATCGCGCCAACTCGGCCGGGTTCGACGGAGCTGGACCCGCTCGGCGTCCTGCTCGCCGCCTGCGGGGCAGTGCCGCTCTTGTCGTGGCGACGGTCACCACTCGGCGCGTTCGTGGCGACGTCCGCGGTGAGCGTCCTGTTGGCCGGATTCGGCTACTCCGTCGACCTGGCTCTCGGCCCCACCATCGCCCTCTACCTCCTGACCGCCAGCCGCGACCGCGACGCCCCATGGCCCGGACGCATCACCGCCATCGTGGTCGGGCTGCTCGTGGCATACCTCGGCGCGACCGCAGCCGCACACCAGACCTTCCCCGGTATCGAACTCCTGCACACCGGACTCGCCTGGACCGCCGCCTGGTTCGCCGGCGAGCGGACCCATCTGCGTCGGGAACAGCTAGCAGAGTTCAGAGCGCGCGCCCATCGCGCCGAACGCGACGCCGAACGCGAACGACTGCTCGCCGTCGCCGAAGAACGCGCCCGCATCGCGCGCGATCTCCACGACTCCGCCGGCCACGCGATCAACGTCATCGCCGTCCGAGCCGGCGCGGCCCGGCTGCGCCACCATGACGAGCCAGATCGCTCGCTACCCGCCCTGACCGCGATCGAGGAGCTCGCCCGGCAGACCGCGGACGACATCGACCGGATCGTGGCGACACTCCGGGACAGCGGCCCATCGGACGGAGTGGAAGCACCGACCGGGCTCGCGTCGCTCGACACGTTGATCGCCCACCACACATCGGCCGGACTCGACGTCACACTCGAGACCACAGACGCGCCCGGGCAGCTCGACCGGGCAACCGACCAGGCCGCCTACCGCATCCTCCAGGAGGCGCTCACCAACGCCGCACGCCACGGCGCGGGCAGCGCCACGATCATTCTCGAGTCCACCGCCACCGAGGTCCGGCTCACGGTCATCAACCCCGTGGCCGACCGTGACCGCCATCGACCCAGCGGCGGCCACGGCCTCATCGGCATGCAAGAACGCGCGACCCTGCTCGGCGGCAGCTTCGACGCCCAGCGCGTCGACGGCGCGTTTCGCGTCCACGTCCGGTTACCCAACGGAGGCCGCCGGACGTGACACGCGTACTGATCGCGGACGACGACGACCTCATGCGCGCCGGCCTCGTCGAACTCCTCACCGCCGATCCCCGGATCGAGATCGTCGGCCTCGCATCGACCGGACGAGAAGCCATCGAACGAACGGCTCGAACGGCGCCGGACGTCGTCCTGATGGATGTGCGCATGCCCGGCCTCGACGGCATCGCCGCCACTCAGGAGCTCACGCGAGCGGCACCTGACGTACGAGTTCTGATTCTCACGACGTTCGAGCAGGACGACTACATCTTCGGCGCCCTCCGCGCCGGCGCGTCGGGCTTCCTTCTCAAACGCAGCCGGCCGGAAGAGTTGATCGCGGCCGTGGACATCGTCGCGGCGGGCGACTCGCTGCTGTCGCCATCGGTCACCAGGCGGGTGATCGACCGCATGGCCCAGCAGCCCACGCCGAACCTCGCCGGCCAGACGAGACTCGACCAGCTCACCCCCCGCGAGCGCGAAGTCCTCGCCCTCATCGCCCGTGGCCTGTCGAACCGCGAGATCGCCGCCGCCCTGACTGTCGAGGAATCGACGATCAGAACACACGTCAAGCGACTGCTCATGAAGCTCGATCTCCGCGATCGGGTCCAGGCCGTGATCTTCGCCTACGAAACGGGCGTGAGCACCCCGCGCGCCGAGTAAACACATTCCTCCGTCCCGGAGGTGTGGACCGCCGACGAACGCCTCCTGGTGGTCGACTCCGACAGCGGCGACATCGTCGTCCTCGACGACGGCGTGGAGGTGGAACGGCTCTCGACCCTACCGGCGCCGATCAGCCTGGCCCGCAGTGCGGACGGCCGCATCGCGATGGCACTGCGGGGCCGCGACACCGACCGTGACCACGTCACCGTCATCGACACCGCCTACGACGAAGCGACCGGCGAGGCACGCCGTCCGTTCGTGGCCCAGACCTACCTCGCACAGTCGCCGGGCGGCGTGAGCAACGGGCGGCTGCCGGAGGTCACCGGCAGCATCGGCGTCGCCGAGGAAGGCAGCGGCCGGATGGTTCTCCTCGACCCCGCAGGCGTGCCGGGTCTGGGCGACGCCTCCGCCGGGGAGCTGGAGCTGGCCGCGGCCGACCACTACGCGTTCGCGGTCGGCCGCGACGGCGACGGGCGGTGTTCGGGTGCGCCGACGGCGTCCTGGTCGTGCCGGTGGACCCCGCCGACGACACCACCCGCAGGGTCCCGGCGATCACCCGAATCCCACTCTCGACAGGCGGCACCAGCCGCACCGCCCTGGCCGTCACGACGACGCCCGACGGCGAGCAGCTGCTCGTCCTCACCCACCAGGGATTCCTGCAGATACGCGACGGCCGCGACGGAGACCTGCGGCACGAGATCCAGCTCGGCGAGCGCGTCGACCTCGACTTCCACGAGCACGTCGACCGTGCCACCGCACCCGACCTCGCCGCCGCCGACGACCACGTGTACGTCTCCCAACCCGGCCGCCAGCGCATCGTCACCGTCGACCTCACCCGCGGCCGCGTCGTCGACCGCACTGATGTCGACGGCATGCCCACCCGCATGGTGCTGCTCGGGGCGAACTGACGAGGACATCGTCGCTCACGGTCGTAGCCAATACTGGAGGCCATGCGGCTGGTATCCATCGGCGACAGCTTCACCGAAGGTGTGGGCGACGAACTCCCGGACGGGACGCCCCGGGGTTGGGCCGACCTGCTCGCGAGCGGCCTCGCCCGCGATCGCGACGCACCGCTGGAGTACGCCAACTTCGCCATTCGGGGACGGCTCGCCGGCCAGATCGTGGCCGAACAGCTCGAACCGGCGCTGGCGCTCGAGCCGACCGCTCTCACCTTCAACGGCGGCGGCAACGACCTCATGCGCCCGCGTGTCGACATCGGCCGCATCTGCGCACTCACCGAGCACGTCATCCTTCGTTGTCTGGAGACCGACGTTCAGCCGATCATCCTCAGCGGCGGCGACCCCACCCGCGGCCTGCCCATGGGCAGGCGCATGCGCCAACTGGGCGACCGGCTGACGTCGGCGGTCGAGGCGCTCACGGCGAGGTACAACGTGCCGTTCACGAACAACTGGGCCGACACCGAACTCACCCATGCCGACTACTGGGCCGAGGATCGACTGCATCTGAACACCGCCGGCCATCAGCGGGTCGCGGCCCGTGTGCTGGAGACGCTGGGCGCCTCGTATCCCCAGGACTGGATGGCTCCGGTCGCCCGGAACCGGGCGGCACCAACCGCGGCGGAGACCGTGCGCTACTACCGCCAATACGTCCTTCCGTGGGTCCGCCGCCGGCTCACCGGACGCTCGTCCGGCGACAACCGGACCGGCAAGTACCCGGACTGGATCGTCATCCACCCGGCCCGGCCGACCCCGTGACGTGACGATCGCGCCAGATGATCACGTTCACCAGGACTGGTGATGCCAGAGAAGGATTCCGGGCGGCGGTGTCGGATCGGGGCCGCGGTGTTCGTGGGAGGGGTGAGAGACCGCCCACGAGGGGCGCCCCAAAGGGGTCAAGACCCAGTGAGAAGGGAACCACGATCATGAAACTGACGACCGTCACGAACCTCTCTGTCGACGGAGTGATGCAGGGACTCGGCGGGCCGGACGAGGACCGCAAGGGCGGATTCGAGCGCGGCGGCTGGGCGTTGCCGCTGTTCGTCGACGACGACGAGGCTCAGGCGTTCCTCGGCGAGGTCTACCAGCGCGCCGACGCGTTCCTGTTCGGCCGGCGGACCTACGAGATCTTCGCCGGTTCCTGGGGAGTGATGCCAGATCCGGAGCACAAGCCCATCGCTGGGCCGTTGAACACGCGGCCCAAGTACGTGGCATCGACCACGCTCACCGACCCGCGATGGGCGGACACCACCGTCCTCTCCGGAGACGTCGCGGCCGCCGTCGGCGAGCTGAAAGCCCGGCCGGGAGGTGAGCTGCAGGTGCACGGCAGCGGCGCCCTGGTCCGCTGGCTGTTCGACCACCACCTGGTGGACGAGATCATCCTGTTCACCTATCCCGTGATCGTCGGCCAGGGCACGCGGCTGTTCCCCGACGCCGGCCCGGACGCAGCGCTGGACCTGGTCGAGTCGCGAGCCTTCCCGAAGGGCATCACGCTCCAGGTCTACCGGCCCACCGGCCGCCCGCAGTACGCACCGGCCACGACCTGAACCACCTGACGCAGGCGCTGGTCACCGACGGGCCGTTTGTTAGCTCGGGCCGCTCACCGAGTTGATCATGGAGAAGGCCGGGTTTCCCGCGACTCCAAAGGCGACCTTCTCCATGATCAAGCGTGCCGGCTCGTGATGCTCACGGCGGTGCTGTCGGTCAGTACGTTCCTGACGGTGTTCGACGGCCAGGTCATCACGGTCGCGCTGCCGGCGATCAGCGCCGACCTCGGCCTCGCGCCGTCGGACGCCCAGTGGGTGCTCACCGCGTATGTGCTGACGGTCGGGGGGTTCCTCCTCGTCGGGGGGCGGCTCGGCGACCGGTTCGGGCGCCGCCCCATCCTGCTCATCGGGCTCGCGGCGTTCGCCGGCGGCCTGGTGACGCAGTCTCTGGGCTGGCAGTACGTCTTCCTGCTCAGCACCCCGGTGGCCGCGTCAGCGGCGCTGGCCGCCGCCGTGCTGCCCGGCGGCAGGCTCCGGGACGGCCCGTGCTCCGTCGACGTCTGGGCGGCCTTGCTCGCGACCGCGGGAGTGGCGGCGCTGGTGGCCGCCATCACGACGGTCGGCCGGCCCGGCATGCGGGTGGTCGCGCTCCTGGAGTTCAGCCTGGCGGCCGCGCTCGTCGTGGTGTTCCTGCTGCGGGAACGGCGCACCCCTACACCACTGCTGCGGCTGGGCCTGGTTCGTGTCCGGACGTTCCGGGCGGCGGTGGCCGTCCTGGGCCGACCACCGCGAGCGGTTCCGACATGAGACCAGTCGCACGCCCACCTCGCTCGATCGAGATCGGGACTGCCGGCTACCGGCAGAAGCTCATCGTCCTCGCCGAACCCGACCCGACATCGCCCAGGCCGTGATCCAGCCGGCCTCCGCCGTGGCGTCGAGCAGATAGGTCCAGCGCAGCCGCCCTGCCGGGACGTAGACGAGGTCGATGGCCAGCAGTGTCGCCGCCGTGCCCACGCCCACGCGTTCGGCCACGCGCAGGGCCGCGTCGTCGTCCGGCGTGGTGAGCTGTGCGACCCCTACGGCCATCAGCAGGCCCGCGACGGTGTACTCCAGCCATCGGTCGGTCTTGGGCCCGAACACCGCCTCGAACGATCGGACGCTCATGATCGGCCACAGTCCGCCCACCAGGTTGAACGCGCCCTGGGCCCGCGCGAGCCCCCTGGATGTGCTCACGGTGGCCTCCCCGGGACACGTTGCGATGACGACCAGTGCTCCGGGGATACCCGCACGCAGCCACCGCATGCCCGCGACCGCGCTGCGTGGTCATCACCGGCGCCGAGCGTGCCGGTGTCCGACCTGACGGAGGACCTCGAGCACGGCACGGGGGGCGGGAGCTCTCTGGTCTCGCATGATGGCGGCTTGGATGTGTCGCACCGGCCCGCCGCCGGTGAGCGGAACGGCGACCACCTGCTCGGGCCGAATGAGCACGTTGAGGTCGTGTGCGATCGTGACGCCACGCCCTGCGGCGACGAACGCCTGTGCCTCGACCGGCTCGTCGCCGTGCCCGGCGAGGAGCAGTTCGGGCTGGAGCTGCGCGGATCGCAGGACATGGTCCACCAGGCGCGCGGCCGAACCGTGGTGGGCTCGGATCCACGTCTCGCCGGCCAGATCGCCGAGGCGCACCGACGCCGCCCCGGCGAGCCGGTGCCTCGACGGCAGCAGGATGCGCGGCGGGTCCGGGAACAGCGGAACGATCTCCACGTCTGGGTCCGGTTCCTCAGGCTCGAAAGCGTGCTCGAAGACGATCGCCAGGTCGAGCTCGCCGGCCTGCAGTTGCCGGAGGGCCGTCCGCCGATCGACCAGGACATCCTCGATGACGCTGTGACCCTGCTGATAGAGCTCGGGGTGTCTCGCCTCCAGCAGCACCGCCAGCTCGGCCGACAGATAGATCAGCGCGGTCAGGAACGAGCCGAGCCGCACTCGACCGCTGCGCAGACCGGCAAGGTCGCCGATGTGTGCCTCCGCCCGGGCGAGCTGGCCCAGGATCGTGGCCGCGTGCTCGGCGAGGATCCGGCCTGCCTCGGTGGGCCGCACACCCTGGCGGGTGCGCCGCAGCAGCTGGGTACCGGCCTGCCGTTCGAGCAGTGTGATCTGGCGGGAGACGGCGGGCTGGGTCAGCATCAGTGCGTCCGCCGCGGCCGAGAACGAGCCACGCTCGATGACGGCGCGCAGGGTGGCGAGCTTGGTGACGTCGAGCATACCGAAATATTAGAACGAGCATCAGAAACTCTGCTGACGCGTTATATCAGCGAGCGGGTAGCGGACGAGCATGACCTCCTCCGAGCTGCGTCAGCCGACGACGGCCACCGCCGTCGTCTTCTTCGTGACCGCCACAGTCTCCGCCACCTGGGCGACCCGCATCCCGGCGGTCCGGGAGCGGTTGGACCTGTCCGTCGTCGAGCTGACCGCGGTCGTCGCGGGGCTGGAGGCCGGAGCGGTCGCCGGGCTGCCCGCGGGTGCCGTGATCGTCGCGCGGCTCGGCAGCCGCAGGGCCACGGCGGCCGGCTTGGCGGTCTTCGGCGCCGCCCTCTGCGGTGCCGGCGTCGCTCCCGGACCAGCGCCGTTCGTGGCTGCCGTCGCCGTATTCGCCGCGGCCAACAGCGTCGTCGACGTCGCCATGAACGTTCAGGGCGTCGAGCTCGAGCGGCGCAGCGGCCGCCCGGTACTGCCAGCCCTGCACGCGGCCCACTCGTTCGGCCTGGTCGGCGGCGGGCTCGCCGGTACGGCGGCGGCCGCAGCGGCCCTCGACGTCAGACAGCATTTCCTCGTCACTGCAGGCGGCTGCCTGTTCGCCGGCGCGATCGCGGTGCGGCGGTTCGTCACCGAGCTTCGGACGGCGACGCGGAAGGTGTTCGGCCGGCCCAGCCGTGCGCTCGGCGTCCTCGGCGCCATCGCGTTCTGCGCCTTCCTGATCGACGGCACGGCGTTCCAGTGGAGCGCCGTCCACCTGCGGGCGGACCAGGACGCCGACGCGGGCGTCGCCGCGGCGGCCTTCACCGTCTTCTCGCTGGGCATGGCCGGCGGCCGCCTGGCCGCCGGCCGGCTGCTGCGCCGGTTCGGCCGGGCCGGCGTGGTGCGCGGTGCCGGCCTCCTCGTGGTGGCCGGGACGGCGCTTGCGGTCGCGACGCCGCTGGCGGTGGTCAGTCTGGCCGGATGGGGAGTCGTCGGGATGGGTGTGGCCGTGGTCGCGCCGGTGGTCATGGCTGCGGCGCCGGTCGCGAGCGGACTGCCGGCCCCGGTCGCGATCGCCGCGGTCACCACGGTCGGATACCTCGGCTCGTTCACCGGGCCGTTGATCGTCGGCGCTCTGGCCGGCCTCGGCGGCCTGGCCCTGGCGCTGTGGGTCGTCGCCGCCGCCGGGGGTGCGATGGCCCTCATATCGCCTTTTATGGAGTCCCGCCAGAGAGGTCCCGCACGGTCAGGGTGACCCGGCAGAGCCGGACGACATCACGTCGCCGGTTCGACGTTGGCGGCCTGGTTGCCCTTCGGACCCGAAGTGACATCGAAACGGACCCGCTGCCCTTCGTCGAGGGTCCGGAAACGACCCGCGTCGACGATGGCGCTGTAGTGCACGAATATGTCACCGCTACCATCGTCGGCCTCGATGAAGCCGAAGCCCTTCTCCGCGTTGAACCATTTCACTGTGCCGGTCGGCATCGTGATCACCTCCGGTTGCCGACGCCGCTGTCATTGATACCCGGCGCCGCCCGGCGCCATTCGTCATCGAGTCCGACCGTGTCAACTCAACCTGCGGTGATCCCGCCGCTGAGGGCGTCGATGCGCTCGTCGACGCGGTGCGCCACCTCGACGTCGCGGGCAGTCATTGCGCGTCGTGGCCCGCCGGCCCGGTCAGCCCGCCGCCCGGTGCCGGCGCGTCGAGCAAGGGGCGCACCGCTTCCGGCACTCCCAGCGACTCCACGAGCTCACGGTCCTGCTGCGCCAGCGCGGTCAGCACCGCCTGCACCCGCAGTCTGGCCTCCTCCGGCGACGACCCCGTCACCGTCGCCACCGCACGCGTGAAGATGACGTCGTCCCAGGGCCGCGGCGGCTCGTCCGGCGCGATGCCCGAGCGCAGGTCGCCGGGGAGCGAGTCGTCCAGATGGCGGCGAGCATCGCCGTCGAGGACGAGTGCGAGTACGGCGAGGGTGCTCTCCGCCGCCCGCTCGGCCTCCGTCGTGTCCAGGTCGAGCGTCCGCGCGACCGTCGTCACCAGTTCTCGGTACTCGATCATGAGACGTCCCTACTTCCTTCCGTTCGCCCGGCCCCGTACCCACCACCGCGGCCCGGTCACCTCCGGCCGTGTGACCGGGGTACCAAACCCGGGCGGTGGGTACGGGCCGGTCTGCGAGGCCGAGGAGGTGCGCGATGAACGAGCGGCTCGCCGAACTGTCCGCGGCCGGGGTCGCGGTGTGGCTGGATGACCTGTCGCGGCGGCGGCTGACCACCGTCGGCCTGGACCGGCTGCGACGAGAGTTCCAGGTCGTCGGAGTGACCAGCAACCCGACGATCTTCGCGAAGGCGTTGTCCGAGAGCGACGACTACGCCGAGCAGGTGCACGACCTCGCCCTGGGCGGCGTCGGCGCCGAGACCGCGGCCCGGCTGGTCACCTGCTATGACGTGCGCTGGGCCTGTGACGTGATGCGCCCGGCCTTCGACGCGTCGGAGGGCGTCGACGGGCGGGTGTCGATCGAGGTCGACCCGCGGCTGGCGTATGACACCGAACGCACGTGCGCGGAGGCCCGGCAGCTGTGGTGGCTGGTGGACCGGCCCAACCTGTTCGTGAAGATCCCCGCGACCCGGGCCGGGCTGCCGGCCATCACCGCCACGCTCGCTGCCGGCATCAGCGTGAACGTGACGCTGACGTTCGGCCTCGACCGATACGACGAGGTCATGGACGCGTTCCTGACCGGGATGGAGCAGGCGCGGGCGAACGGTCACGATCTGTCCGCGATCGGGTCGGTGGCGTCGTTCTTCGTCTCCCGCGTGGACACCGAGGTCGACCAGCGGCTGGACAAGATCGGGACGGACTCGGCGCAGCGGCTGCGCGGCCGCGCGGCCGTCGCCAACGCCCGGCTGGCCTACCAGCGCTACGAGCGGGTGTTCGCCGGCGACCGGTGGCGCGAGCTCGCCGCGGCCGGCGCCCATCCGCAGCGGCCCCTGTGGGCGTCGACGTCGACGAAGAACCCCGCCTACCGGGACGTGATGTACGTCGAAGAGCTGGTCGCGCCCGGCGTGGTCAACACCATGCCGGAGCAGACGATCCACGCCTTCGCCGATCACGGCGGAGTCCGCGGTGACACCGTCACCGGCCGCTACGAGGACGCCCGGCGCGTGCTGGACGAGCTGGCCACGCTCGGGATCGACTACGACGACGTGGTCGACACGCTCGAGCGCGAGGGCGTGGAGAAGTTCACCGCGAGCTGGACCGAGCTGCTCCGGACGGTGGACGACGCCCTGCGGGGCGACAGCGGCCGGTGACGCTTCGGCTGACCCTGCTCGGCGTGGGCGCGATGAACTCGCCGCGCTATCCCCCGGCCGGCCTGCTGCTGCGCTTCTCCGGGCACCAGATCGTGTTCGACGGAGGCCCCGGCGCCGAACCTCCGGACGGTGTGGCGGCCTGGCTGGTCACCGACGAGCGGGCCGAACTGCGCACGGCGCTGCGCCGGCTGGCCGCCGCGCGTGGCCTGACGCCGCGGATCGGCCACTACACCGGCGACAGCGTCCGAGTGGAGCCGCACCCGGTCGAGCACACGTCACACCCCACCGTCGGGTACGCGATCAGCGCCGGCCGCACGACCGTCGTCTGGGCGCCGGAGTTCTGGCGGTTCCCGTCCTGGGCCGCCGGCGCAGACCTGCTGTTCGCCGACGCCGCGGGGTGGAACCGGCCGATCCGGTTCCGCGGCGGGGTGGGCGGGCACGCCAGCGTGCGCGACGTCGCCGCCAACGCCGTCCGGCTCAGGGTCCGGCGGGTCGTGTACGCCCACATCGGCCGGCCCTGCCTGCGCGCCATCGACGCCGGCCTGGATCCGCCGTATGGCGAGTGGGGCGTGACCGGGCGCAGCTATGACGTCTGACGCGCCGGCGGGTGTCGATGCGGCACGGCCGGGTACGGGCGACCGGAGAGCGGCGGCCACGCACCACCGCACGACACACCAGCAAGGAAGTGAGGCCGATCGCCATGCGCACGACCACGACCACTCGCAGGAACCCCGCCGGCCGGCGGACGCCGTCGGTGTCCAGCACCGCGCCGGACCCGCTGCGCGCCGCCGGGGTCGCCGGTCTGGCCGCGGGCGCCGGCGCCGTCGCGGAGTACCTGTTCGACCCCGATCGGGGCCGAGCACGGCGGGCCCGCGTTCGCGACCGCATCGCGCACACCGCACACGACGGGAACGAGGGCCTCGACGTCCTCGCCCGCGATCTCGCCAACAGGACGCGGGGCGTCGCCGCCGGTACCCGGTACCGCGTCACGGGACGCCGCGTCGACGACACGGTGCTGCACGAGCGCGTCAGGTCCGAGCTGGGCCGCTACGTCACCCACCCGCACGCGGTCGAGGTGGGCGTCGACGGCGGGATGGTGACGCTGCGCGGCGACGTCCTGGCCGACGAGGCGCGGCGAGCCCGCAGGGGGATCGGGCGCGTTCCCGGGGTGCGCGGCGTCGACGAGCGGTGGACCGTCCATCGGGACTCGACCGGCGTGCCGCGGCTCCAGGGCGCCCGCCGGCCGCGGCAGCCGGTGCCCGAACTCCTGCAGCAGCACTGGTCGCCTGCCGCCCGGTTCGTCGCCGGCACCAGCGGCGCGGCGCTGTGGACGGTGTCGGGGCGGCTGCCCCGGCCGGCCTCGTGGGCCGTGGGCGGTGCCGGCGCGCTGCTCGCCGTCCGGGCCGCGACGAACCTCCCGATCCGTCGGCTCACCGGCGTCACCGCCGGCCGGAGGGCGGTCGACGTCCAGGACTCGATCAGCGTCGCGGCGTCGCCGGAGCGGCTGTGGTCCTTCCTCGGCGACTACAGCACGCTGCCCGGGCTGCTGCCCGACGTGCTCGACGTCCGCCGCTCGCCCGACGGCCGCCGGTCCCACTGGGTCGTCGCCGGGCCGGCGGGCGTGCCCGTCCGGTTCGACGCGGAGGAGACGCGCCGGGAGGACGGCCGCGAGCTCGCCTGGCGAACCGTCGATCGGCAGCTCGTCGCGCACAGCGGCGTCGTGCGCCTCGACCCCGAGGACGGCGGCAGGACGCGGATCCACGTCCGGCTCACCTACAACCCGATGGTCGGCGCCGTCGGACATGCCGTGGCGACGCTGTTCGGCGCCGACCCGGCGCACCGGCTGCGACAGGACCTGATGCGGATCAAGTCGTTCGTGGAGACCGGCGCCGCGGGCATCGTCGAGGCGTGGCCGGCGGAGTCGCAGGAGGCGGCGCGGCTGGTGATCGACCAGTACGGCGAGCCGCACGAGGCGACCGAGTCGCAGCTGATCTGGCACCAGGTCGGCCCGTGGAAGCGGGTGGTCGCGTCCCGGGCGTTCTACCAGCACGCCTTCCCTGCCCCGCACTTCGACTCGGTCGAGTCGTTCATCGACTTCCGAGTGCCCGTGGAGAAGGTGTCGGAGCTGACCGCCTTCGACGGCAGCGTGATGGTCGAGCGGACCGCCGGCGAAGTGTCGGCCCGCTGCCACGACGAGCAGGCCAACTTCCTGGCGCTCAACCTCATGAACGACATCGTGACCGGGGCCAAGACGGTGGAGCAGGCCCGCGCACGCTACGCGGAGGAGTTCCTCGACCACCGCCGCAAGCAGCCCACGCCGTACATGGAGCGGCTGAGGTTCTCCGTCGAGCCTGGGACGACGGCGGATCCGGATCAGCGTGTGCTCACCGACGAGGACCTCGACCGGGCGGTCGAGGAAGGCAGGACCGCCGACAGCCGATGACAGACGGGTGGCCGAGATGACCGATCAGAACCTGAACGACGACCTGAACATCGCCGAGCTCGGCCAGCAGCTGCGGGTCGACGCCGTCCGGTGCGCCGCCGCGGCCGGCTCCGGCCACCCGACGTCGTCGATGTCGGCGGCCGACCTGATGGCGACGCTGCTCGCCCGGCATCTGCGCTACGACTTCGACCAGCCCGACGACCCGAACAACGACCACCTGGTCTTCTCCAAGGGTCACGCCTCGCCGCTGCTGTACGCGATGTACAAGGCAGCGGGCGCGATCACCGACGAGGAGCTGCTGACCTTCCGCACCCTCGGCAGCCGGCTGGAGGGGCACCCGACGCCGCGGCTGCCGTGGGTGGACGTCGCCACCGGGTCACTGGGCCTCGGGCTGCCGGTGGCGGTCGGGCTGGCATTGACCGGCAAGCTGCTGGACCGGCTCCCCTACCGCGTCTGGGCGCTGTGCGGCGACAGCGAGCTGGCCGAGGGCTCCATGTGGGAGGCCTTCGAGGCCGCCGGCTACGAGCGGCTGGGCAACCTCGTCGCCATCGTCGACGTCAACCGGCTCGGCCAGCGCGGCCCGACCAGGCACGGCTGGGACACCGGTGCGTACGCGCGCCGCATCGGCGCGTTCGGCTGGCACACCGTCGAGATCAACGGTCATGACGTCGCCGCGATCGACCGCGCCTACGCCGAGGCGGCCGCCGCCGACCGGCCCACCGCCGTGCTGGCCCTCACCACGAAGGGCGCCGGCGTCGCGGCCGTCGCGGACCAGGAGGGCCGGCACGGCAAGCCGCTCACCGACCCCGACGACGCGATCGAGGAGCTCGGCGGCATCCGCCGGATGCGCGTCCACGTCACGCCACCGGCGAAGCGGGCCCAGCCGCACAGCTTCGGCGAGCCGGGCACGGTCAAGCTGCCGTCGTACGCCGTGGGCAGCGAGGTCGCCACCCGCAATGCGTTCGGCGAGGCCCTGGCCGCCGTCGGGGCGGCCCGCCCGGACGTCGTCGGCCTCGACGGCGAGGTGGCCGACTCCACCCGGATGGACCAGTTCGCGACCGCGCATCCGGAGCGGTTCTTCGAGCTCTACATCGCCGAGCAGCAGCTCGTGGCCGCCGCCATCGGCATGCAGGCGCGCGGCTGGATCCCGTACGTCGCCACGTTCGCCGCGTTCTTCACTCGCGCCTACGACTTCGTCCGGATGGCCGCCATCGGCGGCGCGGACCTACGACTGGTCGGCTCGCACGCCGGCGTCTCGATCGGCCAGGACGGGCCGTCACAGATGGGGCTGGAGGACCTGGCCGCGTTCCGTGCCGTTCACGGCAGCGTCGTGCTGTACCCGTGCGACGCCAACCAGACCGCCGCGCTGGTCGCGGCCATGACCGACTATCCCGGCATCGGCTATCTCCGCACCACCCGCGGCGAGACCCCGGTGATCTACGGGCCCGACGACGAGTTCAGCATCGCCGGCAGCCGCATCCTGCGATCGTCGCCGGCCGACCAGGTGACCGTCGTGGCGGCGGGCATCACCGTGCACGAAGCGCTGGCCGCCGCTGACGACCTGGCCCACGACGGGATCGCGGTCCGGGTGATCGACCTCTACTCCGTGAAGCCGGTCGACGCGCAGACTCTCCGCGACGCCGCGCGCGAGACCGGCCGCATCGTCACCGTCGAGGACCACTGGCCGGAGGGCGGCCTCGGCGACGCCGTGCTCGATGTGTTCGGCCACGGCGACCAGGCACCCGCGGTCCTGAAACTCGCGGTCCACGGCATGCCCACGTCGGCGACACCCGCCGAGCAGCTGCACGCCGCCGGCATCGACCGGCAGGCCATCGTCGACGCGGTCCGGCTCATGCTGTCCCCGAGGTGACGCCCTACTCGGCCGATTCATTCGGATTCGCTTTCGGGGCCGCCTTCGCGCCCCTCAGTCGAGACAGAACTCGTTGCCCTCGATGTCCCGCATCACGATGCACGACTCGTTGACGCCATCGGCAGGCAGCAGTCGCACGCGTACCGCCCCGAGCGCGACCAGTCGTGCACACTCGTCCTCGAGCCTGGCGAGGCGCTCCTCACCCACGAGCCCGGCGCCGACCCGCACGTCGAGATGCACCCGATTCTTGACGACCTTGCCTTCGGGAACGCGCTGGAAGTACAGTCGCGGGCCCACACCTGAGGGATCAATGCAGGCGAACGCTGAACCCTGACGCTCAGGCGGCAGCGAGCGATCGAAATCGTCCCACGTAGCAAACCCCTCCGGCGGCGGCGGTACCACGTACCCCAACACCTCGCACCAGAAACGAGCGACGCGCTCAGGTTCCGCACAGTCGAAGGTGACTTGGAACTGCTTGACCGACGCCATCGGTCCACCATAGTGGCGCGTCCTGTCCACCGAGACCCCGGATGTCGTCGCCGCGCGGGGCGAGGCGTACCTGCCGTCCAATGCCGGAACGTCTTCGGCGGCTACGTGGTCGCCGCCGTCGCCGCAGCCGCGTGGCGCCTCAAGCGCTCCGACTCCTGAAGCGATCAGGTGTAGAAGAAGTGGTCGAGGGCGATCGTCGCACCGCCGTAGACGCCGGCGTCGAGGCCCAGATCGGAGCGCCGCAGCTGGACCGTCGGCCGGATGATCGGGAACACCGCCTCGCGGGTCGCCTCGGTCAGCTGGCCGACGAACTCCTCTGGCACGGCGGAGAGGAAGCCGCCGAGCAGGATGAGCTCGGGGTTGAGCAGGTTGACGAGGCCCGACAGCCCGGTGGCGAAACGCTTGACCACGAGCTCCGCATGGGCGGCGGCGGCCGGGCTCTCGGCCGCCGCGCTCAGCAGGGCGACGAACGGGTTGCTGACGTCTGACGGCATGCCGAGGTCGGCCAGCGCGCTACGCAGCGCCCGTTCCGACAGGACGGTCTCGAGGCAGCCCACGCCACCGCAGATGCATTTCTCGCCGCCTTCGACGACGCGCAGGTGGCCGATCTCTATGGCGCCGTGGACGCCTCCTTGGAAGGCCTGTCCCTCGACGACCAGACCGGCCCCGACGCCCATACGAAGGTAGATGAAGGCCACACTGCTCAAGCCCTTGCCGGCGCCGAACTGCGCCTCGGCGAGCGCCATCGAGCGGACGTTGTGATCGACAACCACCGGGAGGCCGACCATCTTCTCCAACCGGTCGGCGACCGGCACGTCTCGCCAGGGCAGATTGATCGGCATCAGCAGCCGGCGGTGGTCGGCGTCCACCGGGCCGGGCACGGCGACCCCCATGCCCAGCAGCCGGGATCGGTCGACACCCGTGTCCGCGATGAGCTGGGTCACCGACACCGCCACCCGGTCGAGGACGACGTCGGCATCCTGGTGGGGCTCGAAGTCGAAGCCCGATTGCCGATGGCTCACGCCCATCAGATCGACGACACCGATGCGCACCGAGCCCGCGCCTATGTGCACGCCGATCACGAAGTACGAGGTCGGTTCGATGGAGATCTCCGTGCCCGGACGTCCCGTTCCGAGCCGTGACACCTTGCCGGCCTCAGTCACGCTGCCGTCCGCGACGAGCTGAGCGACGACGCGAGTGATCGTGGTGGCCGACAAGCCGGTGCGGCGTGCCACCTCGATGCGGGTGAGCCCGGGTTCGGCTCGGAGGAGCCGCAGGATCTGCCCCCTCCTGCTGGACTCCTCGACCCGGGAGAGTTCTTTGCTCACACGAGGAAAACTACCATTCCACCGCCCCGAGTAGGGGTGGTCCGGCTTGCTGCCCGGCGCCGGCCGCCCCGGGCGGGCGCCTGGCAGCTCCGGCATCAGCCGGCCGCCGGCAGCGCGACCGGTTCCCAGGAGCGGCTCGCCATGGACCGGTAGCCGGCGTCGATCACCGCGTTGTCGACGACGCCGTCGCGCAGCGTCTGCCTGGGTGCTTCGCCGCGCCTGAAGCAGTCGACGAAATGGGCGAGTTCGGCGTGGTAGCCGTAGGTCCACGGCTCGTCGGGCACGGGGGTGATCCAGCCCTGGGTGGAACCGGCCTTCTCGACGACGTAGCCCGCCGGGTTGCCGGCGAACGCACGCAGGCCGGTGCTGCCGGTCTCGTCGGTGCCGATCCAGCCGTGTGAGCCGTGGATCTCGTTGCGCACGTCGAGGCCGGCGACGTGGGTCCACCCGGCCTCCACCTGCACCAGCCGGCCGTCGTCGAACCGGACGAGCATCACCGCGCTGTCCTCGGAGGTGACGTCGTCGCGCACGAGGCGGTCGCCCCAGGCCATGACCTCCACCGGTTGCGCGCCCTCGAGGAACCAGCGGCCGATGGCGACGCAGTGGCAGCCGAGGCCGCGCAGCGGTCCGCCGCCCATGCGTTCCTTGTCGCGTGCGTGGGCGTGCGGGTTGCCATGTGCCTCGCGGGCGCGGACCCAGGTGACCCGGCCGATCGCGCCGGCGTCGACGAGCTGCTTCGCCTTGACCAGGCCGGGGGCGAAGACCTCGGTCTCGGCGTAGCCGTGCCAGACACCGGCCCGTTCGACGGCGTCGAGGCAGGCCTGTGCCTCGGCGGCGTTGCGGCCGAGCGGCTTGGTGCAGACGACGGCCTTGCCGGCCGCCGCGGCGGCGGAGACAGCCTCGACGTGCAGGTCGTGTGGCACGCCGACGAGGACGAGGTCGACGTCGTCGCGGCCGACCAGGTCGTCGACACCGGTGACGGCGGTGGGAATCCCGAACCGCTCGGCCTGCTTCGTCGCGCGTTCGGCGTTGCGTCCGGAGATCGCTGTCACGTCGTGTCCGCGGATGTGCTCCAGGGCGCGCAGGTAGAGCTCGGAGACGAAGCCCGCGCCGAGGATCCCGATCCGCACCGGCCGATCGGTGCCGGCGGCGCTCACGAGAGGCTCTCCGCGGCCTGTGCGAAGAGGTCGACGTCGACCCACTCCTCCACCGGCCGTGGGCTCTCCATGCGGCCCAGTTCGACGAACAGGTCCTGCAGGGCGCCGAAGCGCTCGCGGGTGGTGCCGTCCTCGTTGTCGGCCAGCAGCTGGTCGGAGGTGAACCACTCGAGCGCGTCGACCTGGCCCTGCAGCTGTTCGGCCGGCGCCCCGGATTCGGCGGCGGCCAGTTCGACCGTCTCCTCGGGGTTCTCCTTCCGGTAGTCGTTCGCCTCGATGTAGACCTCGAGGAACCGCTCGACCGCCTCCTGCTTGCCTTCCATCGCCTGGTTCGACGCCACCCACGCACCGAGGAAGGTCACGTCGGGGAAGTCCTTGTTGTTCGCGATGACGACGGCCTCCGGGACGCTCTGCATGATCTGGTCGCTGAGCGGGGAGAAGATGGCCGCGACGTCGATCTGCCCGCTGACGAACGCCGACACGACGGCCGGCGGGTCGAGGGGCACCTTCTCGATGTCGTCCTCGGTCAGACCGGCCGCGTCGAGTGCGAGGCTGAGGATCATCTCGCCCGAGCCGCCGACGGGGACGCCGACGCGCAGGCCCTCGATGTCCTCGACGCTCTGCGCGCCGGAGTCCGGGGAGGCGATGAGGAAGTCGCCGTACGTGGCCTCGCTGGGCGCGACGATCACCGCTTGGCCGGAGGCCGGCATCCAGGTGGCGCCGGCACCCATGTACCCGACGTCCAGGGAGCCCGCCGCCATCGCCTCGACCTGGGTCGGGCCGTTGGTGAACGGGGTCAGGTTCACGTCGATGCCGGCCTTCTCCCACAGCTCCAGCTCGTTCGCCACGGCGATCACGCCGACACCGTTGATGCTGGTGTCGATGTAACCCACGTTCAGCTCGACCGATTCGCGGCCGCCCGCCATCGCCTGGTCGTCAGAGCTCTCCGAGTCGCCCGAGCAGCCCGCCAGGGCCACAGCGGCCACGGCTGCGAGGGCGAACACACTGCGTCGCATGATCATGATCAGGCTCCATCGCCTCGTAGGTTGGACGTTGCGGAAGGGTGGTGCACACCGCGCCAGACGCGTCCGCGGATCTCCGCGAACTGCGGCGACAGTCGCATGTCCTCCGTGCGCGGATACGGCAGCGGGACGTCGACGATGTCGCTGATGCGCCCCGGGTGGGGGCTCATGACGACGACGCGACCGGCCAGGTACACGGCTTCGTCGACGTCATGGGTGATGAACAGCACCGTGCGCCGCTCCTGCTGCCAGGTCGCCAGGAGATCGTCCTGCATCTGCACGCGGGTCAGCGCGTCGAGGGCGCCGAACGGCTCATCCATGAGCAGCAGCGACGGGTTCACGGCATAGGCACGCGCGATGGCGCACCGCTGCTTCATGCCGCCGGACAGCTCCTTGGGCAGGGCCGACCCGAACCGGCCCAGGCCCACCAGCTCCAGGTAGTGCTGCGCGCGCTCGCGCCGTTCCCGTTTGCTCAGACCTTGGAGCCGGAGCCCGAACTCGACGTTCTTGCGCGCGGTGAGCCAGGGGAACAGCGCGTACTGCTGGAAGATCACGCCGCGGTCCGGTCCGGGTCCGGAGACCGGCGCACCGTTCACCAGCACCTGCCCCGACGTCGGCTCGAGAAGTCCCGCGACGAGGTTGAGCATGGTGCTCTTGCCGCAGCCGCTGGGCCCGACGAGCGTCACGAACTCGCCGCGGTCCACGTCGAGGCTGACGTCGTCCAGGCTGGTGACGTCGCCGCGAGAGGACTGGTAGACCTTGGTGACCGCTTGGATGGAGATCATCGGCGCCATGTCACCGCACCTCCTGCCAACTCGTGAGCCTGCGTTCGAGGACGAGCAGGAGCCGGTCCATGGCGAAGCCCAGGGCGCCGATCATGATGATGCCGACGACGATGCGCTCGGTCTGCAGGAACTGCTGTGCGCTCTGCATCATCCGGCCGAGGCCGGTCGGAGCGGCCAGCAGTTCCGACGCCACGAGCGTCGCCCAGGACGAGCCGAGTGCCACCCGCATGCCGACGAAGATGTACGGCATGGACGCGGGCACGATGACCCTCGCGAAGATCGTCGCGTCGTTCGCACCCAGGACGCGGGCGGCGTTGACGAACGTGACGTCGACGTTCCGCACCCCCTGGAAGGTGGCGATCACACAGGACAGGAACGCCGCCAGGAAGATCACGAAGATCTTCGCCGTCTCACCGATCCCCAGGAACACGATGACGAGCGGGATCAGCGCCAGTGGCGGGACGGTGCGGAAGAACTGCACCCACGGCTCGACCATCCCCCGCGCCCACCGGTACCACCCCATGAGGAATCCGGCGGGAATGGCCAGGGCCACCCCGAGAAGGAAGCCGGCGACCACGCGTTGGAGGCTCGCCGCGGTGTGCTCGAGGAGCCATCCGTCTCGCAGACCTTCGCGGAAGCTCTCGATGACCTCCGGTGGCGCCGGCGCGAGCTCGTTGTCGCCGAGCGCGGCATAGAGCCACCACAGGCCGATGCCGAGCACGAAGGTGGCCAGATACAGCCAGGCCAGCGATACGCCCTGTCGGCGGCGCATCCGGGCGACAGTGGATCCGTCGCCGGCGGTGTCGGAGGACGGGGGCCGGCCGGCCTCCAGCAGCGACTCTGCATGCTTGTTGGCCATCGCGTCTCCCGCTCACACACTCACCGGACGGCGCGCGAGCCGCAGCTCGTGCGCGCCGTCGGGCCGGGTCGTCTCGAAGTAGATCCACCACTCGCCGTCGATGACGTGCGCGTCCACGTACCGCACCGATCCGGTGGCGTGCGGCACGACGGTCCACGGGCCCTCCGGGGTGAGCCGCCGCCACGTGAACAGGTCGGACGACACGGCCAGCCCGGTGCGCTCCTCGTAGTTCTCCAGGTGGCTGGCCGAGCCGTCGTAGAAGCCCAGGTAGCCGCCGCCCTCGAGCGCGACCACGGAGTTCACCCGGGCCTGGTAGCGGTCCCAGCCGTCGCCGACGCCCAGGGCCTCGCCGTGCCAGGTGAACTCCCGCCCGTTCACGCTCGTGGCCAGCCCGGTGGGATGCGTCGTCGCCCCGACGTTGTAGATGTCGGCCGTCGCGTGGGCCGACGCCGCCCGCGCCGGCTCGGCGAACGGCTCCGCGTAACTGGCGAGGAGATACGTGACCGGTCCGCGCCGCAGCACGTAGGGGTCCTTGACGCCCTCCGTACCGGTCGACGCGGCCGTCAGCACCTCCTTGCGCGACGCCACGTCGAACCGGTCGACCTCGTCGGCCTCGATGACGTCGATGCGCCAGCGGTTGTCGGCCGGATCCACGTAGCTGATGTAGAGCTGGTAGCCGTCCTCGACCGGGATGACGCTGAACCGCTCCATGGACGGCGAATCGAGTTCGGCCTTGTTGACCGACCACACGTCGCTGAACCTGACGCCGTCGTCGCTGACCGCGACCGCACAGCGGTAGCCCCGGTCGCCCCCGGCGTGCTCGCGAGGGCGGCGCTGACGATAGGTCATCACGAACCGGTTCTTCCCGGGCTCGTGCAGCACCGCCGCGCAGCCGATCCAGTAGCCGGCCTCGGTGGCCTCGGGGCTGAGCACCACGGTGGAGTCCAGGGGATCCAGGTGGCGCACCGGGAGGTCGATGCGGGCCGTCGGAGTAGACATGCGGTCTCCTTGTGTTCGATGGTTCGGCTGTTCAGGAGTAGACGAATCGGTCGAGCGCGGTCGTGGCCGCACCCGTCACTCCGGCGTCGGGCCCCAGGCTGGACCGAGCGATCCGTACCGCCGGCCGGATGATGGGAAAGACGGCTTCTCGAGTGGCTCGCGTGAGCCGGTCGAGAAGCCGGTCGGACAGGAACTCCAAGGCGCCCCCCAGCAGGACGATCTCCGGGGTCAGGAGATTGACCAGCGCGGACAGCGCCGTGGCGAGCTTCACGATGAGATCGTCCAGCGCCGCCGCGGCCGACCGGTCGTTCCTCGCCGCCTGGATGAGGACGGCCAGCGGCTCCCCGCCGGCGACTGGGAGACCGAGCCGCCCCAGGAGCAGGTGAAGGGCTCGCTCGGAGACCTCCGTCTCCAGGCAGCCGACCCCGCCGCACAGGCAGCGCCGGCCACCCTCGGTGACCCGGACGTGCCCGAGCTCCACGGCACCGTGCACGCCACCGACGAACCCCTGGCCCGCCACGACGAGGCCGGTCCCGACGCCCGTACGGAGGTGGACGAACCCCACACTGCCGGCACCCCGCGCCATCCCGAACCGGACCTCGGCCAGAGCCATCGCCCGGACGTTGTGCTCGACGACGACCGGAATCCCGAGGTCGCGCTCCAGGATGTCGGCGATCGGGACGTGCTCCCACCGCAGGTTGATCTGGATGGCCAGCGTCCGGTGGTCAGCGTCGACCGGTCCGGCGACGGCCACTCCGACGCCGAGCACGCGCTCGCGCCGCATCCCGGCGCCCGAGATCAGGCCGAGCGCGGCCCGGCCGGCTCGGGCCACGATGTCCGCCGCTCGTGCGGCGAGGTCGAACGAGAATCCCGTGCGGCGGACCCGGCACTGACCGACCAGGTTCGCGATGCCGACGCGGACCCGCCCGACACCGATGTGGACGCCGACGACCCAGTACGAGTCGACGGCGATCGCCACCTCGATCCCACGCCTGCCCATCCCCGCCCGGCTGACGCTGCCACCCTCGATGAGCAAACCGGCATCGACCAGCTGAGCGACGATCCGCGAGACCGTCGTCGGCGAGAGCGACAGCCTGCGCGCGACCTCGATGCGCGTACAGGCGCCCTCATCGCGCAGCAGCGACAGGAGGCGGCCGTACCGGCCGCTCCAGACCGCCGTCGACACGAGGGCTTCGTTGCTCACATGGAAAAAATGGCATGCGATTGGCTGCTGTGTCAATGGCCTCAAAGCGGCGGATGGCCGCAGGTGGGTGCCCTATATCGGCGAATTGCCCGCCGCTCTGTGCCGAATCTGACCTCTTGCCGGTTGCGAGTTCGTCCCTTAGTTTTCACCCTTGAGCAATGAAGCCCATCGGGTCCCGTGCGGACTCGGCGAGAGGAGCGACATGAGTCATCGCACCTTCCGAACCCGCTTACTGGCACTCGTGGCCAGCGCGGTGATCGCTCTCGTCGGCGCCGCCGCGCCGACGTCCGCACACGAAGAGGGCGAGCACGCCGAGCCCCCTCCGCAGACCGACTTCCAGAAGGTGTCGCTGGTCGCCGAGGTGACCCAGCCGATGCAGCTGACGGTGGCACCCGATGGCCGGGTGTTCTTCGTCGAGCGCACCGGTGGTCTGCGGATCTGGAAGCCGGACACGGGCACCACGGTCACGGCCGGAGCCCTCAACGTCGACACCAGGGGCGAGAGCGGACTCCAGGGCCTCGCGCTCGACCCTGACTTCGAGAGCAACGGCTGGATCTACCTCTACTACTCCTCGATCGAGGAGCCGGAGAAGCGGCTCTCACGCTTCCGCATCGTCGGCGACACCCTGGATCTGTCCAGTGAGGTCGAACTCCTGAGCGTTCCGACCACCTACCCGCCGCGGCCCTCGCACGTGGGCGGGTCGATCGAGTTCGGAGCCGACGGCAACCTGTACCTGTCCACCGGCGACGACACCCAGCCCTACGAGTCGTCGGGCTACTCCCCCATCGACGAGCGGCCGGGCCGAGAGGAGTTCGACGCCCAGCGATCGTCGGCCAACACCAATGACCTGCGCGGCAAGGTGCTGCGGATCACGCCGGCCGACACCGAAGCGGGCGGCTACACGATCCCCGAGGGCAACATGTTCGCGCCGGGCACAGCGCTGACCCGGCCCGAGATCTACGCGATGGGTTTCCGCAACCCGTTCCGGATCTCCATCCACCCCGAGACCGGCGCCATCCTGCTGGCCGACTACGGCCCCGACGCCCGCGCGGCCGACCCGGAGCGCGGCCCGGAGGGCTACGTGGAATGGCAGGTCGTGGACGAGCCCGGGTTCTACGGCTGGCCCTACTGCCACGGCCCGAACCTGGCCTACAACGACTACGACTTCGCCACGGGCGTGTCGGGCCCGAAGTTCGACTGCGCGAACCCCGTCAACGACTCCCCGAACAACAGCGGCCTCCAGGAGCTGACGCCGGTGATCGCTCCCGAGATCGCCTACTCGGCCAGTGCCCCCGACCCGGACTTCCCCGAGCTGGGCACCGGTGGTGCGCCCATGGCCGGGCCGGTCTACCAGTACGACCCCGACCTCGACTCGGACCGCAAGTTCCCCGAGTACTACGACGGCAGGGCGTTCTTCTACGAGTGGGGCAAGCACTTCCTCGCCGAGATCGAGCTGGACGAGAACGGCCGGCCGAGCCACGCCACGGGCTTCCTGCCCGACACCATCTTCAACGCGCCCATGGACATGGTGTTCGGTCCCGACGGCGCCATGTATCTCGCGGAGTGGGGACGCGGGTTCGGGCGTAACAACCCCGACGACGGCATCTACCGCATCGAGCACGCACCGCCCGGCGAACGCGCTCCGAAGGCCGTCGCGACGGCCACCCCGACGAACGGCAGGGCGCCGCTGACGGTCAGCTTCTCCAGCACCGGTTCCGCCGACACCGACGAAGGCCAGACGATCAGCTACCACTGGGACTTCGGCGACGGTGCCAGCTCCGACGAGCCGAGCCCGACGCACACCTACACGACGAAGGGCGACTACGACGCCACCCTCACCGTGACCGACGACACCGGCCGCACCGGCGTGACCAGCATCGCCGTGAGCGTCGGCAACACGGCGCCGAGCGTGCAGCTCCTGCTGCCACCCGACGGAGGCTTCGTCGACGCCGGCGACACGATCAGGTACCGCGTCGCGGTACAGGACCGGGAGGACGGCCGGATCGACTGTGAGAACGTCGTGGTCCAGCCGGCGATCGGCCACGACACGCACGGTCACCCGCTCGAGGAGCTGTTCGGCTGCTCCGGCACCTTCACCACATCGGCGGCGGGGCACGGCGACGACGCCAACATGTTCTACGTCATCACGGCGACGTACACCGATCAGGGTGCCGACGGCGTCGCGCCGCTCACGGGCACGACCACCGTCATGCTGCAGCCCAAACACCGCCAGGCCGAGCACCGCAGCACGCAGTCCGGGACGTCGGAACAGCGCAGCGACGCCTACGCCGAAGGAGCCTACCGCGTCGCCGGAATCTCGACGGGCGACTGGATCGCCTTCGAGCGGATGAACCTGCGCGGCATCAACTCCATCAGTTACCGGGTCGCCGGCACCACCACCGGCACCATCGAACTCCGGGCCGACTCCCCCGACGGCGAGCTCCTCGCCTCCACACCGATCCAGAGCACCGGCAGCACCGACGCCTACGTCGACACCGTCCCGGCGCCGGTCACGGATCCCGGCGGCACGCGCACGCTCTACGTGGTCTTCCGGACCGACCAGAACAACGGCTACAACGTCGACGCCATCGACTTCCACGGCCGCGGCGTCGCCGCCGGCCGCTAGCCGCCGGAACGACAAGCTCTCCCGGCACCCCTTCACCCACCCGACCAGGAGGTCGACAGTCATGACCGCATTCCTTCGCCGCCGGCGGCTCGCCCACGCCGTCACCGCGGCCATCGCCGCGCTCGCCTTGTCCTCCAGCGCGGTTGCGACGTCGTCGGCGTCCCCCTCCGCCGACTGCTCCGGCGTTCGAGTACCCACCCCGGCCATCGGGTTCCAGCTCTACGGCGCTCGCGAGTGGATCGCCGACGTCGGTCTCGAGGAGGTGCTCGCCACGCTGGCAGAGATCGGCTACCAGGAGGTCCAGCCCTACGCCGGCTCATACAGCCTGCCGGCCGAGGAGTTCGAGGCGCTGCTACGGAAGTACGGGCTCAAGGCGTCGAGCGGGCAGTACCGCTACACCGACGCCAACTTCGCCGACTTCCTGAAGTACGCTAAGGCCATCGGCCACCGATTCGTCGGCTCCGGTGGCTTCGGCCAGCCGGGCATCGGCAGCTACGAGGACACGCTCGCCACCGCGGCGCAGATGAACCGGCTCGGCGAGCTGTCGATGCGAAACGGGACCGGCCGGCTGTTCGGGCACAACCATGCCGCGGAGTTCCAGACCACGTACCCCGACCCCGTGACCGGTGAGCTGAAGACCGCCTGGCAGATCCTGGTCGAGAACACCGACCCCCGCTGGGTGACCTTCGAGGTCGACGTCTTCTGGTCCGAGACCGCCGGTGTCGACACCGCGGCACTCATCGAGCGGTACGGGGACCGCATCGAGCTGCTGCACATCAAGGACGGCGCCATCGGCACCGGGACGTCGGGGCAGACCAGCGTCGGCGAGGGGACCATCGACTGGGGCCCGATCCTGGAGGCGGCCAAGGGGCGGGTGCGCTACTACGTGGTCGAAGCCGACAGGGTCGACTGGCCCGAGGGTCCGGCCGTCTTCGCCGAAGAGAGCTTCGACTTCCTCAGCTGCTCCGGCCGCTGAGCCAGCCGTCGCGTGGCCGCGGCGTGCGGCGCCGGCTGGGAGATCGACATTGTGCAGAAGACCAGTGCGGCTGGGCCGACCTAGCCCAGGACGTTGACCGCACGCGCGATCACCAAGCCCAGCGTGACGAGGGACAGCAGTGCCTGGACCGTCATGGCGAGCTTGACCCGCGGCGTGAGGGGCATGGTGTCGGTGGGGCTGAAGGCGGTCGAGTTGGTGAAGCTGACGTACAAATAGTCCATGAAAGACGGCGACCATGCAGGGTCGTCCGGCCGGTCCATGGTCATCTGCGGGAACAGCAGATCGGCGCGGCCGGAGGTCAAGGTACTCCGGGCATGCGGACCGCCGCGGTCCAGCTCCCAGAACACCAGACCGAAGAGGACGACGTTCGTCAGCCACACGCCGGCCGCGGCGTAGACGAGCTCCCGGCCGGTGGACACGTCGCCGACCAGCAGCTGGTGGACGACGCTGACAAGCGACAGCGCGTTCGTGGCGCCGATGACGGCGATCAGCACCAGCGACAGCGCGCGTGCGTCCCGCGACTTCCGGGTCAGCCGGCGCGGGTTCGCCGCGAGCAGGGCGGCGAGAAGTGCGAGCTCCAGCGCAGGCAACGCCCACCGCGGCCCGGTGGTGAGCCGCTCCGGGAGAACGGACGTCACCAAGGCGGCGACCAGGACGGCGGCGCCCGCGCCCCATCTCGACTCACCAATGGCGGCCGCTGCGCTCGCCGCGCCGGGTGCGTTTCCTGGATCGTTCGGCGGCTGTCCGGACATGGAGACATGGTGCACCCGCCACGGATGAGAACCGGGTGAGAGCACGCCCGAGCGAGCACGCTCGACGGTCGGCGGCGCTCATCGGCCTGACCGCCGACGACCGTTGTTCCCGGGCATCAGCCCCTGTCGTCACCCTTCCCGCGGACACCTCACCCGTCCGAAGGCCGCATGCCGTGCCTACGGGTCCCCGTCATGGCCCTCACGCGGGTGAGGTGTCATCCGGGCGCGTGCCGACGATGCCGGGCTGGCTGGGCGGCCGGAGCCCCCCGATGACACCCGGAGCAGCAGAAGAGCCGCAAGGGATCAGCGGGACCGGGCGACAGACCGGTAGTACCCGCGGGCCTGCTCGATGACCGCGGCCAGGTCCTCCCTATGCGCCGGCTCGTGGAAGACGCCGTGGTCGGCGACCAGCTTCTCCAGCCGCGCGAGCCACTCAAGGCACCAGCGGGCGTGGTCCGGGCGCGCCACCCGCTCCCCCGCGACGTCGACGTGGACCGGACTGGTGTGCGCCATGGCACGGTCGGCGAGGACCTCGGCATGCCCGCCGCCGTCGGCTACCGCCACCACGAACGTCGGTTCGGTCACGGCCAGCGTCGCCGCCAGCTCGGCCTCGCCATCGGTCGCGGCCGCCTCGGCGAGCACGCCGTCGGCGGTGTAGACGCGCAGCCGCTCCGCCCCCGGGCCGCGCACGTGTGCCCGGACCCGCAGCGTCGTCCCCGGCGCGACGTCGAGACGGCGGCCCGGCCCGTGGCCGTCCACGGTGAGCTCCAGCCACGGCCCGTTCGTCGCCACAGTCCGGCGGGCCCGGATCGCCTCCTTGAGGCCCTCGGTGCTGAGCGGCCCGTCCAGCCGGGCGTACATGCGGGCCCAGCCCGGCGGGTTGCCGAACGTCGCGGACCGGCTGACGGACAGCATGCTGTCCGAGCCAACGGTGGCCGCCAGCGGGATGCCGGCGCCGAGCAGGTGCCGGTACACCACGCCGGCCGCCCAGTCGTCGAGATTGGACACCACGTCCATGCCGTCGACCAGCCCGAGCGCGGCGTCGGCGACGAGCTCACGGCACTCGACCGACCGCGACAGCTCGAAGACGACGTCCGGCGGCGCGTCGTCGTCGAGCGGCGACTGCACCGGGTGGCAGTAGGCGGTGACGGCGTCCAGGCCACGGAAGTGCTCGAGCGCCACGCTGTTCGGCGGCCAGTCCTCGTCGGCGTCGCTGCCGGCGTGGCCGCTGTGGAAGTGCCGCGGCGCCGCGGCCGGGCCGGTGGCGTGGAAGTGCCCGAGCAGGTCGTTGCGGTACTCCACGCCCATCCGGGCCACCATGTCCGCCGTCGACCACGGCAGGTCCTCGCCCGGCCAGGCCTCCAGCGCCTCGCGGTCGTAGATCAGCGAGCTGGCCTCGTTCGCCGCGACGAGGTTCATGAAGTGCAGGCCCTCGCCGCACTGCATGAGCGCGGCGTCGGCGGGGCCGATGACGAGGTCGCACCCGTAGTTCATGTGCACGTGCAGGTCGGCGCCGTACCAGCCGTCGGCGGCGGGGTCGATCCACTGCTCCGGCTCCAGCTCCACCTCGACGGTGTCGCCCGGCGCCGCGCTGACCGTCGTCAGGGCCGGCCGGTACTCCAGGCCGCGAGTGGCCCGCACCAGCAGCGGGACGTCCGCGGGCACGTCCACGGTCACATCGTCGCCGTGGAAGAACGGCCGGTCGTGGTAGTCGAACTTGCGCGGCAGCCCGGCGGGGAACCGGCCGGTGCCGCGGTCGTCGACGACCGACCAGCGCACTGTGCGGCGCGAGCGCAGCCGCAGCCGCGCCGGGTCCGCGGGCGTCACCAGCCGCAGCGAGTGCGTCACGCCGGCGACGCTCACCGCGACGTCGCCGGCATCGGCCGTGAGCTCCAGCCGGACCAGCGCCGCACCGCCCGCCGGCACGTCGACCTCCACCTCGCCGACGCGGACCGGCAGCGCCGCCGGGCCGGCGGAGTCGACGAGCAGCGAGCGGCCGACGGCGTCGCCGCCCGGCAGCAGCCGGACCGGAGTGGCCGGATGCACCGTGACCGCGCCGTCGGCCCCGACGTGCACGACGGACAGCTCGGCGGGCCGGCCGTCGTCGGCGACGGCCCGCCGCACCCAGTCGGGGAACGCGGGCGAGTCGACCCAGCCGGGCTCGGACCAGAGGAGCGCCCAGAGCTCGCGGTGCCGGTGCTCGCCGAGGAACGGGCAGCGGCGCAGCACGATGCGGGTCCACACGTCGGTCCGGTCGCCCCACAACCCGTCTGGGTCCGCCCGGACCATGTCCTGGTAGCGCAGCAGCATCCCCGCGACGTCCGGCGGCAGCTCGAGCCCGCGCGGTGCCGTACAACACATCTCCGCCTCCGGATCCGCGCCCGCCCCGTGGGGCTCAGGCGCTCACGGTCTGGTACTGACAGCCCCGCGGGAAGTGGTCGACCGGCACGCCGGGAAACCGCGCGCGCAGGTGCTCGGCCGGCGCATCCCCCACTCCTCGCGGTGCCGTGGTTGACCACCATCAACGATAGGTCGCGGTCGACGACCCCTGGCATGTCGGCTGCGTGCGGAGCTCGTGCTACCTGCCGTGTCCGTCCCCCTCCAGCCATTCGGCGAACGTCGGGCCGGCGATGATGGCGTTCGGGCCGGGCAGGACCTGGCCCGACTCGTACAGGACGCCGTCCGCGTCGTCCGGGTCGCTGACGCCCTCGACCTTCACGGAGTCACCGTCCCTGGCGGCCAGCATGGCGCCCAGGTCGACCAGGTTCTCCACCCGCGGCCCGGCGATCTCCACCATGGACCGCGGTTGGTCGGTGGTCGCCAGATCGACGAGCGCCTCGGCGACGTTCCGCGCGGCGACCGGACATAACCGTTGTTGCTGAAACCGGAACGCGCGCAGAGGTGCTATCGCCGCGCTGGGCCCTGCCACCGGGCAGAGGGATCAAGGGCAGGGGCGGGTCATTCGGTGCGGCAGCGACGCCGACGAGGACGGCGGCGGCGATCAGCGCGGTCAGCGCCACAGACGGCCCCGCACAGCTGCCGCGCCCTCGTGGCGGCCGGATACGCTCAGCGTCCGATGAGCAGTTACGAGTTCCGCATCGACGGTCACCTGGACGCCCACCGGGATGCCGTGCTGGGCGACCTTCGCCCCGAACACCACGGCGACGGCACCACCACGCTGACCGGCCCGGTCGCCGACCAGGCAGCGCTGCACGACTTGCTGGCGCGGCTGCGCGACACCGGCACCACGTTGCTGTCGGTCCGCGCTCTCCCCGCCTCGACCCCCGGTGTGCTCCAGCGGATCGACTGGCCGGTCCGCACCGACCGCCTCACTCTCCGCCCCGGCCGCCCGGCCGACGCCGACCCCGTCTGGCACTACCGCCGCCTCGAGCCGGTGGCCCGGTGGCTCACCGAGCTGCCCGCAGACGCGGACGCCTTCCGCGCCCGGTTCGCGGCTCCCGAGCGGCTTGCCAAGACCCTGGTCGTGGAGCGCGACGGACACGTGATGGGCGACCTCATGGTCCGGGTCGAGGACGCCTGGGCCCAGGCCGAGGTGGCCGACGGCGCCCGCGCGGTCCAGGCGGAGCTGGGCTGGGTCTTCGACCCGGCCCATCAAGGTCAGGGCTACGCCACCGAGGCCGTACGGGAACTGCTGCGGCTCTGCTTCGTGGAGCTGGGCCTGCGCCGGGTCACCGCGCTCTGCTTCGCCGACAACGAGCCCTCCTGGCGTCTGATGGAACGGGTCGGCATGCGCCGCGAGTCGCACAACATCCGTGACTCGCTGCACCGCTCCGGCCGCTGGCTCGACGGCCTCGGCTACGCTCTCCTCGCTGAGGAATGGAACCGCCGCACCTGACATGTCAGCCGCCGCGGCACCCGCCTCATGATCATCGGCACCATCCGTACCATCCGGCCGCGATGTCGCCTCTCCTCTACGACCACACAGCCCGGGTCGACGTGACAAGACGTCGACGGCGTCTGCAGCGGCCTGGCTCGCGACCACGTCGCACCGGTAGCCTCGGTGCCACGACCATGACGACAAGCAGCCGGTCGCCGCAAGCGTCCGTCGCCGACGATCTCGTCGACGCCATCCCGCGACGGGTGTTCAAGCTGTGACGGCGTCGAAGGCCGACCGGCGCCCCCTGACCCGCGAGGGACTCGCGGCCGCCGGCGAGGTGCTGCCGGCGCCGCCGGAGCGGATCGTCCACCTCGGGTTGGGCGCCTTCCACCGCGCCCACCAGGCCTGGTACACCGCCCGCGCGGACGACGCAGCCGAGTGGGGCATCGTCGGGTTCACCGGCCGCTCGCCCGCCATGGCCGATCTCCTCGGCGCACAGGGCGGCGTCTACACGCTCGTCGAACGCAGGACCGACAGCGACCGGTTCTCGCACGTCGGCAGCGTCGTCGCCGCCGTGCCGGGCGATCGGCTGGACCGGTTCGTGGCCGCGGTGAGCGCGCCCACGACCTCAGTGGTCACGTTGACCATCACCGAGGCCGGCTACCGGCTGGCACCCGACGACGGCCCGGACCTGACCGATCCCGAGGTCGCCGCCGACCTCGAGTTGCTTGAGGATGCGTTCGCAGGCCGGACCGCGGCGCCGCCCCGGACGGTGCCGGCCAGGCTGCTGCTCGCGCTCGGCCGGCGGGCGCTGCTCCACGGGCCGCCGATCGCCGTCGTCTCCTGCGACAACCTGCCGTCGAACGGCCGGCGCCTGGCGTCCGTCCTGCTCGGCCTCGCCGAGGCGGTCTCGCCTGGCCTGGAGCGCGCCGTGGCCGACGGCGTCTCCTTCGTCAGCACCTCGGTCGACCGGATCACCCCGCGGCCGGACCAGGAGCTGGCGACCGCCGTGCGCGCGGCCACAGGGTGGGACGATGCCGCCCCCGTCGTCACCGAACCGTTCTCCGACTGGGTCCTGGAGGGTGAGTTCCCCGCCGGCCGACCGGCCTGGGAGACCGCCGGTGCCCGGTTCGTCGCCGACCTCGAACCGTACGAGCTGCGCAAGCTCTGGCTGCTCAACGGAGCACATCTCGTCCTCGCCTTCGGCGGGCTGTCACGGGGATACGCGACGGTCGCGGCGGCGGTCGCCGACGACGACTGCCGCGCGGCGGTCGAGCGGCTGTGGGACGACGCCGAGCAGCTTCTCCCCCGGCACGTCGACGTCCCGGGCTACCGTGCGTCGCTGCTCGGACGGTTCGGCAACCCGCGCATCGAGCACCGGCTGAGCCAGATCGCCGAGGACGGCCTCACAAAGCTCCGGATCCGGATCGTGCCGGTCGCCCTGCAGGAGCGGCGGGCGGGACGTCCCGCCCGCGGCTGCGCACAGGGCATCGCGTCGTGGATCGCAGCGCTGCTGCGCGGCATCGACCTGCCGGACGCCGGGCGTGCCGATGTCCGTCGTGCGCTCGGCGAGCCCGAGCCCGGCACAGCACTCCTGTCGCTTGCCTCCGAGCCGCTGGCCGCCGACCAAGCGTTCGCCGCGACGGTCTCGGCGGCGGTCCGGCAGTGGGGCACCCCGTGACACCTCCGGTCGTCGTCATGGGCGTGTCCGGCTCCGGGAGGTCGACGATCGGCGCGCTGCTCGCCGCCGAGCTGGGCACACGCTCGAACCGCTCAAGGCGGACGACGTCGCGAGCGGCGCTCTGCCGAACGTCTCAGCGCCGTGCTGCGACGTCGGCCCGCGTCGGGCGGCGCGACCGCATGACCAGCGAGATCGCCGCCCAGACGACCATGAGCACGAGAAGCACCAGCAGCCCCACGGAGACGGCTGAGGACGCGAAGACCGTGATATCCCCGTCGGAGAGCACGAGCGATCGCCGGAAGTTCGTCTCGAAGATCGGGCCGAGGATGAAGGCGAGCACGAGCGGTGCCGGCGGGATCCCGAGTTTGCGCAGCAGGTACCCCACGAGCCCGGCACCGATCATGACGGCCACGTCGAAGGGGTTGCCGTTGATGCTGTAGGCGCCGATCGCGAGGATGGCGACAGTGATCGTCGCCATGGTGCCCGGTGGGATCTGAGCGATCTTCACGAACACCGGCAGCAGCGGGATGTTCATGAGCGCGCCAGTCATGCGGCGTAAAGTAACACCATTGATTCGACAGGTGCAATCTTTAAGGTAGCCCCATGGCAGACTCGCGACCGAACTTCCTCTTCGTCATCACCGACCAGCAGCGGTTCGACACCATCAGCGCACTCGGCCATGAGCAGGCGATCACCCCGAACCTCGACCGGCTCGTCCGCGAGGGCACCTCGTTCACCCGCGCCTATGTGACCGCGCCGTCGTGCACGCCGTCGAGGGCCAGCCTGTTCACCGGCATGTACCCGCACAGCACCGGCGTCTGGCGCAACAACGACCGTTGGTCGCACTCCTGGGTCGAGCTGCTCGCCGAGCGCGGCTACCGGTGCGTCAACGTCGGGAAGATGCACACGATCCCGTACGAGACGCCGCTGGGATTCCACGAGCGGCACGTCGTGGAGAACAAGGACCGCAGCAACCCGCGGCTGCCGTTCTTCCTGGACCAGTGGGACAAGGCGCTGTGGACCGCGGGCGTGCCGAAGCCGGACCGGACGATCCTCCGCTCCCGGACCGACTACGCCGAGAGCCTCGGCGCGTTCGCGTGGGAAGGCCCGGAGGACCTGCACTCGGACAACTTCGTCGGCCGGCTCGCCGGGCTGTGGCTGGAGCGCTACACCGGCGCCGAGCCGTTCTTCCTCCAGGTCGGCTTCCCAGGACCGCATCCGCCGTACGACCCGACCCCCGAGTTCCTGGCGATGTACGACGACCGCGACGTCGAGCCGCCGCACATGACGGCGGCGGACCTGGCGAGTCAACCGGCCGCTCTGAAGGAGCTCCGGCGGGACCACCTCACGGTCGACCACGACGGGATCGTCCATCTGGAGAACCCGTCACGGGAGCAGCTCGAGCGGCAACGCCGTCACTACCTGGCGAACGTCACCATGATCGACCACCAACTCGGGCTGTTGATCGACGCGCTCGACGCTCGTGGCGTCCTCGACGACACCGTCGTCGTGTTCACGTCCGACCACGGGGACTGCCTCAATGACCACGGACACAGCCAGAAGTGGACGATGTACGACCCGAGTGTCCGTGTCCCCGCGATCATCTGGAACCCCGCGCCGGGTCGCCGGCGGCCGGCAGCTCGACGGCCTCACCTCGGTCATGGACCTGGGACCGACGGTGCTGGACCTGGCCGGCATCGAGCCGCCGGAGTGGATGGAGGCACAGTCGCTCGTGCCCGCGCTCACCGGGACCGGATGGGCCGGACGGGAGTACGTCTTCGCCGAGCACGCGCGCGATCGCATCCTGACCGGCACCGCCCTCATGACGATGGTGCGCGACGACTCGATGAAGCTGGTCGCGTTCGTCGACTCCGACGAAGGACAGCTCTTCGACCTGGAGGCGGATCCGCACGAGGAAGTGAACCTCTGGGACGATCCCGCCTATGCGGCGGACCGCTCCCGGCTGCTCGGCGCGATCACCCGCTGGCGCGCCGAGAGCGAGCTGCACACGGCCTCGTGGGCCATGGCCTTCCGCTGACCGCCCTGACGTGGCCGCCGGCCTCAGCCGGCGGTCACGTCGTCCGCATGCAGCGCGGCACCGATGCCGGAGCGGACGTCGCTGAGGATGCCGAGCATCGCCGCCTCGGCTGCCGCGCCGTCACCGTCGGCGATGGCCAGCATGACGGCCTCGTGCAGGTCCATCGCGGCCGGCACCGGATACGCATGGCTGTGACCGTGCAGCGGCCGTTCGGACACTGCCTCGATCACCGGTTCGATCAGCGCCACGTACATCTCGTTGTGGCTGGCGCGCAGCACCGTGCGATGGAACGCGATGTCCGCCGCCAGATAGCGGTCGAGCCGGCCCGCCTCGCCGAAGACCCGCATCTCGCCGGCCGCCTGACGCAGCGCGTCCTTCTCGTCCTCCGTCGCCCGCGCCGCGGCGAGATGGGCCGCGAACGGCTCGATGCCGATGCGCAGCTCCGTCAGCGAGCGCAACTGCGCCGGGCGGTGCTCCGAGTCCAGGCGCCACCGGATGACCCGGCGATCGAACACGTGCCACGACTCCGGCGGCTGGACCACGATGCCGTGGCGCCGCTCCGACGTCACCAGGTGCATCGCCTCGAGGATGCGCATGCCCTCGCGGGCCACCGTGCGCGACACGTCGAACCGCTCCTGAATGCCCTCCAGCGTCAGCGCCGTGCCGACGGGAATCCGCCCGCTCACGATGTCCGCGCCCAGCGCGTTCACGACGCCCGAGTGCAGGACCGTCGCCACCATCACTTCCCCCTCACGATCCGGTTCCGCCACTCCACTTCGCCGAGCAGGGCTCGAGCGTTGTGTTCGATGAGTGCCGCGTACCCCAGCGGCCGTCCGCCCGCCGCGTGCGGAGACACGATGACACTTGGCAACTCCCACAGCGGCGAGTCGGCTGGGAGCGGCTCGGTCTCGAAGACGTCGAGCGCCGCCCCTGCGATCGCCCCTCTCCGCAGCGTGTCGATCAGGGCGCCCTCGTCGAGGACCGTGCCACGGCCGACGTTGAGGATCCAGGCCGTCGGCCGCAACAGGGCGAGCCGATCGGCGCCGACGAGTCGCCGGGTCGCGTCGCCGCCCGGGAGCGCGAGCACGAGGACGTCGACGGTGGGCAGCAGCGCGTCGACATCAGCATCGTCCACAACGTCGAAGCCGTCGCGCCGGCCCTTGCTGCGAGCGATGCCGATGACGTCGGCGCCGAGCATGGACAGGTAGCCGGCCAGCGTGCGCCCGATCCCGCCGAATCCCCAGACCGCCACGCGGCGCCCTCGCAGCGTGCTGAACTCCGGCGCGTCGTCACCGGGCTGCCGGCCGCCCCGGTCACTCCACTCGTGCCGCAGCTGCGCGTCGCGCAGCAGGTCCAGCCGTCGTGCCGCGGCGAGGAGGAGCGCGAGCGCATGCTCGGCCACCGGACGGTCGTGGAGCCCGGCACCCGAGGTGAGTACCACGTCCGAGCCGAAGCCCGCCTCCGAGACCTGCTCGGCTCCGGCACCGAGGGACTGCACCCACCGCACCCGCGTCATCCGCTGCGCCGCCGACCGCACCCATTCACGCGAGTTTCCCCACACCACCAGGGCGTCGGCCTGCTCGAGCCGGGCGTCGACAGGTGCCGTCACGTCATAGATCTCCGCACTGATCCCCTGCGGCAGCGCGAACCGGCCGTCGAGCGTGTTCGGGACCATGAGCCGGAGATCCATGGTGCGTTTCACGCTCCTCGACGGGGTGGGCGGGAGATCAGGTAAAAGGTAGCACCTTTGATCGCTCGCTCCGCCGTCACGCGACTCACCACTCGCAGGTGACCGGACGAGTCCGCCGCGACTGGCGGCGGGTGGGACCAGCCGCGGTCTGCTTGACGCCTACCCCAGTCGCCCCGGAGCCGTCTGAAACCCGGTGTTCCCGCTCTTACCTCGCGGCTCGGCCAGTCGTGCGGATCCGCCCGATCACCTCTCCCTACCGACCGGACGGCCCGGCCCGACGTGACAATGCGTCGGCGGGGTCTGCCGCGGCCTGGCTCGCGACCACGTCGCACCGGTAGCCTCGGTGCCACGACCATGACGACGAACAACCGGTCGCCGCAGGGTCTCCTCGGACGGCGAAACGAGTCCCAAGCCCTCGACGACCTGTTGGCCGGCGTCCAGGGCGGCCTCAGCGCGACCGTCGTCCTGCACGGCGAGGCCGGCGTCGGCAAGACCGCGCTTCTCGAGTACGTCCAGCTGCGAGCATCCGGCTGCGGCGCGAGAACCGCCGGGCCGACGCCAGGGAGCACCTGGGCCTCGCCCACGAGCTGCTGAGTCAGACCGGTGCCGACGGCTTCGCCGAACGCGCCCGGCGCGAGTTCGAGGCGACCGGGGCCGTCGTCCCCCGCCAGACGGTCCGCCCCAGCACGACGCTCACCCCGCAGGAGGCCCAGATCGCCCGGCTGGCCGGCGAGGGTCTGACGAACCCGGAGATCGGTGCGCAGCTCTTCCTCAGCCCGCACACCGTCGAATGGCAACTGCGCAAGGTCTTCGCCAAGCTCGGCATCACCTCCCGCCGGCAGATCCGCGCCACGCTGGGCCAGCGGGCCTTGGCGTAGGGGTTCCCGGGCGGCGCGCAGTACGTGCACGACAGGTCATGGACGCGAGGTCCGGCCCGGTCGCTTCTCGACGCCGCTCTCGGCTGCCGCGGCTTCTGCCTTGGCGTCCTCGACCGCCGCTTCGGCCTGCTGGGCGACCTGGTCCGCGGCCGCAGCGGCGTCGGCGGAGAGCCGGTCGCCGGCGGTGAGTTCGCGGTGCCCGTCGTGGTCGAGCTCGGCCGGCCGATCGCCGCCGCCGTGGTCGGCCGCCGGCGGGGTGACGGTGCCTGCGTGGCCGCCGAAGGCGCTGGTGACGGAGCGGATCGCCTCGGTGAGCTCGCCGGGGATGACCCAGAACGTGTTGTTGCCGCCGTCGGCGAGGTGCGGCAGCGTCTCGAGGTACTTGTAAGCGAGCACCTTCGGGTCGGCGTCGTTCTGATGCACCGCCTGGAAGACCCGCTCGATGGCCCGCGCCTCACCGTCGGCCCGCAGGATCATGGCCTGCTGATGCCCTTGCGCCTCCAGGATCTCCTGCTGCCGGGTGCCCTCAGCCGTGAGGATCTTCGACTGCCGCTCCCCCTCGGCATGCAGGATCACCGCACGCTTGTCGCGCTCGGCGCGCATCTGCTTCTCCATGGCCTCCTTGATGGTGGACGGCGGGTCGATCGCCTTGATCTCGACCCGGTTCACCCGGATGCCCCACTTCCCGGTCGCCTCGTCGAGGACCGTGCGCAGCTGGGCGTTGATCACCTCGCGGGAGGTGAGCGTCTTCTCCAGATCCATGCTGCCGATGACGTTGCGCAGCGTGGTGACCGTGAGCTGGTCGATCGCCTGCAGGTAGTTCGCCACCTCGTACGCCGCGGCGCGTGGGTCGGTGATCTGGTAGTAGAGCACCGTGTCGATGTTCACCACCAGGTTGTCCTCGGTGATCACCGGCTGCGGCTGCGACGAGAACACGTGCTCGCGCACGTCCAGCTTGGTGTTGATGCGGTCGACCATCGGGATGATGAAGTTCAGGCCTGGCTGGAGCGTCGTGCGGTAACGGCCGAACCGTTCGACGTTGTAGCGACGCGCCTGAGGCACCACCCGCACGGTCGACGCCACCCCGAACACCACCACGGCGACGATGACGATGATGAGCACCAAGAGTTCCATGTCTCCTCCGTGGTCGTCTCAGGGCAGCAGCTCCCGGGGGTACACGATGGCCGTGGCGCCCTCGATCTCCATGACGTCGACCACCGCTCCGGCCGGGATGACGTGGTCGTCGTCCAGGGCGCGCGCCGACCACATCTCACCCGACAGCTTGATGAGCCCGTGGTCGGCGGTGACCTCCTCGACCACGACGGCCTTCTTGCCGATCAACGCGTCACTGCCCTCGCTGGTCAGCGGCGGATGGCTCATGTGCTGCCGGGCGACCGGACGGACGACCAGCAGTCCGGCCGCGCCCGCGAGGGCGAACGCCGCGATCTGCAGGAGCCAGGGTCCGCCCAGTCCTGCGACGACGGCCGCCACGAGTGCCGCACCGGCGAGCAGCCCGAACGCGAACGTGAGCGTGAAGAACTCCGCCGCGCCCAGCGCCGCGGCCACCAGCAGCCACACGATCCACGACATCGAACCGACCTCCCGGGCATCCAGGACGGTTCCTACCAATCTAGCTCGGCGGACGCCCCGTTCAGCAGGGCCGGCACCGGATTGTGACCGACGGCGGCAGCCGACGCGACGTCACTGCGTGAACGGGTCCTTGCCGGCGGCGACGGCGGAGAGCAGCGCGGCGGCGGCCAGCACCTCCTCGACCGGCGCCGCCTCGCCGTCGTCGTACCCGAGGTCCGCCGCCGTCGCCGCACTGCTCGTGGCGACGGCCGGGAAGCCCGCGGCTTCGACCATCCGGGCCGAGGCCGCGTCCAGCGCGTTCGGCAGGACGAGCGGGGTGCCCGGCACGTGCAGAGCGCGGAGCCCGTTCCCGGACCCGGCCAGTCGCTCGGCCCGAACGGCCCCGCCGGGCAGGCACGGCGCCTCGCCGAGGCGTTGTTGTCGGCCGCCGCACCGCGACAGGCCTGACGCGCACTCCGTCGTCTGGAAATGAGCTCTTCAGCTGTCCCGCGTTGATCTTGGAGTTGTTCGGCCATCGCGGCATGAAATGTCCGATAGATGGCCGAACAACTCCAAGATCAACACCAGGGAGTGCACCGCGGGTAGTGGCGCCGTACCGTCCAGGCCGGGCCCGACCGTGTCACCGGTACCGGCCGGTGGGGTCCTTCTCCGCGGCCGACAGGTCGCGCAACAGCCGGGCGATGTGGGAGCGGCCGGCGGCCTCGGCCAGCACGGGGTCGCCGGACTCCAGGGCGTCGACGATCCGGCGGTGCTCGGTGACGGCGAGCGGCATGCCGCCGGGCGAGCGGTGCGTCGTGTACATCGCCAGCCGGATCTGCTGCTGGAGCACCTCGAGCTGAGCGGTCAGCCGGCTGTTGCCGGCGAGCTCGCGGACCCGAGCGTGGAACCGCATGTCCAGGTCGTAATGGCGCTCGACGTCGCCGGCCTCCACGGCCGCGACGTGCTGCGCCAGCAGGTCGCGGAGCGCCGCGATGTCGCCGTCGTGGGCCCGCTGGCTGGCCAGCCGGCACGCGAGCCCTTCGAGCGCCTCGCGGACCTCATAGATCTCGACCAGCGACTCCGCGTCGAGGTCCGCCACGACGGCGCCCTTGTTCGGTTCGACGTGGGCGAGGCCCTCGTAGGCGATGCGGGCGATCGCCTCGCGGGCCGGGCTGCGGCTCACCCCCAGCCACTCGGCGACGTTCGGGACCGACAGGCGGGTCCCGGGTGCCAGCTCGTGTCCGAGGATCGCCTCGCGCAGCGCGAGGTAGGCCCGTTCGGCGAGCCCCTGCTCGCGCTTGCTCGTCTCCGTCGTCATCGCCCCTCCGCTCGACGTTGCATGTAATCTAGCGCGCCCGACGCCCAAAAGGCGAGATTCCACGCCGATTCCTCTTGCAATTGCATGCAGTCCTTCGTAACGTCGCGGACACACCGTCGACCGAAAGGGCGCGTAGATGACCACGACCACCGTCACTCGCTCCGCCCCTCGACGCCGCCGGCCGGCCGCCGGCGCCGTGAGCGGAACCTCCCGGCGCGTCGCCCTCGGCGTGCTCGGCGCCGCCATCGCGGTCGCGATCTGGTACCTGGTCGCCGTCTCCGGCATCGTCTCCGGGCGGGGTGTGCCCCGTCCCGACGAGGTGCTGTCGGCCGGCTGGGTGCTGTTCACCGAGCAGGATCTGCTGTTCGACATCCGGGTGAGCATGACCCGCGTCTGCATCGGTGTCACCATCGGCTCGCTGCTCGCGCTGCCCGTCGGCTTCCTGCTGGCCTGGTATCCCACCCTGCGTGCCATGGCCGAACCGCTGGTCAACTTCTTCCGCGCGCTGCCGCCCATCGCACTGGTGCCGCTGGTCATCGTCTACTTCGGCATCGGCGAGAACGCCCGCATCTCGATCCTCGTCTACGCGTCGTTCTTCGCCGCGGTGATCGTGCTGTTCGAGGGCATCTCCAGCATCGACCCGCTGCTCGTCCGGGCCACTCGCGTGCTCGGCGCCAACCCGTGGGAGGTGTTCGCCCGGACGGTCGTGCCAGCGTCGGTGCCCCACCTGTTCACGGCCGTCCGCGTGGCGCTCGGCGTCTCGTGGGCCACCGTCGTCGCCGCGGAGCTGGTGGCCGCCCAGCGGGGCCTCGGCGCTGCCATCCAGGACGCCGCGACGTTCTACCGCATCCCCGACATGTATGTCGGCATCGCCATGATCGGCGCGACCGCGCTGCTCATGGACCTCGTCCTCAAGCTCGTCCAGTCCCGGCTCACCACTTGGCAGGAGAAGACGCGATGACCCTCACCGCCGAGGCGAACCACGCGACGACGTCGGACCGCATCGTCTTCGATCAGATCGGCAAGCACTACGCCCGGGGCGGCGATCACCTGCAGGTGCTCGACCAGTGCTCGTTCACCGTCGAGCCCGGCGAGTTCGTGTCGGTGATCGGGCCGTCCGGCTGCGGCAAGACCACGCTGCTCAACATGGCGGCCGGGTTCACCGCGCCCGACGACGGGACGGTGCGGGTCGGCGACGCCGTCGTGACCCGTCCACATCCGTCCCGCGGGGTGGTGTTCCAGCAGTACGCGATCTTCCCGTGGCTCACCGTGGCCAAGAACATCGAGTTCGGCCTGACGCTGCGGGCCAACCGCCGGCCGCGCGCCGAGCGGCAGCGGGTGGTGCGCCGCTACCTGGAGCTGATGGGCCTGGAGCCGTTCGCGTCGGCCTACCCGAAGGAGCTGTCCGGCGGCATGCGCCAGCGGGTGGCCATCGCCCGGGCCTACGCCACCGACCCGCAGGTGCTGCTGATGGACGAGCCGTTCGCCGCGCTCGACGCCCAGACGCGCGAGCGCATGCAGGAACTGCTGCACGAGACCCAGCTCACCGAGCGGCGCACCGTCCTGTTCATCACGCACAGCGTCGAGGAGGCGATCTTCCTCTCCCACCGCGTGGTCGTGCTGTCGGCACGGCCGACCGGCGTACGCGAGGTGGTCGACATCGCCATCCCCGCGCCGCGGCCGGCCGAGACGCGGCTGTCGCCCCGGTTCGTCGAGCTGCGGCGGCGGATGGAGGGCCTGCTGCGCTCGGAGTCCACGGAGGCTGAGGGGGGCCCGCGATGACGGCGCGAGCGCCGCGACGCCGGCGATTCGCGGCCGCCGTCGCCGCCGTCACAGGCGTGGCGCTGCTGTCGTCGTGCGCGCTGGAGAGCAGCGGCCCCACCACCAGCGACGACGGCCTGGCCGTCGTCAGGGTCGGCTACCTGCACACCGTCGCCGTCGACTCCCACATGTGGCTCGGCACCGAGGAGGCGATCTTCGCCGAGCACGGTGTGCAGCTGGAGCCGGTCGCGTTCGACACCGGGACCGCGCTGAGCCAGGCGCTGTCCGGCGGCTCGGTGGACGTCGCGATCATGGGCGCGGTGCTGTCCAACTTCCCGGCGCAGGGGGCCGGCACCGTCTTCCTCGCCAATGACGTCGAGTTCGACACCGCGCAGCTGTGGGTCGACCCGTCGTCGGGCATCCGCTCCGTCGCGGACCTCGCCGGCCAGCAGGTGATGACGGCCACCGGCACCACCGCCCACGTGTACCTGCACAACGCGCTGAAGCAGGAGGGCGTCGACCCGGCCGACGTGAGAGTCGTCAACGCGGACATGCCGTCGGCCGTCACGGCGTTCGTCGCCGGGCAGGTGCCGGCCGTCGTGCTGTGGGTGCCGTTCGACGAGACCGTGCGCAACGAGAAGCCCGACGCCGAGCTGATCAGCTCGGCGAAGGACTACTACCCGGAGTCGTCCATCATCGGAGGCTGGGTGGCCAACGACGACTTCTACGAGTCCGACCACGACACCCTCGTCAAGATCGCGGCCGCCTGGCTCGACGTCAACCATCGGCTGCTCGAGGACACCGAGGCGGCGATGACGACCGTGCACGAGGCCGCGTACGCCGACAGCCAGGAGCTGGAGGACACGCTGCGGCAGTTCGAGTTCTCGCGCCTGTACCCCAACGACGAGTGGGCGCGCATGTACGAGTCCGGCGAGCTCGAGGACAGCATCGGCGCCGTCGAGCAGATCTTCGTCGAGCTGGGCGGCATCGACGAGTACGTCGAGCCGGGCGAGTTCGTGGACACCGGGATCCTCCTGGACGCCTACGCCGAGTGGAAGGAACAGTGAGGGAGCAGTGATGACACAGCAGATCCGAGTCCTCGGTCTGGGCACCATGGGCGGCCGCGCCGCCGCCGGGGCGGTCGCCGCGGGCTACGACGTCCTCGGGTACGACCCCTCCCCCGCCGCGCGCGACGCGGCCGCCGCGGCCGGCGTCCGGGTGAGCGACGACGCCGCCGCCGTGGTGGTCGACGCCGACCTCGTGCTGGTGTCCGTGCCGCGCCCGGAGCACGTCCGCGCACTCGCCACCGAGGTGCTGGTCAAGGCCCCGGCCGGCGCGGTCGTCGTGGATCTGTCGACCATCGACCCGGCCACGGCCCGCACCGCCGCCGGCCACCTCGCCGAGCACGGTGTCACCTACGTCGACGCGCCCGTCCTCGGCCGCCCCGCCGGATGCGGGTCGTGGACGCTGGTGTGCGGCGGGCCGGCGGAGTCGATCGACGCGGTGCGGCCGCACCTCACCGCCACTGTCGCCGCGAGGGTGGTCCGGGTCGGCGACACCGGCGCCGGCTCGGTGGTGAAGATCGCCAACAACCTCATGTTCGGCGCCATCAACGCCGTCACGGCGGAGGCCATCACGCTGTGCCGGCGCAACGGCGTGGACGGCCGCGTCTTCGTCGACACCGTCGCCGAGTCCGGCGCCGCCACGGTCTCGAACCTGTTCAAGGAGATCGCGCCGAAGATGGTGACCGGCGACGACGATCCCGCCTTCGCCCTGGAGCTCCTGGCCAAGGACAACCGGCTGGCACTCGACCTGGCAGAGACGTCGGGCTCGCCGGCGCCGCTCGCGCGCGCCGTCGTCGACGTCAACGAGCTGGGCCTGGAGCACGGGCTGGGGCCGCGCGACAGCGGCGCACTGGTGCGCGCCTACGCCGAGGCCGGGGGCGCCCGTTGAGTGCGGGCGACGTCCTGACCATCGAGCGGCTGCGCGTCACCATCCTCTCCGCCCCGATCACCGGCCCGGTGGACATGTCGTTCGGGCAGCTCAGGGACCGGCGGGCGTGCCTGGTCGAGGTCGACGCCGACGGCGTGACCGGGGTCGGCGAGAGCTGGATCAACTACCCGTCCTGGGCGCAGGCCGAGCGGCTGGCCACCTACTGCGACGGCGTCGCCCCGCTGCTGCTGGGCACCGACGGCGCCGACCCGGGCGCGGTGCTGCGGCGGCTGGCCGACCGGCTGTTGCCGATCGGACGCCAGGCCGGCGGCGCCGGGCCGATCTGGCAGGCGATCAGCGGCGTCGACATCGCGTTGTGGGATCTCGCCGGCAAGGTCGCCGGTCTCCCCGTCCACCGGCTGCTCGGCGGAACGACGGCGACGGGGACGGCGGCGGGCGGCGCCGGAGTGCTCGCCTACGCCAGCGGCATCGGGCCGACCGACGTCGAGGCGCTGTGCGACGTGGCCCTCGCCGACGGCTACCGCGCGGTGAAGACCAAGCTCGGGTTCGGCACCGAGCGCGACGAGCGGACGCTGTCGGTCACCCGGTCCCGCATCGGCGCCGGCGTCGAGCTGTTCGCCGACGCCAACCAGGCCTGGGACGTCGCCGCGGCCGTGCAGATCATGCCGATGCTCGCGGCGCACGGCGTCCGGTGGATCGAGGAGCCCCTGTCCGGGGACCGGGTCGAGGACCTGCAGAAGCTGGCGGCCGACAGCGACGTCCCGCTCGCGACCGGCGAGAACGTCTACGGCCTCGACGCGTTCGAGGCCTGCATGGATTCCGCCGCCGTCGCGCTCGTGCAGCCCGACCTCGCCAAGTCCGGCGGCTTCACCGTCGCCCGCGAGGTGACCCGGTACGCGGCCGCGTCCGGACTGCGGGTTGCGCCGCACTGCTACTCCAGCGCCGTCGGCGTCGCGGCCAGCGCCCACCTGGCGGCCGCCTTCGACACCGTCGACTGGGTGGAAGCCGACGTGCGGCCCAACGCGCTGCGCACCGACCTGCTCACCACGCCGCTGGGCTGGGAGGACGGCGCGTTGTGCGTGCCCGAAGCGCCCGGGCTGGGCATCGAGCTCGACCCCGCCACCGTCGCCCGGTTCCGCATCCACGAGGAGGAGCGAACCATCCATGACCGCTGAGCCCCGCACCCTCATCCCGGCTCCCGGCACCACGGCCCCCGGCGCGCGGATCGCCGGCGCCGGCGTCGACGGCGACCCGCACGAGCTGCCCGACCCGGCCACCGGCGAGACGCTGGCGGCCGTCGGCTGGGTCGACCCCGCGACGGCCGAGGACGCCGCCCGCGCCGCGCACGAGGCGCTCCCCGGCTGGAGCGCGACGCCGGCCCGCGACCGCGCCGCCGCCCTGCGCGCGATAGCCGCCGATCTGCGCGCCGACACCGCCGCGTTCGCCGCCGTGATCAGCGCCGAGTCGGGCAAGCGGCTGAGCGAGGCGACCGCCGAGGTCGGCTTCTCCGCCCGGTACTTCGACTGGTTCGCCGACGCCGCGACGATGCCCCGCGACGAGGGCGTCGTGACCCCGCAGCGCCGGTTCACCGTGTCGCGCCGGCCGGTCGGCGTCATCGCGGCGGTGAGCCCGTGGAACTTCCCGTTGTCGATCCCGGCGCGCAAGGTCGCTCCGGCGCTGGCCGCCGGGTGCACCGTCGTGCAGAAGGCCTCGGAGCTGACCCCGCTGACCAGCCTCGCGTTCACCGAGCTGTGCGAGCGCCGTCTGCCCGCCGGCGCGGTCAACGTCGTGGTCGGCGACGGCGAGAAGCTGACCACCGCGCTGGTCGACTCCGAGCTCGTCGCCGCGGTGACGTTCACCGGCTCGACGCCGGTCGGCGCGTCGGTCGCGGCGCGCGCCATGCGGTCGATGACCCGCGTGACGATGGAGCTGGGCGGCAAGGGCCCGTTCGTCGTCACCGAGCGGGCCGACCTCGGCGTCGCGCTCGAGGCGCTCCTGGTGGCGAAGTTCCGCAACAACGGCGCGTCGTGCATCGCGGCCAACAACGTGTTCGTGCACGAGTCGGTGTACGACGAGTTCGTCGGCGCGCTGCGGTCCAGAATCGTGTCGCTGACCTGCGGCGCGCCGTCCGACCCCGCCGTCGACGTCGGCCCGCTGCTGCGGCCCGCGCACGTCGAGCGCCTGGAGCGGCTGGTAGCCGAAGCGGAGGGCGCCGGGTGCGCCGTCGCCCGCGCACCGCTGACCACCACCCGGGGCTATTTCGTCGCGCCCACGCTCCTCGAGGCGACGGCCGACGTACGGCTCTGGCACGAGGAGATCTTCGGCCCGGTGTGCGCCGTACGCCCGTACGCCGCCGAGGACGACGTCGTCGCGGAGGTCAACGGCTGGCGCACCGGGCTGGGCGGCTACGTGATGTCCGCCGACGCCGAGCACGCCGCGCGGCTGGCCGGGCGCCTCGATATCGGCATCGTCGGCGTCAACAACGGCGCGCCCAACACCCCCGAGGTCCCGTTCGGCGGCTTCGGCCGCGCCGGGCTCGGCCGGGAGGGCGGGCTGTCCGGGCTGTACGAGTTCACCGAGGAGCAGACCGTCTCGTTCGCCCGCTGACGCCGTCCGCGCGCCGCCGACCCTGCCTCAGGGGAGGTCGGCGGCGCAGCGGAAGCCGATGTTGCCGGTGGAACTGTCGGGGGTGTTGCTGGTGCGCGCCGCGACCCGGTAGCGGTTGCAGTAGGAGTCGTGGCACAGGTGGCTGCCACCGCGGGTGACGCGGGCCTCACCGGACGGCGGACCGTGCGGGTCGACCCGGGTCTCAGGGCGCTCCTCGGCGTGCCAGGTGGTGGACCACCAGTCCGAGCACCACTCCCACACGTTCCCGGCGACCTCGTACAACCCGTAGCCGTTCGGCGGGTACGACTTCGCCGGCGCCGTCCCCGGATACCCGTCGTCGGCGGTGTTCACCGTCGGGAAGCGGCCCTGCCAGATGTTGCACCGCCACCGGTTCTTCGGCACCAGCTCGTCGCCCCACGCGTACTTGGCCCGCTCCAGGCCACCGCGCGCCGCCAGCTCCCACTCGGCCTCGGTGGGCAGCCGCTTCCCCGCCCATGCGGCGTAGGCGGTGGCGTCGTTCCACGACACGTGCACCACCGGGTGCTGCGGCCGGGTCGTCACATCGGACCCCGGACCCTCCGGCGCCTTCCAGTACGCACCGTCGACCGCCCGCCACCACGGCGCCGCCGGTACCGTCGCGTCCATCACATGTGCACGCTGCTCGGGCCCGATGAACAGGTGGAACACGAAGGACCAGCCGAACCGCTCGGCCTCCGTCACGTACCCGGTGGCTTTGACGAACGCGGCGAACTGCCGGTTCGTCACCGCCGTGGCGTCGATGAGGAACGGCGACACCGTCACCGCCCGCACCGGTCCCTCACCGTCGTCGGGGAACGCGTCGGGGTCGTCCCCGCCCATCCAGAACTGCCCGCCCGCGATGCGCACCATCCCCCGCGCCACCTCTGCCGCAGCACGCACCGGCGGGACGAACGACAGCTCCACCGGCTGCGCCGAACCCCCATGACCGGCCGACGGCGCGCAACACCCGGACATCAACCCTCCTCGCTCGCGCGCCCGTGGCGGGCGCTCCCGGACACCATCATCCCCTGTGTCACAAACGTCGCCGGTGCCCGGTCGTACCTGACAACCAGATCGGGAATGGAGCGATGATGACGGAATCCGTGGACAGGCCGGAGCTCGAACGCGAGGTCCGGGAGGAGTTGGGGCTGGTCGAGTCCAGCCACCCCGAGGACGTGATGGGGCAGCCGGTGGCGCAGTGGCGGTTCGACCCGTCCGACGCCGAGGAGTACGAGACGGTGCTGAAGGGAGTCCTCGCCGCGGCCGAGAACGCCGACGCGGCCGGCGAGCAGCCTCCTGGCGCGTGAGCCGGTCTCAATACCAGAACACCTCGGCGGGGATGCTCCTCGGCACGTCGTTGTCGCCGTCGTGATGCAGGAACACCAGGCGCTGCCCCTCGGGATCCCAGGCGCTCAGCACCGTGATGGCGTCCTCGGTGAGCACGCGCCTGGTGGTCCGGCCCGTCAGCCGCTTCGCCCGCTGTTCGACGTCGTCCAGGTGCTCCATGGTGGGCAGGCGCCACACCAGCGCCTGCACCGTGCGGTCGGTGACGTGCTGGACGTGCCGCTCCCGCATGGCGAGGGTCGCGGTGCCGCTCCGGGTGGCGAGGACGACGGCGTCCGGCGTACGGCGCGCCACCTCCAGGCCCAGCAGCTGTGTGTAGAAGGCGATCGCGCGGCCGAGGTCGCCGACGTGGAGCACGGCCGCCTGTAGGTGCACGCCTGCGTCATTCATGGTGCCCCAACCGTATCGATGGTGTCCCCCACAAGGTACGACCGGGCAGCGCCGCGATCCGTGACACACGACGACCTCGCACACGCACCGTGGCGGCGGCCACGGACCCCACGGACCCCACCACGGGCCGGCCCACGGCCTTTCCGGGGCGCGACCGCGCCACCCGAAGGGCGACGTTGGTGTCCGACGGCGCCACCACGAGGCCGCCGACGCACATCCGCAGGAGGCACAGGTGGTCACGCAGGTGCTGGAGGCCGATCACGACCTGGACCGGGCGACGTCGATCTTCCTGGACCAGCGGGCTCGGCTGTTCACGATCGCATATCGCGTACTGGGCAACGCGGGTGAGGCCGAGGACGTCGTGCAGGAGGCGTGGCTGCGCTGGCAGCGCACCGACCGGACGGTCGTCCTCGATCCGTCGGCGTTCCTCGCGACGACGGTCACCCGGCTCGCCATCAACGTCGGCCAGTCAGCCCGGAGGCGTCACGAGGTCGACGTCGGCCCGGACCTGCCCGAGCGGCCCGACCACGACAGCGGTCCCGACGTCCACACGGAGCGGCGGGAAGCGGTCGAGCTGGCGATCGAGCTGCTGATGGCGAAGCTGACGCCGACCGAGCGCGCCGCCTATGTGCTGCGTGAGGGATTCGCCTACCCCTATCGCCAGATCGCCGAGGTGCTGCACCTCGGCGCCGCCAACGCGCGGCAGATCGTGCGGCGCGCACGCCGGCGTCTCTCGTCCGAACGGCGGGCGCCGGTGGACGCGGCGAGCCGGAGCCGCCTCGTGCAGGTCTTCCTCGCCGCCGCGCGCGCTGGCAACGTCACCGACCTGGAGCGGCACCTCGCCCGGGAGACCGCCGGAGCTCGCCGGGTCGGCGCCCAGGTACCACTACGACCGCGCAGCACCGCCGCTCGTGACGGCGCCGGCTGTCACGCCGCGCCGCGCTGTCCGGTCTTACGCGGTGAGCCGAGCCCACAGAAAGGCAAACCCATGAGCAGACCCGTCCTCGAGCCCGCGGCGCAGGCCTTCGCCGACGCCGCCGCCACACCGCCCCTGCTGTACGAACTCGGGCCCGAGCGCGCCCGCAAGCTGCTCGACGACATCCAGGCCGCTCCCGTCGAGAAGCCCGACGTCGACGAGAAGTGGATCACCCTCCCCACGGAGGCCGGAGACGTGCGGGTGCGCATCGTCCGGCCGGTCGGCGCCGCCGGACCACTGCCCGCCGTCCTGTACGTCCACGGCGGCGGCTGGATCCTCGGCAACGCCGGCACGCACGACCGGCTGGTCCGCGAGCTGGCCGTCGGGGCGGAGGCCGCCGTCGTGTTCGTCGAGTACGACCGCTCGCCCGAGGTCCGCTACCCGATCGCGATCGAGCAGGCCTACGCCACCGCGCGGTGGATCACCGAGCACGGCGCCGGCGAGGGCCTCGACGCCTCGCGCCTCGCCGTCGCCGGCGACTCCGTCGGCGGCAACATGACCGCCGCGCTGACGATCCTCGCCAAGCGGCGCGGCGACGTGACGTTCGTGCACCAGTCGCTGTACTACCCGGTCACCGACGCCGGGCAGGACACCGAGAGCTACCGCGAGTTCGCCGACGGACCACACCTCACCGCCAAGGCCATGGCGTGGTTCTGGGACGCCTACGTGCCCGAGATGGACAAGCGCGACGAGATCACCGTGTCGCCGCTGCGGGCCACCGTCGAGGAGCTCGCCGGACTGCCCGAGGCCTTCCTGATCGTGGACGAGAACGACGTCCTGCGCGACGAGGGCGAGGCTTACGGCCGCAAGCTCACCGCGGCCGGCGTCCGCACCACCAGCGCCCGCTACAACAGCACGCTGCACGACTTCATGATGCTCAACCCGGTCCGCGGCACGGCCGCCTCGACCGCAGCCGTCGAGCAGGCGATCCACGTCCTGCGCAGGGCGCTCGGCCACGACTAGCGCGCAGCCGCCACCGTCCCTGTCACCGTCCAGAACCTCATCCGAATCTCACGAGAAGAGCAGTCCCATGACCGAGCAGAAACCGACCATCGTCCTCGTCCACGGAGCCTTCGCCGAGTCCGCCAGCTGGTCCGGCGTCGTCGAGCGGTTGCAGGCGCGATCGTTCGACGTCGTCGCGGCCGCCAACCCGCTGCGCAGTCTGCCGGGCGACGCCGCCTACGTCCGCGACGTGATCGCCTCGATCGACGGGCCCGTCGTGCTCGTCGGCCACTCCTACGGCGGCATGGTGATCACCGAGGCGGCCGCCGGCAGCGACACCGTGGCCGCCCTCGTCTACGTCTGCGCGTTCGCGCCGGACCACGACGAGTCCGCGTTCGGGCTGTCGACCAAGTTCCCAGGCGGCACGCTCGGCGAGGCGCTCACCGCATACCCGGTGTCGACCGGCGGCAACGAGCTCGCCATCCGGCCGGACGCCTTCCACCACCAGTTCGCCGCCGACGTCTCACCCGCCCAGGCCGCCCTGATGTGCGCGACCCAGCGCCCCGTGACGGAGCTCGCCCTCACGGCGGGACTGCCCACGGACACGCCGGCCTGGCAGTCGATCCCGTCGTGGTTCGTCTTCAGCGACCAGGACCTCAACATCCCGGTCGAGCTGCACCGCTACCTGGCGGACCGGGCCGGTGCCAAGGGGACCCGCGAGATGCGCGGCGCGTCGCACGCGCTCAGCGTCTCGGAGCCCGACGCCGTGACCGCGTCGATCCTCGACGCCGTCAACGCCGTCGCGGCGTAACGCAGGCCCTCGTCAACCCCAACCAGGAGGAATCAGCGATGAGGAAGCTACCGACGCGGCACGTCAGCACGGACGTCCTCGACGTCGCCGTCCACGGGGCCGGACCCGCGGACGGGCCGCCGGTAGTCCTCCTCCACGGCTACCCCTACGACATCCACAGCTATGTCGACGTGGCGCCGGCACTGGCGGAGTCCGGGTACCGGGTCGTCGTGCCCTACCTGCGCGGGCACGGCCCGACCCGATTCCGCCGGCCGGACACGGCCCGCTCCGGTCAGCAGGCCGCCCTCGGCGCCGACGTCGTGGACCTGCTCGACGCGCTCGCCATCGACCGCGCGGTCCTCGCCGGATACGACTGGGGCGGCCGGGCGGCCTGCGTGGCGGCGGCCCTGTGGCCGGACCGGGTCGATGTCGTCATCCACTCGTATCGCCACCGGCTCGAGGAGGTCTCCGGCGCACCGGAGTACGCCGAGGCCGAGGCCGCACTCGCGCTCGCGCCGGCGATCACCGTCCCGGCGATCACCCTCGACGGCACGGCCGACGGGAACTTCCCCGCCACCGACGGCAGCTCGGGCGCGGCCCACTTCACCGGCCCGCGGCTGCACCGTCTGGTCCCCGATGCCGGGCACAACCTCCCACAGGAGGCGCCCGGCGCGTTCGCCGACGCTGTCCGGGACGTGTCCGAGCTCGCGGCACGGAAGCAGCAGAAGACCCCTGTATGAGGCTCCCCGACCCGATCCGGGCACTCGCGGACATCACCAGGATTACCCGAGCCTCAACACGCCTGCAATCGTGTTGGTGCACCAGAAGACCTCATGATGGCCCCCGAAACGCCGGCAACTCTCACCACGTGGACACCGGCGAACGGTGCACCGTAGCCGCGGGTCGGGGATCGTCCAGTCGTGGGTGCCGGAGCCCACGTCGACGGGCTCGGCACCCAGGAGTTCGACGGTGGCGGTGGTGTTCGGCGGGATGACCGCGCGCACTCGCAGCCGGCCCGCCTCAGCGGTCCAGCCGGCCTCGGCCGGTCCGTACGGGGTCTCCTGCCGGGCCGACGCGTGGTCGATCCCGGCGACGGGGACCGGGGCGATGCGCAGCCGGCGGTAGCCGGGCGCGGCCGGGGCCAGACCGGCCAGCCGCCGGTGCAGCCAGTCCGCGATGGCGCCGAAGGCGTAGTGGTTGAACGAGGTCATCTCGCCGGGGTTGATGGTGCCGTCGGGCAGCATGGAGTCCCACCGTTCCCAGATGGTGGTGGCGCCCATGGTCACCGGGTAGAGCCAGGACGGCACGCCGGTCTGCAGCAGCAGCCGGCCGGCGACATCGGCGTGGCCGGTGCTGGTGAGCGCGTCGGCGATGATCGGCGTGCCGACGAATCCGGTGCCGATGTGGAAGCCGGCCCGGCGCACCAGCTCGGCCAGCCGGTCTCCCATGGCCGCGCCGGCGTCGGCGTCGACCAGGTCGAACGCGATGGCCAGGGCGTAGGCGGTCTGCGCGTCGGACACCATCCGGTCGTCGGCCGTGGTGTACTCGCGCACCCACGCCTGCCGCACCCGTTCGGCGAGCTCCCCGTAGCGGGCGGCGTCGGCGGTGTGGCCGAGCTCGGCGGCCGCGTCGGCCACCAGGCGCGTGGAGCGGACGAGGTACGCGCCGGCGACGATGTCGCTGCCCACCTTGGCCAGGCCGGGCTGGTCCGGCGGCGCGTCCGGGTCGAGCCAGTCGCCGAACTGGAACGACCCTTCCCAGAGCAGCCGCTCCCCCGCCAGCCGGAGCACCGCGTCGACCCAGGCGCGCATGCTCGGGTACTGCTCGCCCAGCGCACGGCGGTCGCCGAACCGCTCGAACAGCACCGACGGCACGACTGTCGCGGCGTCGCCCCACGCCGCCGCCGGCCGGTCCCCGTCGGCCAGCACGTGCGGCACCACGAACGGGCAGACGCCGCCGTTCGCCGCCTGCTCGGCCGCGACGTCGCGCAGCCAGCCGGCCAGGAACGCGTCGGCGTCGAACAGCGTGCACGCCGCCGGGCTGAACACCTGGATGTCGCCGGTCCAGCCCAGCCGCTCGTCGCGCTGCGGGCAGTCGGTCGGGATTGAGACGAAGTTGCCGCGCATCCCCCAGACCACATTCTCGTGCAGCCGGTTGACCAGGTCGTTCGAGCACTCGAACCGGCCGGTGCGGCGCAGGTCGCTGCCCACCACGACCGCGGCGACCGCCTCCGGGACGAGTTCGCCGGGCCAGCCGGTCACCTCGGCGTAGCGGAACCCGTGGAACGTGAACTCCGGCTCGAAGACGTCCTCGCCGCCGGACAGCACGAACTCGTCGGTCGCCCGGGCCGCACGCAGGGGGCGCACCGCCAGCTCGCCGTGCTCCAGCACCTCCGCGTGCCGCACCGTCACCACCTGCCCGGCCGGCCCGGCCACCCGCAGCCGGAGCCGCCCGACCAGGTTCTGCCCGAAGTCCAGCACTGTGCGGCCCGACGGCGTCGTGATCACCTCGCGGACCGGCACCTCCTGGGTGCGCCGCACCGGCTCGGCGGCCGCCGGCTCCGGGACGACGCCGGCATCGGCCACCGACACCGCCGACCAGCCCGAGTCGTCGAACCCCACCTCGGACCAGCCCGGCACCGCGCGGCGCGCGTCGATCCGCTCACCGGCGTAGATGCCGCTGCTCACCAGCGGCCCGGCCGCCGCACCACGCCAGTCCGGCCCGGTGGCGACGACCTCCGACGTGCCGTCGGCGTAGGTGACGTGCAGCTGGGCCGCCACCGCGGGCTGGTCGCCGTACACCCGGCGGGCGTGACCATAGAAGCCGTACTCCTCCGTCCACCACCCGCCGGCGAACCGGATCCCGATCGCGTTGCGCCCGGCGGTCAGCAGCCCCGTGACGTCGACGGCGTCGTGCTCGATCCGGTACTGGTAGCTCGTCCAGCCGGGCTTGAGCACCGCGTCGTCGACGTCCACACCGTTGACCGCCACCTGGTAGACCCCGTGCGCCGTCGTGTACAGCAGCGCCGACGCGATCGGCCCGGCCACGTCGAACTCGGTCCGCACCAGACCGGGACACGCCGCGCCGGACGGCTCGGCCAGACCGACGAACGCCGCCCGCCACTCGCCGTCGGCGAGGAACACGCTCCGGACCTCCACCGGGTCGCTCCACGGCGAGGTCACGCCGTCGACGCCGGTCACCCGCGCCTCGACGGTGTGGCGGGCATGCGGCCGCAGCGGCGCGAACGGCCAGTCGACGAAGACCGACTCAGCGGTGTCCAGCCGGACGGTCACCCCGTCCGCGCCGTCGAGACGGACCTCGGCCGCCGCCTGCAGCCAACCCGGCGTCGAGGACTCCACCGTCCACGACAACCGCGGCGTGGGCGTGTCGGCGAACGCGCCGTCGCGGCGGCGTTCGACGCGGACGGCGGCGACGCGGGTCGAATGCATGCGCGGGTGTCCTCCTCAGACCGGGTCGCGACGGAGCTCATCAAGATCCTTCCAGACCGGGTACTGGCGCCCCCGGCCGGTCACGTCCCGGTCGTGGTACGACGGGCGCGGGCCGGGCGGCGGGAACCGGCGCCAGCCGTCGCCGTCCAGCGGTCGTCCGTAGCCGTCGCGCGCCAGCCGGTCCAGCAGGGCGTCGCGGAGCTTCGTCAGCTCAGCCTCGTACCGGCCGTCGCCGGCCAGGTCGGCGGTCTCGTCGCTTCCGACCTCGTAGAGGCTCTCCCGGTCGTCGGCCGCGCTGTAGGTGTACTTGTACCGGGAGTTCATGGCGAGGTAGAGCGCCTCCGCGCCCACGTGGTACTGGCCGAACAGGACGTCGCGCACGCCTTCCTGTCCCCCGGCGGCGACCGGGAGGAGGTCGTGGCCGTCCGGGTCGAGGCCGGCCGGGACCGCCCCGGTCGCCGCGAGCACCGTCGGCGCCACGTCCGTGAGGCCCGCCAGCGTGGTGGTGGCCACGCCCTCCGGCAGGGTGCCGGGCCGGCTGAGCACCAGCGGGACGCGGGCCGCCGCATCGTGGTAGCCGCGCTTGCCGAACGCCCAGTGGTCGCCGAGGTACTCGCCGTGGTCGGCGGTGAAGATCACGAGCGTGTCCTCTCGCAGCCCGCTCTCGTCGAGCTGGTCGAGGATCCGGCCGATCTCGGCGTCGACGTGCGAGACGCAGGCGTAGTAGTAGGCGCGCATCACCCGGATGCGGGTCAGGTCCAGCTCCGGATGCGTCCACTTCACCCGGTGCTGGTTGTGAATGTGGTAGCCGAGCCGCTCGAGCTCCTCGTCGGCCCGGACCGGGTCGGGCATGTCGAGCGGGTCGTACCAGAGGTAGTAGGGATACGGCGGGTCGAACGGCGGATGCGGCTTGATGAACGACGTCCAGCAGAAGAACGGCGCGCCCCCGGGCGAGCGGGAGGCGAGGAACTCCCGCGTCCGCCGTCCCGTCCAGGCGGTGGTGTGCAGGTGAGCCGGGAGCTGCGAGGGCTGCGGCGAGTAGTACAGCTCGTGCCTGATCCCGTGCGGCTCCACCACGTGATCCGTCCCGGACGCGAGCAGCTCGGTGAGGTACTCGTCCTCCTCCGGCGCGGCCGGGATCTCCTCGGACAGCCACAGCCGGTCGAAACCGTGGCCGGCCCGGACCGGCGTGAAGTGCATCTTGCCGATGGCCTGCGTGTCGTACCCGGCCGCGGCCAGCGACCGCACCACGGTCGGCGTGCCGTCGGCCAGCGGCGTCGAGTTGCTGGTGATGCCATTGCGATGCGGCAGCTGCCCGGTCAGGATGCCCGCCCGTGCCGGCACGCACACCGGCGACTCCGCGTAGGCGCGCCGGAACGTCACGCCCTCGGCCAGCAGCCGGTCGAGGTTCGGCGTGCGGACGTGCGGGTTGCCGTGGGCGGCGATCGCGTCGAAGCGGAACTGGTCGGCGGTGATGAGCAGGACGTTGGGCCGGCAAGTCACGTCGAGAACCTCGCGTCGGTCGATCGGTCGGTGGCGGCCGCGGCTCAGACCCGGAACTCGTCAGGGTCGATCTCGCCGTTGTCCACGCCGGTCTCGAACGCGCGCTGGTACCTCTCGGAGAGGTCCGCCAGCGTCGACGGTGCGTCCTGCGACGGGTCGAGGATCAGCTTGGTGATCGTCGTCGTCACGTCCTCGCCCTCGACCGCGACGACCGAGCCGGGCTTCTTCGGCCATTGGGTGTCGAGGTCCGCCGGGCGGAACAACTGGAGCCAGTCGTTGCCCATCGCGCTGTCGGAGTCCCACGCCTCGGTGCTCAGCGGCGGTACGCCCCCGTCGGCCAGCGCCTGCTGCATCTCCGCGCCGACCAGCACCTCGAAGACGGCCGCCACGGACTCCTCGTCCTCGATGGTGGACGAGATCGAGTACGGGAAGCCGGCGTTCATCGGCGACTGCCGCTGCGTCTGGCCGTCGGCGACCGGGATCGGCCCGACGCCGAAGTCGATCTGCGCGCCCAGGTTCTGCAGCCCGCCCACGATGCTGCCGCTGCTGAGGTACATGCCGATCTTGCCCTCGGCGAAGGCGCCGAGCACGGTGTCGCTGTTCAGCGTCTCGGCACCCGGGTAGGCGATCTCCTCCTGGACCAGCGCCCGATAGAGCTCGACGACGGGTTCGTAGTTTTCGGCCGCGAACTCGCCGGAGCTCCTGTCGAACAGGCCCAGCTGCGTGAGATCGGGGTTCGACGCGAGTACGGGCGGGTCGACGATCCAGGCCAGGAAGCCCACCCAGGCCGTCGGCAGTGCGATGCCGAACGCGTCGCCGCCGCCGGCGGCCGTGATCGCCCGGGCGGCGTCGAGCACCGCCGAGAAGGTCGTCGGCGGGTCGTCCGGGTCGAGGCCGGCGGCCTGGAACAGGCCGCGGTTGATGCTGTTGCGGATGGTGAACGTGGTGGTCGGGACGCCGTAAGGCTCGCCGCCCCAGACCAGCTCGCTGCTGTCGCGCAGGTACGCGTCGGCGTTCCCCAGGACGTCGTCGCTGATCAGGCCGCGTAATGGCTGGATCCAGCCGGCGCCGACGAACTGGCCGAGGATCGAGCTCGGCCCGTGGAAGATGTCCGGCCCGCGCTGGGTCTGGAAGGCGGTGCGGACGATCTCCTCGTACTTGTCCGTGGCCTGCGGCTCGTACTGCACCGTGATACCCAGCTCGGCGCCCCGGCCCTCGTTCCACGCCGTCAGGAACGCCTGCCGGGCGGTCGCCTCCGCGCCGGCGCGGTCCCAGACGACCACCGTGCGGGTGCCGCCGCTCGCGTCGCCGCCGCCGTCGTCGCCGCCGTCGTCGCCGCAGGCGGACAGCAGGGCCGGGCCGCCGGCGCCCAGGGCGGCCGCCGCTGCGGCGCGTTCGAGGAACCTGCGGCGGGTCATGCCTTGGCTAGCCATGCGCCGACCGCGAGGTCCCCGGCGGCGGTGAGTCCCGCAATGGAAAAGGCGAACAGCCATGGTGATCCTCCTTGATCGTGGGAGCGCTCGACGCTCGGACGGAGGCGCCCGCCCGCCGGCACGTGACGGTGACGGCGACGGCGCAGAGGGCTGGTGCGGTGAACCAGTACGGAATCCAGATCGCCGGCGGCAGGACGACACCGACGAACGCCACCGCGGCGCACACGAGCACCGCGGCGATCGCCAGCTCCGGGCGCCGGACGACCCGCAGGTAGGCGTAGCGCAGGGCGTTCCGCGCGCCGTCGCGTCGCTCCTCGAGCACCGCGAGCGACCAGGTGCTCACGAGGGCCCACATCGCGGCGACCGGGATGACCGCCAGCGGGAGCAGCTCACCCAAGGGGCCGCCGGGCGATGGCCCGAGGATCGCGGTGACGGTGACGACGGTGCCGGCCGCGAGGATCCCGGCGAGCCGGAGCGACGGCCAGAACGCCCGCCCGGCCGCCCGCGATGACTCGCGCAGGCTCGGCGCCGGCTCGCCGGAGGCGATCGCGTGCATCGTGCGCAGGAGGACGACCGTCGCCGCCGGCGCCGTGATGACCGGCAGGCACAGCAGCAGCCAGACGGCGCCGGCCCGCAGGAACGCCGTCCAGCCCGCGAGCACCCGGTACACCGGGCCGTCGACGGCGAGCAGGTGCGTCATCCCTTCACCGCCCCCTCGGTCCAGCCCCGGACGAAGAACCGCTGCAGGACGACGAACACCACGATGATCGGGATGAGCGCCATGTTGGCCCCGGCGAGGACGGTGTTGTATGCGGACATGCCCTCGACGGCGTCGTACTGCAGCGCCGAGACGCCGACGATCAACGTGCGCAGATCGGCCTCCGCGAGCGAGAACACCAGCGGGACCTGGTAGTTGTTCCACGACGCCTGGAAGCCGAGCACGATGGTGGTGACGAGGATCGGCGTCATCAACGGCAGCGCGATGCGCCGGTAGGTGCCGAAGAACCCGCAGCCGTCGACGCGGGCCGCGTCCTCGATCTCGGTGCCCAGGCCCTGGACGAACGCCTTGATCAGGTAGACGTGGATGATCATGATACCCGCGTACTCGACCATCGAGATGCCGAGCAGGTTCGCAATGCCCAGCGAGCGGGCGATCTGGTACTGCGGGTAGAGCATCGCGGTCGTCAGCCCGATGAACAGCGTCAGCATGAAGACGGTCTCGAGGACCCGCTGGCCGGGCAGGTGCTTACGGGCCAGGACGTAGCCCGTCATGCTCGACGCCAGCGTGTCGACGACCACGACGACGAGCGTGACGACGACGCTGTTCACGAAGTACCGGGCGAAGTTCGCCCGCGTCCAGGCGTCGGAATAGTTCGACCAGTCCCAGCTGTCGGGCAGCAGCCCCGGATCGCTGCCGACGATCTGCCGCAGCGGTGACACCGAGGCGAAGAAGCCGAACACCAGCGGGGTGAGCATGACCACCGCGAGGCCGGTGAGCAGAACCCCCAGCACGACGCGGCGCAGCCATGTCCTCCCGGAGTGCCGCCGGGGTGGCCGCGGCGCCGGCGCCTGCTCGCGTCCGGCCACCCGCAGATCGGTCGCGGCGCTCATGCCTCGGCCCTCCGGACCACCCGCAGGTACGCGACGGAGACGAGGCCGACCACCACGCTCGCGGTGACGCCCAGCGCCGCGGCGTAACCGATCTGCGGCACGGTCTCCGGTTCGAAGAAGAAGCGGTAGATGTAGGTGAACATGACGTCCGTCGCGCCGGTCGGCCCGCCGTCGGTCAGCGTCTTCACCAGGTCGAACGACCGCAGGATGCCGATGATCGAGATGAGGACGACCACCCGGGCCACCGGCATCAGCATCGGCAGCACCACGTGGCGGAACGTCTGCCACTCGCCGGCGCCCTCGACCGCCGCGCTCTCGGTCAGCTCCCGCGGGATCGTGATCATGCCGGCGAAGAACAGCAGCATGTTGATGCCGACGTGCGCCCACACCCCCACGCTGATCAGGCTGAGCAGGGCGTTGGTCGCGTCACCGAGGAAGTTGATCGGCGCGGAGATCAGCGAGAGCCCCTCCAGTATCTGGTTGAACTGCCCGCCCACCTCGCGAAACAGGAAGCCGAAGATGATCCCGATGATCGCCGGCGACAGCACGTACGGCAGGAAGTAGATCGTGCGCAGCAGCGACTCCGCCCGGACGCCGCGGAAGAACACGTACGCCAGCGCGAGGGCGAGCGGGATCTCCAGCACCAGCCGCCCGCCGGTGAACTGCAGGGTGGTGACCACCGACTCCCACCACTCGCCGTCCCGGGCGACCCGCTGGTAGTTCTCCAGTCCGACGAACGTGGGGTCGGTGAAGCCGTTCCACCGGAAGAAGCTGTAGTACACCAGCCACCCCACCGGCACCAGCGCGAACGCGATGTACGGCAGGAGCGACGGCCCCAGCATCGCGAACGCCGCGGCGTTCTCCCGCCGCCGCCAGCCACGCTGGTCCGCCGGCGCCGAGCGGCCGGCACCCACGACCGAGACTCTGCTCACCACGCCTCCCCGGCGACACTGCCCGATGGGTGGATAAATTAAGTGAGCTGACTTTAAAATAGCGTCCGAAACGTGTCAACAGCCGTCGGACCGGTCGGGAAATGGGCCATCACGGTAGCGTGCGGACCCCGACCTGCCACGACGCGCGACACCTGGAGGATGCCTCGTGAGCATGCCCGTCGATGCATCGCATCGCCATGTGGAGCCGGGCCGGTCGGGCTCGGCTCCGGACGGCCCACGCTCGTGGCAGGGCACCACCCTCCGCCGGCAGAACTACTCCGCGGTGCTGCGCACGATCCTGATCGACGGGCCGATCTCGCGGGTCGACATCGCGCGCCGGGTCGGCCTGACCCCGACGGCGATCACCAGCATCGTCACGTCGCTGCTGGCCGCGGGGCTGGTCATGGAGGTGCAGCCGCCGAACCCCGGCCGCGACCGCGGCCGGCCGAAGGTCCCGGTCGACATCGACCCCGGCGCCCTCTCCGTGCTCGGCCTCTTCATCGGCGGCACGCACACCAGCGTCGGCCTGATCGACCTGTCCGGGCACCTCATCGCGGAAACCGACGTCGAACAGGTCGGCACCTCGGCTACCGAGCTGATCGAGGACATCGCGACGGCGGCGCGGCGGCTGATGGACACCGCCTCCCCCGCCGGGCCGATCCTCGGCGTCGGCGCCAGCATCGGCGGCTGGGTCGACACCGAACGCGGCGTCGTCCTGGATCACGTCCGGCCGCACTGGGTCGGCACTCCCCTGCGCAGCCGGCTCGAGGAGCGCATCGGCCTCCCCGTGGTCCTGAACAGCAATGCACGCGCCATGGCCCTGCTCGAGTCCTGGCTGGGCGCGGCCAAGGGGGTGCGAAACTTCATCTACGTCTCGATCGGCGCCCTCGTCGCGTCCGCGCTGTTCATCGACGGGAAGGTCTACGACGGCGCCCGGTCCGCGTCCGGGAGCATCGACCACCTGTCGGTCCGGGTGCGCACCGCGACCCGGTGTTTCTGCGGCCGCCGCGACTGCCTGCACGTGGCCGTCAGCGACGAGGCGGTGCTGCGCCTCGCCTACGAGGCCGGCGTGCCCACGAGCATCGCGTCGGTCCGGGAGCTGGCCGAGACGGCCGCGGCCGGCGACCTCGCCGCCGCCCGGGTGCTGCGCAACCGCGCGCGGCACACGGGCAACGCGGTGGGTCAGCTGGCCGACCTGCTGAACCCCGAGCTCATCCTGCTCGGCGGCTCCATCCTCGACGCGCCGGAGTACCTCGACGACGTCCGGCGGCAGGCGGCGGCGAGCTCGCACGCCGCTCCCGGCGTCGCCGACCTCATCCGCCCCAGCGTCTTCGGTCACCGCGCGCTCTCCCGCGCCTCCGGCGCCCTCGTGCTGAACCAGTACTACGCCGACCCGCTGGCCTACTCGCCGCTCGCCCGCGACGCCCGCGTCCGAGGAGCGGTCCAGTGACGCGGGCCAACCTCCTGTTCGTCTTCGGCGACCAGCATCGCTGGTGTGACCTCGGATGTTATGGGAACGCCGAGGTGTGGTCGCCGAACTTCGACCGGTTCGCCACGCAGGCGCTGCGCTTCGAGAACTGCGTCGCGAACACGCCGGTGTGCGTGCCCGCGCGGGCCACCCTGCTCACCGGGACGTTCGGCCGCACGCACCGCGCCGTGGGCAACGACCTTCCCATCGACCCAGGGGTGGAAGGCGTCGCCGGGGTGCTCGGCGCCGCGGGGTACCGAACCGGCTACATCGGCAAATGGCACCTCGCCGGCATCCCGCGCGACCAGCCGGTGCCCGCCGGCGCGCGGCTGGGGTTCCAGGAGTGGAAGGCCTACAACTGCCACCACGACTACAACGACGCCGCATATCACGACGAGGCCGGCGTGTTGTATCGGCTGCCCGGCTACGAGCCGGTGGCCCAGACCGACCTGGCGATCGACTTCATGGACCGGCATCGGGACGAGCCGTGGGCGCTGTTCCTCTCCTGGGGACCGCCGCACGACCCGTATGGCACCGCTCCCCCAGCCCACCGCGACCGCTATGCCGGGCGCGATCTCCCGCTGCGTCCCAACGTGCCCGAGAGCATCGCTCACACCCCCTCGACCCGGCTGACGCGTGACGACGTCAGGGCCGACCTCGCGGGCTACTACGCGCACATCTCCGCGCTCGACGAGCAGCTCGGCCGGCTGCTCGCGGCGCTGGAGCGGTCGGGGCAGCGCGACGACACGATCGTCGTCTACACCAGCGACCACGGCGACATGCTGGGCAGCCAGGGCCTGACCCGCAAGCAGCTGCCGTACGAGGAGTCGGTCCGGATCCCGCTGCTGGTGTCCTGGCCCGGCGTGGTGCGCACCGGAGCGACGGACGCGCTGATCGGCCAGGTCGACCTGCCGGTGACCCTGCTCGGCCTGCTGGGCCTGCGGTTCGCCGCGCCGGTCGACGGCGCCGACCTGCACCGGGTCCTGGTGGACGCCGACGCCGCCGGCCTGGCGGCCTGCTACCTCGCCAACCCCGTCCCGAGCCACCACGCCGAGGACCGCGGCGACCGGGAATGGCGGGCGATCCGCACCCGCCGGCACACGTTCGTCAGGTCCGCGAGCGACGACGGCTACCTTCTGTACGACAACATCGAGGACCCGTACCAGCTGACGAACCTCATCGACGACCCGGCCCATGCCGGGGTCCGCGCCGAGCTGCGGGCGGCACTGGACGAGCTGATCGACCGGCACGACGTGCTGCTGCCCTGGGACGAGTACCTCCGCCACGCCGGGCTGGTCGACGCCTGGAACGCGTGCCAGGAGCACTTCGGCCGGCCGACGCTGACGAGCTGAGCATTGACGTGGAACAGTGTTTCACAAACGATGGACCTCATGCGGATCACCGACGTCGCGGCGGTGCTGCTCACCGGCCCGTCCAGCAACGACCCGTACATCACGTTCGCCAAGAAGCTGCGTACCGCGGCGTTTGTCGAGGTGCGCACCGACGCCGGACTGGTCGGCGTCGGCGAGACGTACCTGGGCTACTTCTTCCCCGAGGTGGTCCCGCACGTCGTGGACTACGTGCGGCCGATCCTCGTCGACGGCGGCACCACCGACCCCGCGATCCTGAGCACCCGGATGCGTCGCTGCCTGGGGTTCTGGGCCCGGGTCGGCGCCGGGTCGGCGGTGCTGTCCGGCGTCGAGGCGGCGCTGTGGGATCTCGCCGGCCAGGCCGCCGGCGTCCCTGTCCACCGGTTGCTGGGCGGCCGCAAGCACGACAAGCTGCGGGCCTACGCCACCGGCGGCCCGTCGCCGTGGCCGCCGGACGAGCTGAAGCGCAAGCTGGACCGGTATGCCGAGCTGGGGTTCACCGCACTCAAGGTGGCCACCGGCTACCTGGAGTTGTCCGGCCGCAGGGAGATCCTGCCGGCGCCCGGCCCGCTGGCCGCGGCCGAGTTCGAGGCGGAGAAGCTGGCGCTGATGCGCGGTCACCTCGGCCCGGACTTCGAGATCATGCTCGACGGCCACATGGGCCACCGCAACGGCGTGCACCGGTGGGACCTCGACACCGCTCGGGCCGTCATGGCGGCCGCGGCGCCGTACCGGCCGGCGTTCTTCGAGGAGCCGCTGGCCTACGACGATCCGGACGAGTACGCGGCGCTGACCAGCGAGTCGCCGGTGCCGATCGCCGGCGGCGAGCAGCTGTTCTCCTACGACGAGTTCCGGCTCTGGATGAACCGCGGCGCGTTCGCCGTCGCCCAGCCCGACGCCGCGCTGCTCAGCCTGACCGACTTCGTGAAGGTGGGCGAGCTGGCCGCGACCCAGGGCCGGCACGTCGTCTCGCACGCCTGGAGCGCCGGCGGCGGCTTCCTGCAGAACGTCCACGCCGCGTTCGCCTCGCCGTCGACGCTCATGGTCGAGACGGCGCCGGACCCGGGCGAGCTGCACACCGCCCTGTGGGGCGACAACCTGGTCATCGAGGACGGCTACGTGCTGCCGCCCACGGCGCCGGGGCTCGGCGTCACGCTGTCCGACGAGGTCAAGAAGCGGTTCCCGTTCCAGCCCGGCATGGAGGAGTTCGCCAGCGTTCCCGGCAAGGAACTTCGGAGCTGACATGACCGAGCGCATCCTGGTGGCCCAGCCCCTGTACGACGCAGGCCTGGCCCGCGTCCGCCGGCTCGCGCCGGACGCCGTCGTCGAGGTGGTCGAGCCGTTCGGCCCCAGCACCGTCCTGCCCGAGGCGCTGGTCCGCGACGTGACCGTGCTGTTCTCCGACCTGTGCCCGGCCAACGTGGCCGCGATGCCGCGACTGCGCTGGGTGCAGCTCGGCTCGCACGGGTACTCCCAGCTCAACGGGCTGACCCTGCCGCCGGGGACGACGGTGGCGAACGCGAGCGGCGTCAACGACATCCCGATCGCGGAGTGGTGCGTCATGATGATGCTGGCGTTCGGCCGCGACCTGCCCGGCATGCTCGCCGCGCAGCGCGAGCACCGGTGGGACCGCGACGCCCGTTTCCAGGCCGAGCTGCGCGGCCGCCGGGTGGGCCTGTTCGGCTACGGCAACATCGGCCGCGAACTGGCCCGGTTGTGCCGTGCGCTGGGGCTCGAGGTGTGGACACTGTCGCGGTTCCGGCCCGGCGCGCGAGAGCTGCGCTACGACCCGCTGGACCGGCCGGCCGGCTCCGTCCCGGTACCCGACCGGACTTTCGCCGCGGAGCAGCGCGACGAGTTCCTCGCCGGGCTGGACTACCTGGTCGTCACGACGCCGGTGACCAGTGCCACCCGCGGCTGGGTCGACGCCGCGGCGCTGCGCGGGCTGCAGCCGCATGCGGTGCTGCTCAACCCGGCGCGCGCGGGCGTCGTCGACGAGGCCGCGCTGCTGGCCGCGCTGCGCGACGGCACCATCGCCGGAGCCGCCCTGGACGACCACTACCGGCAGCCGATGCCGCCGGACGACCCGTTCTTCGAGCTGCCGAACGTCATCGTGACGTCGCACATCTCCGGTTCCAGCTCCAGCACCTGGTTCGTCGAGCGCATCTGGGACCTGTTCACCCGGAACCTCGAGCGCTACCTCGCCGGCGACCCGCTGCTGAACGTCATCGCGCGAGACGATCTGGAGCTCGCCCCGTGAGCGGGGTCAGGTGAGCCGCGGGTCGACGTGCACCTTGGGCGCGGGACCGGTCGAGTGCTCGCCGGCCAGCACGGCGGCGACGTCGGACAGGCCGACGGTGGCGCCGACCAGCGGTCGCGGGTCGACCGTCCCGGCGGCATACGCCTCGATGGTCGCGGCCAGCCCGGGCGACGCGGACAGGATGCCGACCGCCGTCACGTCGTCGAGCACGAGTGCCCGGGTGTCGAGCATGCTCGGCGTGGCCGACAGCCCGATGTAGACGACCCGGCCTCCGGGTTCGACCAGCTCGACGGCCCGCGCCGGCAGCGGTGCGGCGTTGGTGGCGTCGACGACGGCGTCGAACGGCAGGTCCGGGAGCTCGTCCTCGCGCCAGGCGTGGCGGAAGCCCAGCTCGCGGGCGAACCGCAGCGACTCCTCGGTGCGGCCCATGACGTGCACCTCGGCACCGGCGGCGCGGGCGAACATCGCCGCCATCAGCCCGATGGTGCCCGGCCCGAAGACCAGGACGCGGTCGCCGGGGCCCGCACCGGTCGCCTGGGCCGCGCGCAGCGCGTTGCCGCCGGGCTCCACCAGCGCGCCGAGCACGGGGTCGACGGAGTCCGGCAGCGCGTGCAGCGACGACACCGGGACGGCCAGCTGCTCGGCCAGCGCGCCGGGCCGGCCGTCGCGGATGCCGACCTCCTGCCGCCGCTCACATACGTGCTGGTGGCCACGCAGGCAGCGCCGGCACGTTCCGTCGCCGATCATGGTGTCGCCCATGACCCGCCGCCCCACCCAGGCGGGGTCGACGCCGTCGCCGGCCGCGGTGACGACGCCGGCCCATTCGTGGCCGGGCCGCAGCGGATACGTCGTGTGGCCCGAGCGCAGGTAGGCCATGTCGCCGCTGAAGAACTCCGCGTCGGTGCCGCAGACGCCGGCCCGCTCGACGTCGACGACGACCTCGCCCGGCGCCGCGACGGGCCGCGGCACCTCCAGCACCGCGCCCTCCCCCGGACCGGTGAGCACGAACGCGCGCATGGTGCCGGTGCTCACGACATCAGTCGGTCGGCTCATGCGGCGTCGCCCTCTCCCAGCCGGCCGAGCACGCCGCGGACCTCGTCGACGGCGTCGACGAGCGTGGCCAGCGGCGTGCGGTAGGTCAGCGCGCTGACGCTGAGCGCGCCCGACGGCGTGCTCGGCGACAATGCGTACACCGGCAGCGCCAGGCAGGCGACGCCGGTCTCGTTCTCCTCGTCGTCGAGCGCGTAGCCGCGCTCCCGGATGGTCGCCAGCTCGTCCCGCAGCTCGGCGACGGTGGTGCGGGTGCGGGCGGTGCGGCGCTCCAGCGGGGCCTCGGCGGCCCAAGCCGCGACGGCGTCCGGCGTGGTCAGGCGGTGCGCCAGCAGCAGTTTGCCCACGCCGGTCGAGTGCGCCGGGTTGCGCCCGCCGACGGTCGACGTGAGCCGCGCGGCGCCGCTGGGCGGGTCGACCTTGGCGCGGTACACGACCTCGCGCCCGTCGAGCACCGCGTAGTGGGTGGTCTCGCCGAACCGCACCGCCAGGGTCTCCAGCACCGGCTGCAGGCGGACGTGCTCGGGCCGGGTCTCGTGGTGGGCGAACGCCAGCCGGAGGAACTCGTCACCCAGCAGGTAGTGACCGCGGGCGTCCTGCGCGGCCAGGCCGGCCCGGCGCAGCGAACGCAGCGCGCGGTGCACCGTCGGCTTCGGGCTGCCGACGACGCGGGCCAGCTCGTCCAGCCCGACGCCGGCGGGGTGACCGGCCAGCTCCTTGAGGACGACGAGCACGCGGTCGGACCCGACGACGCGGCCGGCCCCTTGACCCGGACGGTCGCCGCCCGTCACCATGTCTGCGTCCGGCATATTCCAGATAGTAGATCGACGTGTCGATAATCGGAAGGGCGTCTCGTGGCCGAGCTCCGCAGCGCGCAGTGGTACGGCGGCGACGGCCGCGACGCCTACATCCACCGCGCGTGGATGCGCCGCGGCCTGCCGGACGACGCCTTCACGGGCCGGGCGCACATCGCCATCGCGAACACCGCGTCCGACCTCACGCCGTGCAACCGCCACCTCAGCGAGGTGGCGCAGTCGGTCCGCGACGGCGTGCACGAGGCCGGCGGCATCCCGCTGGAGCTGCCGGCGCTGTCGCTCGGTGAGACCCAGCTGCGGCCCACGGCGATGCTGTGGCGCAACCTCGCGGCGATGGCCACGGAGGAGATGCTGCGCGGCAACCCGATCGACGGCGTGGTGCTCCTGGGCGGCTGCGACAAGACCATCCCGGCGCTGCTCATGGCGGCCGCGTCGGTCGACCTGCCTGCGGTCGTGGTCCCCGGCGGCCCGATGCTCACTGGCACGTTCCGCGGCGTACCGCTGGGCTGCGGCACCGACGTCTGGCGGCTGTCCGAGGAGGTCCGCGCCGGCACCCTGTCGCGGGAGGAGTTCACCCGCTCGGAGTCGGCGATGATCCGCAGCCGGGGGCACTGCAACACCATGGGCACCGCGTCGACGATGGCGCTGCTGGCCGAGGCGCTGGGCATGGTGGTCCCGGGCGTGGCCGGCACCCCGGCGCCGGACAGCCGGCTGCTGGTCGCCGCGCACGGCACCGGCCGGCTCGCCGTCGAACTGGTCGCCGCCCGCCGCCGGCCGAGCACCGTCCTGACGAAGGCGTCGTTCCACAACGCGATCGTGGCGCTCGGCGCCATCGGCGGGTCGACCAACGCGGTCGTGCACCTGCTCGCCATCGCCGGCCGCCTCGGCATCGACCTCACGCTGGACGACTTCGACCGCATCGGCTCGCGCGTCCCGGTGCTGGTCGACCTGCTGCCGGCCGGCCGGTTCCTGATGGACGACCTGCACCGCGCCGGCGGGCTGCTGGCGGTGCTGCGCGAGGTGCGCGACCTGCTCGACCCCGCCGCGCTGACAGTGACCGGCCGGCCGCTGGTGGAGTACCTGGACGACGCCCAGATCTGGGATCCCGAGGTGATCCGGCCGCGGTCGGCGCCGCTGGTCGACGAGGGCGGCATCGCGGTGCTGCGCGGCAACCTGGCGCCCGGCGGCGCGGTGATCAAGCCGGCCGCGGCCTCGCCGGAGCTGCTGACACATCGCGGCCCGGCGGTCGTGTTCGACAGCATCGAGGACCTGCACGCCCGCATCGACGACCCCGATCTCGACGTGACGGCCGACTCAGTCCTGGTGCTGCGGGGCTGCGGCCCGCGGGGCTACCCCGGCATGCCGGAGGTGTCGAACCTGCCGCTGCCGAAGAAGCTGCTCGCCCAAGGCGTGCGCGACATGGTGCGGGTGTGCGACGGCCGGATGAGCGGCACCGCCTACGGCACCGTCGTGCTGCACGTGACGCCCGAGGCCGCGGCCGGCGGACCGCTGGCGCTGGTGCGCACAGGCGACGTCGTCAGCCTGGACGTCGCCGCGCGCCGCGTCGACGTCGAGGTGCCCGCCGACGAGCTGGCCGCACGCTCCCCCAATGCGGCCACCGTCGACGGCTACGCCCGGCCCACCCGCGGCTGGGAACGGCTCTACGTCGACCACGTGCTCCAGGCCGACACCGGCGCCGACCTGGACTTCCTGCTCGGTTCCAGCGGTTCGGAGGTCAGGCGTGAATCCCACTGAAGGCAGCCCGCGGACGGCGCTCGTCACCGGCGGCGGCAGCGGGCTGGGCGCCGCGGCGGCGCAGCGGCTGCGGGCCGACGGCGTCGCCGTCACGACCCTCGACCTGCGCGACGCCGACGTCGCGGCCGACGTCACCGACGAGGCGGCGCTGGCCCGGGTCGCGGCCGAGATGAGCCCGGTCGACGTGCTGGTCAACTCCGCCGGCATCGTCGGGCCGAACCGGCCGCTGGAGGCGACGACGGCCGAGGAGTGGCGGCGGGTCTTCGACGTCAACGTCATCGGCACCGTGAACACCATGCGGACGTTCGTCCCCGGCATGCGCGAACGCGGCTGGGGCCGGATCGTCAACGTCGCCAGCATGGCCGGCAAGGACGGCAACCCGAACCTGTCGGTGTACTCCGCCTCCAAGGCCGCCGTCATCGGGCTCACCAAGTCCGCCGGCAAGGAGCTGGCCACCAGCGGCGTCCTGGTCAACGCGATCGCGCCGGCCGTCATCGCCACCCCGATGAACGACAACACCTCGCCCGACGTGCTCGCGCACATCACCAGCCTCATCCCGATGAAGCGGGTCGGGCGGCCGGAGGAGGTCGCCGAGCTGATCGCGTTCCTGTGCTCGGACCGGGTCAGCTTCTCCACCGGCGCGGTCTACGACATCAGCGGCGGCCGGGCTACCTATTGAGCCACGGCGGCGGGCTCGCGCACGACGCGGCGCTCGAACCAGATGGTCATGAACGGCGGGACGGCCGAGGCGAGGCCGAGCATCGTCGTCGTGAAGCTCCAGCGCTCGACCCGCCAGGCGGCGAGCACGGTGACGAGGTAGACGAGGAAGATGCCGCCGTGGATCGGGCCGAAGACCTGCACCCCGATCTCGTTCTCGACGACGACGTACTTGAAGAACATCCCCACCAGCAGGCCGGCCCAGGAGATGCCCTCGGCGACGGCCGCGATGCGGAACCAGCGAAGCGCAGCACTCACCCGGTCACCCTACGGGCGAGCGGTTCCGCCCGGCCGCGCGGGGGCGGGGCCACGACGCCGGCCACCAGCTCCCGCAGCGTCGCCTCGATCGGGGTCGCACAGCGGTGCCGCCGGTCGCCGCGCGGCCGCAGCAGGCCGCACCCCGGCGTCGCGCAGGACGTCCGGCCAAGCCGGCCGCGGCACGGTGACCACCTCCACCGGCCGGTCCAGTACCCTGCCCAACGCCGCGGCGACCTGCCGCTCGGTGTAGCGAGGCGCGTCCAAATCCACGACCACGGGGGCCAGCGGCGGGTGCATGAGCGCCGCGGCGACAGCGGCACCCACGTCGCGCCCGCGCCGGCGCCTCGCGGGCGGCCTTCGCCCGCCGGGGCCGAGTGGACGCACGGCGACGGGTGAGAGATCGGCGTCAGGGCGCCGTCGCCTCGGCGTAGGTGAGGCGGTGGATCTGGCCGGTGCCGCCGGCGACGGCGTCGGTGACGAAGTAGACCTCGCCCTCGCCGTCCACGCCGAACGACGTGATCCGCGGCGGCAGCATGCCGACGGCGTCGTCGGCGACGTGCCGGCCGCGGCGCAGCTCCTGGATGGCGAACGCCTGGCCGGTGCAGTAGTCGGCCGCGACGTACGTGCCGTCGGCGATGTCCTCGAACTCCTCACCGCGGTACACGACGCCGCCCATCACGGCGCACCGGTCGTTGCCGGCCAATCCGTAGGAGAAGACCGGGTCGGTGTGGTCGGCGCGCGGGTTGCAGCGGATGTCGAGGAACGGGTCGGGCGCCTCGCCGGCGGACTCGGGGACGCGATGGATGTCGTCGCCCTCCCGGCAGGACCAGCCGAAGTTCCAGCCGTCGCGGGGCTGGTCGTCCTCGTCGATGGAGACGTGGTTGATCTCCTCCCAGCGGTTCTGCCCGACGTCGCCGATCCAGATCGAGTCGTCCTCGGCGTCGATGGAGAACCGCCACGGGTTGCGCAGGCCCCACGCCCAGATCTCCGGCCGCGCGATCGAGCTGCGGGCGAACGGGTTGTCCTCCGGGATGCAGTAGAGCCGGCCGTCGCACTCGCTCATGACGTCGATCCGGACGATCTTGCCGAGCAGCGTGCTGAGGTTCTGCGCGCCGTACAGCGGGTCGTCGGCGCTGCCGCCGTCACCGGTGCTCCAGTAGAGGTAGCCGTCGGGGCCGAACGTCAGGTCGCCGCCGTTGTGGTTGGAGTTGAGGTTGTGCTGCTGGCGGAGCACCCGCTCCTCGGTGGCCGGGTCGACGACGGCCTGGTCGGCGCTGTCGAGCACGAACCGCGAGACGGTCAGCGCGCCGTTCTCGACGCCGGTGCCCAGCGCCGTGTACGAGACGAACAGCGTGTGGGTGCGCTCGAAGTCCGGTGACGGCGCCACGCCGAGCAGGCCGCGCTCGTTGCCGGCGGTGCTGACCCGGCCGGTGAGATCCAGCAGCGGCTGCGGGTCGAGCGCCCCGGTGGCGGGGTGGAACACCAGGATCCGGCCGGCCTTGTCGACGACGAACAGCCGGCCGCTGCCGTCGTCGGGCGTGCCGATGGCGGAGAGCCGGAGCCCGGTCGTCGCGACGACCTCGCTGCCGACCTGGAGGTCGGAGACGGGAAGGGGGCGGTCCCGGTCGGCCTGCGCCGCCGCTGTCGTCGCCACGGTGGCGACGAGGAGGAGCGGCAGCACGAGGGCGATCCGGAGTTTCCGGACGAGCGGGACGGGTGTAGCGGACATGACATCTCCTCGTGGACGATGAGTTGTTCGCTAGGGCGCGCTGTAATACGTGACACAGCGGCGAATGGATTGCGTGAACCCGGCCCGAGGCGGATGCAACTCCGCACCCCCGGCTCGCGTCTTCAGGGATGACCCAAGGGGGTGGGATGGACGTCGAAGCAGACGCGACGCTTGTCGCGATGGATCGGGACAGTGCATTCGAGCAGTACGTTGAGGTGCGGCAGGCAGCGCTGCTGCGTCTCGCGTACCTGCTCACGGGCGAGCAGCACGCGGCCGAGGACCTCGTCCAGACCGCACTGGCCAAGCTGTACCTGGCGTGGAACCGCGTGGAGCGCGCCGGCGCCGTCGACGCGTACGCGAAACGAATCATGATCAACGAGCACTCCAGCTGGTGGCGCCGGGCCTGGCGGCGGGTCGAGACGACCACCGACGCTGTCCCGGAGCGCGCGGTCGCCGGGGACTTCGGCCACACGCTCGTCGAACGCGACGCACTGTGGTCGGTCGTCCAGGGACTGCCGCCGCGCCAGCGCGCCGCCGTCGTTCTCCGGTTCTACGAGGACATGAGCGAGCAGGACGTCGCCGCCACGCTCGGCTGCTCGGTGGGCACCGTGAAATCGCAGACCAGCCGGGCGCTGGCGACCCTGCGAACCCGACTCCAGGAGCGAAGGGGGAACGACCGATGAACGAGTTCGACGATCTCGAGAACACGCTGGCAGCGGAGCTCCGCCGCCGCTCCGGCGACGTCCTCGGCACCGAGGGCATGGCCACCCGTGCCCGGCGGCGGGCGCGCGTGGTGCGGCGGCGCCGCGCGATCGCCGTCAGCGCCGTCACCGCGGTCACGCTGGCCATCGCGGTCCCGACGGCACTGTCGCTGCGCAGTGTCCCGCAGACCGCGCCCCAGCCGGCCGACACGCCGACGACATCGGAGACGCCGACGCCGGACCCGACCACTCCCCCGTCCTCCCCGCCTGCGGACCCGTCGCCGCCCGCCGAGACCGATGAGCCCGAGGAGCCCGTCGTCGGCGGGACGACCGAGCTGGTGCTGGACGGCATGGCCGAAGGAGCGCCCCCGTCCATCAGCTGGGTCGAGGGCACGACCTTCCACACCGAGGACGGCCGGACGCTGCCGATCCCGGAGGACTTCTTCCGCCCGTTCGCCATCCGGGACGGCGCGATAGGTCAGATGCCCGGCACCGAGGGCCCGATACCCGACATCGCCACGACCGACGCCACCGGCGCCGTAGCGAGCCGTGGGCCGGGCAATGGCCCGGTGCTCTCCTACGACGGTTTCCTGATCGCGTACTACGACCCGGAGGAGGACCACGTCTGGGCGGGCCAGGCCGACGGCGGCGGAACCGGACCCGGCAGCCGGGACGTGGCTCCCGACCAGCGGCTCGACCCGGCCGGCTTCCTGGACGACTACGCCCTGGTGTCGAACGTCTCGACCGACGCCGAGCTGTGGGCGGGCATCCGGATCGACAGCTTCGCACCGGGCGACCCGACGCCTCCGGTCACGCCGCCCTGGGACTTCGTGCGGGTCGTGGCCGTGTCGCAGCCCGCCGGGCTGGTCGCCGGCTACACCGAGATCCGGGACGACGGGACCTGCTCGGCGGTGTACGAGGCCGACGCGGACGAGCCGCTCTGGAGCACCTGCGAGTACTCGTTCGACCACTTCAGCCCGGATGGTCGGTATCTCGTCGGCACCCACGACTATCGGGACGGCGAGGGCAACATGCTCGCCGTCGTGGTCGACGCCCGCACCGGCGAGGTGGTCCACACGTACGACGGCCGGTTCATCAGCGATGCCACGTTCGAGGACGATGAGCACGTGCTCATCAGCGTCCGCCTCGTCGATGGTGCGGAGCGGCAGGCGGCGCTGGTGCGGTGCGACTTCGAGGGGTCCTGCGAGCAGGCCTCACCGGTCGTCCGGATCGACGAGCTCGACGACGGCTACCACTTCGGCCTGCAGCGCTGGTGAACCACGGAGGGCGCCCGGTTCCGCCATGGAGCCGGGCGCCCTTCCTGCGCGCGGCGAGTCCGGCGGGCAATAATGCGACCGTGACCGATCCCGTGACGCCGCAGGCAGTGCTCGGGCCACTGACCGAGGCCGCGATCTTCCTGGTCGTCACGGTCGACGACGGTGGTGAGGACGTCGCACGCAACCTGCTGGCCGACGTCTCCGGACTGACCAGGGCGGTCGGCTTCCGCAGCGTCGAGGACAACCTGACCTGCATCGCCGGCATCGGCGCCGGTGCGTGGCCACGGCTGGTCGGCGGCGACCCGCCGTCCGAGCTGCACCCGTTCCAGGAGATCGCCGGCCGCAAGCACACCGCCGTCACCACCCCGGGCGACCTGATGTTCCACATCCGGGCGCGGCGCATGGACCTGTGCTTCGAGCTGGCGACGCTGATCGCCGGGCGGCTGGCCGGCGCGGTCACCGTCGTCGACGAGGTGCCGGGGTTCCGGTACTTCGACCAGCGCGACCTGCTGGGGTTCGTCGACGGGACGGAGAACCCGACCGGCGCCGCGGCGGCCGCGGCCGTCCTCTCCGACGAGCCGGGGTTCGAGGGCGGCAGCTACGTCGTCGTGCAGAAGTACCTGCACGACATGGACGCCTGGAACGCGCTGCCCGTCGAGGAGCAGGAGCGGGTCATCGGCCGCCGCAAGCTGTCCGACATCGAACTGTCCGACGCCGAGCAACCGAGCAACTCGCACGTCGCGCTGACCACGATCACCGACGACGATGGCGAAGAGCTGGAGATCCTGCGCGACAACATGCCGTTCGGGCGACCGGGCGCCGGCGAGTTCGGCACCTACTTCATCGGCTACGCCGCCCACCCCGACGTCATCGAGCAGATGCTCGTCAATATGTTCGTCGGCCGGCCGCCCGGCAACTATGACCGCATCCTCGACTTCTCCGTCGCGGTCACCGGCGCGCTGTTCTACGTGCCCACCGTGGAATTCCTCGAGGGCCTCGCCGATCCGCCCAGTCCGACGCCCGCGACCGACGGCAGCCTGAACGTCGGCAGTCTCAAGAGGAGCGACGACTCATGAACAACCTGCACCGGGAACTCGCGCCCATCTCGGCGGCCGCCTGGGCCGACATCGAGGCCGAGGCGCGCCGCACGTTCGTCCAGTACGTCGCCGCCCGCCGCGTCGTCGACGTCATCGGCCCGGGCGACGACGTCCTGCAGGGGGTCGGGACCGGGCATCTGCGCACGCTGGACGGCCCCGGCGACGGCGTGCTGGCGCGCAGCCGCGAGGTCCGACCGGTGGTCGAGCTGCGGGTCCCGTTCAACGTCGACCGTCAGGCCGTCGACGACGTCGAGCGCGGCGCGAAGGACGCCGACTGGCAGCCGGTGAAGGACGCCGCGAAGAAGATCGCGTACGCCGAGGACCGCGCCATCGTCGCCGGCTTCGCGGCGGCCGGCATCGAGGGCATCGTCGCCGGCACCACCAACGCGCCGATCACCCTCCCCGGCGACGTCCGCGAGCTCCCCGACGTCGCCGCCCAGGCGCTCACCACCCTCCGGCTCGCCGGCGTGGGCGGCCCGTACAGCCTGCTGCTGTCCGCCGAGCTGTACACCGCGGTCGAGGAGACTACCGACCACGGCTACCCGATCCGCGAGCACGTCGCCCGCGTCCTCCACGACGGCGAGATCGTCTTCGCCCCGGCCATCGACGGCGGCCTGCTGCTGTCGGCCCGCGGCGGGGACTACGAGCTGCACCTCGCCCAGGATCTCTCCATCGGCTACCTCTCCCACGACGCCGACACCATCGAGCTGTACTTCGAGGAGGCGTTCACCTTCCTCGTCCAGACCGGCGAATCCGGCGTCGCGCTCGGCGCCTGAGACGGTCCCCGGAGATCGTGGACGGTCTCGTGCGGCTGCGCGACGTCCTCGACCTCAGTGAGGCGTGAGCTGACCTTTCCGGCCTGGTCGGCGCGGGCGAACTGACCTTGTCGGTGGGTGTCGGTAGGGTGGTGTGCATGTTCGAAGAAGCGCTGCTGACTGCTCCGTCGCCGGGTGTCGACCCGGTGACGGGGCAGCTGGTGGCGTGGCATCCGCGGCTCGGTGACTGGATGCCGGTGGACCCGTTCGACCCGGTCGCGGAGATCGATCCGGTGCTGCTGCGGGAGCTGTGCACCGCCGAACCCGCCCCCACCATCACCGGCTTCGACCAGGTGCCGGCCGGGCCGGAGCTGGCCGCTCTGCTCGCGGCCTCCGACCCGTCGAGGGCGGACGCCTCTGATCTGGTGGAGGCGATCGGTGGGTGGGCGCGGCTGGCGGCGTGGGTCGCCGCCGGTGAGGCGGCCGCGTCGGCGGAGCTGGCGTCGCGGCCGGAGATGCGCCCCGATGAGACCGGGTACCGCTCAGTCAACGCGGTCACCAACACCGCGGTGGAGATCGCCGCACGCTGTCAGCTCACGACCCGGCAGGCGGAGAACCAGGTCGGGCACGGCGTGCAACTGGTCACCGACTTCCCCGACACCCATGCGGCGTTGTCGTCGGGGGTGATCGATCTGCGGCGCGCGCGCGTGATCACCGACGAGCTCGGCGGCCAGGACCCCGATGTGCGGGTGCGGGTGGAGGCGGCGGTGCTGCCGGAGGCGCCGTACCTGGACTCGGTCGCGCTGCGGAAGCTGATCAAGCAGTTGCTGCACGAGCAGGCGCCGGTGGAGACCGCCGACCGCAACCGCGCCGCCAGGGACCGCCGCTACGTGTGCGTGACGCCCGCGTCGGACGGGATGGCGCACCTGGAGGCGCTGCTGCCGGCGGAGGACGCCACCGCGCTGGACACCGCCTTGAACGCCGCCGCCGCGGACGCCAAACGCGCCGACGCCGCCGCCGGCCGCCCGGCCCGCACCACGGACCAACGCCGCGCCGACGCCCTCGCCGACCTGGGCTGGGCCTTCCTCACCGGCTGCGCCGACGGCACGACACCGCGGCGGCGACCGATCAGCGTGCACGTCACCGTCCCATTCACCACCCTCGCCGGGCTGGGCGACGAACCCGGCGAGCTGGAGGGCTACGGACCCATCCCCGCCCACGTCGCCCGCACCCTCGCCACCGAAGGCATCTGGAGCTGGCTCCGCACCGACGGCACCGGACAACTCCTCGACCTCGGCCGCACCCGCTACCGGCCCACCACGGCACTGGCCGAGTTCATCACCGCCCGGGACCGGACCTGCCGCACGCCGGGCTGCCACCGACCCGCCCGCAGCTGCGACCTCGACCACATCGTTCCGTTCACCGCCGGCGGGCCGACGTCACCAGACAACCTGCACACCCTCTGCACCACCCACCACCTGCTCAAACACCACGGCCACTGGACCGTCCAACGAGCACCCGACGGCACCACCCGCTGGACCAGCCCCACCGGGCACCGGTACGGGAAGCCACCGGACGGCCGAGGCGCCGGCCCGCCGGGCTGAGCTCTAGCGCGGCACGGCGAAGACGTCGACCAGTGCGCCCGAGTGGTCGATGGCCCGCCCGATCAGGCGGTCGGCGTAGACCAGCAGGTCGACGTAGTGGAGAGTGGCGCTGCTGACGGCGGTGAAGTCGGCGTGTCCGGTCGGCCGCAGCTTCGCGCCCGCCCCCGACACCACGTACAGGACGCCGCCGAGCACCTCCGACCGCTGATAGTCGTGGTCGTGGCCGGCCAGCACCAGCGGCACGTCGTACTCGTCGAACAGCGGCACCCAGTACCGGCACAAGCGACGCTCCGTCGTCGAGCAGCGGTGCGAACGGCTCGGTGACAGTGTCGTCGACCCGGTCGGCATCTCCGTCCTCGTAGACGAGGTGGCCGAGCAGCACCGCGTCGTACGCGCCGCCGCCCTCGCCGGACTGTTCGACCATCGCGTCGCGACGACGGCGACGGCCACGGCGGCGATCGGCGTCGAACGTCAACGCCACACCCGAACCTCTGTGACCGGGTATGACATGACGAGGTGTTGACAGGACGGAAACCGGTGTCCATCATCGGCGGATACCGGTTTCCATCCATGTGAACCCACACCGCACGATGTCGCCAAAGGAGGCCACATGCGCGCGAAGGGCCGATGCACCGTCGCTGCCGCCGCCGCGTCGCTGGCGCTGGCGCTCGCCGGCTGCGGCGGTGACGCGACCGCCGACGACGGCCGGGTCGAGATCACCGTCTGGCACACCGAGTCGACGCCCACGACCGTCGAGGCGCTGAACGAGATCATCGCCGATTACGAGGCCGCCAACCCGGGCGTGACGATCACCCAGGAGTCGGTCGGCTGGGGCGACCTGCAGGTGAAGTTCCAGGCGGCGCTGGCCGCCGGTGACCTGCCGGAGATCACCCAGGTCGAGCCGATGTTCGTCCGCACGCTCTATTCGCAGGACCTGCTGGTGCCGCTGGACGACGTCGTCGACTCGCTCGGCGACGACTACCTGCCGCAGCTGCGCGAGATGTTCGCGCTGCCCGACGGACACGACTACGGGGTGGTGCACGCGTGGGGCACCGACTCTGTCGTCTACCGCGCCGACCTGTACGCGAACGCGCCCGGCGCCGGCACCCCGGAGGACCTCGAGACCTGGGACGACTCCGTCGAGCAGTGGAAGGCGGTGTCCGAGGCCAACGACGACGCGTACGGGCTGATGTTGGCCGGCGACGCCGCGCACAACGTCAACGAGGAGGTGTACCTCTGGCTCGGCTCCAACGGCGGGCGCCTGTTCGACGAGAACGGGCACGTCACCATCGACACGCCGCAGATGCGTGAGGTGCTGGAGTACTGGGTCGAGCTGCGCGACAGCGGCGCGCTGTCGCCGGCGTGGTCGTCGCAGACGTACGCGGACAGCCTGAGCGCGCTGGCCCTCGGCGAGGCCGCCACGATCTTCTCGTTCGGCCGGGCGACGTATACGTTCGAGGACCAGGCGCCAGAGCTGGTGCCGGGCGAGGACATCAAGGTCGCGCCGAACCGGCCGGTCGGCCCGTCGGGCGACGACTGGATCACCCAGCTGGACGCCGAGCCGTGGGTGGTGTTCAAGGACTCCCCCGACGCCGAGGCCGCCGCGGACTTCCTGGAGTTCTTCTTCGAGCGGCAGAACTACCTGCGCTGGATCGGCTCCGTGCCCACACAGCTCCTGCCTGTGCGGGCGTCGCTCTTCGACGACCCCGAGTACCAGGCGCTGCCGGAGGTCCAGAACTGGGGGTTCTGGATCGACCTGCAGCGGCAGATGCTCCAGTCCGGCCGGGCCTACCCGCTCATGGTCACGCAGCCCTCTGACCTGGAGCTGCCGTACCTGAGCGACCTCTACGGCTCGGAGATCCTCGTCGACATGGTCATGGACGTCGTCGAGAACGACAAGGACATCGACGAGGCGCTGTCCGACGCCCAGGCCCGCGCCGACGAACTGCTCTCCCCCCTCTACGACGACTGACGACCGACCGCGCGAAGGGAACGACGATGTCTCTGACGCGAACGACGACGGCCGGGCCGCCCCGCACCGGCGGCGGCACGACCACCACGCCGCGGCGCGGCCGCCGGATGCCCGGCTGGTTCTGGGGTGCGCTGCTGCTCAGCCCAGCGTTCTTCCTGGTGCTCGGCGTCATCGCGGCGCCGATCGCCTACCTGGTGCGGCTCAGCTTCACCGACGCCCACGCCTACCTGCCGAAGTTCAGCTCCGTCGGGTTCGACAACTACGTCGCGCTGCTGCGCGCGCCGCACTTCTGGGACAGCGTACGTACGACGGTCTGGTACGCGGGCCTGACGGTGGGCCTGCAGCTCGTGCTCGGCGTGCTGATCGCGCTGCTGCTGCACCAGCGGTTCCGCGGCCGCGGCGTCGTCCGGCTGGTCGCGCTGGCGCCGTACATGGTGCCGTCGATCGTGGTGGCGCTGGTGTGGCGCTGGCTGCTCGACCCCACGACCGGCGCCTACTCGTGGCTCGTCGACAAGGTCTGGCCGGGCTCGGAGCCGCCTAACCTGCTCAGCCCGAACCTGATCTTCTGGTCGCTGATCGCGGTGTCCGTGTGGATGTTCACCCCGTTCATCGTCATCAGCGTGCTGGCCCGGCTGCAGACCATCGACCCGTCGACGGTGGAAGCGGCCACCGTCGACGGCGCCGGGGCGTGGCGGCGGTTCTGGCACATCGTGCTGCCGGAACTGAAGCCGGTGCTGTACACGCTGATCCTGCTGCGCTTCATGTTCATGTTCACCAAGTTCGACGTCGTGTACCTGTTCGCCGGCACCGGCACCGAGGTGCGCACGCTGCCCGTGCTGACCTTCCAGCGCATCTTCGGCGAGGCCCGCCTGGGCTCCGGCGCCGCCGTCGCGATGGTGCTGTTCGTGCTGCTCATGGTCTTCACGACGGTCTACCTGCGCACGCTCTACCGCGAGCGGGAGGAGACGGCATGAGCACCGCACTGCACCGGCTGGCCCGGGTTCGCTGGTACCTGGTGGTCGGCATCGTCGCGCTCGTCGCGATCAACGGGTTCCCGTTCTACTGGATGGCGCTCACCTCCGTGAAGCCGGGGACGGAGCTGTTCTCGTACCCGCCCACGTTCTTCACGACGGCGCCTGACTTCGGTGGCTTCCAGCGGCTGTTCGAGACCACGAACTTCCTCACCTACGCCAGGAACAGCCTGATCATCGCGACCGGCGCGACGGTGGTGTCGGTGGCGGTGTCGGCGCTGGCGGCGTACGGGCTGACACGGTTCCCGTTCCCCGGCAGCCGCGCGTTCAGCACGGCGATCCTCTACGCGTACACGTTCGCGCCGATCGTCATCGTCGTCCCGCTGTACGGGATGTTCCGCGAGGCCGGGCTGATCAACAGCCACCTCGGCATGATCCTCGCGTACGCATCGTTCGGCGTGCCGTTCAGCCTGTGGCTGCTGCAGCCGTTCTTCCGCGCGATCCCGGCGGAGCTGGAGGAGGCCGCGTTCGTCGACGGCGCCAACCGGGTCAAGAGCGCGTGGTACGTCGTGTTCCCACAGGCCGTACCCGGGCTGATCGCCGTCGCGGTGTTCACGTTCCTGCTGGCCTGGGAGGACTACCTGTTCGCCCGGGTGCTGATCACCCAGGACGACCTGAAGACGCTGCCGATCGCGCTGCACGACCTCTACAACGCCAGCCTGCAGGACTGGCCGCTGCTGATGGCCGCCGCCGTCCTCATCAACCTGCCCGTCCTCATCGCGTTCCTGTTCGTCCAGAAGTACCTGGTCGCGGGCTGGGGCGCGGGAGCCATCAAGTAGATCGCCGCAGAGAGGAAATGCATGTACGTCGGTTACGAGGTCCGCGAGGGAACCGCCTGGATCCGGATCGAGCGCCCGGAGAAGCTGAACGCGCTCGACCTGTCCGGCTGGCGCGCCATCACGGACCATCTGGCGCGGGCCGTCGACGACGCGCCCGGCCCGGTGGTGCTGACGGGGACGGGGCGGGCCTTCTGCGCCGGCGACGACATCGTCACGTTCCAGCAGCACGCCACGCCCGAGGACGGCATGGACTTCTTCATCGGCGGGCTGTACCGGACCATCGAGGCGATCGCCACCCACCCGTATCCGGTGATCGCCGCCGTCAACGGGCTGGCCTTCGGCGGCGGCTGTGAGCTGGTGCTGGTCAGCGACCTCGCGATCGCCTCCGCCGACGCGACGTTCAGCCTGCCCGAGGGGCGCATCGGCGCCTGGCCGACCGTCGCCGTCGGCGTCGCACCGCACGTCAGCGGCCGCAAGCTGGCCGGCGAGCTGGCCTACGAGATGCCCCGGCTGGACGCTGCCGAGGCACGCCGGTTCGGCATCGTCAACCGGGTCGTCCCGCCGATGGACCTGGAGGACGAGGTGCGCGGCACCGTCGAGCGCATCCGCGCCGCGTCGCCGCACGCGATCCGGATGACCAAGCGGTTCCTCAACGACGACCTGGTCACCGCCGGGCTGCCGAGGGTCCGCCGGGCGCTGACGGCGCTGGTCGAGGAGACGCTGGCCACGCACGACCTCCAGGAGGGCACCGCCGCCTTCCTGGAGAAGCGCGCGCCGGTCTTCGACGGGAGGTGAGCACCATGCCGAACCTCCCCTTGGACGGCGTCCGCGTCCTCGACTTCGCTCACATGATGCAGGGCCCGTGGGCCGCCGAGATGCTCGGCGACCTCGGCGCCGACGTCATCAAGGTCGAGGTGGTGGGCACCGGCGAACGCGGCCGGCAGTCCGGCACCACCTTCCTCAACGGAGTCAGCGCCCAGTTCCTCGCGATGAACCGCAACAAGCGCTCGCTCGCCGTCGACCTCAAGACCCCGGCGGGGCTGCGGGTCGCCGAAGCACTGATCCGGACCGCCGACGTGCTGATCCAGAACTTCCGCCCCGGCGTCATGGAGCGGCTGGGCCTCGGCTGGGAACGGGTGCGGGACGTGAACCCGTCACTCATCTACTGCACCGCCAGCGGCTACGGCGCCGGCGTGCCGGACCCGCGCAAGCCCGGCCAGGACCTGCTCGCCCAGGCCCGCACCGGCGCGCTCTGGCTCACCGGCACCGCCGGCGACGCCCCGACGCCGGCCGGCCCTTTCGTGGCCGACGTCCACGCGGCGACCATGCTGGCGCTCGGCGCGACGGCGGCGCTGGTGGAGCGGCAGCGCACCGGCCGCGGCCGCCTGGTCGAGGTCGACCTCGTCGGCGCGATGCTGCACCAGACCGTGCAGGAGGTGGTTGCCACGGTGAACTCCGGCGAGCCACCGCGCCGCTCGACCGCGCCCGGCAGCGCCTACATCGAGGCGCCCTACGGCGTGCACGCGGCCGCCGACGGCTACGTCGCGATCTCGCTCACCACGATGGAGGCGCTGGCCGACGGGCTGGACGCGCCGGAGCTGCTGGAGCGGTTCCCGGACAAGGAGGCCGCGACGGCCAGCCGGGACGAGCTGAACGCGCTGGTCGGCGAGCTGGTCGCCGCCCGCCCGGCCAAAGATCTGCTGGACGTGCTCGACGCGGCCGGCGTGTGGTGCGCGCCGGTCAACGACCACCGCGAGATGACCACCGACCCGTACGTGCGGTGGGACCGGCGCCGCCTCGAGGTGAAGCACCCGGTCGCCGGCACCGTCGAGCTGGTCGGCAACCCGATCACGCTGGACGGCGAGCAGCTGCCGGCCCGGCGCCCCGCTCCGCTGCTCGGCGAGCACACCGCCGAGCTGCTGGCCGAGCTCGGGCTGGACGCCGCCGAGCTGCTGGCCGACGGCGTCGTGGAGGTGCCGCGATGACCGCCTCGTGGTTCCCGCCGGTCGGCGCGCGCAGCACGTTCCGCAAGACCGTCACCGAGTCCGACGTCGGCCTGTTCGCCGGCATCACCGGCGACTTCGCGCCGCAGCACGTCGACGACGAGTACATGCGGTCGCGGCCGCAGGGCCGCCGCATCGCGCACGGCGTGCTGACGCTGGGGCTGACGTCGACAGCGGCGGCCCAGTTGTGCGAGGCGCACGGCGTGACGGCCGTCTCGTACGGCTACGACCGGGTCCGGTTCCTCCACCCGGTGTACCTGGGCGACACCGTCACCGTCGACTACGTGATCGAGCGGCTCGACCTCGCCGCCCGCAAGGCGTTCGCGGCGATGACCGCGACCACGCAGGACGGCGAGCGGTGCCTCGTCGGGACGCACGTCCTCTACTGCTACCCCTCGGAAGGAGACGCGTGATGCTGGACGGTGTCGACCACTTCGTCGAGACGCGGGTGCGCCCGGCGGCACGGCGCATCGATGCCGAGGCGGCGTTCTTCCCGGAGCTGCTGGCCGACGCGGCGGCGCTCGGGCTGCAGGGCATCGTGCACGACGACGCCGGCGGGCTGGACGTGACGCGGATGGACCTCGCCCGCGAGGTGACCGAGCGGATCGCGGCGGCCAGCCCGGCGGTGGCGCTGGGTGTCGCCGGGGCGCGGCTGTCGGCGTACCTGCTGGCCAAGTACGCGCCGCCACACCTGAGAGATCGGTGGGTGGCGTCGACGCTGGCCGCGCGGACGTACAGCTCGTTCGCCATCACCGAGCCCGAGGCCGGCACCGACGTACGCGCGCTGACCACCGTCGCGGTGCCTGACGGCGACGACTACCTGCTCACCGGGCACAAGTGCTGGGTCGGCTTCGCGCCGGTCGCGCACGTCGCGATCGTGCTGGCCAAGGTCGGCAGCGCCGACCGCGACGCGCCGATGGTCGCGCTGGTCGTCGACATGTCCTCCCCCGGCGCGTCCGGGCGGCCCGGGCCGGAGCTGTCCGGGTTCCGTGGCATGCCCAACGGCGAGCTGCTGTTCGGCGGCGTCCGGGTGCCGCGCGGTGACCGGCTCGACGTCGAGGGGTTCGCCGGGATGATGGACGGCCTCAACATGGCCCGCATCGACGCCGCCGCGTACGCGTGCGGGCTGTTGCGCGGTGCGCTGCTGGCCGGGCTGGAGCGGGCGAACGCCCGGCAGGCGTTCGGCCGGCCGATCGGCGACCTGCAGGTCATCCAGCGCAAGCTGGGCCGGATGGCCGCCGACTACCGCGCCGCCCGGGAGCTGACCCGGCGGGCCGCCGAATCGTTCGCCCTGGGTGGCGGCGGCGACCAGGACGTCGTGTCGATGGCGAAGATGTTCGCCTCCGACGCCGCCCGCCGGCACACCGACGAGGCGATGCAGATCCACGGCGCGCTGGGCATCGTCGCGGACGAGGACGTCAACCGCATGCACCGCGACGCCAAGGTGACGCAGATCTTCGACGGCACCAGCGAGATCCACGAGACGATGCTCGGCCGGCGGGCGCTGCGGATGCTGGCCCGCGGCGAGCCGCTGACCGCGTTCCTCGACTCCGACGCCGTCTTGCCCGCGGGGGTGGGCGCATGACCGGCTCGCTCGCGGGCGAGGTGGCGCTGGTGACGGGCGCGACCGGCGCGCTGGGCGCAGCGATCTGCCGCGACCTCGCCCGGGCCGGCGCCGACGTCGCCGTGCACCACCTGGACGAACCCGACGCGGCGACGGCGCTGGCCCGGGAGCTGGCGGCGGCCCATGGGGTGCGGACGACGACGGTGGCGGCCGACGTCACGTCGTGGGACCAGGTCGCCGAGGCGGTCGCCGTCGTCGGCCGGGAGCTGGGCACCATCACGGTGCTGGTGAACAACGCCGGGTTCATGGAGCCGGTGCGCATCGTCGACTCCGAGCTGGCCGACTGGCGGCGCACGCTGAGCGTCGACCTCGACGGTGTCTTCGTCGTCACCCGGCACGTGCTGCACGGGATGCTGCAGACGCACGGGCGCATCGTCAACGTCTCGTCGCAGCTGGCCGTCAAGGGCGCCGTCGACTACGTCGCGTACGCCACCGCGAAGGCAGGCGTGCTCGGCTTCACGAAGGCGCTGGCCCGCGAGGTCGGCCCGCGGGTGCGCGTCAACGCGATCGCGCCGGGCCCCATCGACACCCCGATGGTGCGGCCGTACGCCACGCCGGAGTGGGTGCACGCCCGCACCCGCGACTCCGTCACCGGCCGGCTCGGGACGCCCGAGGAGGTCGGGCCGGCCGTCGTGTTCCTGGCCGGGCCGGGCGCGGAGCTGCTGCACGGGCAGACGCTGCACCTCAACGGCGGCGGGGTGATGGCGTGAGCAGACGGGGACGTCCGCGGTTCCTGTCCGCGGCGGCCGCGGCCGACCTCGTCCAGGACGGGCAGACGCTGGCCGTCGGCGGCTCCGGCGGCGGGCTGCTGGAGCCGGACGCGCTGCTGGCGGCGCTCGGCCGGCGGTTCCGCGAGACGGGATCGCCGCGCGGCCTGGACCTCGTGCACACCACCGGCATCGGCGACCGCCAGGGCGGCGGCATGGACCACCTCGCCCAGCGCGGGCTGGTGCGCTCCGTCGTCGCCGGCAACTGGGGCATGGCGCCCGCGATGAGCGCGATGGCCGTCGCCGGCGAATTCGAGGCGTACAACTTCCCGCAGGGTGTCATGAGCCAGCTGTTCCGCGAGATCGCGGCCGGCCGGCCGGGCGTCGTGACGCACGTCGGGCTGGGCACGTTCTGCGACCCACGGGTCGAGGCCGGCCGGCTCAACGACGTCAGCCCGCAGACCCGGGTCGAGGTGGTCGAGCTGGCCGGACGGGAGTGGCTGTTCTACCCGGCGTTCGGCCTCGACGTGTGCTTCATCCGCGGCACCACCGCCGACGAGCGCGGCAACCTCTCCTTCGAGCAGGAAGGCGCCCGCCTGGAGATGCTGGCCATCGCCCAGGCCACTCGCAACCGCGGCGGCCTCGTCATCGCGCAGGTGAAGCAGGTCGCGAAGGCCGGGACGCTGGACCCGCGGCTGGTCGCCGTGCCCGGCATCTGCGTCGACGTCGTCGTGCACCATCCGGGGCAGAAGCAGGTGGTGACGCACGAGTACAACCCGGCCTTCTCCGGCGAGCTGCGCGCCGCGGTGTCGACGATGCCGCCGTTCCCGCTGGACGCGCGGAAGGTGGTGGCCCGGCGGGCGCTGTCGGAGATCGAGCCGGGCGACGTCGTCAACCTCGGCGTCGGGATCGCCGACGGCATCGCCTCCGTGGCCGCCGAGGAGGGCCGGCTGGACGAGTTCACCACGACGATCGAGCAGGGCGCCGTGGGCGGGATCCCGGCCCGCGGGGTGATCTTCGGCGTCGCGACCAACCCGGAGGCGATCCTCGACCAGCCCGCGCAGTTCGACTTCTACGACGGCGGCGGCCTCGACATCGCGTTCCTCGGGTTCGCCCAGGTGGACGCCGCGGGAAATGTCAACGTGTCGAAGTTCGGCTCGCGCGTGGTCGGGACCGGCGGCTTCGTCGACATCAGCCAGAACGCCGCCACCGTCGTGTTCTGCGGGACGTTCACCGCGGGCGGCCTCGACGTCCGTGTCGGCGGCGGTGAGCTGCGCGTCGTCACCGAGGGCGAGCACCCGAAGTTCGTCCCCGCCGTCACCCAGGTGACGTTCAGCGCGCGCGAGTCGGTGGCCCGCGGCCAGCGGGTCCGCTACGTCACCGAGCGGGCGGTGTTCGACCTCACCGCAAGCGGGCTGCGGCTGCTCGAGGTGGCGCCCGGGGTCGACGTCCGGCGCGACCTCCTCGACCGGATCCCGTTCGACGTGCTCGTCGAGGACGTCAGGGCGATGGAGCCCGAGTACTTTCAGTAACGTGCAGAAGACGATGCGAGATGACGCCACGCCGGAGCACACCCGGCGGCCGACCATCAAGGACGTCGCCGACCGGGCGGGCGTCACGAAGGCGACCGTCTCCAAGTACCTCAACCGCGCACACGGCTACGCGATGGCGGCATCGACCCGGGAGCGGATCCGGGCCGCCATCCAGGAGCTGGACTTCCAGCCCAGCCCGCTGGCCCGCGGCCTCTCCCGCAGTGCGACGTCGACCATCGGGCTGGTGGTGGCCGACATCCGCAGCCAGTTCTACCCCGACCTCGTCGCCAGCATCCAGACCGCGGCCGAGGCGGCCGGCTACACGCTCGTCCTCGGCAGCTCCGGCGACGACCCGGACCGCGAGCTGGACATCATCCGCTCCATGGCGCACCGCCGCGTCGACGGCGTCGTGCTGGTGGCCGTGCGGTCGGAGAGCGACCACATCGACTACCTGCGCCGGCGGGGCATCCAGATCGTGCTGGCCAGCCGCGACCTGCCAGAGCTGGTGGCCGACACCGTCGTCGTCGACAGCCTGGCCGGCGCGCGGACGGCCGTCCGGCACCTGCGCTCACTCGGCCACCGGCACATCGGCCACGTCGCCGGCGAGCTGTCGGTGAAGCCGTTCGCCGACCGCCGCCGCGGCTTCGAGCTGGAGGCCGGCGACGACGCTCCGGTCGCCACCGCCCAGTCCAGCTTCGAGGGCGGCCGGGCCGCCGCCCGCTCCTTGCTGGACGTGGCCGAGCCGCCGACCGGCATCTTCTTCGCCAGCGACACCATGGCCCTCGGCGGCCTGATGGCCTGCGCCGACCTCGGCCTGCGCGTCCCCGACGACGTGTCCATCGTCGGCTTCGACAACGTCACCGTCGGCCAGCTGCCGGGCATCGCCCTCACCACGATCGACAGCGACGCCGTCCGGGTCGGCGAACAGGCGACCGAACTGCTGCTCAAGCGCATGCTCAACCCCGCCGACGCGGGCGCCGACCCCGTCCTCGTCACCCGCCCCGCCGAGCTGGTCGTCCGCACCTCCGCCGCCCCGCCGCGCTGACCACTGTTCCGGCGGTCACACCGCCGCCGGAAACTGTCACGAAACCGACCCCTGCGCCGTCGTCAGGGTGAGAGCACGAGGAGGCAGCGAAATGCGCAGGATCCTGATCGTGGGCGGCGGGTACGCCGGGTTCTACACCGCGTGGCGGCTGGAGAAGAAGCTCCGCCGGGACGAGGCGGAGGTGACGCTCGTCGACCCGCGGCCGTACATGACGTACCAGCCGTTCCTGCCCGAGGTCACAGCCGGCTCGGTCGAGGCCCGGCACGTCGCGGTGTCGCTGCGCCGGCACCTGCGCCGCACGCACCTCATCGCCGGCCGCGTCGTGAACATCGACCACACGAACCGCACGGCGACCGTCAGCACCGCCGACGCTCCGGACCGCGAGCTGCACTACGACGTCATCGTCGTGACGGCGGGCGCCGTGACGCGGACGTTCCCGATCCCCGGGGTCGCCGACGAGGCGATCGGCCTCAAGCACGTCGAGGAGGCGGTGGCGATCCGCGACCGGCTGCTGACGGCGTTCGAGCGGGCCGCCGCGCTGCCGCCGGGGCCGGAGCGGAGGAAGCTGCTGACGGCGACCGTGGTCGGCGGCGGCTTCACCGGCGTCGAGGGCTTCGGCGAGCTGCTGTCGCTGGCCACCGCGCTGCTGAAGCACTACCCGGAGCTCAGCGTCGACGACCTCGCGTTCCACCTGGTCGAGGTGCGCGACCGGATCCTGCCGGAGGTGACCGACGAGCCGGGCCACTGGGTCGTGCGGCACCTGGAGAAGCGCGGCGGGCACGTGCACCTGGAGACCAAGCTGGTGTCGGCCGAGGGCGGGCATGTGGTGCTGTCCGACGGCACGGAGTACGACAACCACCTGCTGATCTGGGCCGCCGGCAACCAGAGCAACCCGGTCGTCGCGAACCACACCGACCTGCCGGTGGACGAGCAGGGCCTGTTCAAGGTCCGCGCCGACCTGCGGGTCGGCACCGACGACGCGCCGGTGCCGGACGCGTGGGCGGCCGGCGACAACGCCGCCGTCCCGGATCTCGCGTCGGACCTGCCCGGCGCGTACGTCGTCCCGAACGCGCAGAACGCCGTCCGGCAGGGCAAGCGGCTGGCCAAGAACATCGTCGCCGACCTGCGCGGCCGCAAGACCAAGCCGTACGTGCACCACAGCCTCGGGACGGTCGCCACGCTCGGCCTGGGCAAGGGCATCTTCCAGTACCGCCGCATCGTCATCACCGGGCTGCTCGCCTGGCTCATGCACCGCGGCTACCACGTGCTGGCGGTCCCGACGTGGGAGCGCAAGGTCCGCGTGGCCCTCGTCTGGGCGGCGGCACTGTTCTACGGACGCGACATCGTGTCGCTGCTGTCGGTCCAGCATCCGCGGGAGGCCTTCGTCGCGGCCACGCTCGGCGACCGCGACCGGCAGGTCCCCCGCCGCTAGAGCGCCGAGCGGTCGGCGAGCAGCCCGGCGTCGGGGACGGGCAGGCCGTCGGTGGCGGGCCGTTCTGGGGTCTCCGGGAGCGGTTCGGGGACGGCGGTCAGGTCGCCCTCCAGGCCGGGCTGCGCTTCGGGCAAAGTCACGTCCAGGAACGGCACCCCCGGCGGCGCCGGCGGCACGTCCGTCAACGTCACCCCCGAGATCGCCGGTGTTCCGGCCGGGCAGACCGCGGTCGCGATCGCGTCCGGCAGCACCGAGGCGAACCCGTTGCCGTCCAGGCAGGTCCCCGTCGACGGCGCCCGCTCGGTCGAGATGTCGGCGATGTCGATCCGGTTCTCGGTGAACGTGTTGCCGACGAACCGGTTGTCCAGCGACGGCACGTCTTCCGCGCTGCCGATCAGCGTCCCGGCGGTGGTGTTCCCGCCGATCAGGTTCCGCTCGATCACGTTCTGCTGACCGCCGGAGATCCCGATCCCCACCCCGAACCC